>JBEEHH010000029.1:0-2864 GCA_041167325.1 Verrucomicrobiota bacterium | reverse complement strand
GTAACCGGGCGAGAAGAACATATCGTCGCCGCCCAATCGCGTGCAAAGCAGAGTCACCGGATAGCTATACAAGAGCGCGGCGAGAAACAGGGGCGACGTGATCGGCTGATACCAAGGGCCTGCGCTATCGGAAAAGAGTCCCGTTGCACCCGGGACCCGCGGCAGGATGAGGGCGCAGGCAAAAAGAAACGCCGGCCACCAGATCACGACGAAGCGCACCAGCCGATACAGACGTTGACCGAGGAGCATCATCTTCTGTAGCCGCTGCCCTGCGGGCAGCGCGAGAGCAAAGTCGGTAGCGGTGTCGATCACCGCGCTTCGCACAGCGAAGCGGCTACAGAAGACGCTGGAAGGAAAGGCGACGTCAGGCAGCTCGCGTCCGCAATTCGTCCGCCAATTTGCGCATCACTTCCATGCCCGCCGGGCTGCAATAGTCGCTCGCTTTCTCCGGAGGAAATTCGTCGCGGACGGAGATGCATCGTTGCCGGATCTTTTCCAGCTCCGGGTCATCGATCCGGATCGAGGTGAACCCATCCCAATCCCACTGCTTGCCGGTGCCGCTGACGAAACCTTCGATGGTGTTCGCGACTTCTTCGCGTGTCCTTTTCATAGGTCAAAGAAAAATATCGCGCGATTCAGCGCTCCGGCAAGGCGGAAAACAGCGAATGCGCTGTAGTCGCGCCGCTCTGTCGGCGCGCCCAATCGAGCGGCGACTGAGCGCCGCTGCTACAGGGCGCCGAGCTTTTTGCGGTAGGCGTGCTGCGTTTTGAGGCGGGTGTATCCCACCTTTTCGTAAAAGGGATGCGATTCCGTCCGAGCGACGTTGCTGCGAACGGAGACTTCTTCGAGCCCGCGTTCGCGCGCCCATTGTTCAACCGCCTCGACCAGGCGCCGTCCCACGCCGCTTGCTCGTTGGCCTTCGGCTACCACCAGTCCACAAATCTCGCCGATGCGATCGGCCACGAGGAGCTCGCGCTCCGCCCCATGAATCCAACCAACGATTTCCCCATCTACCTCCGCCACGAAAACGACGTGCTCTTCGTGGCCGTCCAATTTTTCGAGACGGCGTTGCATCGTCTCATGCTCGACCGGGTATCCAAGAATGCCGCTGAGTTCGGCCACTCGCGTTACATCCGTGGAGTTGGCTTTGCGAACGACCACTTCATTCATCGGCATGTGTTCATGTTTAGATCAAGTGACCCGGCAGGAGCAACTTTGCGCTTCGTCCCTGCTGATTCTTGCGTTAGCTTGCCGCCCCAACGCCGCAATGAATAATCAACCGCCCGCGGTCATTAACCTAAATATCCCGAAGCCGCCGCTGCGATTGATCGGCGCAGCGGTTTTGGGCATCGTCGCTCTGATTCTAATCTGGACGTCGTTTTACACGGTGCCGGCAGAGTCCGAAGCGGTCGTGCTGCGTTTCGGGAAATTCCTTAAGATCGCCGAGCCCGGTCTTCAATTTAAGATCCCGCTCGGCGTGGACGAATACACCCTGGTGCAAACGCGCCGGCAGTTGAAGCTCGAGTTCGGATTCTACACCTACGGCTACACGAATCCGGACCAGCCCGCCCAGCAGCAGGTCGAAGAAAAATCGATGGTCACCGGCGACCTGAACGCAGCCCTCGTGGAATGGGTCGTCCAATATCGGATCTCCGATCCAAAGGAATATCTCTTCGATGTTCGCAATCCCGGCCAGACCTTGCGCGATTTGTCCGAGGCCGCCATGCGAGAGGTGATCGGCGACCGGACCGTGGATGAAGTGATCACCATCGGCCGCCAGGACATCGAAATTTCCGCGCTGGCGCGGATGCAGGAATTGGCGACGCGTTACAAACTCGGCGTGCGCGTGGACCAGGTGCAGTTGAAGAACGTAAACCCGCCGCGGGAAGTGCAGGCCTCCTTCAACGAAGTGAACAAGGCGCAGCAGGACCGCGAAAACGCGATCAACATCGCGAACGGCGATTACAACGAAGCGGTCCCGCGCGCGCGCGGCCAGGCCGACCAGACGATTCGCGGCGCGGAAGGGTATCGCTTTAAGCGCGTGAATGAAGCGGAAGGCGACATCGCTTCGTTCAACGCCATGCTCGGCCAATACATCAAGGCGCCCGAGATCACCCGCACCCGGCTTTACCTCGAGACCATGCAGGACGTCCTGCCGGCGATGGGCCCAAAGATCATCATCGACGATTCAATGAAACAGCTCCTGCCGATCCTGCCGCTCTCAATGAAACCGGAGGCGAAATGACGAAGCGCGGTTGCCTTATCGGCCTGTCGATTCTCGCCATCCTGGTTTTGTTCCGGGCCGTGCTTGGCTGCTTCTACACCGTGCACCAGACCAAGCAGGTCATTATCACCCAATTTGGCAAACCAGTGGGCGAACCGATTACCGAACCGGGGCTCCATCTCAAGCTGCCGTTCATCCAGGAGGTAAACGAAATCGATAAACGTTTCCTGGAATGGGATGGGTCGCCGGTCGCGATCCCGACCCGGGACAAGACCTACATCCACGTGGATACCTACGCGCGGTGGCGCATCGATAATCCGAAGACTTACTTCGTCCGCCTGCATGATGAGCGCAGTGCCCAGTCCCGTCTCGAGGACATTCTCGGCAGCGAAACCCGCAATTCCATCGCCAAGCACGACCTCATCGAGATCGTCCGCACCGACAAGGACCGCAAACCGTTGCACGATGAAAGCCTGAAGACCGGGCCGGTGGGATTGGGAACAATCGGCGTCCTGCCGCCGATTGTTTTCGGAAGATCGAAGGTCGAGGACGAAATCAAAAAGGCGGCCGCGGTGAAGCTGGCGGACTACGGCGTCGAGTTACTCGACCTGCGTTTGCGGCGAGTGAATTATAACCCGGA
>JBEEHH010000028.1:0-29672 GCA_041167325.1 Verrucomicrobiota bacterium | reverse complement strand
ACCTTTCCCTCGCGGTACTTGTTCACTATCGGTCGCCAATTAGTATTTAGACTTACGCCGTGGTCGGCGTGGATTCATACGAAGTTTCACGTGCATCGTATTACTCAGGAAATCCCTAGGCGTGCGCTGGTTTTCGATTACGGGTCTGTCACCCTCTCTGGAGCGATTTTCCATTCGCTTCATCTAACCTTTGCACTACCACATCGGGCTCCTACAACCCCAGCAGTAAACTGCTGGTTTGGTCTCTTCCGCTTTCGCTCGCCACTACTTACGGAATCGCTTTCGCTTTCTTTTCCTCCGGTTACTGAGATGTTTCACTTCACCGGGTGTCGCGATGTTTGTGCTATGTATTCACACAAACTCGAGCAGGTGTTACCCCACTCAGGTTATCCCATTCGGAAATCCCCGGGTCACAGCGTGTTTACCGCTCTCCGAGGCTTATCGCAGTTAGCCACGTCCTTCATCGCCTATTGGCACCAAGGCATCCATCATGTGCTCTTTGTAGCTTGATCAATCTGTAGAACGCCAAAATCGTTTCCGATCTCGACGCTCAAACTTGATAACTGAAACTCTCGGACCGGGACATCTTACCTTCCCGGCCTTTCTTTTCAGACTCAGCTCTTAAAAGTTGTACTTACTACCCTGTATGTAGATATCAAAGAACCAGCGGTCTCCGCCCACTTCAGCCCACAAAAAAACCCAACTTGATCTCCGGCGATGATTTCCGTTGCCGTTCATCATGCCGGGACAAAATTGAGTTTCAATTTGCAGTCCCAAAATAGGCGAGAACCAACTCTTTTCGTCTTGCGACTACGGGAGTCCCGCTTCAGGCGGGGTCAACAACGTAGCCACCGAAAAATGAGCGTCAACCGGGAAAAACGATTTTTTTTTGAAAGTTGAAGAAATTCTTGAGTCGCGGCCGTTTTTGGCGCGGCCCGCAGGGCCGCGGCTACAGGGCAGGCATCTGAAGCGGCGCGGAGAAGCGAAGTGTTTTTGCCATGCCGAAAGAGAGAAAAGTTCGCCCGCCGCAGCATCAGAGGCGGCAACCTGGCCGCGAATACAAGATGCGGCCGCAGCCGAAATCCGGGGCCAGCGATTATGTCGGCTGCGGGAAGTTGCGAGACCGAGTAGTGCTGATCACGGGCGGCGACAGCGGAATCGGCCGGGCCGTGGCGGTTCTCTTCGCGAAAGAAGGCGCGGATGTTTGCGTGGTCTATTTCAACGAGCACAAAGACGCGAGGGAAACGAAGCGGCTCGTGGAAAGCCAGGGTCGGAAGTGTTTGTTGATCGCGGGAGATATCGGACGCGAAAAATTTTGTCGGGCTGCGGTGGAGCAGGCGAAGCGAGACTTGGGCAAGATCGACATCCTCGTAAACAACGCGGCGGAACAACATCCGCAGGAGAGCATCACGAAGGTCACGGAGAGACAGCTCGAAAAAACTTTTCGCACGAATATTTTTTCGATGTTTTTTCTGACGAAGGCGGTTCTGCCGCATTTCAAAAACGGCGGCGTGATCATTAACACGGCATCGGTGACTGCCTACCAGGGGAGCCCGAAGCTGCTCGACTATTCTGCGACGAAAGGGGCAATCGTGGCGTTCACGCGCTCACTTTCTCAGGCGCTGGCGGAGAAGAAAATTCGGGTGAACGCAGTCGCGCCCGGTCCAATTTGGACGCCGCTGATTCCTTCGACATTTCCGGCGAGTGAAGTGGCGACGTTCGGGTCCGACACGCCGCTCGGACGCGCGGGCGAACCTGTGGAAGTCGCCACGTCATTCGTATTCCTGGCTTCCGGCGATTCGTCCTACATGACGGGCCAGGTGCTTCATCCGAACGGCGGCCGGGTGGTGAACGGGTAGGGTCGACGCGCGGCACCGACCGCGGACATCGCAGCGCGATCTATTATTGTTTTGGTTGGCAGGCAGTGCGCCTGCCCTACAATTGTGGAATGCAACGCACCGACGGACGCGCCGCCGACCAGATTCGTCCGATTTCCTTCCAGCTCGGCATCGCCCCGAATGCGAGTGGATCTGTGCTGGTTGCGATGGGAAACACGCGAGTCATCTGCGGGGTGATGATTGAGGAAACGGTCCCGCGTTGGATGAAAGAACAAGGCGTCACAGGCGGCTGGCTCACGGCCGAATATTCGATGCTGCCTTACTCGACCAACACGCGAAAGCCTCGCGATATTACGAAGGGCCGGCTCGATGGCCGCAGCTCCGAGATCCAGCGACTGATCGGCCGTTCGTTGCGCGCAGTGGTGAATCTGGAGAAACTTGGGCCGCGAACATTGTGGGTTGATTGCGACGTGCTGCAGGCGGACGGGGGCACGCGCACGGCTGCGATCACTGGCGCCAGTCTGGCGGTGGCAATCGCGTGTCGAAAATTAACTGATGATAAAAAGGTCGATTCACCCCCGATCCGGAAACTGGTGGCCGCGGTCAGCGCCGGTGTGCTCGGCGGCGTCCCGGTTCTCGATTTGAATTACGAAGAGGACAAAGCGGTGAGCGTCGATTTCAATCTGGTCGCGACGGAAGATGGAGAGTTTGTCGAGATGCAAGGTTCGGGCGAGGAAGCGACTTTTTCGAGCGATGAGCTTTCGGAAATGCTCACGCTAGGCCGGAAAGGGATCGCGGAATTGATCGCGGCGCAGCGCGCTGTGCTGGCCGGTTTGATGGTGCATCCGGCCTAAACCATTTGCCGCGTTTCCCCTCATGAGCTAAACCGAGAGCCGCATGAAAAAAGCGCTTATCACAGGAATCACCGGGCAGGACGGCAGTTATCTCGCGGATTTGTTGCTGGATAAAGGTTACGAAGTCCACGGCATCATCCGGCGCGCCAGCACGTTCAACACGTCGCGCATCGATCATCTTTATGCCGATCCGCACATCAACGGCGTGCGGTTGTTCCTGCATTACGGTGATCTGGCCGACTCCGTTAATCTGGTGAAGCTCGTCTACGAATTGAAGCCGGATGAGATTTATCATCTCGGCGCGCAGAGCCATGTGCGCGTTAGTTTCGACATTCCCGAATACACCTCGGACGTCACCGGCGTGGGCACGATCCGGATCCTGGAAGCGATCCGCGAAACGGGGATCCGTTCGAAATTTTATCAGGCTTCGAGCAGCGAGATGTTCGGCAAAGTGCAACAGGTGCCGCAGACGGAAACAACGCCTTTTTGGCCGCGCAGTCCGTACGGCGTGGCCAAGGTTTTCGCGTATTGGGCGACGGTGAATTATCGTGAAAGCTACGGACTCTGCGCGAGCAACGGCATTTTGTTCAATCACGAGAGTCCACGGCGCGGCGAAACTTTCGTGACGCGCAAAATTACGCGGGCTGTGGCGGCCATTAAGCTGGGTCTGCAAAAGGAACTTTTCCTGGGAAACCTCGACGCAAAACGCGATTGGGGTTATGCGCCCGAATATGTCGAAGGCATGTGGCGCATTCTCCAGCAGGAGGAAGGCGACGATTACGTGATGGCCACAAACGAGACGCATACGGTTCGCGAATTCGTCGAAGCCGCCTTCGCTCGGGCCGATCTCGACTGGAAAGAGTACGTGAAGCACGACGATCGCTATGAACGGCCGGCGGAAGTGGACCTGCTCATCGGCGACGCGTCGAAGGCAAAGAAGATTCTGGATTGGGAACCGAAGGTGCGCTTTCACGAATTAGTGCAGATCATGGTGGACGCCGACCTTGAATTATTTTCGCGGACGACGGCGCAGCGGCATCTCGGCAAGCTGCCATGAAGTTTCCCTGTAGCGGCGGTCTATGACCGCCGAACGTGTCCAGTTCCCGCGAATCCGGCGGTCATAGACCGCCGCTACAGCTATTGCCTCAACGCATCGGCCACGCCCGGCGCCGACGGTACGGCCGGCACCCTCGCTTCGAGCGGCTCATTCACGATCGTGACTTTCGCGCCCCAACCGACGGCGTCGTAAAGCTGAATCACGTCGCGCGAACGCATCCGGATGCAACCGTAGCTCGCCGGCTTTCCGATGTTCCGCTCCTCGGGCGTGCCGTGAATGTAAATGTAGCGGCCGTACGCATTGGCGTTCTGCGCTTCGCGTCCGCGGAGCCAAAGAATTCGCGTCACGATCGGATCGCGCCCGGGCGCATCCGGCACCAGGATTTCGCCCGTTCGGCGGCGGTCTTTGAAAACGGCGCCGCTCGGCGCGTTGCCACCGATCTTCTCTGCGATCTCCAATTCACCCAGCGGAGTGCCGCGGCTTCCGGGCCAGTCGCCGATCGCGAACTTCGATGTAGAAATGGGATACGTGGCGATGAGTGCGCCATTGTCGAGGAGCGCCATGCGTTGTTGCGGTACGCTGATGACAACGTGATGCCGCGTATCCGGAGCGACGCACGAGCTCACAATTAGCGCGATGCCTGCGAGGAAGATGCGGATCAGATGTGATCTCATCTGATGAAGCGAAAAAAGTTCTCGGCCGTCTGGGTAGTCGCGTGCGCCAGTTCTTCGACCCTGATGCCGCGCGCAGCCGCGATCGAGTCCGCCACCAGGCGGGTGTGCGCGGGTTCGCAACGCTTCCCGCGAAAGGGGACCGGCGCCAGATACGGGCAATCGGTTTCAACCATGAAGTCGCCTAACGACAACTCAGCCGCGATCTCGCGCACCGCCGCGCCGTTCTTGAAAGTTACGATTCCGGTAAACGAAACCAGGTGACCGAGCGCGAGAACTTCATCCGCCCGCTCGCGGGTTCCGCCAAAGCAATGAAAGACCCCGCGCAGTTTGCCTGAAAACGGGCGCATGATCTCGAGTGTGTCGTCCCACGCATCGCGCTGATGAATCACGACATTCAACCCAAGCTCCGCGGCAAGATCGAGTTGCTGCTCAAAGAGGCTGGCCTGATTCGCTTTGTAGGCGCCGTCATGAATCCCGGCCTCGATCTCCTCTTCGGTTGTATATTGTAATGCCTTCGCCACTGCGTGCGTAATTGCCTGATGAGGAAAACTCTTCGTTTTCTGATTTTCTAATTCCACGCTCGGCAGGCGATGATAATCCAGCCCGGTCTCGCCGATCGCGACGACGCGCTTGCTAGCCGCTAACTCGCGCAGCGGCGTGATGACGTCTTCTTCCGCTTCGTCGGCCGTCGTTGGGTGAACTCCAATCACCGCATAAATATTTGGGTGGGTTTCCGCGAGCTCGACTGCCCGCCGGCTGCTTGCGACGGAAGTGCCGATCGTGATGATGCGCGTGACGCCAGCGTGGGTTGCGCGTCCCAGAACATCCTCGAAGTCCGCAGCGAAATCGGGGTAATCGAGATGGGCGTGAGTGTCGATCAGCATTTTGGTTGTGGGGCGTTTCTGTGAGACGCCACAGTCGGCGTGTGGCACAGACGCCCTGCAATAATCACCATTCGATCACCGTGCTGGCCCACGTCAGTCCGCCGCCGAAGACGACCATTAGGATGTAATCGCCGGCCTTGATTCGCCCGGTGCGATTGGCTTCATCGAGCGCGATGGCCACGGCCGCGGCCGAGGTGTTTCCGTAGCGATCCAGATTCACGAAGAAACGATCGCGCGAAATCTTCAATCGATCGGCGATGGCCTCGATGATTCGGACGTTCGCCTGGTGCGGGATGACGCACGCGATGTCGTCGATCGTGAGGCCGGCCTGGTCGAGCACCTTTTTCGACGCGCTCATCATGGCGATCACCGCCTGCTTGTAAACATCCTTGCCCGACATGTGGATGGTGGAAAGATTCTGGTCCGCGTTTTCCCTTGTGATCGGCGTGCGACATCCGCCGCCCGGCATGAAAAGAATATCGGCGTAGTTCCCGTCGCTGCCGACGTGGGTGGCGATGACTCCGTGCGTGCCGCCCCGATGCTTCAGAATCGCCGCGCCCGCCCCGTCGCCGAAGAGAACGCAGGTGTTGCGATCGGTCCAGTTCGTGATTGAGCTGAGTTTTTCCGCCCCGATCACGAGGACGGTTTCATGGGTGTGCGACGTGATGAATTGATGCGCGATATCAACCCCGAAAAGAAAACCGGCGCAGGCGGCGGAGATGTCGAGGCAGGCTGCATTGGTTGCGCCGATATTCTTTTGAACCAGACAGGCCGTGGCAGGAAACAGCATGTCGGGCGTCGCGGTCGCGAGAAGAATGAGGTCGATTTCTTTCGGCGAAATTCCGGCCTGCTCGATGGCGGCGAGCGCCGCTTTGGTGGCCATGTCGCTCGTGAATTCGTCCTTGGCAGCGATGCGGCGTTCCTTGATGCCGGTGCGGGTGGTGATCCACTCGTCGCTGGTATCGACCATCGTGCTGAGGTCGGCATTGCTCAGAATTTTTTCCGGCACGTAACTGCCGGTGCCGACGATGGAAACGGGGCGGCGCGGCTTACCGGAGCGCGGGCTCGAGCGGGGTTGTCGTTTCATGATAACGGCGGATTTCCTCGACGATATGCGGGTTCACCTGCTGTTCAATCGATTCGGCCGCCACCCGCAACGCATTCTTGATCGCGAGTGGCGTGCTTGCCCCGTGCGCGATGATGCAAATCCCGTTTACCCCCAGCAACGGCATCCCACCGTATTCTTCGTAGTTCAATTTTTTCTTGATCGAGCGGAACGCGTTTCGCGCCAGGAAAGCGCCGGTCATGCGGACCGGGTTCTGCGTCAGCTCGTGTTTGAGCCAGTTGAAAACCGCCCCGGCCACCGACTCGCAGGTTTTTAAGATGACGTTGCCGACGAAGCCATCACACACCACCACCTCGACCGGGTCGTCGAAGAGATCGTGTCCTTCCACATTGCCGCGGAAATTCAGCGAGCTTTGCTTCAACATCTTGAAGACTTCTTTTGTCAGCTCCGAACCTTTGACGTCCTCGCCGCCGATCGACATCAGTCCGACACAGGGATTGCTGTAGCCCAAGACATGGCGCGAATAGACTGAGCCCATGATTGCGTATTGAAGCAGATGTTCGGGCTTCGCGTCGCTGTTGGCGCCGGCGTCGATCAAAACGAAGATGTTCGTCTCCGATGGAATGATGGCGGCAATGCCCGGCCGGTCGATTCCCGGTAGCGTGCGCAATTTGATCGTCGTGGCGGCGACGGCCGCGCCGGTGTGGCCCGCGCTTACAATCGCGGCCGCTTCCCCTTTTTTGACGAGATCGACCGCGCGGCTGACCGACGAATCTTTTTTCCGCCGGACCGCGTCGATCGCGCTGTCCTTCATCTCGACTACCTGGGTGGCGTGAAAAATCTCGATACGCCGGTCGTTGCAGCCGCGTTTCTTGAGCTCCGCTTCGATCTGCGGGGTGTCGCCGACGAGGAAGAGCTTATCGATGTGCGGATACTCCTGCAAAGCGAGCACGGCGCCACCGACAATATGAGGCGGCCCGAAATCACCGCCCATGGCATCCAGAGCGATTTTCATCGAAGCGGGATTTTGCGGATTTCGGGGTGTGAATGCAAAATCAAAAAGTAAATGCGAGACCCCTCCGGCTTGAGGGCAGGCCGGCTCCAGTGATGCTTGGAGACGGCCTGCCCTCAGGCCGTTAGTCACCAGATGCTCTACGCGCCGACGCTCAACACCTGCCGGCCTTTGTAATAACCGCACGAGGGACAAGCCGTGTGAGACGCGACAGTGCTTCCGCATTGGGTGCACTTGTTGAGCTGCGGCGGCTGCCAGCGATGCGACGCCTTACGCGTGCGCAGGCGCATCTTCGACGTTTTGCGTTTGGGAACTCCCATAAGGGCAAACAGGAAAGCAGGAAATCGGGAAAAGACAACCTCAACTCCTGCTCTTGATTCTGATCCTAATCTTGATCGTTCTTGCAAGATCAGGAGCAAGATCAAGAATCAGGAGCAGGAGTTTTTGATCACAACTTCAATTTATCCAGCGCGCTCCAATCGGGCTGCGCCATAATGACCTCTTCGGTGCTGGCCGCGTCGGGAGGCAGCGCCGTTGCGGCGGGACATTTTCGGCCGCCTTCGCGATCGCAATGGGGATGAGCCGGCAGATTGAGCAGGATATCTTCGCGAACATACGGCGCGAGATCGATGACTTCCGGCCCGGTCAATTCGTGATGGATCGAAAAAGCTTTCACCGCGATATCGAACGCAAACGGCTCGAGGCAACGCACACATTTCAGTTCGACCGGTTGCGCAAGCGTCCCGGTCACCCACAAAGCTCCTTCGGAAACGCCGAGGTCGAGCGAATAACGGAGCGGGCCCGTGCAGACGACGCCCTCCGCCGCCAGCTCGGGAATCGCGCATTCCTCCTCGCCCTCGAGATGCAAACCGTCCGCCTGGATTTGCCGGAGATGGACCTTCATGGGGGAATGATGAATGACGAATGACGAATGACGAATGAATGACGAAGCCGCAATGACGAAGAACTGCAGTTTGGCCAGAGTTTCGTCATTCGAGCATTCGGACTTGTTTCGACATTCGTCATTCGTGCTTCGTCATTGTTGGAGCTTTGTTCGCAATGCCTTCGCGACCCGGGCCGGCACGAACCCGGAAACGTCGCCGCCGAGGCGCGCGATTTCTTTTACGATGCGGGAACTGAGATAAGTGTATTCCTCTTTCGGCATCAGGAAAATCGTTTCGACTCTCGCTTCAAGCTTCCGATTCATCAGGGCCATCTGAAATTCGAACTCAAAATCAGAGATGGCGCGCAGGCCGCGGATCACGGCGGTCGCTTTCCGCGTGACGGCGAAATCGACCAGCAAACCATCCAGCGGCGCGATCTCGACGTTCTTGAATCTGCCGATCGTGGCCTGAAGGAGGCCGAGCCGTTCCTCGAGGGTGAAGAGCGGGTGCTTCTGGTCGTTATGCGCGACCGCGACGATGACTTCGTCGAACAATTTCCGGGCGCGATCGATCACGTCGAGGTGACCGTTCGTCACGGGATCGAAGCTGCCGGGATAAATCGCGCGTCGAATCATGGAAGGTCGAATGTCGAATGACGAATGGCGAACGTCCAACTCCGAATGCGAGTTGCCGAGCGCGGCCAAAGCTCCCACAATAGCAGGCGCGAACCCATGATCGATCCACCCTACCGGACCGTCGCCGTCGCGAGCACTTTTTCGCCGCGCTTTCTCCAGGTGCTGGCGGAAGCCAAGCGCGTCCGGGATCGCCTTTGCCGGGAGCTGCAATTGATTTACGTGGGCCAACGGGACGAGACCACCACCAGCAAGTTCGGCACTGCTTTCCTCGAGCTGGATCTCCCGGCGGATTCGATCATTCACTATCACGAAGGCGAAGATCCGGCGACGGCGATCCTGGAGGTGGCGAGCGAGAACGGGATCGACCTGATCGTGGCCGGCGCTCTGGAAAAGGAAGCGGCGCTTCGGCAATTCCTTGGCAACGTCGCGCGCCGTCTGGTGCGCGATGCCACCTGCTCGGTCATGCTCTTCACCAAGCCCGAACAGGAACCGAAGCAGCTCTGCCGCATTGTCCTAATGGCGGAACACTCGGATCACGGCCGGGCGGCATTGCACAAGGCGCTGCGCCTCGCGGCGCTCGAGGACTGCGAGAAACTTTTCGTGGTCCGCCTTTACACGACTTTCGATGAAGCACGGGCGAAAGCGCGGGAGAAGCCGGCCGAAGCGGGAAGCGAAGGCGCCCGCACGCTCGAGGAAGAAGAAGCGGCCCTGGAACAATTCATCGACTGGGCGGGCGCGACCGATGTCCCGATCGAAGCGCGCTGCATCCGCGGCAATACCGGCTATGCGGTCCTGGATTTCGTCCAAGCGATTGAGGCGACGATGCTGGTGGTGCCGGACGATCCGGACACGGCAGGTCTTCCGACCCGCCTCGAATGGGTGAGCGACGTGATTCCGTGCAATCTCTGGGTGATTCGATAGTGCTTGTCGAGCCGCGGGCCGGTTGATTCTATCGCTGCGATGGATGCCGCGCGCGCCTTTCGGCCTTTCGGTCTGGCGCATCTCGTTGTCATCACGTTGACGATCGCCATGCCGTTTGTGCTGGCGGCGTTTGTCCGTAAGACGCGCTGGCCGCGGTGCGAGCGCGTCGTGGGCCGGCTCCTGGCGGTTTTGCTCCTGGTCAATTATCTCGGCTACGAAATTTACCTCGGGACGACTGTCGGATTATCCTGGGAAAAGGCGCTCCCGTTCCAGCTCTGCGATTGGGCCATGATCGCCATCATCGTGGCTTTGTTGACCGGCCGCGAACGCTGGCTGGAGGTCGCCTATTTTTGGGGAATCGGCGGAACGGCCCAGGCCATCATCACGCCCGACCTGAAGTATGCGTTTCCCGATGTTCGTTTCCTGAGTTTCTTCGTCGGCCATTCCGGGATCGTGGTCGGGATCGCGTTTGTCATGATCATGAGAAAATTTCGTCCGCATTTCAGCTCCATCTGGCGGACGTTTGCGTGGTCCGAGGTTTATTTTGTCGTCACGATCGTAGCCGATCTCATTACCGGCGTGAATTACGGATATCTCCTGCATAAACCGGAGGCGGCTTCACTCCTGGATTTTCTGTCGGACAACCGCCCGGTTTACATTTTGGAGATGCATCTGCTCGCGCTCATTTTCTTCTTCGTTCTCTATCTGCCGTTTGCGATTTACGATCTCTCCGCCCGCAATAGAAAGCACGCGTGATCACTTGCTTGTCATCCCGAGCCGCGCAGACGGCGAGGGACCTCCCATTTGCGCGGAAATTCACGCAAGAAATGCTTTCGCGGTCCACAAAGCGCACGCTTTCGAAGATACCGCCTTTTAGTTCGTGTGATCTTCGAGCTATTGTGAGGTCCCTCGCCGTCTGCGCGGCTCGGGATGACAACTGTTAATCGCAGCCCAAAATGAAACCGAAACCGCTCAAGATTCGCTCCGTCACCATCGGTGGTGGTCGTCCGGTCTTCATTCTCGGTCCGTGCGTGATCGAGTCGGAGAAATTCGTCTGGCGGATGGCGCGGCGGATCGCGGAAATCTGCAAGGCCGAATCGGCGCCCTTTATTTTTAAGGCGTCGTACGACAAGGCGAACCGAACCTCGGTCCGTTCCTACCGCGGCATCGGCGTCCAGGAAGGCTGCGAGATTCTGGCGGCGATCGGCGCGGAATTGAAAATCCCGGTCACGACCGATGTCCATTCGCCGGCGGAAGCCGAAATAGCCGGTCATGTCATCGATCTTCTCCAGATCCCCGCGTTCCTCTGCCGGCAAACCGATTTGCTCCAGGCCGCTGCGGAAACGGGTCGCGTGCTGAATGTCAAGAAAGGCCAGTTCCTCGCGCCTTGGGACGTGAAGAATATCGCCGAAAAACTTTCCGCGTTCGGCAACGACAAGTTCGTCTTCACCGAGCGCGGCACCACTTTCGGCTACAATAATCTTGTCGCCGATTTCCGGTCGCTCCATTGGATGCGCGAAGCCGGTTACCGCGTCATTTTCGACGCCACCCATTCCGTGCAACGGCCCGGCGGCGCCGGCGATTCCACTTCTGGCGATGCCGCGCTCGCGCCCGTCCTCGCCCGGGCGGCGATGGCGGCCGGCTGCGACGGCATTTTCATGGAAGTGCACGAGAATCCGGCGCGCGCGCTGTCGGATGGGCCGAACCAGATTCCGCTAAAGCAGTTGCCGAAGCATCTCCGCATGTTAAAAGCTATTCATGCTGCCGTTTCGTAGCGGTCGCGCCGGTTTCGCGCGCGCGTCCTCCGCTTTTTTAGCCCTAGCTCTGCTGACTTGCGCCGCGATCGCGGCCGAAAAGGCGGCAACGCCGGCGGCCTCGGCGACCCCGAAAACCAAGGGGAAAGAACGGCCAAAACCAGGAGAAGGAGTGACGAACGTGCCCATCGCGGCGGGCCATGACGCCAAGGGACTTGTCCTCCCGGACTTCGATCTTCTTGGACGCATGCGGGGAAAACTCGTGGCCGGCGTCACCAAGCGGCTCGATGACGAGCACATCGAGTTTCAGGGAGTAAAATTCACGACGTTCCTGCCGGAAACTCAAACGCCCGATCTGGAAATCGTGATGAAAACTTCCGTGTTCAACCTTAAGACGCAGGTGCTCAACTCAGTCGAACGCACGACGTTGAAACGTTCCGACTTCGAAATCGCCGGCGACACGATGAAGTTCGAAATGCTCACGCGGAAGGGCACGCTGGCGGGAAATGTGAAGATGGTGGTGCATGGCAAGGCCCGCACTCCCGGGAATGAGCGCTAATGAGAAAATTTTGCGGTGTTTGCATAGTGCTCTGCTTCGCAGTGATGGCCGGAATCGTTCACGGACAGGGTTCCGCGCCGGCGACACTCTCTTCGCGGCCTCCCGCGAAAACGGTTGAGAAAACTCCGGCCGAGAAGCCGACCGACGCGATAGTTTCGCCGGAAAAGAGTCCTGCGGAAAAAAAGAAGGAGAAGAAGGCCCTGGCTCCAGGGGAACAGATCATCACTGAAATTTATGCGGATGAAGCGGTTTTCGATTCGACGAAATCATTCGGTGTTTTCACGGGACACATCATCGTGATCGATCCGCGATTCCAGATTCAGGGGGACAAGTTGACGATCTACATCGCCAGCAAACAAAGCGATGGCTTGGACAGGGCGGTCGTCGAGGGCAATGTAGGGGTGGTGCGAGACAGGCCCGCAACTGAAGGCGGAGAACCGAGCCGAATGGTGGGACGCTCGGACAAGGCCGTTTATACGGCGAAGAATGGGAATTTCGAGCTGACCGGAAACCCGCGGGTCCAGCAAGGTCTAAACACTCATATCGCGACCAGTCCCGACACCGTGATGATTCTGAATGAAGCCGGCCAATTGCAAACGACCGGCCCAAGCCGGACCGAGATCCGCCAGGCACCGAAACCCGAAGCGTCCCCCACACCGTGATCAGTCAAACCGCGCCCAATTCTCCGGCCGCCACTCCCGCCACGAAACCGGGCGGGCAGGAATTCGTTCTTAGCACCGAGCAGCTCGTGAAAATCTATGGCGGGCGCGCGGTGGTGAACGGCATCGACATCAAAGTGCGCGCGGGCGAGATCGTCGGCCTCCTTGGCCCGAACGGCGCGGGCAAAACGACCAGCTTTTATATGATCGTTGGACTCGTTAGGCCGAATAGCGGCCGGGTGATTTTCTCCGGCCGGGATGTGACAAAGTATCCAATGTATAAGCGCGCGCGGCTCGGCATGGGTTATCTGCCCCAGGAGGAATCGATCTTCCGCAAGATGACGGTGGAACAAAACATCATGGCGATCCTCGAAACGCTGCCGCTGAACAAATACGAACGCCGGCAGCGTTGCGATCAATTGCTCCACCAGTTCGGGATCGAGCGGATTGCCAAGAACACTGCGATCACTTTGAGTGGCGGCGAAAAACGCCGGCTCACGATCGCGCGCTCGCTCGTCACCGAGCCGAGTCTGCTCATGCTCGACGAGCCTTTCAGCGGCGTGGATCCGATCGCGGTCTACGATGTCCAGCAAATCGTTGTCAATCTTCGCAAATCCGGCCTCGCCATTCTCATCACCGACCACAACGTCCGCGAAACGCTCTCGATCGTGGATCGCGCCTATCTCATTTTCGAAGGCCGCGTCGAAAGCGAAGGCACGAAAGATTTTTTGATCAACGATCCGATCAGCCGCCAGCTCTATCTCGGCGAGCGTTTTCAAATGTAAGCAGCGAAAGGAACAGCAGTGATATCGAACAACGCTCACCCGCACGTCAAAGTCACCGGACGCCATCTCCAGATCACCGACGCGATCAACGACTACGTCACGCGCAAAATCGAAGGCCTGCATCTCGATTATCCGAAGATCATCGAAGCGCACGTCATCCTCGAGGTGGAGAAATACCGGCATTCCGCGGAAGTCGTGCTTGTCTGTTCGAATCACATCACCATCGAAGCCTGCGAAGAAACCAACGACATGTATGCCGCGATCGACGCGGTCGCGGACAAGGTCGCGCGGCAGATGCGGAAGTATAAGACGCGGCTCATGCGCAAACATCGGCCGCGAAAAGATATCGTGCAGCATCTCGAGGAGCAGGTGCTCCATGCCGAGCCGACCGAGGAGGACGAACATCACGTGCACGCGGTCGTGAGCACCGAGCGCGTTCCGGTGAAACCGATGTTCGTGGATGAAGCGGTGTTGCAACTGGAAATGTCGCACCGGCAATTTCTGGTCTTCCTGAATGCGCGCAGCGCCCGAGTCAATGTTCTCTACCGCCGGAAGAGCGGCGATTTCGGTTTGATCGAGCCGACGGCGAATTAAGCGTGATGCTCAGAGTGATCGTCTTGATTTTCGCGTTGATGCTGGGCGGTGTTTCCGCCGAACCGACGCCGATCGCCGCGCCCGACGACATCGCTGCTCCGCCGGCTGATGCGGAGAAGGGTGCGTCCGGTCTCGCGTCGAAAGTGCTCGCGCCGGGTAAAGGTACGACGCATCCGACGAAGACCGATTTGGTCACCGTGCATTACACGGGCTGGACGACGGACGGCAAAATGTTCGACAGCTCGATCGCGGGCGGCAAGCCCGTCACGTTTCCTCTCGATCGCGTCATCGCCGGTTGGACGGAGGGCGTGCAATTGATGGTGGCCGGAGAGAAACGACGCTTTTGGATTCCGGAAGAGCTGGCTTATAAAGGAAAAGCGGGCCGGCCTGCCGGCATGCTGGTTTTTGATGTCGAGCTGATTTCTTTCACACCGCCGCCGCCGAAAGAGATGCCATT
Source organism: Verrucomicrobiota bacterium (assembly GCA_041167325.1). GTDB lineage: Bacteria > Verrucomicrobiota > Verrucomicrobiia > Chthoniobacterales > UBA10450 > AV80. The sequence goes on along the minus strand of JBEEHH010000028.1, from coordinate 15,039 downwards.
CGATCCGACGAAAGCGCCAGAAGATTTGAAGCGGCCGCCAGCAGATGCAAAGCGCACGCTCAGCGGTCTAAGTTATAAGATCCTCAAGCCGGGACCCGGCGGACGTCATCCGACTGCCACCAGCTCGGTCACGGTGCATTATTCCGGTTGGACGACGGACGGGAAATTATTCGATAGCTCTCATACGCGCCACGGACCGGCGACATTCCCGCTCAACCGCGTAATCCCCGGTTGGACGGAAGGAGTTCAACTAATGGTCGAAGGCGAAAAGGTGCGTTTCTGGATTCCCGAAAGCCTCGCCTATGCCGGCAACGGACCAATCTACGGCGATCTGGTGTTCGATATCGAGCTGATCAAAATCAATTAGACAAGCGTCGCTGCAGCGCACTCGTTCCCACCCTCCGGTCCTACGCCGCCCTCGTTCCCAAGCTGGAGCTTGGGAACGAGGGTGTCAGCTCAACGTAACTCCCCGAGCCCTTGACTTCGCCCGGGATGGCGGCGCGATCCACGGTGGAAATTCATTCCTTATCGCGATAAAGGAGAAGGGCGATGTCCGACAAAGTCACAAGCCAGGCGATCACTTCCGGTAGCGATCAGCGCAAGAATGTCCCGGTCGTCACGGTCGAAAGTTTTTATCGCGCGCATGCGGCGAAGCTTCACCTGAAGCTCGAAGGCAAGCGGGTCGGTTTTCACCGCAAGATCCGCGAGCCGACCATTAACCGCCCGGGCCTCGCGCTCTCGGGGTTCTACAATTACTTCGCGGAAAAACGCGTCCAGGTCCTCGGCGCGGCGGAACAATCGTACCTGAAAAGCCTCGGGCCGAAGACGCGGGTAAATCGTTTCCGGGGGCTGTGCGCGCAGAAAATTCCCTGCCTGGTGACTTCGCGCGGCGCGCACCTCGATCCGGAGCTTTTGGCGGTGGCGGACCAGGAGCAGGTGGCGGTTTTTCGAACGCCGCTGGTGACGATGCGGTTCATCAACGCGGCGACGATTGCCATGGAGGTCGATTTCTCCCCGACGGTAACGGAGTTCGGAAGCATGGTCGATATTCTGGGCGTCGGGGTCCTTATCCGCGGCCAGAGCGGCATCGGGAAAAGCGAATGCGTGCTCGGTTTGATCGAACGCGGTTACAGCCTCGTGGCCGACGACGTGACGCGGGTGAAATCGCTGGAAGGCCGGGAGCTGATGGCGACCGCGCCCGACCTGACGCGTTACCACATGGAAGTGCGCGGGATTGGCATCATCAACGTCGCCTCCATCTTCGGGATCGGCAGCATTCGAATCGAGAAGCGGCTCGATCTGGTCGTGACCTTGCAGGATTGGCAGGAAATCCAGGAGGTCGATCGCATCGGGCTGGATCAGGAATTTTACGAAATCCTGAAATTGCAGGTGCCGCACATCACCATTCCGGTGCGGCCGGGACGCGACATCGCGCGACTAATCGAGGTTGCGGCGATGGACCAAAAGCTGAAAGGTCTGGGACGCAACAGCGCGGTGGAATTCAACGACAAGCTGCTCAATTTAATGGAGAGGAAGGAGACATAATGGGGCTTTTGAATCGGAGATCGGCGGCAACCGGGCGGGGACAGAAGATCGAGAAGGAAATCACGATCATCAACCGCCTCGGTTTGCACGCGCGTCCGGCGGCGATGTTCGTCCGGATTTCGAGCCGCTATCGCTCCGAGGTTTGGGTGGAGAAGGAAGGCGAGCAGATCAACGGCAAGAGCATCATGGGTTTGATGATGCTGGCGGCGGGCCAGGGTTCGAAGCTGCTCATCCGCTGCGAAGGTCCCGATGCCGACAAGGTGATGGAAGAACTGGAAGAATTGATCCAGAAGAAATTCAACGAGGATTGACAGCCGCGCTACTCTCTCCTGATGAGCGGCGCTGACGCAACACAGGAGAGACGCTTCCAGGGCGTCGGGGTTTCCCCCGGCATCGCCCGGGGAAAAATCCATGTCGTCCGCGATGATGGGGACGAAGTCACGCGCCATCGCATCGAGCCGTCGCAAATCCCGGATGAGATCGGCCGATTCGAGACGGCGCTGATCCAAACACGCTCGCAAATTCTCGAGATGCAGGAGCGCATCGCCGAATCGATTGGCGCGAAAGACGCCGGGATTTTCGACGCGCACCTGCTCGTCGTAGAGGACCGGACATTGATCGACGAGGTCCTGCGGAAGCTGCAGACCGATCTCTGCAATGTGGAGTTCGTCTTCCAGGAAGTGGCGAAACATTATGCCGATACCCTGAGCAAGATCGACGATCCCTATCTGCGCGAACGCGCGCTCGATATCCAGGACGTGACCCGCCGCGTGGTGCGGAATCTCCAGGGCAAAGCGCCGAAGGATTTCCTGGCGCTGACCGAGCAACACATCCTTCTTGCGCACAACATCACGCCGTCGGACACGGCCACGATGAACCGCGAAGTCGTTCTCGGCCTGGCTACGGATCTAGGCAGCCGAACGTCGCATACCGCGATCATGTCGCGGTCGCTCGGCATTCCGGCGGTGGTCGGATTGCACGATGTGACGGAAAAGCTGGAGACCGGTCAACAGGTCCTGCTCGATGGTTACAACGGCCTCCTGATTCTCGATCCAACGCCGGACACGCTCTGGCATTATGGGGAGTTGGAGCACAAGAAAGTCCTGGTCGACGAGCAGTTGACCGGACTGCGCGAGACGAAATCGATCACGCGCGACGGCCGGCACATTGTTCTTTCGGCGAACATCGAGCTGCCGGATGAAGTGGAAGCGGCGCCAAAAAACGGCGCGGAAGGGATCGGCCTTTACCGCACCGAATTTCTTTATCTGAATCGCACGACCCTGCCGAGCGAGGAGGAACAGTACGAGACTTATCGCAAGGTCGCCGAGCAGGTGCAGCCGCATCCGTTGATCATTCGCACCTTCGATCTCGGCGGGGACAAAGTGGCCGGCGCGCTGGACGCGGGCGACGAGATGAATCCTTTCATGGGCCACCGCGCCATCCGGTTTTGCCTCGAGCATCTGGACATTTTCAAACAGCAGTTGCGCGGAATCATGCGGGCGAGCGCCGTGGGCAACGTGAAGATCATGTTCCCGATGATTTCCGGGCTGGAGGAATTACGCCGCGCGCTCAGCGTTCTCGAGGAATGCAAAACGGAGCTCGCGCGGGAAGGGCATGCCTTCGATGAGGGGACCGAAGTGGGCGCCATGATCGAGATCCCGAGCGCCGCCATGTGCGCCGAGAGGCTCGGGCGCGAGATCGATTTCTTTAGCATCGGCACGAACGATCTCATCCAATACGCGATCGCGGTAGATCGGGTAAATGAGCGGGTCGCGCATTTGTATGAGCCGACGCATCCGGCGGTGTTGCGGCTCCTGAAGATGGTTGCGGATGCCGCGCGCGCGAACAACATCTGGGTAGGCGTTTGCGGCGAAATGGCGGGCGACCTTACGATGGTGCCGTTGCTGCTCGGCTTGGGAATGGACGAGTTGAGTGTGGGCGCGTCGTTGGTTCCGCGGGTAAAGCGCGCGGTGCAAAGTCTTTCGCAGGGCGAATGTCAGAAGCTCGTCGGCGAGCTCATGGAACTGGATACGGCGTCGGATATTCTGGCGCGCTGCACCGAAATGGCGCAGGCGAATTACGGCGAGTTGTTAGGCTAGCGGTGCGACATGGTTGTCATCCCGAGCCGCGCAGACGGCGAGGGACCTCACAACTGCAATGCCGATTAGCTTGCGCTTTCTCCAGGTCGCCTCCACGAACGGCGTTGCTTTCCCGCAAGGATTCAGCCCCGCGCCTGTGAGATCCCTCGCCGACTGCGCGGCTCGGGATGACAAACAGCGCTACTCTTCCTCGGCTGTCTCCGATTCGGATTCGGACTCCGGCTCGACATCCGGCTTGATTCCGTCCTCTTCCATCTTGCGCAGGACATCACTCATGTCGTCCACTTCGTCCCAAACTTCCTGGCTCACATACATCGGCGCCTTTTGCTGCGTCGCCATCGCGATGCAATCGCTCGGCCGTCCGTCGAGCTCGATGATTTTCTTCTGCTGCAGCTCGTTCTCCGCGCGAATGATCATGCGCGCGTAGTAAGTCGCGTTTTTCAGATCGTTGATGATGACTCGCTCCACCTTCGCGCCGAGCGCCGTCATCAAGTGCCCCATCAGATCGTGGGTGAGCGGGCGCTCCTTCGAAACGTCGCGCATGAACATCGTAATGGCGCTGCCGACGGTTTGGTCGACGTAAATGATGAACACCTTGTCGTTGTTTCCGAGGAACACGGCGCACCCGCCGCTCGTCGGTAAAACCGCGCGCACCTGCACCTCGATCACCGTTTTGTTCATCCGCGCAAACCGTATCAGGCCGGTTACGAAAGACAAGCAGACCGCTGCTTCGTAATCGTGCTCGTGCTCCCGCTCGTGCTCGATCTGTTTGGTTCCGATCACGAGCACGAGAGAAGAGAATAGATTTTCGCGATGCGTGCTTGCATGTGCGCGGCGGTGATTGATTATGCGCTCTGCGGCTGCCGCCGCTCTCAAGGAAAATGAAGAACGAGTGGGATGTCGACGCCGCAATTTCCACTTACAATGTTGATGGCTGGGGCACCGGCTACTTCACCGTTAACGCCGCCGGCAACGCCGAGGTCCGTCCGCTCCAGCAGGACGGCGGCTCGATCGACATCCTTGAAGTTGTAAACGAAGCGCGCAATCGCGGGCTCGGTTTTCCGCTCGTCATTCGCTTCCAGGATTTGCTGCGTCATCGCGTTGAATCGGTGAACCACGCCTTTCAAAATGCGATCACGGAATTCGGCTACAAGAACCATTATCGCGGTGTCTTCCCGATCAAGGTGAACCAGTTGCGGGAAGTGATCGAGGAAATCGTCGAGGCCGGCGAGCAATTCCATTTCGGGCTGGAAGCCGGAAGCAAACCTGAGCTCGTCGCGGCGCTCGCGATGCATAAGGACCCCGAGAGCCTCATCATTTGCAACGGCTACAAGGACCGCTCCTTCATTCGCATCGCGCTGCTCGGTCGCAAACTCGGCAAGTCGGTCATCATCGTGGTCGAGAAACTCGAGGAGCTCGAGCAGGCGATTCGCGCGTCGAAGGAAGTCGGAGTCGAACCGCACATCGGCATTCGCGTGCGCCTTTACAGCAAAGGCTCCGGCAAATGGTCGCCGAGCGGTGGCGAGAACGCGAAGTTCGGTCTCGATACCACCAGCCTCGTCGCCGCGAGCGAGATGTTAAAGGCAGCCGGGCTGGGGCATTGCTTCAAGCTCGTTCATTTTCACGTCGGCTCGCAGGTCCCGGACATTTCTACAATCAAGCGGGCGGTGCGCGAAGCGGCCCGCTATTACGCAAAGCTTTGCCAGCTCGGGCACGAGCTCGGTTATCTCGACGTAGGCGGAGGTCTCGGGGTCGATTACGATGGATCGCGGAGCGATTTCGATAGCTCGGCCAATTACTCCCTCCAGGAATACGCGAACGACGTGGTTTGGAATATCATGGACGTCTGCGATTCGGAAAAGGTCGCGCATCCGGCGATCGTGAGTGAAGGCGGGCGCGCGATCGTGGCGCATCATTCGGTCCTGGTCGTGGAATCTTTTAGTTCCATCGAGAAAACGGCGCCGAAACTTAAAGTCGAAGTCAGCGAGAAGGATCACAAACTGGTTCGCGACATTCTGGATGTAAAGCAGCGGTTGAAGCGAGGTAACCGGCTGGAAAGCCTGCACGACATCCAGCAGATCAAGGAAGAAGCGCAGCAGACCTTTAATCTTGGTCTGCTCGATTTGGAATCCAAGGCCAAGCTTGATTGCGTCTATTGGCAGCTCGCGCAGCAGATCGTGAACATGCATCGCGGCCTTCGCTTCGTGCCGGAGGAAGTGAAAGAGCTCGAGACGTCATTGGGCGATCAATACATCTGCAACTTCTCCGTCTTCCAATCACTGCTCGACCATTGGGCGCTCGGACAACTGTTCCCGATCATGCCGATCCATCGCCTGACGACTCCTCCGGACCGTAACGGCATGATCGTGGATATTACCTGCGATTCCGACGGCAAGGTCTCGAAGTTCATCGACCTGCAGGACGTGAAAGACACCCTGCCGCTGCATCGGATCATCCCGGGAGAAATTTATTATCTCGGTGTGTTCATGGTCGGCGCCTACCAGGACATTATGGGTGATCTGCACAATCTGTTTGGCCGGGTGACTGAAGCGCACGTCTTTCTCGATCCTGATGAAGAGTCCGGCTGGTATATCGAAGAGGTAATCAAGGGCAGCACCATCGGCGAAGTGCTGGCCATGACGCAGTGGGACAAGGTGGAATTGATGCGTCTGCTAAAGACGCAGGTCGATGGCGCGATCAAGAGCGACCGCTTGAAACCGAACGACGCGATGAGGCTGCTGTCCGACTACGAGCGGCTCTTACAGGAGTATACTTACCTCTCACTCACCGACGCGAAACCTGCGCCGCAAGCCGGCAACTGGCTTCCACTTAGTTGAGTACGCGGCTAATTGCGCTGGGGTTGTTGGTGATTGCATCTCTTCTGGGACTGACTGCCTGCGCCGGGACAAATACCACCGCTGGCATAACCACAAATCAGGATGCTTACGCAGCGGAAAAGCATCCGTAATAGGAGTCGCTAGCGAAGAGCTTGTCATCCCGAGCCGCGCAGACGGCGAGGGACCTCACAACTGCAATTGCCGGCTAGCTTGCGCCGGTGTCAGGTCGTCGGTGCGAGCGGCGCTAACCGAGCGAAAGCGGATCGGTCTTTCGAGTGTGAGATCCTTCGCCGTGTGCGCGGCTCAGGATGACAACCACGCGCGTTCCTGTTGACGCCGTTGCCTTATCATAGGATTTGCCCCACAAATCCGGCGATCGCGTCTAATATTCGCTGGTCGACATGTTCCTGCGTCTCGCCTGCTTCACGGAGTTGGCGTTTCATTGCGAGCAGGGAATGGTCTCCGCCTTCCACGATATGGAGTGAGTTGGCGCACTTCATCGTAGCCCTGATGAGTTGCAATAATTCCAAAGGGCAAAGCGGATCGCGTGTACCTTGAACAAACAAAACGGGGGTGCGCATACCAAGGAGAACTTTATCCCGCAGCCTTGACGTATCGCCGCCAGCACAAAGCGGATAACTTAAGCAGATAACGCCAGTTACTGGTTCTTCGAGGCTGACATGACATCCGATCCGGCCACCCATGCTTTTGCCAATCAGGAATGTCGGCGGGCCGCTATCTGGTCGCGCATCGGCCAGTGCCTTCCGGTGCGCGGCGACTAGCAAAGGCAAGGGGTCCGGTCGCCGACTGCCTTGCTGCATGTAGGGATAATCGAAGGTCTCTACGTCGCCAATTGTTTCCAGGCGCTCCTTCCACCTTTGCATCCAGGGATGTGAGGAAGGAGCGCCGGCGCCGGGCGCGAAAAGGAAAAACGGTTTTTGCATCAGGAGCTCTTGGCCGAATCCAGAGTCACAACCAGTCGATCGAGAAAGGCGATCTGCGCCAGATTGATTTTCACTCTGGCCTTTTCCACCGGAAAGAATTCCGCGCGATCAATCTCCGCGAAGCGCTGCATTTTTCCAGATCGTGGCGGCCACTCTAAGTCGAAAGTATTAGCGGCAAGGGCAAAAGACTCCGGCAGATTACCCTCGAAAGCCCAGGCGTGAACCGTCTTGCCGCCTTTCTGTTTCACCGATCCCAATTCGATCCAAGGTCGCATCGCTGCCGCGGGAATTCCCAGCTCCTCTTCAAACTCAATCTTCGCGCGCTCCAGCAGATCTTCTCCTTCAGCGGCCTCGCCCTTCGGAATAGTCCAGGCGCCGTCATCTTTGTTTTGAAAGAAGGGACCGCCGGGATGAACCAGCAAGACTTCGACTTCATTCCTCTTCCTGCGAAACATCAGGAGACCCGCGCTGGTCTTCGACCGCACCATTCCGCAAGGTTGTGAGATCGGTTGCTAAGTCAATCCGCGGTCCAGAAACGAGAGGTAAAGGCACTCAAACGACGACGCTTGGGAAGACAATCAGACCCCGCGTAACTGATCGAACAACCCAAAAGCTTTTTCGCGTAGCCGGTTGCCATCTGTTCCAGTCAGGTCGCTGAGCTGGAGGTCATCGCCAAAGGCCGAGTTAGGAAAGACAAAGAACAGCACGTTTTCCTCGATGCTCGAGTCGAAGATGCGAAGACAAAACCCAGTCAGCGGCGCGCGACGATTCTTGCAAGGGTCCGGCGCGGCGGGGCCGAGTTGTTCGTGAAGGCAGATGGAACCTTCTCCGATTTTCCTGAATGGTCCGATGTCGCCGCAGATTGCCGCCGTCTTTTGTCCTTTGTAAATCACGACCGCCACGTCACCAATCTCGAGATTCGGATGGAATGGCCCGTCGCCAGCCGCGTTCATCGGCAACACTACATAAGGAACTATCTCACTGGGCAGGTCACCCTGGCCCTGCGGCAAATGAAAGGACGTTCCATCCTGGCCGCTGTCCGGATCCATCTGTTTGCCGGTGCGGCGTCTTGGATCATCCGGTGCAGCGGGCCCATCGGAGTCGATGCCCATCTTCGAGCTCCAAAAGACGGCGCCGTTCTCGAAATGAAAAAGTGCTTTGCAGTTGTTCGGATCCTTGTTCGAGGGCGTGTCGAAGGCGTCGTAGCGTTCTTTCGCTTCGCCTTCCAGGTCGCTGGCTTCAGCTTGATCGAAAGGAACTCCGCTTACCAGTTCTTGGGAGGCATCGGGTGGGGTGAAGTTCATATACGCTCCTGTGCGCAATACGAGGGTTTGTTCGGCGTGGAGTTGAGTCGCAAAGCGTGACAGGCGCTCTTTCTGACGGCAAGCCAAAATTATTCCGGGTGCAGCGAGAGCCGTCGCTCGCCTCCTGAAGTTTTTCGGCATTGCCGTTTCGAGTGAGTGGAAGTTAACGTGCGGGCAATGAGCGCCTCTCCAGCGAATGCACCCGAGCTGGCGCGCGCGCTGACTTTGCGCGACCTGGTCCTCTTCAATCTCGTTGCAGTTGTCGGTATTCCATGGGTGGCGACCGCCGCCAAGGCTGGGCCGAGTTCGTTGACCTTGTGGGTCCTGGCCGCCCTGCTCTTTTTCATTCCACAAGGACTCGCTGTCATCCAGCTGTCATCCAGCTTTCCCGCGGAGGGAGGCATCTATGCCTGGACCAGGAACGAGTTTGGAGAAGGGCACGGCTTTCTCTGCGGCTGGTGTTATTGGATCAATAACGTCCTCTTCTATCCGACGCTGCTTCTCGCCGCGGCTGTCACCGCCAGTTATGTTATCGGTCAAGGCCAAAGCGGACTGGCAGATAACTGGACCTATGTGCTTCCCTTCACTTTGGTAGCGTTAGCGTTGGCCGTTGTGGTGAACATCGTTGGCGTAGACACGGGTAAGTGGTTGCAAAACGCGGGAGGGATCAGTGTCTTTCTTCCCGGCATCCTTCTCATTGTGCTGGGCTTTCATGCGGCTCTAACCAGATCCACGGCGAATCCCTTCACGTTTAGCCAGCTAAAGCCGGACCTGACGAATCTGCCGATGCTAAATCTCTGGGCTACGATCGCCTTTGCCTTTGCCGGTCTCGAATTGTCGTCGACAATGGGGCACGAGATCCAGAATCCGCGCCGGAATCTGCGGCGTTCCATCTACATCGCGGCGCCAATAGTCGCGCTCATCTATATCTGCGGGACAATCTCCATGCTTTGGCTCGTTCCGAGAGACGAGATCAACATTGTCGCCGGTCCGCTCCAAGCCATCTCGAATAGCATTGCAAGTCTGGGTAGCGGCTGGAAATGGATCGTGCCGGCGGCCGCGCTGCTTATGACTCTAGCCAGGATAGGGGGACTGGGCGCCTGGCTGACGGGATCGGCCCGCGTGGCCTTCGTCGTAGGGCTCGATCGCTACTTTCCTCCGGCCTTCGCGCGCATCCATCCCCGTTGGCACACGCCTTATGTGGCAATCCTCGTTCAGGTTCCCATTGCAGTTCTCTTTCTCTTACTTTCTGTGTTGGGCAAGGGAACTACGGTTGAGCGGGCTTTTCTCATCCTGCTGGATATGTCGCTTCTTATCTATTTCATTCCTTACCTCTATCTTTTCCTTTGCTTCATCGTCCATTGCCGCAAAGAGCGAAGCGAAAGCGAGGATAGGTTGATTGTTTCCGGCGGCGCAACCGGCGCTTTGATCGCCGGCATCTGCGGTCTGGCCATCACCCTCTTCGCCATGCTCGTAGCCATGATTCCACCGCCGGGCACGTCCGACCTATGGATTCACGAAACGAAGGTGGCCGGCGGCTCGCTCTTCCTGGTCCTGATAGGTCTCTTTATCTATTGGCGGGCTAGGAAAAGGCAGCGTGGAGGCGAGCCATCAAGATTATCTTAGTCTTGTGAACTCGAGCTTGGAACCGCTTGGGTCTTTCAGAGTCATATGATCGCCGGCTAACTCTATCTGGTAAATGGAGGTGGCGGACGATGTCTCGATCTTCACGCGTTCGCGGTCGCCGAAGCTATACCGGCCTCGGATGCTTCCCATCTGCACAGAACCGTCATTCGAGAATTCCCAAACCATCGCGCTGCTGTCGCTGCCCGCACGCCATTTCCCAACGATGTCCTGGCGCGAACGACCGCAACCGGTCATCGTCGCCACTAGAAGAATTCCGGTGATGACCGCTGCGTAACGCCACCGGATCCCTCGAATTCGCTCTGGATAGCATTGCATATAAGACATGAGTTCTAGATGAATCCGACCATCCTGGGAATTCATTTCCGCACTCGAGACTGCCAAAAGTAATATGGGTGGCCTCTTGACGTCCGGCCCAGCGCATTAACTTATGGCGCGTATGTCATTTCGACGGCCAATCTCATTTGCTAGTGAGATCCGCGTCGCGGCCGCCCTCTGCCTTCTAATCACTTTAGCTTCTGCTGAGGCGCGAAAAAAGGAGCCGGAATTCGCTGCCTCGGCAAACGATCCTGTCTTGCGCGGCGCCATCATGAAGCTCTCCCCGAACGTCGATCCGGAGGAAGCTAGGCGGGTCGCTCAGATCGCTTACACCACGGGGCGGGACTTCAAGCGCGAATGGGGAGTGACCTGGCCGCCCGGCTTCCACAATTTTCTGGTTAACACGGGCGCGAAGAAAGGCGGCCTTTGTTTTCAGTGGGCGGAAAAGCTTCTGCTTCGTTTGGCCGAACAAAAGTGGGAGACGGTGGAATTCCATTGGGCAGAATCGTTCGAGAGAAGCCTGAGCGAGCATAACGTCATCGTCGTGACGGCGAAGGGACAGCCGTTGTCGCGTGGCATCCTGCTCGATAACTGGCGTTACGGCGGGCGCCTCGTCTGGGGGGCTGTTATCGACGATCCCCACTACCAGTGGCATGAGAACAAGCCGCAAGCGCTCTACGTGTTGAGCAAGCGGCCTGTTCCGCCAAAGCGTCCGGTTCCAGATTCGAGTCCTTCCCTTTCAAAGACCGAGGTCCAGACACGATAACTAAACACGGCGCGCTCTCGTCTTGTTAGGAGCCGGGCCGAAGCAAAGGTCTAGCGAATGACGTTTGGAGTGGGCGATGCCTTGGGCTTCGGATACTTTTGGGTCTGAGTGGTGGTCGGTGGTCTCCTGGTAATGACGGGCGGCTGAGTGGGAGCGGGCGACTTCGTGGCGCCGGGTGACCTGGTAGTCCCGGGTGGCTTGGTGGGCGACTGATTAGTAACGGGGCCACTGTCGGTGTTGTGATCGGAGTTGGTAGGAGGTTGTTTGGGTGGCCGCCGCGGATCATGATGCCGCGTTCCGCCCGTTAACCCACCCAGGATATCGATCATAGGTGGTACTATGTTTATGATGGGCGGTTGGTTTGAAGGCGGAGGAGGTTGTTGTTGCGCGGCCGCCATGATAAGAGGCCGGCTCGGCAACGGCTTGAAATCGGTGATGAGTGGATGGTTCTGCATCACATCGTTGAGATCAATGTTCACCGGCATCGGAAGCGTAGTTGCGCCGGGCGGGACGTCGATCATTTGGCCGGCGAGAACGTTTCGGAATTCCCGAGGCTTTGTTGTGAGCGAAACCCGCGCGCTGCCTTCGAGCGTGATCAATTTTCTGCCGCGGTTCGCCTCAAAGATGACGGTGGTTCCGGTAACCGCCACTGTCACCGCGTTGTTCTTGATAGTGCCGCCGCCGGAATCCTTGGGGACGCGCAGAAGAATCGAGCCGCTATCCACCTTCGCCGTTCGCCCCGCTTTGCTGAAACTGAAGATCGTATTGGCGCCGAGCCGAGTGATGGTCAGGTCGGGAAAAGTGAGTTCCGAGCGCGAATCACCGCCGGTGCGGACGCCGGTGTCTTCGGCCACTTTGTCGTTAACGCTCGCCGGTCGCGGGGCGGACTCCGTGGGGAGTAGTTTCACATCCCGGATGATCTGGGTGACGCGCGCTTCTTTTTTTGAAGACTCGGCCGCTAAAGTCTGGCCGGCGAAAAGCAGACCCAGACCCGCTGTAAAACTCAGCACAATTCTGTAAGTAACGTTCATAGGATTAACTCCGTTTGCGGCAAGCTCGCAGAATGATGAGCCGGTCTGAAATTGTCGAGTCGAAAACGGCACGACCAAGACCCGTTCAAAGCAGCGGCGCACGCATCATCAACACCGCGATCATGCTTCCGACAAAAGCCAGGAACGCCACCAACGCCGCGGCGAAGATGAGCCGGCGCGCCGGGTCCTTCTCTTTTCTGGCACTGGCGAAGGGCGAGGCGTTGGCGAAGTCAACCGGTCGTACGCTCAATTCGGCTGGACGCGCCTGGATTTCATCCGATTGCGGCAGGGGTTGCGCGTCGCCCTCATAGTAAGCGTCCACTTTGCCAAATTGGATCCGGTCGCCCGCGCGCAACTGGACCTGGGTGGCCGGCTCTCCATTAACCAGGGTGCCATTGGTGGAATCGAGATCTCTGAGATGGCAGGTTTGCTCGTTCAGACTCAATTCCGCGTGGCGCCCCGAAACCGAAATATCATCGAGTTGGATCGCGTTCTCTGGCGAACGCCCAATCGTAATGCCGGCATCAACCAGGTCGTGAGAAGTCTGAGCACCGGAATCCGAACGAATGGACAGCCTGGGCATCGACTCAATTGATAACAGCACGGCGAGGAAGGCAATGCTTCTGTAGCCGCTTCGCTATGCGAAGCGCGAGGAGGGATGACGACCACGATCACGAGCACGAGGAGCGCAGAAGCTGCGCTCCGATTGACCCACACTGGCCGCGCCCGCATAGTGCTGCGCTTTATGTCGATCGAGCATACCCGGAATTTTTGCATCATCGCGCATATCGATCATGGCAAGACCACCCTTTCCGATCGATTGCTCGACCGCACCGGTACGATCCACGAGCGCGACAAGCAGGATCAGTTGCTCGATTCGATGGACCTCGAACGCGAGCGCGGCATCACGATCAAGTCGCATCCCGTCGCGATGAGATACCGCGCCGACGACGGTCTCGACTACCGGCTGAACCTCATGGACACGCCCGGCCACGTCGATTTCACCTACGAGGTTTCGCGCAGTCTCGCGGCCTGCGAAGGCGCCCTTCTCATCGTCGACGCCGCCCAGGGTGTCGAGGCGCAGACCGTCGCGAACGTCCATCTCGCCACGAAGCAGAACCTCACGATCATTCCGGTCATCAACAAGATCGACCTTCCGAACGCCGACCTTCCGTCCGTCCGCAAGCAGCTCGAGGACATCCTCGCCATTCCCGCCGACGAGGCCATCCATGCCAGCGCCAAGGCCGGCATCGGCATTCACGATATCCTCGAAGCGATCGTCACGCGCATGCCCGCGCCGCCGAAAAACAAGGACGAAGTCCTGCGCGCGCTCGTCTTCGATTCCGTATTCGACGGCTACCGCGGCGTCATCGGTTACGTGCGCGTTTTCTCCGGACGCCTTTCCGCGGGCACGCCGGTGAAGTTGATGTTCACGAACAAGAATTATGAGATCAAGGAAGTCGGCGTCTTCACCCCGAAGATGTTTGCCATCCCCGAGCTCGTCTCCGGCGACGTCGGCTACTTCATCGCGAACATCAAGACCACCTCCGAGATCAAGATCGGCGACACGCTCACCGACGCGCGCAAGCCCGCCACCGAGCCCCTGCCCGGCTTTCAGGAGGTGCATCCGATGGTCTACAGCGGCATCTATCCGATCAATACCGCCGACTTCGAGCACCTCAAGGCCGCGATGGGCAAGCTCCAGCTCAACGACTCCAGCTTCGTCTTCCAGGCCGAATCGAGCGTCGCGCTCGGCTTCGGTTTTCGCTGCGGCTTTCTCGGACTGCTGCACATGGAAATCATCCAGGAGCGGCTCCGGCGAGAGTATGACATGGATATCATCGCCACTTACCCATCGGTTATTTACGAGGTGGTGAAGACCAACGGTGAATCGCTCCTTGTGGACAATCCCGAGTTCCTGCCCGACGCCAGCGTCATTCAGGAAATCCGCGAGCCCATCGTGAAATGCTTCATCATGGTGCCGAACGAATATATCTCGCCGCTCATGCAACTCATCATGGACAAGCGCGGCGTGCTCGATCACACCGAGTCGCTCGATACCAAGCGCGTCATGCTCACCTGCGTGCTCCCGCTCAATGAAATCGTCGTCGATTTCAACGACAAGATTAAGTCGCTGACCCGCGGCTATGGCTCGATGGATTACGAGCACTGCGGCCATCGCGCGGAGAAGCTCGTGAAGCTCGATATCCTCGTGAACGGCGACCCGAACGACGCGCTGTCCATCATCGTCCATCGCGATACGGCCTACGATCGTGGCCGCGCGCTGGCCGCGAAGATGCGCGAGCTGATTCCGCGGCAGATGTTCGAGATCGCGATTCAGGCGGCGATCGGCGGCCGCATCATCGCGCGCGAATCGGTCAAGGCGCTGCGGAAAAACGTGCTCGCGAAATGTTATGGCGGCGATATCTCACGCAAACGCAAGCTGCTCGAGAAGCAAAAGGAAGGCAAGAAGCGGATGAAGCGCGTCGGAAAAGTTGAGATTCCGCAGGAGGCGTTTCTCGCAGTGCTGAAAATGGGAACTGACACGGAA
>JBEEHH010000027.1:0-127840 GCA_041167325.1 Verrucomicrobiota bacterium | reverse complement strand
CTAACGAATGGAAGATCGACCAGGTGGCTCCGTTCCGTCGTGGACGGTGCATAAGGAAGATCGACAAGCGATCGCCGCCGTCATTCCGGCGTATCAGGAAGAGAAACACATTCGCGACGTCGTCAGGCGGGCGCGGGCCAAGATCGATAACGTGCTCGTGGTCGATGATGGCTCGCGCGACCAGACGGCCGAGCGCGCGCGCGAAGGCGGCGCCGAAGTGATTGTGCATCCGCAAAACCGCGGCAAAGGCGAATCGATCAAGACCGGGTTGCGTCATTGGCTCGAGAAAAAATTCAGCTGGGTCTTCGTGCTCGATGCCGACGGTCAGCATCGGCCGGAAGAAATCGATCGCTTCATTCAAGCTGCGTTGTCCGACGGCGCGTCGCTCCTCATCGGCAATCGCATGAAAGACGTCGCGTCGATGCCGCTCGTGCGCCGCGCGGTCAATCGCTACATGAGCAACCGGATCAGTCGTGTCTGCGGCCAGACCATTCCCGATACGCAATGCGGGTTCCGCATGTTACATCGACATCTTATCCCGGAGTTGTTAGGGGGGGCCGATCGTTTCGATTACGAAACGGAGATGCTCTTCATCGCCAGTCGCAAAGGTTTCCGCATCGAATCCGTCCCCATCACCACCGTTTACTGCGACGAAGTCAGCAGCATCCATCCCGTGCGCGACACGCTGCGCTTCTTCAAATTGATGCGGCGTTATCGGAAACTCTGATGGCAGAATTCTGGGTAGCGCACGCGTCTCGCGTGCTGGTTTCGGCGTCTCGCCGAAACGAACTTCCTTTTGCGGTAACGCTAGACGAAAAGTTCGCGATGGCGAGACACCATCGCCAACACGCGAGACGCGTGCGCTACCCGGAGAATTTCGGAACCGCGCCGTCGCTGTTATGCTCGCTTGTTCGCTATTCGTCGGTGGGGCGGTTTTCGCGCAAACGGATCCCGCTTCAGAACCGGCGGTGCTGGCAGTCGCGAAGGTGTTGCCGGCGGTGGTGAACATCAACACCGAACGGGTGGTGAAGCGGCGGGTGCGCGATCCATTTGAAGATTTCGCGGCCCAATATTTTGGGAATTACCGCAGCCGCCCGCGCGAGATCAGGCAGACCCTCCAGAGCCTCGGCTCGGGATTCATCGTCGATCCCGCGGGATACATCGTGACGAACGAACACGTCGTGCAACGCGCGGCCGATTTGAAAATCGAGGTGACGATGAACGACGGGAAAACCTACAACGCCCGTTACATTACCGGCGACGAAAAGAAGGACCTCGCCTTCATCAAGATCGAAGCGAAAGCGGACTTCCCTTTCATCGACCTCCAGAACATTTCGCCGAATCTGCTAGGGCAGACCGTGCTCGTGGTGGGTAACGCGCTCGGCTACGGCAGCTCAATCAGCCGCGGCGTTTTGAGCGGAACGAAACGCGACATCACGATCGAGGACGTCGATTACAAGGATCTGCTCCAAACCGACGCGGCCATCAACCCGGGAAACAGCGGAGGCCCGCTGGTCGATATTTCGGGACGGCTCGTCGGAATGAGTTCGGCGAAAATGGCGTTCACGCCGCAAGGCGTACCGACCCAGGGGCTCGGTTTTGCCATACCCGCCATAGCGGTGCGGAACAGCGTCACTGAGTTCAAAAAAATCGCGCAGAACCAGCCGGCTCCAAAAAATAAACTAGCCGATGCCGAATCGACCGGCTCGAAAGCCGAGAGTCTGTTCGGAATGCAATTGCAGAACCTCACTCCCGACCTGACCGACGCGCTTGGGTACGCGCCGGGCAAAGGCGTGCTCGTGAGCGCGGTCGAACCGGACGGCCCGGCGGATCGCGCCGGGATCCAGCGCGGCCTCGTGATTTACCGGGTCGGCAAATACAACGTGACTTCGGTGAAGCAACTGGAAGGGTTGCTCGCGCGCGTGGGATCGGGGGTCAGCGTCGAGTTTACCGTCGGCATCGTGCGCGCGAACGGGCAGGGCCAGCAGGTCGAGACTGTGCCTTTGACCGCGCGCTGAAATCGGCAAAATATTCGCAACGCAACGCCGTTTCAGTTGTCTGACAGCATTACCGTCCCATGATCAAAGTCGAAAATCTCACCAAGCGTTACGCCGGCCAGACTGCGATTGAGGATCTGAATTTCGAGGTCGGCAAGGGCGAGATCATGGGATTTCTTGGGCCGAACGGCGCGGGTAAAAGCACGACGATGCGGATTCTCTCGAGCTTCATGCCGCCAACCTCGGGGCGCGCCTCGATTGCCGGTTTCGATATCTTCGAGCAATCGCTCCAGGCGCGGGCCCATCTCGGTTACATGCCCGAAAACGTCCCGCTCTATAACGACATGCGGGTGACCGAGTATCTCGATTATCGCGCGGCATTGAAAGGCGTGCCGCATCGGCGAGTGAGCGAGCGGGTCGGCGACGTAAAGGAATTGTGCGGGTTGAAAGAGGTGGAGAAAAAGATGATCGGCGCGCTTTCGAAGGGTTACCGGCAACGCGTCGGCCTCGCGGATGCGCTGGTGCACGAGCCCGATTTGCTCATCCTCGACGAACCGACCAGCGGCCTCGATCCCAATCAAATCCGGCAGGTGCGCGACCTGATCAAGAACCTCGGCAAGCAGCATACCATTCTGCTTTCGACCCATATCCTGCCCGAAGTCGAGATGACCTGCAGTCGTGTGATCATCATCAACAAGGGCCGGATCGAGGCCTGCGACACTCCGCAAAATCTGCTGGGCCAGATTCGGACGGCCGGCGGTGTGGTCTTGGAAGCGAAGGTCGGTTCGGACAACGGCGCGGAGGAACTGAAGAAGATTGCCGGCGTGCGCGATGTGATCGCGTCGGAGGAAGGTGAATGGAAAATCTTCGCGCTACGCGTCGAGGCCGACACCGACGTGCGCGAAGAAGTTTTTCGGCTGGCGACGGACCGGCGCTGGACGGTACGCGAGCTATCGCAGCGGAAAGCAACGCTCGAAGACGTGTTCGTGGAGATCACGCATCCGGATGAGGTGTGAAGCCATGAACGTGAAGCAACATTTCGTGAAAAAGCGTGTCATCCTGAGCCGCGAAGACGGTGAAGGACCTCACAATCGCACGAGCCGCTTCCGCGAGACATTCGGCGCTGCTCGCAGATTGGGCGCGACCTTCCAAGGAATTGCAGATTGCAGTCGCGAGGTCCCTCGGTGTCTTCGCGCCTCGGGATGACAAATTAACATGAGAAAATTTTACACTCTCCTCTCCCGCGAAGTGCGCAGCTACTTCTACTCGCCGATCGCGTGCATCGTGCTCGTCTTTTTCCTCTTCGTCAGCGGCGCCGATTTTTATTTCCAACTCTCGTTCATGAATCAGCGGCCGGTTTCGTATTCCGTCCAGGAAGCGTTCTTCAATTCCGTCTTCTTCTGGTTCGCCTTCGTCCTGATCTTTCCGCTGATCACAATGCGCTTGTTTGCGGAGGAATTTAAGCTCGGCACGATCGAGCCGCTCATGACGGCGCCAGTCCGTGACTGGCAGGTCGTGCTCGCGAAATTCTTCGGGGCGCTTGTATTCTATGTGATTCTTTGGGTCCCGACGCTGATCTACTTCTGGGTGTTCCAAGCGGTCACGCACCAACCCGCCGCTAATTCCACCGGCGCGTATTTCGGCTCGTATTTGATGCTGCTGTTGCTCGGAATGTTCTATCTCTCGGTGGGCTGTCTCGCCTCGGTGGTGACGAAGAACCAGATCGTGGCCGCCATCATCTCGTTCTGTGTTATCACGCTCCATTTTTTCTCCGGCCTGATTTCGTTCGTGCTTCAGGAGATCAGCTCGAGCACGCGGCAATTGCTCGGCTACTTCTCGGCGATTGAACAAATGGGAACGCTTTCCCGCGGCGAGATCGATACCCGGCCGATGGTCCTTTATCTCAGCATGACGATCGTGATGCTCACGCTCACCTATCAGGCATTTCAGTCGCGGAAGTGGAGACTGTAAAGATGGCCACGGAAGAGACGCAGCCCTCGAAGCCGCAGAAGATCCATCGCGTTCGCATCGGGTTGAACGTGGTGGTTCAGGTCGCGCTCCTGCTTTTTCTTGCGGTGATGGCGAACTACCTCGGGTTTGAGCATTACCGGCGGTGGGACCTTTCCCGGGACAAAAAGTTTGCACTCTCAGACAAGACCAAGCGCTTCCTCCAAAGCATGCCGGGCAAGGCACGGATCACGGTCCTGTTCACACCTTCCAATCCGATTGCGACCGATGTCCAGGGTTTGCTAACGGAATATCAATACGCCGCGAAAGGGAGACTCGATATCGAGACGGTCGATCCCGAACGCAATCTCTCCCGGGCGAAAGCGCTCCTCGACAAATACAAGGTCGTTCCCGGCGAAGAACTCCTGATCCTCGATTACGACGGCCGCAACAAAACCGTGAAGGCATCCGAGATGGCGGAGGTCGATCAGGGGAATCCGATGCTCGGTGAACCGCCGAAAATCACGGCGTTCAAGGGCGAGCAAGCGGTGACCAGCGCCTTGATTGAGCTGGTCGAAGGCAAGAAAAACTCAATCGGCTATGTGCTCGGCCACAAGGAGCCGCCCATCGCGGAACCGTCCCCGTCTGCCCCCGCGATGATGCCGACCGCACCGCCGCCGAATAGCCCGATCAAGGTGGTGCAGGCGTTCATCGAAAGCGAAAACATCAAGTTCCAGCCGCTCAATCTTTTCGAAGTTGGCGCGATTCCGCCTGAGCTCAAAATCATCCTGATCAACGGCCCGCAATACGATTTCTCCGATCGCGAAATGAAATTGCTCCGGGAATTCTGGGAGAAGCAAGGGCGCATCCTGCTCCTGGTCGATCCCAGCGCGAAGGCACCGAAGCTCAAAGCGTTTCTGAATGAGCTGGGGGTGAAGGTGAACGACAACCGGCTGATGGCCATGGTGAAGACGGGCATTCAGGAAATCGGCCTGCTCCGCGATGTGCAGGCGCGCTTCCTCGGCGACAATCCCATTACGAAACGCCTCGCGGAGGCGCGCGGCATCTTTCCCGGCGGCGCTTGTTCGCTGACGCTCGAGCCGGACCGCGTTCGCGCGGCGAACATTCGGCTGCAACCACTCGTGCAGGCGGAGAAAGGTTACTGGGCCGAAGCCGACTACAATTCCGGCGACCAGGCAAAATACCAGCAGGATGCGCTGCAAAATGGAGACGCGATCCACACCATTGCGGTGTCGATCGAGAAAGGCGGCAGCGCCGACGAACGCGTCCAGGCGAATTCATCGCGCATGGTGGTCGTGACTAACGCAGCGTTCATTCAGGACAGCGTCATTCAACAGGACCAGCAGGCGCTCGACTTCGTTTCCGGCGCGGTGAACTGGCTCTTGAGCCGCGAACAACTCATCGGCATCGCACCGAAGGTTTCGCAAACTCTCGTCTTCAGCCTGGACGAAAACGCGATGCGAAATCTGCGCTGGCTGATCCTTGTTTTGCTGCCGCTTATTCCGGCGGTCCTGGGGTTCGCCGTTTGGTGGCAGCGCCGGACGTAATCGGGCGCTGCTTTTGGAATTTCAGATTTCATGAAAACGAAGACGACGCTTTTGTTGCTGACGGTGGTGGTGGCGGCCGCCGTTTACATCAAATATTACGAGAGCAAAGGGCCGAACACCGTCGAGGCGAAACGCCAGTCGGGGAATGTCATTAATTTCGAACGCGACACGCTCGACGGGATCGTGATTCAAAACGGCGACGACAAGATCGAACTGCGCCGACAGGACCTGAAGTGGCGGATCGAGGCGCCGTTCAAAGATCAGGCGGACCGGGGAGCGATCGAAAATCTCCTGGCCGATCTGGATGCGTGGCAGAAATATGATGCCATTCCCGCGAAGGAAATTGCCAAAGACAAAAACAAGCTCGACGAATTCGGGCTGAGCAAGGCGAAGCTCCGGCTGAAATTGCTCGGCAAAAACGCGCCGCCCGAAATCACTTTCGGAAACGACGCCGCGCTTGAGGGCAAGATGTATGTGCGCGTCGGAGACGGGAACGATGTCTTCATCGCCGCGCAATCGGTTCGCAACGATATCGCGAAAAAGCCGGAGGAATTCCGCGATCGCAAGTTAACGGACTTGACCACGGCCCAAGTCACGCGCGCGCTGCTCAAGACCGCGGCGGGAGAAATGGAAGTGGAAAAGAAGGCCGACCATTGGGAGATCGTCAAACCACTCCGCGCCCGCGGCGACGATCAGAAGATCGCCGATCTGCTGGCGCAGGTGACGACCGCGCAGATCCAACAATTCGTCGCGGAAGACCGGGGCGATTTGCGTCCGTACGGACTGGCCGAGCCGCGGGGGTCGATCACGCTCTTTTCGGCGGACGACAAGAACGGGCAGGTTCTCCAGCTCGGCGGCATTCCCGAGAAGGAGAAGGACCAGGTCTATGTGCGTTTCACCGCGCGCAACGCGGTCTATACCTTGCCGAAGAAGATCGAAGAAATTCTCGCGGTGAAACCCGCGGATCTCCGCGATCGCCATCTCGTCCGGATCGATACGAACGTGCTCGATCGCATCACGATCGATGCGACTGGCAAGGGCAAAACGGTGCTGGCGCGCAAAGAGGAAAGCTGGACGATCGCGAGCCGCAACAACCAGGGGGCCAACTCCGGCGAGGTCATTCGCCTGCTCGATCTTCTCCGCAACGAACAGGTCACAAAATTCGTCGAGGATGTCGCTTCAGACCTGCCGAAGTACGGCCTCGATAAGCCGCAGCTCCAGTTGATCTTCAGTTCGTTCGCCTCGGAGAACACCGCGGAGACGACGGCCGGCGAACATCCATTTGCCACCATCGCATTCGGAAAAGTAGAGGGCGACAGCGTCCATGCGCGGCTGGGGGATGAGCCTTTCATCGTCGCGGTGCGGCGCGGATTGCTCGACAATATTTTCACCGATCCATTACAGTGGCAGGAGCTCGCGATTTTCCGGTTCAAGCCCGATGAGGTGCACAAACTGACGGTCGTGACCGACCATGAGTCCGCGCTGGTCCGGAATGCGAACAAGGAGTGGAGTTGGGTGAGCGGAAACGCGCCGATCCATCAGACGAATGTCCAGTCGCTCTTGAATACGCTGACGGTTCTGCGTGCGGTGCGTTGGACTGGAGCGACGATTCCGGCGCACGGCTTCGAGAAGCCGCAGATCACGATCACGTTCACGACTTCGCCTGACGACAAGGCCGTCCACAAACTGGTCGTAGGCAATCCCGCCGGCGAAGGAATGTGGTTCGCGCGGATCGACGAACGCGAAGGAACCTTTGTGATGAGCAACCCTGACTTTAATGCGCTACGCTTGCCGCTCGTGGCTCAGCCGGCTGTTTCTCCAACGGCGCCGCCGAGTCTCACGGCATCGCCAGCCGTTTCGCCGTCACCGAAATAATAAGCTGCTGTAGCCGCTTCGCTATGCGAAGCGCGAGAGCGGCGGTGTCTCAATCTGACGCGTCCCACAGGGACGCGGCTACAATTGCGCTGTATAGATCGTCGCGATACCTCCGGTGAGCGGTTCCGCCGACGCCTTCGCGAAACCATTACTCTCGATCAGCTCCAGCATTTCCCGACCGCTAGGAAATTTCTCGATCGACCGGCCAAGATAATCGTACGCCTGCTTTTGCCCGGTGACCAGCGACGCGAGGAGCGGCAGGCAATGGTGCAGATAGCAACGATAGGCAGGCCGCAGCGCTCCGACCGGCAGCGAGAAATCCAGGACCAGCAAATGCCCACCAGCGCGTAACACGCGCCCCATCTCGCCGAGAGCCGCGGCCCAATCCGCCATGTTGCGCAGGCCGAACGCAACCGTCACGCAATCGAACGACGCGCTTTCGAATGGAAGATGCAGGGCATCCGCCAACACGGTTTCGCGCACGCCCTTGCGGCTGGCGATCTCCAACATTTCGGGAGAAAAATCGGCAGCGATGACCGCTGCGTTCGGCAGCCGGCGCTGAATCGCCAGCGCGAGATCGCCACTGCCAGCCGCCAGATCGAGTACGCGCTTCGGTTGCCAACCCTCGACAATTTTCGCGGCGCGCCTGCGCCACAAAAAATCCGCGCCACCGCTGAGAAAATGATTCGCCAGATCGTAGCGCCGCGCGATCCGGCCAAACATCGCGCGAACAGCGTCGGGATCGCGCGAGAGGTCAGTTGTCACTCCAGCGGCGGTTCGACATTCTCTTCTTCGCGCGGGACCAGGCGGTTCTTATCGATGATGCGCGCGCAGGTGTTCCAACGCAGAAGTGCGTCGTCATTGCCAGGCGGACGGACGGCTTCCGCTTTTTCGAACCACGCCATCGCGTCGCGAAAACCATCGTAGGCATAATGCCGCGAGCCCGGCGTGCCTTGCGCGAGCTTTGCCTTGGCGCGCCGCTCGGCCAGGATGCCAGTGTAATAGCTGCGCTCGTAATCGCCTTTCACGCGCGCGAGCAATTCCTTCGCCTGGGTGTCGCTGACGCCATAGCCTTTCCCGAAACGATCCGTGACCGCGAGGAGCAGGGTGATGAGCGCTGTCTGGTTTTCCGGATCGGTCCGCAGGACATCAAGGCAAATGCTCTCCGCTTCGCCGGGCTCGTTGAGCAGGCGATAACGCTCGGCCTTTTCCAGCGCGGCCGGAATCGCTTCCTCCGAGAGTGGTTTTAAATCGGACATCGGTTCAACGATCCTTCTTCAACTTCCTCCAGATCCAACCGAGCGGATCGTAAAACTGATCCACCACGCGCTCTTTCAGCGGGATGATCGCGTTGTCGGTGATCTGAATGTTCTCCGGGCAAACCTTCGTGCAACATTTCGTGATGTTGCAGTAGCCGATGCCGTGCGCCTTCCGCAATTCCGGGATGCGATCTTCAGTATCGAGCGGATGCATCTCGAGGGCCGCGACATAAATCAAAAAGCGCGGGCCGATGAATTCGTCCTGCTTCCGGTGATCGCGCAGCACATGGCAAACGTCCTGGCAAAGAAAGCATTCGATGCATTTCCGGAATTCCTGGACGCGATCGATATCTTCCTGTGCCATCCGCCAGGTGCCGTCCGCCGCATCCGGCGGGCGGGGTTTGAACTTCCTGATCTTCTTCTTCACCGAAAAATTCCAGGAGACGTCTGTGATCAAATCCTTCACAAGCGGGAACGCCTTGATCGGCTCGATCGTGATAGGCTTATCGAGCGGCAGATCGTTGAGCCGCGACATGCACATCAGTTTCGGCATGCCATTTACTTCGGCGGAACAGGAACCGCATTTGCCCGCTTTGCAGTTCCAGCGGCAGGCGAGATCGTTGGCCTGCTTCGCCTGAATATCGTGAACGGCGTCGAGCACGACCATGCCTTCGGAGACTTCCGTCGAATAATCTTCGAACGCGCCGCCCTTCGCGTCTCCGCGCCAGATTCTGAAAGTCGCAGAGCTCATGATGCTCGGCGCTGTGTTCCAGCTCCTTTGCTGTCATCCCGAGCCGCGCAGACGGCCAGGGACCTCTCAGTCGTACATGCCGCTTCCGCGAAATTCCACGCGTTCCGCGCCGATGACCCAAAATGTGACGCGGAAGCGGTTGACCGCTTGCGAGGTCCCTCGCCGTCCGCGCGGCTCGGGATGACACGGTTGTTCCTCGCGCTCACTTCATCTCCTCGATCACTTGCTTCAGATAATCGGGCATGGCGGGAATCGGGTCACGCCGGATTTGCATCGACCCATCGGGCGCTTTCCACGTGATCATGTTCACTTGCCCGAGCGACTCGTCCTTCTCCGGATAATCTTCACGGAATTGCGCGCCGCGGCTTTCCTTGCGCTCGAGCGCCGCGCGGGTGACAGCTTCGGAAACTGTCAGGAGATTTTTCAAATCGAGCGCGGTGTGCCAGCCGGGATTGAACTCGCGGTTTGGCAACGCTGCGACTTTCCCGGCGCGTTGCCGTAGCTGTTGCAGGCCATCCAAGGCACGCTGCATTTCCTCTTCGGTGCGGACGATTCCGACCAGCTCCTGCATCATCTCCTGCAAATCGTATTGAACCTGATACGGACTTTCGCCTTCCTTGTTCGCGGCGCGATCGAAAGGTTCCAGCGCCGTCCTCGCTGATTCTTCAACCGCGGCATTGTCGATTGCTCCAAGTTGATTCTCCTGCGCGAATTTCGCGGCGAACTCTCCGGCGCGCTTGCCGAAAACCAAAAGATCCGAAAGCGAATTACCGCCGAGGCGATTGGCGCCGTTGATTCCCGCGGCGCATTCACCGCAAGCAAACAACCCAGGCACGCCCGACATCTGGGTGTCGGAATCGACGCGGACTCCACCCATCACGTAATGCGTCGTCGGTCCCACTTCCATCGGCTCCTGCGTAATGTCGATGTCGGCCAGTTGTTTGAACTGGTGATACATGCTCGGCAGCTTCCGCTTGATGTAGTCCTCGCCGTTCGAAAGCTTTTTCTTGATCCAGGCGATGTCGAGAAACACGCCGCCATGCGGACTCCCGCGCCCCGCTTTTATCTCGCGCACGATGCAACGCGCCACGTGATCGCGCGTGAGCAGCTCTGGCGGCCGGCGCGCGTTCTTGTCGCCCTGACAATAACGCCAGCCTTCCTCTTCGCTGTCGGCGGTCTGCGTTTTGTAATTGTCGGGAATGTCATCGAACATAAAGCGCTTGCCTTCCTTGTTCGTGAGGATGCCGCCTTCGCCGCGCACTCCTTCGGTGACGAGAATGCCTCGCACGCTCGGCGGCCAGACCATTCCGGTCGGATGAAATTGGATGAACTCCATGTCGATCAGCTCCGCGCCGGCGTGATACGCGAGCGAATGGCCATCGCCCGTGTATTCCCAACTGTTGCTCGTGATCTTGTAAGCGCGCCCGATTCCACCCGTCGCCAGCACGACCGCTTTCGCACGAAAAATGATGAAGCGCCCGCGCTCGCGATCGTAACCAAATGCGCCGACGACTCTCCCATTCTCTTTCAGCAGCGTCAGGATCGTGCGCTCCATGTGGACCTCGATACCCTGATGGATCCCGTGGTCCTGCAGCGTGCGAATCATCTCGAGTCCCGTCCGATCGCCCACGTGCGCGAGCCGCGGATATTTATGCCCGCCGAAATTCCGCTGGAGAATGCGGCCGTCTTTCGTTCGATCGAAGACCGCGCCCCAGGCCTCCAGTTCACGAACACGGTCGGGCGCTTCTTTCGCATGCAGCTCGGCCATTCGCCAATTGTTGACGTACTGCCCGCCCCGCATCGTGTCGGAGAAATGGACCTTCCAATTATCGCGGTCGTCCACGTTCGCTAGCGCCGCCGCAATCCCGCCTTCCGCCATTACCGTGTGCGCTTTTCCAAGAAGCGACTTGCAAACAAGTCCAACCGAAACGCCCGCCGCCGATGCCTCGATGGCCGCGCGCAACCCCGCGCCGCCCGCGCCGATGACAAGAACGTCGTGTTGGTGCGTTTCGTAATCGGCCATCGTGCTTGAAGCGTTAAAGCATCGCACTTCTAAATGCGAATCTAAATCTGCTCAAGATCGACAACGAACCAGATCAATCACGCGCGGATGGCCCTCACCCTGCGAAGCTTTAATGTGAACGCGATGGAACCCGACGAGCGAGGCTTGCTCCTGGCCTGCCCCAATTGCGGAAAGCGCAACCGGCTGAAGTATGAAGGGCTCGGACGAACTTTCCGCTGCGCTCAGTGCAAGAATGAATTGCCGACGCCGCGTGAGCCGATCGACATCAAGAGCGATCTGGTTTTCGACGCGTTGACGAAGCGCTCTGCTTTGCCGGTGCTCGTCGATTTTTGGGCGCCGTGGTGCGGCCCGTGCAAAATGGTTGCGCCCGAAGTTGTCAAAGTCGCGAATGAAACGGCGGGCCGCTTCGTTGTGGCAAAAGTGAATACGGAGGAGCTGCCGAGCCTTGGCCGAAAGTATCGCGTCACCGCCATTCCGACGATGTCGATCTTCAAAGGCGGAATCGAAGTCGCCCACCAGGCAGGGGCAATGCCGGCGCCGGCGATCCGAAAATTTATCGAGCCATGGCGCTAAGACGCGCCCGTATCCCAACCAACCAGCCATGAAACTACCAAAATTCCTTCTAGCCGAAAAAAATAGCGACAATAACGACCGTGTCTTCGTAGTGCACTGCGAACATCCGCGCTTCATCGAGGAGATTTGCCCTGGCGGCGTCGAAGGCGAGTTCATGCTTTTCGACATCTCTGGCGATCCAGACAAACTCGTTGCAGCGAAAAAACAGGCGCGCACTTTTTTCGAGGGGCCGCGCTAAACCGGCCCTTCACCACAAACATCTCTGACTCGCTAATTCGTTCTGATGGGAGAGAGCGAAACGATACGCACGTCTCCGTCGTGGGGCTGAAACTCGAAACTCCAGGCGCGCTCACGCGCGAGCCTCGCGAGCAGCACAAACCGCTTCGAGTCCGAATCTTCGTCCGCAAAAAGCAGCTTGAGCTGTTCTTCTTTGATCAGACAAAAACCGAATTCCTTGATGATAGCGTCGATGTGTTGCACATCCGCCGCGAAAGCTTCATTCATTTGCACGTCCGGACAGATCAGGGTTCAACGCATCAGCGCCATCAGCCGGCTGCGGCTGGTGACTTCCAGTTTTCCGAAGATCGAGTGCAGATGCTTTTTCACCATCTGCACGCTCAATCCCGCCTCATCCGCGATCTCCTGGTTACTCCGTCCATCGCAAGCTCGCCATGCGACTTCCTGCTCCCGGGCGGTGAGCCGGACTAGATGCGGCAGCAGCGAAGAAGTGGGGGCGTGCGGAGATTGCGCGGCGTGCAGCTCTTCGCATTCAATAAGAAAATGGGGCCGCGCGACGCCAGCCGAGTTCAGCTGTTTCAAATGAAGCGTCGCCCGCAGATGCGGCCATTTCGGATGATGCACCTGGCTCTCCTCCATTAGCTTTGCGTGCGAGGCCTTTGGCCTCCGCGCCCCTTTCCAGAGTTTTTTCAACAAACGGCAACGATCGAGAATCTCCGGCGGCACGGCCGACTTTGCGTTTGTGAGCCGCGATCGTTCCGGGCCTTTTTCCCAGACCGCGCAGAAGTCGCGTGCCGCCCGGTTCTGATAAACCGGCTTGAGGTTCCAGCGCAATAGGATCGTGGGAAGAGGGAGCCGGCTGAGGAATTGCTCGAGAGCGAGCCGGACCGAGCGTTCGCGTTCGAGCGAGCCGATGCGTCGAAGCGCGATCTCAACCAGCGGGTAGAATCTTTGGAGCGATTTCATTTCCGCGGGCACGAGCTCGCCCTGTTTTGGCGTGCGCAGGAGCGTGATCACGCAAATGAGCCTCGATCCTTTGAAGAAAAAGATACCGGCGGCATGGAGGCATTTCTGCGGCGCCAGGTGCCGGCGATAAAAGGCCGATTGCATCAGACTCCTCCGGCTCGAAAAGACATCGCTCACTCGGACGAATTTGCCTCGCGAATGCGCCGCGATATAAGCCGCCAACGGTTCGGCCGCCCAAAAACCATCCGGCATGGGACGCGTCGATCTTATCAACAGAGACACAATCGAATCATGTTGGAAGGCAAGGCTCAGCAAATGACTCGGCACCACCACGGCAAGCAGCCGTTGGATCGCGTTCCAGAATGATTCGACGTTGAGCGCCGCGTGCAGACCCAAAAGCGGTTTCTCCCAAGTGGCATTGGCCGGCGATTCCGGCTTTTGTCGCACAGCTTTTTTGTTGGAGGACTTAATCATGGCAGCGCACTCCAGTTGCGACTTGCCCGAAGCGAACCCTCGGGCCGAACAACGGGAAATACGAACGAATGTTTCGGTCCGCTTTTGCTGCGAAAAAGGAAACTAAAGATACCAAGACGCGGACTCGGCCGGTTCCGAAATTAACTTAAAGAGACTCTCACCCGCCCGCACTGCTCTCTAGCGACTGAATCACGCGGTGGCGCGCCCTGACAGCATGATAAATCCCATGACAAGATCGGTCAGCGAAATCGCTCTCGCGCCCTCGCGCGAGATCGAGTTGTACGAACCGGCCGAGGACGCGATCTACACCATCGAGGCCACCGCCCATCTGCTCGACCTGCCGCGCCGGACCATTGTCGTTTACTGCAGGCATCGCCTTCTTTCCCCGATCGTGAGCGCGCTGGATCGATGTTTCTTCTTCGATCGCAATGGCATTCGCGCGCTGCGGCGGATCGAAGCGTTACGGACGATTTGCGGGGACGACTTCGCCGGCATCAAACTCATTCTCGATCTGACGGAGGAGTTGCAACGTTTGCAAACGCGGGTGCGGTCGCTCTCCCAGAACAATTCCGGAAGCAAAAAGGAAACGAAGCCGCCGCACGAAAAGAGAAAAAAAGGCGCCAGGCCGACAAAGGCGAGACTGAACAAACGGAGGAAATGACAATGAATGGAGATATCGATTTAACTGCGGGAAGCGGAACGCTGGCCGAATTGCTCAGACGACACTGGTGGCTCCTGGCCTTGCGCGGCCTCGCCGCCGTGCTCTTTGGAATTCTTGCGTTCATGTGGCCGGGGATCACAATTTTCTGGCTGGTGTGCTTCTTTGGCGCCTATGCGCTGGTCAATGGGATCCTCTCGTTTGTCCTCGCCGCCAAAGCGCCGAAAGGCTCGGGCATCACTGGTTTAATCCTCGGTGGCTTGCTCAGCGTCGCCGCCGGTCTGCTCACGTTTTTCTGGCCGACGCTCACCGCGCTCGGTTTGCTCATCCTGATTTCCTGGTGGGCAATCTTCAACGGTGTGATGGAAATCATTACCGCGATCCGGTTGCGCAAAGTGATCACCAACGAATGGCTTCTGGTTTTGGCGGGCATCGCCTCGATCGTGTTCGGGGTTCTGCTCCTGCTTCAACCGGCCGTCGGCGCGCTCGTGTTGATCTGGTGGATTGGCGCCTGGGCGCTCTTCTTCGGCGTTCTTCTGATGGTTCTCGCTTTTCGCATGCGACACCTGGGAGGCGTCAGCGCGAGACCGGCGCATGCCTGAATCGATTCGCCGTTCGGATTAAAAAAGACGGACGTCATGCCAGACGCCCATTGAGCAAAGCCGGACGTATAAGTCGCTGAACCCGACCCAAAACAAACTGAGCCATGCCCAAAGCATGTGGCGGCGGTTGAAGCAGCTCACGCAACGATAGGCCTGGTAGCAGGAGGCTGAGCGCGAGAGTTGATCGCGGAATCCGCCGATCAAATGCCGGAGCGCGTGGCAGCCAAACGTGAAGCCGCCGAGGAGAACAACGTTAAGCGCGAGAACGAGGGTGCCGACGCCGATTCCGAAAGAAGTTTTCCCGGTGGCTGGATCAACGAACCAGAGCGCTTTCCAAACATCCGTCGCGAGCACGATGACGAACAGGATCGCGAGATAGAGGAAGTAGCGATGCACGTTCTGCATGATCAAAGGAAACGAACGTTCGCCGAGATAGGTCTTTCTGGGTTCGCCGACGGCGCACGCAGGCGGATCGGCCCAGAACGCTTTGTAATACGCGCCGCGATAATAATAACAGGTGAGCCGCAATCCGCCCGGCGCCCAAAGGATCAGCAGCGCCGGTGAAAACAATAGCCAACCCGGCCACCACGCCGGTTTCGGTCCGAACAAACTATGGGGCGACGCACCAAAAATCTCCGGCGAATAAAACGGCGAGAGATACGGACCGAAATAATAATGATTTCCCTGGAACGCCGCCCAGGTGGAGTAAACGATGAAAGCGGCCAGCCCGAGAAAGATGAGCAGCGGCTGGCTCCACCAGACATCGGGGCGCATCGTCTGTCCAAAGCCGCGAGGCGCGAGAGTGGTGGTTTGTGCTTGGGCCATCGGCGGAAAAGTTTCGTCCCTTAGATAGCGACACGACTTTCGTATTTCAAGTGTCATCCCGAGCGGAGCGGAGCGAAGTCGAGGGATCCCGCAGTCGCTCCACGATCACACAAGCCAGAAGCATCAGGTTCGACAGCGCGACATTCGTGGATCGCGAAAGCGTTCCTTGCGTAACCGGCCCTGCGACGGTGAGGTCCCTCGCCGTCTGCGCGGCTCGGGATGACAACGCATTTCAATGCAACGGCTCCGTCGTCGGCATCCCTTCGGCGGGCGGGGTCGGAATCGGTTCGAAGCCGGCGAACATTGTCTCCGCCTCCGCGACCGTCCTCAGCGGCACGCAATCGCACACCGCAAAAAATTTATCCCACATCGCGAGCACCCGCGGATTCTGGTGCGCTTCTTCAATCGCTTCATGCGATTTCCATTCCGAGACTTCGATGATGGTGCCGTCTTTCGCACGCATGATTACCGGCATGCGATCGGTCACAAGCCCTTCCTTGCGCAAGGTCGGCACGCGACTGCGCACAATTTCCAGCAGTTCTGCCTCGCGCCCGGGCTTCGGGCGATATGCGACAATGACAACGATGCCAGCCATGAAAGGCAGCTTACTCTTCGCCGCCTTGTGACTCGACAAAAACTTTTGCAGCGCTGTAATCTTGCGGCCAATCAACCGAAGGACGTTCTATGGCCAGCAAAGATCCCAGAATCGACGCTTACATCGCCAAGTCGGCCGATTTCGCCAAACCGATCCTGAAGCATTTGCGCAAGGTCGTGCACGCCGGCTGCCCAGAAGTTGAGGAAACCATCAAGTGGTCGATGCCTCATTTCGATTACAAGGGCGTGATGTGCGGGATGGCGGCGTTCAAGGAACATTGCGCGTTCGGATTCTGGAAAGAGTCGCTCGTTTTCGACAGCGACAAGACTACGGAAAAAACGGCGATGGGAAGCTTCGGTTGCATCAAATCGCTCAAGGACTTGCCTAACGAGAAGACGCTGATCGGCTACGTGAAAAAGGCAGCCGCGCTCAATGAAGCCGGCATCAAAGCGCCAGGACGAACGGCGCCGAAAAAGCGAGCGCCGATCCCGGTCCCCGGTTATTTCGCCGCCGTTTTGAAGAAAAACGCGAAGGCACGGAAGACCTTCGACGCGTTCTCTCCGAGTCATCGCCGCGAGTACCTCGAATGGATCACCGAAGCGAAACGCGATGAGACGCGCAACGAACGAATGACGACCACGCTCAAATGGCTCGCCGAAGGCAAGGCGCGGAATTGGAAATATCAGCCGGCAAAGAGTCGTGCGCCGGCGAAGACTCGCGGCAAGTGAGACGGTAATGCCTCCTCCACCCGGTTTCCCGGGCGTTAACATTGAAGAACAGCCCAGTGGTGTTCGCGTCATCACGGGAGTCCCGACTTCGATCACAGCCTTCGTCGGGCGGGCCAGGCGCGGGCCGGTCGACAGCGATGTGGAGTCGCAGGTCTCCATCGACAGCTTCGCCAATTTCGAACGGCGCTTTGGCGGGCTGTGGCGGGACAGCGCGCTCAGTTTTTCCGTACGCGATTTTTTTCTGAACGGAGGAAGTCAGGCCTTAATCGTCCGCCTCTATCACCCCGTCGCCGGAGCGAAGGCCAAGGCCAGACTGAGCGCCGGCACTTTGCAACTGGAAGCGGCATACCCCGGCGCATGGGCCAACAGACTTCGTGCTCGCATTGACCACCACACATCTCCGCTGCCCGACGGTTCGGCGAACCGGGAGATTTTTAATCTCGCGGTCCGCGACGGCGAGACAGGCCAAGTGGAATTCTTCGCAAACCTTTCGGTCAAACGAGGCGATTTGCATCGAGTGGACAAAGTTCTGGAGAACAATTCCAAACTCGTCCGCGCAGGTATGTTGCCCCGTGCCCGCCCACAAAAACATGCCGACCCGGCGAATGGTCAAGACGTTTGGGACGACAACGCCGTGGGAACCTACGACAAAGTCTTTGCCGCCAACGAGGCTTCCGACGGCGGTCCGTTGCAGGAAAGCGACTTTACGGGCGCGGGAAAGGAGAGCGCCCACAAAGGATTGTACGCGTTGGACAAAGCCGGCTTGTTCAATTTGCTTTGCATCCCCGGCTACAAAGAGACCGGTTCCGGCTTCGACGTGGATAAGGGAGTTGTATCGAGCGCGGCCGCGTATTGCGAAGCGCGGCGCGCGATGTTGTTGGTCGACCCGCCGGCTTCGTGGCGGACAGCATCGGACGCCAGGGCCGGCATCTCTCTCGGCGTCGGTACCAAGAGCGAGAATGCCGCGCTTTTTTTCCCGCGGCTGCGCCAACCCAATCCGGAACGCAACAATCAGAAGGAAGATTTTGGACCGGGCGGCGCGGTTGCCGGGGTGTTCGCCCGCACCGACGCGCAGCGTGGCGTTTGGAAGGCGCCAGCCGGAATGGGAGCCAGCTTGATCGGCGTCTTTGAGCTCGCGGTGCCTTTGACGGACCTCGAAGCTGGCGAGTTGAATCCGCTGGCCGTGAATTGTCTCCGCAGCTTTCCCGCTACCGGCAAAGTTGTCTGGGGCGCACGCACCCTCGACGGCGCGGACCAGATCGCTTCCGAGTGGAAATACATCCCCGTCCGGCGCACCGCGCTCTTCATCGAGGAGAGCCTCTACCGCGGCACCCAGTGGGTCGTCTTTGAACCCAACGACGAGCCGCTTTGGGCGCAGATTCGGTTGAACGTCGGTGCCTTCATGCATGGCCTGTTCCGAAAGGCCGCGTTCCAGGGGATCACGCCGAGGGACGCTTACTTCGTTAAGTGCGACAGGGAAACTACGACCCAAAACGATATTAATCTTGGCGTCGTTAATATCATCGTCGGCTTCGCTCCGGTTAAGCCGGCTGAATTTGTCGTCATCAAGATTCAACAAATCGCCGGGCAGATCGAAACGTAGGCGCAGCAACTGACATGACCCGATCTGGCGTTGACCCTCGACCTGCCGCGACCTGGGACGATCTTGTCTTGCCGTCGGTACAACTGCAGGCAGTGCACGATATCGCGTTGCAGGTGCGCCACCGCGCCACGGTTTATGAGAAGTGGGGATTCTCCGCCAGAGACTCACGCGCGTCCGGCACCAGCGCGCTTTTCGCGGGAGAGAGCGGCACCGGCAAGACGCTGGCCGCCGAGATTCTCGCGAACTATTTGGAAGTCGATCTGTACCGCATCCATCTCTCGTCGTACCGGCAGGCAGCCGCGATCGGGCAAGTTTGACAGCGCCGACTCTTTATGTTCGAATCGGAAGTTCTATCACCTGATTTGGCCCGAACGAATATTTAATTTTTCATGAAATCCAACCACCGTTTTTGTTTAATAACAATCGTCTTGGCCACCGTGACCGTTGGTCTTACATCAGTCCCGGCTCACGCGCAGAGTAACAACACCATCTATGCGTGCTACCAACAGGCGAATGGCCAGTTGCGGCGCGTGAATGGGCCGGGCGAGTGCAAGGCTTCGGAGGTCCCACTCAGTTGGAATGTGACCGGCCCGCAAGGACCGAAAGGCGACAAAGGAGACAAAGGCGATCAGGGCATCCAAGGCGTTCAGGGTATAAAGGGCGATAAGGGAGACAAAGGCGATCAAGGCACACAGGGCGTTCAGGGCGTGAAGGGCGACAAAGGAGACAAGGGCGATCAAGGCGTGCAGGGGATCCAGGGTGTGAAGGGCGACAAGGGAGATAAAGGCGATAAGGGAGACACTGGCGCGGCAGGTCCGCCCGGGACAGGAAGTGGCCACGTGAAAGCCGGTGGCGGCCCTATGCTTCAGAATGGCACGTTTACCACCCAACGCTTCCTCGTGAGTACGGGCGAATTCGAACTCTACGCGCAATGCGGCCCGAACGGACCATCCTTCTTCGTGCATAACTTGGCGACCATCCCGTTTAATATTCTTCAGCAACTCCCTGGGCAGGAGCCAACAATCGTGCCACTGCCAGGGGGCGGAACGTCTCCGGCGACGACCGCGAAATCGGTAACGACCGTGAACTTCCTATCCGGTGCCGCGCAGAATCCAGTTATCTTTACGGCTTGGGGGCAAAAAACCAATTTTGGGTGCGACGTCTCGGCAACCTCGGTCTCGGAAATCGATTAGTTAGATCGAGCCGGCTGGCTATCCGTTGGCCTGCCGCAAGAGGTGGCGGCCGGTTCTACTGCCGGTAATCCGCCGTTTCGCTGGTTAAACCACTGGCCAGGCACTCCGGACAAAGCCGAAGGTCCGGGTTCGCTCGCTCCGCCGTCTCGGCGACAAGAAAGAGTTTATGACACGGATCGTTGAGGCAATTCACGAACCGGCTCGTCGCCTCTCCGGTATGTGCACAACGCCCGATCTGCCTGAGTCCCTGTTCCACCCTCACGGTCATCCGCTGATCGAAGACGAAGCATTCGCCTAACCAGTGTTCATTCCCAAACTGTTCCTGGTAACTGACGATTCCACCCTGGAGTTGATGGACATGCTGAAATCCGCGCTGACGCAGCAGCGCCGACGCCTTCTCGCAACGAACGCCACCGGTGCAATACATCAGGACTTGCTTCTCTTTCAACGGCTCGAGCTGTTCGATGTAGCCAGGCAACTCACGGAAATGTTCGATCTCGCAAACAATTGCGTTCTCGAATCTGCCGGCGTCGGTTTCGTAGCGGTTGCGCACGTCGAGCAACACCGCATTCGAATCGTGCTCCATCTTCTCCTTCCACGCCGCCGGACTCAATTGATTGTCGCGCTCGGGCCGCAGCTCCCCAGCGTTGAGGGTAACAATTTCCTTCCGGATTTTGACCACGAGTTTTGGGAATGTGCCCGGATCACCCGCGCTGAGCTTGAATGTGATGTCGCTAAACCGCGCGTCTCGCCTGAGCGTTTCCGTATATTGCTCAACGGCGCCGCCGGGACCGGCGAGCGTGCCGTTGATCCCTTCCGTCGCGATAAGCACCCGGCCCTTCAGCCCCAATTCCGAACAGAGCTCGCGCTGCGCCGCCGCAAATGCAGATGGATCGGCGACCTCGACGTATTTGTAAAAAAGGATGACGGGAAACGCTTCGGTCATGTGCGACTGCACCTTACGATGGAGCACGTGCTCGCCAAACTCGCGGGCCAGCACTCATTGCGGTGGCATCGACGGCCCGCCAATAATCCAGTACGTCCGCGATCAGGAGGCTTTCGCGGCGACTTTCTTCTTGCTGCTTTTCTTGGCAAGCGCGAGACGCTCAGTCTTCTTCCGGCGGGACGCGCGTTTCCTGACGTTATCTCTGCCTTGGCTGTTTCCCATAAGACCGCAACCTCGCCCTTCCCAAGCCGATACCCAAGCTGTTTCGCTTCGCCGGTTACCGCCTTTCAGATAAATGGCCAGGAGGCCCGTCAGTGTGCTAGCGTCAGTCGCATCCTATGGCCAAACCAAATTACTCTGGCGAGAAACGCCGCAAAGAACTCGAGAAGCAAAAGAAAAAGGAAGAGAAGAAGCGGCGAAAACTGGAGAACGCTTCCCGGCCCGCCGCAACCGATCCGGTGACAGACGCGGACGAGCAGCCTCCGTCTCCGACCTCCGACCTCTGATTTCAGACCTCCGCCCCACCCGCGCTTACTGCTTCGGATGCGGGACAAAAGTCACTGGGAACACCTGGGTTTGTCTCGTGCCCGGCTTGAACCGATAAGTCAGGAGCGTTTTCTTGGTCTCGGCGTCGATCAATGGGTGCCCCGTCGATCGCTCGATGTTCACCGTTTTGACCGTTCCATCCGGACGCAAGAACAGGACGAAAACGCCAGTGCCGCCCTGCTTTAACCTGGCCGCCTCCGGCGGATAAGTGAGGTCGCGCCCTGAAACGAGGGTCTGCCGATACTGCCGAGCTAATTCCTGATCGTACTCAATGTACTGCGCCTTAGTCGTGACCGACCAAGCCGCACTGATGACCGCGATCGAGATGATGAGTGCTGCTTTCATTTTTCTCCTTGCGATCCCTTTCGTCGACTAAATTGCTCTTCGATCCGTAATAATTCTCTCAAATACCTATAGCACTGGTTTGTTGGGCTGTGCGATCGGCTCAATTGCAAAGCTCATTCGGTACTTAGCCAAGTTCACGTCAGGAACACGGGATACAGCAATAGATAAATCCTCAGTGATTTCGCTGGCAATTATATATCCACGACAGGGGCTTTCGCCTAAATGCTGATCAACCCATCCCATATAATAAAGGAGTTGACCGAGGGTTTTGTTGCGGCCTTGCGATAGCTTCAACTCAATAACGACATACTTATCGCTTCGATCGAGTGCCAGCAGATCAATCCGCCCTCCTTCTACCGGATATTCAATACCTTTTCGCTCAGCCGTTCTTCCCAATCGCTCAGGGTTTGAACCCAATCTTCGGTTTTTCCGGCGCTGGAGCCGGGCTCGGTGGCTCGATGATGTCCATCACGCGCTGAAGGATGGTGACGATGGCGGCTTCATGAACATCGAGCCGTTGTTTCAGTTCTTTTTCCAGCGCGGCGAGCTGCTTCGCCAGCTCCCACCTGTCTCCCAGAAACGCGCGCATTTTTAAGAAGGCGCGGACGACAAATACGCTCATTTGCACAGCGCGCGCGCTGTTCAGGACATTCGCGGCCATGATGGCGCCATGTTCCGTGAATGCAAACGGGCGGTATTTTCGGTGCTGACCCCGGCCCTTTTTTAAGGTCGCAATTTGCGACCTTACCGCGCTTTCTGACGATGCGGTCGCAATTTGCGACCTGTTTCCGCCACTTGAGGTCGCAAATTGCGACCTTAAAGAGTTAGCTTCTTCGGCTGTGAGCTGAAACACGAAGTCGGCAGGGAAACGCTGCTGATTTCGCTTCACTTGTTCGTTCAGGCGCTTGGCGGTGACGCCGTAAATCCGGGCCAGGTCCGTGTCGAGAATGATCTTCTGTTCGCGAACTTCGTGAATCAGATCCTCGAAATCAATGATCGGGGCGACAATTTCTTTCCTGGCCATGGGGGACTCGTGATTTTATCGGTGAAAGGCTAAAGACTAAAGTCGGAAGGTCCCCTCGGAGGCCCGGCGAGTGGCGTGCTCACGAGAGGAGTCGAACCTCCACGGGTTTCCCCATACGGTCCTGAGCCGTACGCGTCTGCCATTCCGCCACGTGAGCTATTCCGCGCGCGGTTGCTAAGGTGCGCGGGGCGCGTTCGGGCGCAAGAATAAAGGGCGGCGCCTACGTGCGGCCGCGCTTTTTGCGAGCGCGTTCTTCGAGCTGGTTCGCCTGGCGCGCTTTGCCTAACGACCGCAACAAATCGGCGTAGTTCGACGCGACGATCTCGTAATCTTCCGGCGGCTTTTCCATCGCCTCCTCCCAGGTCTTGATCGACGCGCGATAAAGCTCGGAGGCGCGCGCGTAATCGCCGTTGGAATGATACACGACCGCCAAATTGCACTTGGATTGCGCGATGTCGGGATGCGTGGGTGGATGGAATTTCTCGCGAATGGCCAGCGCGCGCAGGTGCGTTTTCTCCGCCTCGGCGAAACGCCGCTCGTTCGTGTAAAAAACGGCAAGGTTGTTCAGGACGGAGGCGACGTCGGGATGCTCGGGGCCGAGCTGCTTCTCATAAATTTCGAGCGCGTGGAGGTAATAAGGTTCCGCGGCTTTTTGACGCCCGGTCTTGCGATAGATCAGGGCGACGTTGTTCAGGATCGTGCCCAAATCGGAGTACGGAATGTCCGGCAATCTGGCGCCCGTCTTGAAGGCATTTTCGTAATAGGCAAGTGCGGCGTCCGTTTCGCCAAGGTTATCGCAGACGAATCCCAATCGCCGGGACGAGCGAAAAAGCGCGCGATCATCGGGCGGATCGGCTTTCTCTAAAAAACCGTGCGCTTTGACGAGATACGGTTTCGCGGCGGCGCGATCGCCCGCCTGGTCATGAAGTTGCCCGAGCTTTTCGAGACTGAGCGTGTAAGAGGCGTCGCCGGGTTTGAAGGCGCGTTGGGCGAGAGTGAGCGCGGTCTCGGCGACGCGAATGGCTTCAGGCAGACGATCGCTGGCGCGCAGCATGTCCAGCTTGTCGTTGAGGATGATCCACAACTTTTCGTCGCCCTTCATTCCGCATTACCAACCCTCGCTCAACTGGCTGACGAGGCTGCCGGCCAGCTGTTCCACCGCCAAAGGCAGCGCCTGGCGTTCGTCCGTGCTCACATCGCTGCCAACGAAAAAGCTGGTCCCGCCCGCTGCGCTACCCGGGCCCGCGATGATCTTGCCATCGCGACCGACGAGCTTGTAGGTCACCGTCACCCCAAGATTAAATTCCGTGGTCGCCAAGACATTGCCGCGCACAGAACGCGCCGGGGAACGACCGACCCTGGTGATCTCACCTTGCAAGGTCGCGTCGGCATCCTGCTCGCGCGCGATCCGATAGGTCCCATCCTGTTGAAATTGTTTTATAACGGTGGTGGTAACCAAAGATTCGATGCGAGGAACCAGAGTGGTGTTGCGGAACATCGGCACGGCGATCGAATGGATTTCTTTGAGCTGGGCGGGCTTGGCCGGGCCGAGACGGTAGCCCAGACAGCCGGTGAGAAGGCACGCCAGCAAGACAGTGGGAAGCGCTTTTTTCACACTGCTAAGGCGTCGGCGTCGGCTCGGGGCTCGTGGCGGCGTTCGGCGTGGCCGAAGGAGCAGGAGTAGAATCGAAGGTCGATGAGGGCGGCGCCGTGGTGATATCCGGCAGGAGCGATGCGGGCGGCGGCAATGAAACGTCAGTATCCGGAGGCGGCAGCGGCGCATTTTCGTTCGCGGAGGGCTGCGTGCCGTCAGGCCGGTCGCCGGAGGTATTAGGTTTCTTTTTTTTATTCGCGGCGGCAGACGTCACCGCGGGCGCTTGTAACTTATCGTCTCCAACTTTCGCGCGCAGTTCGTTTAACCGCTTCTTGGCGCGATCGCCTTCCGTCGAGCCAGGCTGCTGACGAATCACCTCGTTATAATAAATGGCGGCGGCCCGATAGAGTTTTTGTTTGTCGTAAAACTTCGCGACGTTGTAGGCGGTGCTGGTCTGTTTGTGTTCGAGCTGCTTCAGATTTTCGCGGGCTTGGGCCGATTTCTCGCTGTTCGGATGGCGATAAAGGAAATCTTCGAACCCGGTCCGGGCGTTCTTCGCCGCAGCCGGATCGTAAGTGCCGGAGCGGGATGCCTGCGCCCAAATGTATCCGATCTGATATTGCGCATCAGCCGCGAGAGGATCGTTCGGAAATTTCTCGACCACCGCTTGGTAGGCGGAGATCGCCGCCTCATTCGAGCCCTGCTTCTCGTGGGCCCGGCCGAGATCGAATTGCGCTCGGGCCGTGTATTTCCCGTAGGGGGCATTGCGAATAATGATCGCGAAAATCTCGACTGCCCGGTCCATTGAAGCTTTGATTGGGATGCCGAGAATCTTCGTCTTCCGCCCGGCCAGATACATTTCGCCGATTCGAAACAGAGCCTCGATCGACTCGCCGTAGTGCTCGCTCTTCGCGTACTTCTGGACAAGAATCCCATAGCTTTGCGCGGCCGGGAGATAATCGTGAAGCTGCTCCTGGAGCTGCCCCATCCGGAAAGCCGAGCCGGGCGCGAGGGTGTCTTTCGGATTCCTTTTTATGATCGTGCGGTAAGCCTTGATCGCGCGGCGAAGGTCCCCGTGTCTTTCGGCCTCCTGCGCCTTCTCAAAAATCTGCGCCGCGGTCCCGCTCATTTGTTCGTCACCGGGGGCAAGATACTTCGCCTTTTCGCCGGGCTTAAAAATGACGGAGGCAGTGAGTGGCCCTGGCAAAACAAGGCAAATCACGGCGGGTAAAAAAAGTATGCGAAATGCGGATTTCATCGCGTTGCGCAGGGTAAGTAACCTTGCCTGCCCCGTCAAGTTGGCCAGGCCAGAAATGGCGAGTGGCCGCGGTGGCCGGCCGAGGCGGACAGATGGCTTTCCGCGCCGCGGCATGCCATTGTTTGCCAAGGCCAATTGAATCTCACCGCACAACAAAAAATCCGGCTTGGCAGTTGTGCCTGGAGTTTCGAGGAGTGGCGCGGGAATTTTTATCCGGCAGAGCTGCCGGCCGGGCGCTGGCTCGAGTTCTATTCCCATTATTTTCCGGCTGTGGAGGTCGATTCCACTTTCTACCACGTCCCGGCGGAGACTGCTGTCCGGCGCTGGGCGGAACACACACCGGCCTCGTTTCGTTTCGCCTGCAAACTCCCGCGTGAAATCACGCATGTCCTTCAGCTCCGCGATTGCGAGACGGAATTGGCCGCATTTCTCCGCGCGCTCGAACCGCTCGGCTCCAAACTTCAAGTCATCCTCGTCCAATTACCGCCGTTCTTTGCGCCGAAAGAGAGCCGGACAGCCCTGCGCGAATTTCTGAAACAGCTCCCGCGCGATTTTCGCTTTGCCATAGAGTTTCGTCATCCCGGCTGGCACCGGCCGCAGATCATCAGTCTCTTGGAAAAACACCGCGTCTGCTGGGTCTGGGCCGACACGAGCCCATTGAACGAACGCAATCTTGCGCCCTTCGAATTCCTCC
The DNA here is from genome assembly GCA_041167325.1 of Verrucomicrobiota bacterium. Classification (GTDB taxonomy): domain Bacteria; phylum Verrucomicrobiota; class Verrucomicrobiia; order Chthoniobacterales; family UBA10450; genus AV80. The sequence continues at coordinate 101,559 of JBEEHH010000027.1, read as the reverse complement.
CGCGCACGACCGACTTTCTTTATCTCCGGCTCCTGGGTGATTACGCGACGAAGTACGATCCGGGCGGCGAGCGGGTCCATCGCTACGGGAAACTTCTTTGGAAACGCGAGGCCGCGCTGGAGAGTTGGGCGCTGAAGATTGAGCGGCATTTGGCGGAGACTCGCAGCGTCTGGAGTTTCGTGAACAACCATTTCGAAGGTTTCGCGCCGGAGACATGCCGGCGCCTCGCTAACCGGCTCGGATTTGATCTTCCCCTCCCTTCCGCCGAAGAGACGGCATCGGCCGATCCTGGTCAGCTCGATCTTTTTCGCTCCGAGCTGTAGCGGCGGTCTATGACCGCCGTTGTTCCCCGTGCTCACAGATCGGTCGGCGGTCATAGACCGCCGCTACAGAAGAAGCGCCTAACGAATCTCAGCGGCTCCAAAGTACGGCTGCAAGATTTCCGGAATCCGGATCGATCCATCCTCCTGTTGTCCGGTCTCGATCAGCGCCGCGAACAATCTCGGCAGCGCCAGCCCGGAGCCATTCAACGTGTGGCAAAACCGGTTTTTCCCCTCGGTATCCTTGTACCGCAGATTCATCCGGCGCGCCTGAAAATCCTCGAAATTCGAGCAACTCGACACCTCGAGATACGCGTTCTGTCCCGGCGACCAGACCTCGATGTCGTAGGTCTTCGCCGAGCCGAAACCGAGATCGCCCGTGCAGAGCTCGATCACGCGATAATGCAATCCGAGCAGTTGCAAAACGCGCTCCGCATTTTCCGTGAGCGATTCGTGTTCCGCATACGAGCTCTCCGGCGCGGAGATCTTCACCAGCTCCACTTTGTCGAACTGATGCACGCGAATGATCCCGCGCGTTTCCCGGCCAGCCGAGCCCGCTTCCCGCCGGAAACAGGGCGTGTAGGCGACGAACTTCTTCGGCAACTCGGATGCGCTCAGGATTTCTTCCCGGTGAAAATTCGTTACCGGCACCTCCGCCGTTGGCGCCAGGAAAAGTTCGTTGTATTCGAGACCGTACATGTCCTCTTCAAACTTCGGCAACTGCGTCGTGCCGACCATGCATTCGCGCCGCACTAGAAATGGCGGACTCATTTCGAGATAGCCGTGCTGATTTGTGTGGAGGTCGAGCATGAATTGGATCAGCGCGCGCTCCAGCTTCGCGCCTGCGCCGGTAAAGCAGATAAACCCGCTCCCGCTCAATTTCGCCGCGCGCTCCAGGTCGAACAACTTGAGCTTCGTTCCCAGCGCGACATGATCCAGGATCGCCCCTTTGCTGTCCGGCTTTTCGCCCCGGCTCCGGACGACCGGATTCTCGCTTGGATCTTTGCCTACCGGTGCGTTTGGATGCGGCAGATTCGGAATTCCGAGAAGCAGATCTTTCTGCTGCTCATCCGCGGCGGACGTTTGCTCGTTCAAGAGAGCAATCTGATCGCCGATCTCGCGAACCTTTGTCTCCAGTTCCTCTGCCGACTCGCCGCGCGCGCGCTTCCCGCCAATCTCCTTGCTCAATCTTTTGCGGTCGCCGTTGAGCTGCTGCAACGCCGTCTCCGCCTTGCGGCGCTCCGCATCCACGCGCAGGACTTCATCGATCTTCGCGACATCATCCGCACCGCCACGCGTGGCGAGCCGGCTTTTCACAAAGTCGGTTTGTTCGCGGATCAGACGAATATCGAGCATGCTCTGGTGTAGCCACGGCCCTGTGGGCCGTCAACAACGCCAATGCGCGCCGCACAGCGACGCGACCACAGGAAAGCAGATGACAATCGCGGGCCACGTTTGATATTTCTGCGTGGATAGATTCAACCTGCTGAGCGTGGCGCTCGGGCTCGCCTGTCTCGCCGGCATCAATCTTTACCTCACCGTTTTCGTCACCGGCCTTGCCATCCATCAGCACTGGATCGTCCTCGCGCCCAATTATCAGTCGCTCGAAATCCTCGGCCAACCCTGGATCATCGCGATCGCCGGCCTCCTCTATCTGCTCGAATTCTTCGCCGACAAAATCCCGTGGGTCGATTCGGCGTGGGACACCGTCCACACCATCATCCGGCCGATCGGCGGCGCGTTATTGGCGATCCAGGTGCTGGGACATCACACGCCTGCTTTCGATGTGCTCGTCGTCCTGCTCGCGGGCACGACGAGCCTTGTAACCCACACCGCGAAAGCTTCCTCGCGGCTCGTCGCCAACAGTTCGCCCGAACCGCTGTCGAACATCGGGCTCAGCGTCGCGGAAGACATCGCCGTGTTCGGCGGGCTCGCGCTCATTCATTACAATCCCATCCTGGCGCTGTCGCTTTTCGCGCTGGCCATCGCCGCTTTTCTTTACTTCGCGCCGCGCGTCTTTCGCTCGATGAAAGCGAAAATCTGGCTCGCGCTCACGAAATTAAACGCTGCCGCCGATGTGCGCCGGCCGCATTCCCTTCCCATCTCCCTGCCCTCACGCCTGGCGCCGATCTTCAGCCGGCACAATGTCCTGGGCGAAACAATCGCCTGGGCGACTCCGTGCATCAGCGGGCGCGGCCGAAAGATCCCAGCCAATCTTTTCGGCGCGCTCGTCGCGACGAATGAAGAGCCGCACAAAATTGTTTTTGTCGCTCGGAAAGGGACGCGCGGGTTTTGCCAGACGATCGACCTTGAAGGTTCGACCGTCGCGCACGCGCCGCAATTTCTCTCGGAGAACCTCGTGATTTTTCCGACGGAAGGTCAGGGACAGAAATACTCATTCCTCTTCACCCGTTCGCGTGGCGCGCTGGTCGAACAGATCGCCGAAGATTTGCGGCAAAAGCTGAGTGTGCCCGCGGCTCGAGATGAGAGATTATCAGAGCCGGTCGGCCAACTTTAGTCGGGGAAAAATGTGTGTCATCCCCAGCCGCGCAGACGGCGGGGGACCTCACAGTTGCAAATTGCGCTTACGCGAAGCATCACGCATCGCTCACAGATGATCTTGTTGTGACGCGGAAGCGATTGACCGCTTGAGAGATCCCTCGGCACGCTGCGCCAGGCCTCGGGATGACGCGCGTTAGATCTCCGCTCGTTATTTTTCTATCGTCAATGCTGCTCGGTTGTCTCCACAATCGGCCCACCCCCATGCAGCTTGCCAGCCGTTATTCAGAGCTCCGAGATTCTGCCCGTGTCCATGAGCGCGGGCTCTTCCCTCCCCGCCGCACTCCGGGCGAACTGGAATTGCAGGCGCGCTGGTTTGCGGGGGATTTCGGGAGAAAATTTCGTTCCGTGGCCGGCGACGAAGTTGAGATCATCCAATTCGGCACCTGGAATCGCGAGGCCGGACCGGATTTCTCCGATGCGGTCGTTCGGCTGAATAGTGGGGAGGCGCTCCGCGGAACCATCGAGTTCGATCTGGCCGATCGGAGCTGGGAAACGCACGGTCATTCGACAAACCCGGCCTTCGACGATGCGGTCCTTCATGTTTTTGTCGAACAAAGCGAGCGCGTCTTTTTCACCCGCACGAAATCCAATCGCAACGTGCCGCAAATCCGGGTCGATCCCGCGATGTTGCCCGACAAATTCTCCGCCAGCATCCCCTTGGCGCGGCCGGGACGCTGCCAGGCGCCGCTCAAAGATTTGCCGCAGGAACGGCTCGAAACGATCCTCACCGCCGCATCGCAATTCCGGCTCCAACGAAAGGCCGCCCGGATCAAGAACATCGTCGAGACGCACGGACAGGACGCTGCGCTCTTCCAGGAAATCGCCGCCGCGCTCGGTTACAAACAGAACAAGCTCGCGTTCACCCTGCTGGCGCAACGGCTTCCCCTGTCATTCCTCCGCAAAGAGATTGACGACACTGAGGCGATGCTATTTGGCGTGGCTGGATTTCTGGAGTCGCCCGATCTCGAGATTTATCCGCAGCAAACGCGCCGGTATGTGAGAAAGCTTTGGGACCGCTGGTGGCCGTATCGCGATGAAATGCAGCGGCTCGTCCTCCCCATAAAACTCTGGCGGCTCAGCGGCGCGCGTCCCTTGAATCATCCGCAACGCCGGCTCGGCGCGCTCGCCATTCTGGCGACGGAATGGGCTTCGTTCGTAAAATCGCTTGCCCGGAAAAATACCAAGACCACGTCCGATTTTTTCCTCGGATTGCGCCATCCGTTTTGGAACTTCCACTACACGTTAAAATCTGAGGCATCGACGGTTGAGATGGCCGTCGTAGGCGAGTCGCGGGTCGCGGAGATCCTCGCGAATGTGCTACTGCCGTTCTTCCTCGCCGAAGGCTCAGACATTTGGCCTATCTACGAAAATTTGCCCGCGCGGCTGACAAATCGGCGGCTGGAAACGGGCGCCACCCGCCTCTTCGGGAGCGATCCGCGCCGCCCGCGCTTCACGAAAACAATCGCACAACAGCAAGGGTTGCTTCAAATTTACGAAGACTTTTGTTTGCAGGACAATTCCGATTGCGCCCAATGCCCTTTCCCCGAGCAGATGCAGAAATGGAAATGAAGTTTTCTCGACAACGCGTCTTCGCCTTCACCCTTATCGAGCTCCTCGTCGTGATCGTCATCATCGCCATCCTGATGGGCCTGGCGTTTCCTGTTTTCCAGGGCGTTCAAAACCAGGCGAAAAAGACACAGGCCAAGAACGATCTGACGCAAATCGTAACGGCAGTGAATGCCTACTACACGGAGTACGGGAAGTATCCGCTTGTGACTGACGACTTGGCGATTGCGAACACGGCGGACCTCCTCTACACATTGCGTGCAGTTTCCAACGGTGTAAACGCAGGCGACGCGACCAATCCGCGAAAGATTGCTTTCATAAATGTGCCAGAGGCAAATAATCAGAATGCAGCCCGTTCGGGAATCAAGATTTCTGATGGTCAATGGTACGATCCCTGGGGCTCGACTTACAAAGTTGCGATCGACGGCACCTACGATAATCAAATAGCGAATCCCTATGGACCTGCTGGCGGTGCTGGATCGGATCCGATTCGACAAGGTGTGATCGCGTGGTCCCTCGGCAAAAACGGCGTCCTAGGCGGTGGATCAGCGGGGTCTGGATTCGCAAATGAGCCTGGTGCAGTCAAAGTATACACGAATTCCGGCGACATCATTTCCTGGCAATGATAACGAGCGATTCGATATCCCGCGCTTGACTTTGCCGCCTTCATCCTTCATCCCTCATTCTTTCCTCGCGGGTGTAGTTCAATGGTAGAACGCCAGCTTCCCAAGCTGGACACGAGGGTTCGATTCCCTTCACCCGCTCATTCGATTCGATATCAACGGTTGCGAAGCGAAGATTTGAAATCGCGAATCACCTGCCGATAACGCTCGCCCGTTCTGCCCGTCCGCACTTGCTCTTTTCCGGCAAGCCATTGCATGAAACGCTCGCGTTATTCAACACGTCAATCGGATTCGTGGTATGTGGTAACTGATTGACTGATTGATCGCCTAATGAGTCGAAGATCAAAACCTTAGCCCTGTTCATGAAGCTGTCGGTCGTCATTCCCTGTTATAATGAGCGTAACACGATCGAACAAATCGTGGTCGCAGTCAGGTCGACGTCCGTTGCGTCAATGGAGATAATCATAGTCGATGATGGCTCGACCGACGGCACCGCTGAATTATTGCGTCGGAAACTCTCAAGTGCCGTAGAACGGATTATTTACCATCAATCCAATCAGGGGAAAGGGGCGGCGCTCCGTAGTGGTTTCCGCGCTGCCACTGGCGAGATTGTAATTATTCAGGACGCTGACTTGGAATACGACCCGACGGATTTTGCGAAACTAATAGAACCCATGCTCAGCCACTCGGCGGATGTGGTCTTTGGATCCCGGTTTATGGGCGGGCAGCCGCATCGCGTAATCTATTTTTGGCATATGGTTGGAAACAAGTTCTTAACTTTACTCTCGAATATGCTGACGAATTTGAACCTCACCGATGTAGAGACGGGCTATAAAGCGTTCCGTCGTGAGGTAATCCAGTCGATCGAGATCGATGAAGCTCGCTTTGGCGTTGATGCGGAGATTACGGCGAAAATAGCAAGGCGCGGCCTGGTCATTTATGAAGTAGGAATTTCCTATTACGGTCGAACTTATTCAGAAGGCAAGAAAGTCGGCTGGCGGGATGGGGTACGGGCGGTCTACGCCATACTCAAATACAACTTATGGTCCGGACCGGCCCGCAAGAGAGGATCGTAAATAGGTCATGCGATTCTGAAGATCATCTTCTCAGAATCTCGCTGACCTTTGTAGATTCCGGCCTTTCTCACGGGCAATCGGTCAGTGCCGTTCCTGGTGTCGGTGAATTTCTGGCGCTTTCCTATCGGTAGCGTCTGCTTCTTGACGATACAAGGCGCCCCCGGCCGTGGGGTCGTGAGCGCGTTCCGCGCGGCGAGCCAGCTCGACCGCTGGCGGCGTAGTCAATACCATGGCGAAGCCGAGCAGCGCGAATAGAATACGATATTGCCGTTGCATCCATCTAGCTGCCTGGAATCCGACTCCGCGTCGCAGCGCCGCCAGTGAACATGCGAGGTGGCATGGCCATAGGAGCGCGGTCCATACCAAAAGGCGCGGTAGGATTCCGAGCGTCACCAGGGCCAAGAGCAACGCATAGGCGGCTGTGAAGACTACCAAGCTCAAAACGAACGTACGCCGGACACCAAACGCTACCGCGTTGGTGCGAATCGCGTTGCGTAGGTCGGCATCGTAGTCGCGGACTTCCTGGTTAAGATGCCCGCCAGCGAAGACAAGGCCGAAGAACAGACCAATCGCAAAGCCACTGCCATCGAAAGCCTGACCGACGGTATAACCCAGCAGAAAATGGAACATGCCCCCAATCACGTGGATGAGCGAGGCCACAATCGGCCTGCCTTTTCCCCAGGACGGCGATCCGGAGTAGAGCATACTCAGAGCCGCGATCGCGGCGCCAAGGAGGAGTGCAGGCAGGCCGACCATAGCGAGAATAAGCGTGGCGGTGATCAGGAAACCAACCGCGAGACCCGCGAGTTCCCGGCTCGTTATTTCGCCGTACCCGAAGGCCGCCGTCACCCGTCGCGAATCGTTGCGGTCACTGGTGTGTCCGACCCAGTCATTGAAAAACCAGACGTGAGCAGTAAGGGCGACGCTGCCGGCGAGGAGGAGGGCGATTCGATAAGGTTCGATCCCTTCCCAGCCAGCACTCCCGAAAAGTGCGCCCAGAATTGGTGAGGCTTGGAGCGCTAGAACCTCCGGCCCCCTGGCGGCCGCAAAGTGCTGGATCGCCCGCCCGTACCGCCGTAGAGAGGATCCCGAGGTCACGGCGCAGTTGCGGCTGTTGGGTTCGCATCGAGGCGACCCGCATTGTAGAGACGCAGCCAAAGCGCGTAGCCGAAATCCTCAGACCAGTAGTACCTCGACACCGTCGCGGTGAGATCGTTGTGGTATAGCAGCGGGGGGTTCCTCCGAAGTTCGGTGAAGTCCTCACTGCCGATTTGCGCCAGCAAAGCGTTGATTGCTTCGCGATCGCTCGTGCTTGGCGGCGAGGCTATCGCGGCAACGAGCTCGCGCACGGCCTCACTCCAGACCTCCTGTCCGGGAGCTGAATTCGCGAGCCGATCCGTTGGCAGGGGAACTTGGCAGTCTCTTTGCCGCAGCTCTGCGCTGCGTAGGTACGGTATGAGGGGAGCTTTGGCGTAGTACACCCAAAGATCGTCGGCATTAATGCCACGCTGCAGCGCGATACACAGGTTCTGCGCGGCGGGCGGATCGACTTCCCGGAGCATAAGATAAACATGCATCTGAATCACGACGTCTGCAGGGTTTGGATCGCGGCCCGGGTTTATGGACTGATACTGCTCCGGTGATGCGAGCCAGGTGCGATAAAGCCCGCGAGAGTCGCGATACACCTCAAGCTCCTTTAGCATCGGTTGCAGTCGCGCGTCGGCAGCGTACCCGCCCATGATCCTCCAAGCCAGCGCCGTGTCGTCAGCGTCTGGAGTAATCACGTACCCGAGTGTGCCGATAGTCGATGCGTTCGCCAAGCCGTGATACCGAACCAGCCCATTGCTCTCGATCTGCTCGGTGAGGTGAACCCGCGCGCGTTTAACCGATTCGTCCAGACCGCGCTCAGCTCCGATCGGCGAAAGGAAATCTATCATCATGGCTGTCAGGAACGTGTTCATTTCCACGTGAGGTGCCTCGAACCGTGGCTCGGAGGTGTAGGAAGTGAGCCAATAGCCGGCCGCGCTCTGCCTGGCGCGTAGCGCGGCTGCCGCGCGATCGGCCATGGCCGCCAACGCTGCCGTCGATGCGGGGGCAGACTCAGCGGCAGATATCTGTGGAAATACTACCACGCGCTGCTCACGAACGATACGGATGTCGCTGGCAGGCGTTGGCTCAAGCCGAAGCCCGACCTGCATTACGTGCTCGCCCGGTCGTACGCCGCGTGTGTTTGCCGCTATGGACCAGCCGCAGGGCGAATTTGTGTGCATCGCAAGGTCGATGTCCGGTCGCGCGATGAACGCGTGGGCTGAGCCGATCACAATGCCATCAATAAGAAGGAATACTTCGTTCGGCGTTCGCCCGCAGGCGAGCGCCCAGCCTTCGATCCGAGAATCGGGAAGGAGTAGAGCGGCGCCGGACAGTTCTGGGTGCATTGTTGCCCCGATGCGGTCGATAGCGTTCGGTGTGTTGCACTGCAGCTCACCGCGTGGGAGAGGGTGACGGAGTTCTATCAGGAACGGCAGATTGGAGAAGTCCCATGCGGCGCGCATTGATGCAGGATCCCCCGCGAAAATTATTTCCTCGCTCGTTCGTGTGTACCAGAAAGCCCCGATTCCCTGGATGACGACCGACGCCACCACAGTCAAGATAAAGACGGCCCGTCCCAAGGGCTTCAAGATAAGCAGTGCGGGCGCAAGCATCCAGAGAAGTACCGGCAGCACATCTGTCAGATAGCGAGGACCCCAGGAAGTTCCCGCGCGCCAATCGAGCCGCGAATACACCAAAAGTTGCGCGATCGCAGCGACGCTAAGCGCGAAGGCGAGCGTCCGGGTTTGCGGAGTACGCAGCCGCTGCCTCAGCCCTAGCGGAACAAATACCAAAAACGGTGAGAAAATAAGCAAGCCCCGCGTCGGGCTGACGAGAAGCCCCGCAATCCCTGTCCACATGGGGTGCTGGAATAAGCTCAAGGCCGGCTTGTCGATCTTGCCATATCCACCGACCACGCTGCCGGCCACGCCGATATTATAAAAGAGAAGCGCAACGAGAGGAATGAGAGCACCGGCGAGCAGCCACAGCGTATATCGCCTGCGAGCCCACATCGCGTAGAGCGCGATCCCTCCGGCCAGCAACGCGTCTGGGGGTCGGTTTGCGACAATGAACACGCAGACCGCACCGAGCGTGATGGCGTTTAGCCGAGTGGATCGAGTTACGGCGAGAAGCAACGCCAGTCCAATCAGAAGTTCGCCGGATCCATGCTGCCAGAGCGCCTGGCTCGAAGTCATCCAAGTATTCGTGCCCAAGGCAAACGCGAGTGCGAGCAGGAGACTCCACCTCCCAACGTCTCGACGCAGCAGAATGTACATGACCACAACCGCCAACGCTGCAAGGAGAGATGCCGAAAATTTCTCCATCGCCTCCGCCACGCGATCGACCTCCGGCTGCTGCCATCCTTGTCTGTCAAGGTATGCAACGGCCGGTAAGTAGAGCGGAGCCACCAGGAGCGGCGCGACCACGGGATAGAACGAGATGAGATGCTCGTTGCGGCCGCGGACCATCCAATAAGCCGGCGTCATGACCGAGAGATCGGCGGGTGGTTTTTGCATCCATTCTGCGATTGATGGGTGCCCATGCGCCACCCAGCGTGCGATCGGGTCAAGCTTGAGGGTATGAAACCGCCAGATCCCCAGAGGCAAGTAGCGCGCGGGAAGGGTGTCTCCTGCACCTATCTGCCGCAGGTTAGCGTTGTACACCAGCAGGCAGATCAAGCCGAGCAAGATCGCCGCCCAGAGTGACCGAAACCCACGGCGGTCCAATTTGCACGCGGGCAGCGAGCGGTCCGTCAAGTCGCTCCTGTCCTGGCGTCGTCGCGCGTCATTTGCAGATTATCTGCCGAATTAACGCGGTAATGCGTTGTGGATGGGCACGGATACCGTCGTTCTTGCTCGCATCGTCGCAGCTTAGTCGGATGAGAGAGTTACAGATCCGCCGCGGTCCCAACGAGCCATCACGTTATCGGGCATCTTAACGAAAGGAGCACTCCTATACATATTTGCCTCGCCCGGTTCGATGTTGATCACACACGGCATAGGCATATGCGCAAGAAACTAACGAAAATTGATGCGATTAGTCAACTACTGAACCAACGCCCCAAGGGTAGCCGTGTCGTCGCACGGATTTCGATCCGGACGATTCTGTCGCCTCCATTCCCCTTCTCCCCATCTTCGAAGGGGCGTTAGATTCCCCCAGCGGGAATGCGCTCGCCCCGCGGCGTCTTCATTGAGTAGACAAGCAGTTGCGCCAGCGGTGTCGCCCGGCGGGCAATACCAGCGACTAGGTCGAAAAAACGGCCAGAGCTGTTTGTTGCTCCGGAAACACGAAACTGATCACGAATCTTAGATTCCCTCGAGCGCCTGAACCCCGAACACGGCAAAGGCCGATCGCCCGCAGAACGTCTTTCTGGGCGACGGTCATTTCCGGATACTCTACGAATTCACGGAATGGTGCGTCCAAGCTCACGACGGATACTCTATTCACTGGAACTCAAGCCGGATAGTCTTAGTCTAACCCCGAACGATGAAGCGCAGTGCCTCGAAGAACACGCCGCAATTCCGATCATGCCGCTGACCTCCTGTTTCTTCGTCCTGCTTATCTATCAGGCGGTCGCAATCTGGCGGAGCCACACCGGCTTCCCCTCTCCCGTCTCCAATCAATGCTGAGGTTAGTTTTGCGACGCCACGGGCTGGAGCTGGGTCTGGCGGTTCTCATCCTTTTCAAGCTTTGGCTCGTCCACACCGAAGATATCTACGGGAGCGCGACAGAGCACGACGCGCTTTGGTATGTGGGCTCGGCGAAGAATTGGTATTGGGGCTCGCCTTATAGCTGGACTGCCTTTGTCCGGCCGCCAGCATATCCGTTGTTCATCGCTCTGGTGCATCTCTGTGGGATCCCCCTTCGGATCGCCATAGAGTTGCTCCAGATCACAGCGTATCTCGTGTTGGTAACCGCCTTCCGCAGAGCTGCTGTTCCCCGAGGGGTTTGCTTGTTGGCCTTCGCAGCCATGGTCCTTCATCCGGCCAGCTTTCTCTTCAATAACCACACGATGAGCGATTCCTTTTATGCCGGAGTTCTTCCGCTGGCTCTAGGCGGACTCCTCCTGACTCTCTTCACCGCAAAGCCTGGTCACGCTGTCTGGGCAGGCGCGGCCCTCGGCATTCTTTGGAATACCCGTGAAGAAAGCATTCTCATTCCCGCCATGCTCGTCGTCTTCTTCACGGTGGCGTTGTTTCGTCATCACTCTGAGACGGGTTCCTGGAAAGCAGCCGCGCGCTTTTGGATAAAGCCTGCCGCTGCGATGCTCATACCTCTCACGCTCCTCGTGCTCGCGGTTGGTGCCGCCAACTACCGGGCCTTTCACAGCTTTTCGAAATCGGAAATGACGTCATCCAGCTTCCAGGCTGCTTACAAAGCGCTGCTTCGGATTAAGCCCAGCCGCCAACAGCGCTTCGTCTCCGTCTCCACCGAAGCAATCGAGACGGCCTACAAGGTCAGTCCTACTTTTGCGCGGCTTAAGCCGCAATTCGAAGGCGACCTGGGCCACAACTGGCAAGTCCCGGCTTTCACTGCGCTCGGCATTCATGAAATCGGCGCGCCCTGGTTCTTTTGGGCTTTGCGCAGCGTCGCGGCGAATAGCGGAGACATTCACACCAGCGCGGCCAACGCAAACCGCTTCTACCGCAATGCGGCCATGGAGATCAATCGCGCCTGTGACGAAAGCCGGGTCTCACATCGAGTCGTCCTTTCGACCTTTCTGGATCCGGGAGCGTTCGCGAGCATTCGTTATCTGCCTGAATCATTTCTTAGGATTGCCGATCTGTTTCTGCTGCAATTTGAAAGGATTGAAGGGCGTGATGATGCCATCCTCACTGCGCCCCAGCGCGCACTGTATGACGAGATGACTGGCCGTGCCTCCGTCTCCGGCCCTCAGGACGGATTGTCGGTGGCGCTCGAAAAGTTCATCAATCGCTACCACGGCATTCTTATTGCAGGCCTGTCGTTGATCGGCCTTGTCGCAATGCTGATCGTTGTCTGGCATTTACGCCAATCCCCCCGCAACGGCTGGCTTAACACCGTCCTCGTTCTCCTGGCAGCTTCGATTCTGCTGAGGGTAACTCTGTTCTCTTATCTCGACGCGACCTGGTGGATTGGCGGGTATGAACGCTACCTGTTTCCCGTGATGCCTCTCTATTCCTGTTTTCTCATTCTGTTGATCTATCAGGCGATCGCCGTATGGCGGCAACGCGTCGCGGCATAACCAGCATCTAAGAGTCATGGTGAATAGATTTCAAAGCAGCAGACGACCTGCCAGAGGAACAAGCGCAGCCGCTCCGGTTACTTCGCCTGAGTTAATTCCGCCAAGGCTGGTCCTGTCTTGCGCTGGGGCAGTGTTCTGCGTTGCGCTCCTTCTCTACGGCCGGACTCTGGCGCCAACCGTGACCCTCATTGACAGCGGCGAACTGATCGTCGCGGCCCGCAACCTTGGAGTCGCGCACCCGCCGGGTTTCCCGCTCTACCTTATGCTTGCCCACCTCGCGTCGCTTGTGCCGCTCGGCAATATTGCCGCGCGAATCAACTTCGCCTCCGCGTTTTTTGCCGCGCTCGCTTCTGCCACGCTGACTCTGGTAATGGCGGAATTGCTGACAAGCGCACAAAACGGTGTCGGATCCCACGGGCATCGACGGCCGGTGCGAAAAGCCCAAGCCGCAACTGTCAGGGGCAGTCTTACCGAGATGAGAAACGAAAGAGTAATTGTGCTCGTTCCCGCGGTCACATCGGGATTGCTTTTGGCTTTCTCCCGCACACTCTGGTCTTACGCGACGATCGCTGAAGTCTATTCGCTCAATACGCTGCTCGTCCTGATCATCTTCTTTCTCATGCTGAGGTGGCGAAGACGGATCATGGAGACCCAAAGACGAATGGGCAACGACAGAGCTACTATTTCTGACTACGACTATCTTCTTTACACCGCCGCGTTCCTGTTTGGGCTCGCGTTGGGCGTTCATCACGTCACGGTAGGTCTAATGCTTCCGGCTTTGGCCGTCATTGTTTACAGCACCCAAGGCCCAAGGTTCTTCGTTAGCGCCCGGCTGCTCTATGCCGCTGTTCTATCTTTTGCCGCGCTTCTGGCCGTCTATACCTATCTGCCTCTGGCAGCGGCGCACTCCCCGATCCTGAACTGGGGCGATCCTCGTTCACTTCAGGCGATCTGGAATCACATTACTGGTAAACAGTACCAGGTGTTTTTCTCCTTTGCTCCGGAGGCCGCGGGCGCTCAATTGCGTGAGTTCGGAAATTTGGCCGCACGTCAGCTCGGCCCATGGGGGTTTCCACTGGGAGCGGCTCTTGTCTTAGTGGGTCTGGCTAACACTTTCAAATACGCAAGAGCCACCTTCTGGATGATTATCGTCATGGTTGCTTGCGATATGGCTTACTGTCTCAGCTATTCCATTGACGAAGACAAGGACGCCTACTACCTCCCGACCTTTATCGCCATAGCCATTGCGATCGGGTTCGGCCTCCGTTGGCTGCTTCGATATGCCCTGGCTCGCTCGCTTATTTCCCGGAGACCTGTTGCCCCCGCTGTGCTAGTCGGGCTGATCCTGCCTGTATTGGCTCTTGCCGGTAACTGGCCTTATAACAATCGCCGCCATTACTGGATCGCCGAGGACTACGTCGAAAACATCCTGGGCGTAGTTGAGCCAAACGGTCTTTTGCTGAACCAGGATTGGCAGGTCGAATCTCCGATGCTCTATGCGCGCGAAATCGAACACCGCCGTCGCGATGTCAAAGTCGTCGACCTGAATCTCTTGAACCATTCCTGGTACATCGATTACCTGCGAGCTGCTTACCCTGACTTGATGCACCGCTCGCGCGATAAGGTCGATGCTTTCGTCTCACACCTGGTCGCGTGGGAACAGGATCCCGCGTCATACGAACGCGACCCGATCCGCCTGCAAAAGATCAACTCCGCCTTTAATGAAATGTGCCAGGCGTTAGTGACGAACGAGCTAAAGCTTGCACCGGTTTACATCACTTCCGACCTGCTTGAGAAAACGCCGCAAAACAAAGAAGTCACCGAATGGCTGATCAAGATGTATCAGCTAGTGCCAAGAGGACTTGTCTTCCGGCTTTTTGCCGATCAGGATTTTCACGCGCCTGGCGAACCGTTTTTGCAGACTCGCGGCCTGGCGGACGGAACCTTGTCGTTTGAGAAGGACGACGTCGTCCGGCTTAAGGTCTTTCGGGTCTATACCGGGATGCTCGTGAATCGCGGCCGCTACCTCGCAGCTGCGAACCAGCACGGCGCTGCGGTTGATGCCTTTCGTCAGGCGCTGAAACTCGATCCGGACCTCGACCTGGCGCGCCTCGAACTCGGCAAGAGCCTCGACAAGATGCGGGAAGCCGAGACAGCGCGGCCTTGAACGGCCCCCCCGCTACCAAGGCAAATTGTAAACTTCCACCAAAGCGACACCCGTTCCGCCTCCTACTCCCGCGATGATCGCGGTGTAAGGACCGGGTGCAAAGCTGCCCAGGATAGCAGACTCGAGATTGTAGTTGGGCGGAATGCCGGTGGCTTCGATGTTTGCCTGATCAGGGTCTTTCCAATTGTCGTTTTGTGCAACTACTGCGCCATTCGCATTGTGCACTTCGAGGGCCGGATTGCTTAATGTATTTGCCAGGCCGCTCTCAGCCAGTGACGGCCCCAGCCCGCGCAGCAACACCGTTCCCGGGCCTGGACCACCACCCACGATGAAGCCTGCAATCATGACGTTATCGCCGGTTCCCGCGATTCCTCGCGTGCTGATATTCGCAAGCAGCGCATCGGCCTGGGGGTTGAGATCGTAGCTCTCGACCACCGCGATGCCGGTATCATTATTATGACCGCGCACGACCGCGGTATAACCCTCGCCAGGTTGAAGGGTCGTCAGAATCGCTGGCTCCGCGTCGTTCTGCGGCGCAAGGCCACTTGCCTGAATGTCGGAGGCATTGGTTGCGTCCCGCCAGTTGTCGTTTGTGGCCAGGAGCGTCCCGGAGGAATCATACAAATCCAGAATCGGATCGGCGAGATAAGCTGAAATGCCTGACTTGTCCAGGGAAGGACCAGTCGCGCGAAAAAGAACACGCTTGGGAACTGAACCGGTGACGATCATTCCCCCGATCAGAACGCCATCCCCGGGCTGGACGCGGGCACGGGTCGAGATGTTCAATAACTGACTCACCGCCGTTGGCCCGCCAATGCTGATGGTATTGCTGAAAGGGCTCACGACGTAGATGTATCCAGCAGGATCGACAGCCATGCCTTGCGGTTCATCAAGCAGCGCGGCGCTGCCCGTGCCGCCGGTTGTGATTCCGAAAACACCCACTGCTCCGGCCAGCGTCGTGACGAATCCCGCAGGACTGATCTTCCGCACGGTGAAGTTACTGGTATCTGAAACATAAATATTCCCCGCCCGATCGACCGCAATGCCGTTGGGACTCTTGAACCTTGCAGAACTGGCTGGACCGTCATTGCTGCCGAACGACGCAGGATCGCCCGCCAGAGTGGACACGAGGCCGTCGCTCGTAACTTTTCGAATGGTACCGTTAAAGGAACCGGCCACGTAGAGGTTTCCAGCTTCGTCTATCGCAAGCGCTGAGGGATCGTTAAATCGCGCGGCAGAACCCTTACCGTCAACGGTTGCGGGGTTGCAGGTAGCACATCCCGCTAATGTAGTTACCTCGCCCATCGGAGTAATTTTTCGAATACTGTTGTTAAAGGCGTCGGCGACATAGACGTTACCGTTTGAATCAGCGGCCAGCGCGCGAGTGTATTTGAAATGGGCGGCGGCCCCAGTTCCATCGCTGCTTCCTGAGACGTGGGGTTCTCCGGCGAGGGTACTTACAACACCGCCGGACGTGATTTTGCGAATGACGTAGTTATTCGAATCGCCGACATAAACGTTTCCGAAACGATCTGCTGCGACACCGGTGGGCTGGTTGAATCTTGCCGCGGAACCGACGCCATCGACATAACCCGCTAGGCCTACCGCTCCAGCAATCGCGCTCACAATTCCGTCGGGAGTGATCTTGCGGATCGTATTATTTGCGAAGTCGGCCACGAAAAGGTTGCCATTGCCATCGCGAGCCAGATCGTAAGGGAAGTAAAAACGGGCGGACAGACGCGGCCCGTCCTCGCTGCCAGCACTGCTCCGATTTGTTCCCGCCAGAGTGCTCACAGTTCCGTTAGACACTTTTCGGACCTCGTTGTTCCCCGTATCAGCGATGCCGAGCGTTCCCGAAGAATCGATGGCAATCCCTTTAGCCAGATTGAACCGCGCTGTGTCTCCGGGGCCATCAACATTTCCTGGAGTGCCTCCGCTACCGGCAACCGTGCTTACGGAACCAGTTGCAGTTACCAGCCGGATCGTGTGGTTGCCTGCGTCGGCCACATACATGCTGCCATTAGTATCTGCGACGATGTGATATGGACGATTAAATCGAGCCGCGGGTCCGGAACCATCGCTGGTGCCGGCCAGGCCGGCCGCGCCCGCCAGAGTGATCACCACCCCGGAGGGGGAGATCGTTCGGATGGTGTGATTGCCAGTATCGCTAACGTAAATTGTCCCCGTAGAGTCAATGGCAATTCCCTCCGGTATGCGAAAACGCGCCGCAGCACCCAACCCATCGGAGGAGCCGGTTACTCCCGCGGAACCTGCCAGCGTGACAACCTCACCCGTAGTGCTGATCCTGCGGATCGTGCTATTGGCCGCGTCCGCGACATAGACATTGCCGGATTGATCCACTGCGACGCCAAATGGCTGATTGAAGGTGGCAGAAGCTGCTGACCCATCAGCACCCCCAGCAACACCCGGTTTGCCGGCGAATGTGGTAACTGCGCCACCAGGAGTGATTTTTCGGATGGTATGGTTGCCCGTATCGGCCACATAGATGTTCCCTGCGCTGTCCATCGCGCAGTCCGACGGCGAGTTGAATCGGGCACTTGCTCCTGAACCATCCGCTGACCCGAAGGTCTGACCCTGGCCTGCGAACGTAGATACCACGCCAGCCGGAGTGACTTTGCGAATCGTCTGATTCCCGGCATCCGCCACATAGAAATTGCCGTGGCTATCCGCGGCCATCCCCGAAGGAAGCGAGAATCGGGCGGTGCTCCCTCTGCCATCGACGTTCCCACCGGGCGGAGTTCCAGCATAGGTGCGAAACGTGTACCGCTCGTAGAGAGATTGCGCCCGCACCACATCTCCAAGCAGGAGGGCAACGGCTATTACGCTAAAACTGATCAGAGGCTTCATAACGGGGCGCCGCCGAGGGGTTTCATATTCGTAAACTTCGATCAGTGCGACGCCTTCTCCTCCATCAGCTCCACTGCAGTGGACAGTGTAGTTCCCGGGCTCAAGAATCGCAACCATAAGCGGTTCCAGCTCGGATAGTGGCGCAAATCCCCTAGTTTATCTTGATAGATAGCTGGATACCGTCGCATTCAAGACAAAGACGAAAAGAAAAACGGATAATGTTTGTTTCATTGGATCGCTGTCCTCCTAAGGGTTGGGTTAAAGTTCAATATTGCCAAAGATAGGGCCGCCTAGGTAGTCTTCCGCCGTCCATCGCCTATCTTATCCCCCGATGCATTGTATTCGGATCGCACCTAACTAATGGCACTCAAGAATCGCAATCCCTGTCCTCGGCTTTTCGCGGTCACGCTTGGGCTGATCCTCAGCCTGAGCCGAGCCTTTGCCGGCTCTGCCACCTGGCTTTTGGCTCCGAGTAATAGCGATTGGAACATCGCTGCCAACTGGACGCCGGGGGGGCCGCCCAATGGAGAGACGGACTCGGCGACATTCGGATCCTCCACAGTTAACGCTGTTTCGCTTTCGGCCAACACGCAGGTAAGTAGCATCCTGTTCAGGACTGGCGGAACCACTGCCTATACGATCACATCCAGTCCTACCTTTGCGCTAACAATCAGCGGCCTAGGAATCACCAACAATTCCGGAATCACACAGAACTTCGTGGCTGCCGGCAACAATGGACTGATCCGATTCACGAATGACGCCACAGCCGGTTTCACCACCGCCTTTACAACAAATGGCGGTACGATCAGCGGTGCAGTTTTTGGCGTGACGGAGTTCCGCGACCATTCGAAAGCGGGCACTGCCAGTTTCACCACCAACGGCGGCGCGGTCCCGGGTGCGTTTGGCGGCGTGACGCAGTTCTTCGACAACTCGGCGGCAGGGACTGGCATTTTCACTAACAACGGCGGCGCGGTCCCCGGTGCGGGCAGCGGTGTGACACTCTTCTTCAATACTTCGAGTGCTGGCGATGCCAGCTTCACTAACCGGAGCAACGTTAGTGGCGCCGGCGGCGGCTTGGTGGCCTTCTTAGATAACTCGACCGCTGCCAAGGGCGCCTTCACCAACAATGGCGGCTCGGTTAGCGGAGCGAGCAGCGGCGCTACGCAGTTCTTCGACAGCTCGACCGCAGGCAATGGAACCTTCACGAATAGCGGCGGCGGCGCGCCCTTTGCGCCAGGCGGCGTGACGCAGTTCTTCGACCACTCGACTGCTGGCAACGCTTTCTTCACTATCAACGGCGGCGCGGTCAGCGGCGGAAGCGGCGCGCTCATGCAATTCCTTAACGCCTCGACCGCGGCGAATGGCACCTTCACTACGAACGGGGGGGCCTTCAGTGGCGAAGGCGGCGGTACGACCGAGTTCCGCGATAACTCGAGCGCCGGGAACGGCACTTTCATTACAAACGGAATCACTGCCAACTTTGCGGGCGGCGGCCTTACGCTATTCAGGGACAACTCGAGCGCGGGGAGTGCTACGTTCATCACCAACGGCGGTGGGACCAGCGGGGCAACCGGTGGTGGCCTCACGCAGTTCCTCGACAACTCAAACGCCGGCAATGCCACTTTCACGACCAATGGCGCGCCGGTCACCGGCGGATTCGGCGGCGTCACGGAATTTCGCATCAACTCAGGCGCGGGG
The DNA here is from genome assembly GCA_041167325.1 of Verrucomicrobiota bacterium. Classification (GTDB taxonomy): domain Bacteria; phylum Verrucomicrobiota; class Verrucomicrobiia; order Chthoniobacterales; family UBA10450; genus AV80. The sequence continues at coordinate 82,366 of JBEEHH010000027.1, read as the reverse complement.
AATGCCACGTTCACCATCAATGGCGGCACGTTCCAAGGCCCACATACCGGGGGGAACATTTTATTTTTCGAAACGGCAACCGCAGCCAACGCTACGCTGATCGCCAACGGTGGCACGGGCGGAGGCAATGGCGGTTTGATTCTCTTTGCAAATGGTTCCAAGGGCGGCACCGCGCGGATCGAAGTTTTCGGCAACGCTGGTCTGGATATCAGCGGTCAGAATGAGCGGGGCTTGACGATCGGTTCTATTGAGGGCACTGGACGAGTGTTCCTCGGCTCCAACAAACTGAGCGTGGGTAGCAACGGTCTGAACACAACGTTCTCTGGAGTCATCCAGGACGGGGGGGTCCAAGGGACCAGAGGGGGGGCGCTGACAAAGATCGGAACTGGTACGCTGACACTTTCCGGCAATAACACTTACCTTGGGGACACCCATGTCGATGGCGGCTCTTTACTGGTAGACGGCTCCATCGCCAGTCCTAATTCATTTGTTAGTCCGCTGGGATTGCTGGGAGGCACCGGCACCGTTGGCGGTAGTGTGGCTAGTTCCGGCATCGTCAACCCGGGAGATTCCGGGCCGGGAAGATTGACTCTTAATGGCAGCTACACGCAGAGCACGAGTGGCACACTCCAAATCGAGATAGCAGGCCTTACCTCGGTGCACCACGATCTGTTGGGGGCGAATGGGACTGCGCAGCTCAACGGCGCCCTGCAACTCGCGCGGCTGAATAACTTCCATTTTCTTCCGGGCGACAAAGTAACTTTCCTCACGGCGGCCGGCGGTGTGGCCGGGACCTTCGCCACGGTCACTAATCCTTTCAATGACACGATCGTTCTGACGAAAGTGGTTTATGAGGCGAACCAGGTCTCGCTGGAAGCGTCCCAAGGATCTTTCGCCAGTCTCTCTGGTCTCACTCCAAACCAGCGGGCAGTGGCAAATAATCTAGACCTCGCTGCGATAGATCCGCGCGCGGGCGAGCTCATTGGGTTCCTCAATACCGAGCTGCTTGGTCATTTGCCGCGCGATTACGATTTGATCGCGCCCGAAGAACTGGCCTCGATCTATGAAACCGGGTTTTCGCAGGCAAGGATGCAATCGCTCAACCTCCAGCGGCGCATGGATGAGATCAGAGACGGCTCGACTGGCTTTTCCGCCAGCGGATTCACCCTGCGTGGAAACGGAAGAGATTACAGTGACGGAAAAACTTCCATTGCCAGCACCTCATCGGAGAAGCAATCGCCCCTATTCAATCCATCACCGGAGAATCGTTGGGGCGCGTTCGTAACCGGCGCAGGCGAGGTTGTAAATATTGGCAACGAGGACATGAACGCCGGCGGTTATGACATCACCACGGGCGGTGTTACCCTTGGTCTCGATTTCCGGACTTCTCCAAACTTCGCTCTGGGAGTCAATGTCGGCTATGCCCATGGCTCTGCCGATCTCGTCGCTAATGGACGAGTCACTGTAGCGGGAGGCAAAGCCGGAATCTACGCGACTTACTTCTCCGGCGGATTCTATCTCGATTCCGCGGTGGGCGCCGGTTGGAATACTTACGATACCCGACGCTCTACTCTGGGCGGGTATGCCAGCGGGAAGACCGACGGCGCCGAGTTCAATGCCATGATCGGCACGGGTTACGATTGGAAAAAGGGGACCTGGAGCTTTGGTCCCACCGCGACGCTCCAATATTCCGACGTGGGCATCCACGCATTTAACGAAACCCATTCGCTGGGCTCGCTCGAGATCCCGGAGCAGAACGAAAATGCGTTCCGCAGCGCGCTGGGAGTGAAAGCCTCGTACGATTGGAAAATGTGTGGCATGGTTGTGAGGCCCGACATAAGTGTAGGCTGGCAACATGAGTATGGCGACCAGAGCTACCCCATCGATGCGCGCTTCGCTTCCGGGGCAGGAGAAGTCTTCACAGTGCGGGGACCCGTGATTAGTCGGAACAAGGCTGCTGTGGGAGCCGCCGTTGCGATACAATGGAGCTCGTCTCTTTTGACCCACCTTTATTATCAGGCCGAAGTCGGCAGTAACTATACTTCCCACAGCGCGGGCGCCGGAGTGAGCGTCAGCTTTTGAGTCGCTCACATTGCCAAAATGGCAATTCCTCACCCAATCATCCAACGGGCAATTCGTTTGCCATTTTCTCTCCCGAATGTCGCCAAATCGACTACGAGGGCGTGACTACCTGCGAGCCGCTTACCGTAATTTGCTCGGACGATCCCAAGATAGATACGTTCGTCTCACCCTTGGTTCGGTGAGAACAGGATTTAAAATCATACGAAAATGACCCGATCCGCCTGCAGCAGAGCAATTCCGTTTTCAATAACGTCGCGACCTTGAAATCGCTATCGACTCGGCCACCTCCTTCTCTAGCCTTGAGGCAGCGATGACAATGCCAAGAATTCTGATCGCCGATGCTATTTCCCCACGCGGCGTGGAGGAGCTCGCTCGCGACGGTAGCTTGGAGATCTCCACCCAGACAGGCTTAAGCGAAGCGCAGCTCTTGGAGATCATTCCCGAATTCAGCGCGATCGTTGTGCGCAGCCAGACCAAAGTCAGCGCCGCGGTGGTGAACGCGGGGACGCGCTTGCGGGTGATCGGACGCGCCGGCGTCGGCATCGATAATGTGGACGTTGAAGCGGCGACGCGGCGCGGCGTGATCGTGATGAATGCGCCGGGCGGAAACACGATCTCCACAGCAGAGCATGCTTTCTCCCTGTTGCTTTGCGTCGCCCGAAAAATTCCGCAGGCCGATGCCATGTTACGCAGTGGAAAATGGGACCGAAAGAATCTCGAAGGCGTCGAGCTCTTCAACAAGACCCTCGGCATTATTGGAATGGGCCGGATTGGCAGTGAGCTGAGCCGGCGCGCGATCGCTTTCGGGATGCGGGTGATAGCTTACGATCCGTATCTCTCCGCAACACGCGCCCGGACCCTGCAAGTGGAGCTGGTGGAAGAACTCGATGATCTCCTCGCCGCAGCGGATTTCATCACGCTGCATACGCCGCTCACCCCGGAGACGCATCACTTGCTCGATGCCGCGCGTCTCGCGAAAACCAGACGCGGCGTGCGCGTGATCAATTGCGCACGAGGCGGTCTGATCGATGAGCCGGCGCTTGCGGCGGCGTTGCAGTCACAGCATGTCGCCGCGGCTGCGCTCGACGTTTTTGAAACCGAGCCGCTTCCGCCAGATTCTCCGCTGCGCAATTTGCCGACACTGATTCTCACGCCGCATCTCGGTGCTTCGACCGCCGAGGCGCAGGAAAGCGTCGGCATCGAGATCGCGCAATCGATCCGGGCCGCGCTCCTCGAAGGCACCATCCGCAACGCGGTTAACATGCCGAATCTCGACGCGAAGACGCTCGCCGTGGTCGGGCCGCATTTGCGCTTCGGGGAAAAGCTCGCGCGGTTCCTCTCGCAGCTCGCGCCGAAACGAGTCGAGCGGCTGAACATCAACTACAGCGGAAAAGTGAACGAAGTGGATACCACCGCGATCACGCGCTCCATCCTGAAGGGATTCCTCCAAGGCGCTGCCGGCAATGAAATTAACGAGGTGAACGCGCCCGCCTTCGCGGAAAGTCTCGGGTTGAAGGTAACGGAAACGCGCCTGAGCGCGGCCGGCGATTACACGGATTTGCTCGAACTCTCGGCCGTCGCTGAAGGCAAAACGGTTTCCGTAGCCGGCGCGTTTTTTGGGGCGACGCCGCGCATCGTGAATGTGAACAGCCGCCCGGTCGAAGCGCGCCCACACGGCGTGGTCCTGGTGCTGGAAAACACGGACCGTCCCGGCATCGTCGGCCGGATCGGGACGCTCCTCGGCGATCACGGAGTGAATATCGCGACGATGTCCTTGAGCCGAAATCAGGCGGGCGGCACCGCGCTCACTGTCCTCAATCTTGATACGACGCCCGATGAGGCGTTGCTCGAAAAAATCCGCGGAAGTGAAGACATCCGGTCCGCGCAGGTGATCGAGTTATAACGCAAGGCCGTTTCAACTTCGGGCGACGATTAGTCTTGAGACGGAGAAATATATGGGAGCACTTATCTGGACGTTGGTAATAGGCCTGGTCATCGGCGCGGTGGCAAAGCTTCTCACGCCGGGACGGGATCCGGGCGGCTGCATTATCACGATGCTCATCGGTATCGCGGGATCGTTCGTGGCCTCGTATCTCGGCCAGGCGCTGGGCTGGTACCAGCAAGGCGAGACGGCCGGATTTATCGCTTCGGTGATCGGCGCGATGCTTCTGCTTTTGCTCTACCGATTGATCGCCGGCCGGCGGAGCTGAGGCGTGCGCGGTCGAACGCTGGTCATCCCGAGCCGCGCAGACGGCGAGGGACCTCGCAAGCGCTCTATCGCTATCGCGCCAAATCACGCGCGTACGTCATGTCACGTGTGATGTTTTACGATGGCGCAAGTTGCAGGTGTGAGGTCCCTCGCCGTCTATCGCGGCTCGGGATGACATGAAGGCAACGCGTTGCTGTGCCACAGTGCGGTCACATGCCGCGGCCCAGTCGATTCCTCATCCTCTCCGCTTTCGCCGCGCTCTATCTCATCTGGGGCTCGACCTATCTCGCCATCCGTTTCGCGATCGACACCATTCCACCGTTGCTCATGGCGGGAACGCGATTTCTCCTCGCCGGATTCATCATGTATGCGTTCGCACGCTGGCAAGGAGCGCCGAAAGGATCGCTCGCAAATTGGCGCACGGCCGTGATCATCGGCGGCTGCCTGTTGCTTGGCGGGAATGGCGGCGTCACGATCGCGGAACAATATGTCTCATCCGGTCTCGCCTCGGTAATGGTGGCAACGGTCCCGATCTACATCGCCCTTCTCGCCTGGTGGAGCGGCATCGCGCCGAAGCCATCGCCTATCGTCTGGTTGGGACTCGCGGGCGGCTTTGCCGGTGTCGCCATTCTTATCGGACCCGCCCTCTCCTTTTCGCCTAACGAACAAGGCCACCCGGGAATCGGAATGCTGATCCTGCTTTGCTCCTCCTTCATCTGGTCGGCGGGCTCGATCTATTCGCGAAAAGCGAAAAGCGTATCACCGCCGCTTCTCCTGGCCGGCCAACAGATGATTTGCGGCGGCGCGCTGCTCACTCTGGCCGGACTCCTCAGCGGTGAGCATCATCGCTTCGATCCCAGCCGCATCAGCCTCCTTTCCATTGGCGCTTTCGCCTATCTTGTTATCATCGGCGCCCTGGTGGGATACACGGCTTACATCTTTCTCTTGCGGCACTGCGATCCGGCGAAAGTCGCGACCTACGCTTATGTGAACCCGATTGTCGCCGTGATCCTGGGCGCCCTTTTTGCGGGAGAATCGCTGACCCGGCGCGCCGTCCTCGCAGCCGGATTGATCATCGGGTCAGTCGCGCTGGTCATTACGGTGCAACGAGCGATATCGAAACCGGTGCCGGTGGACGCGGCCTACGCGCCGGCCGATTGATTACCCTCATGCCTAACGACCCCGAATCAATCGAAGCGCTCCAGCAAAACTGGAAGGCCGAAGTGCAAACGGCGCGCGTTTACCGCGAGTTGGCCGGGCGCGAGACCGACCAGAAACGCAAAGACATTCTCATCCGCATGGCTGAAGCAGAGGAACGGCACGCCTCGCGTTGGGCCGCGAAACTGACCGAGCTCGGGCTCGCGCCTCCGGAGTTGAAGGATTCGTTAGGCCAGCGGCTCAATCGCTGGTGGAACCGGATCGCCGGAATCGAAGTGGCCATTCGCCGGATGGAAGCGGCGGAGGATCGTCACGAAGCGCGGTACCGCGCCCAAAGCGAGCGCGCACTCGCGGGCGATCCCGACGCGCAGGAGTTTTTGCGGGAGGCGGCGCTCGAGGAAAAGGCGCACGCTCGCGTCCTGAACACGATGGCCGCGGCTCCGGCCGCGGGCCCGCGGGCCGCGCTCGACACCATTTTGAAACGCGAACGCTGGCACGGGCGCGGCGGGAGCTGGGTCGCGGACGCCATCTATGGCGTGAACGACGGACTCGGCGCGGTTTTCGGCATCGTCTCGGGCGTCGCTGGCGCTACGAACAACCAGCAGCATTACGTGCTCATCTCCGGTCTCGCCGGGATGCTCGCCTCTTCGCTCTCGATGGGCGCAGGCGCGTATCTCGCGGCGAAAAGCGAAGCGGAAGTTTACGAGGCGGAGATCGCCCGCGAAAAACGCGAGGTCGAAGAGAATCCGGAAGAAGAAATCGAGGAGATGGCTCTCTTCTATCAGCTTCAGGGATTCAACCCGGAAGAATCGCAGCGCATGGCCGAGCGTCTCGCGGAGCAGCCGGACCAAATGGTGCAAGCCATGGCGCAACACGAGCTCGGCCTCTCCGAACATCGTTTCCCAAATCATTGGAAGTCCGCGACCTCCGCCGCCATTTCGACCGCGGTCGGAGCATTCATTCCGATCATTCCGTTCTTTTTCATGAGCGGAATCGAAGCGGTAATCGCATCATTCGCCGTCAGCATCGTGGCGCATTTCGCCGTCGGCGCAGTGAAATCGCTGATCACGATCCGCTCCTGGTGGGCGTCCGGATTTGAGATGACAATGGTGGGAGTGATCGAGGCCGTCGTGACCTACGGCCTCGGCCTCGCCTTCGGCGCGATGGCGTAACGGGTCAGCGCATGCCGCTGTCGCCCGTCCAGTTTACGTGGGCGATTTCACCAGCAAGGACATCCACTTCGAAACGCCAATGCCCGATCGCGGCGCCCGCGTCTTCTCTCGTCACAATGTAGTGGCCGGGTTTTAATAAGATTCGAAAGCGACCCTCCGCGTCTGTGGTGAAGGATGCCATCCGCACCTCCCCCTTCTTCACCACGAATTCGGTGTTTCCCGCCGGTCCTTTGCTCGGGCCATCTTTCGTGATTGGACCGGGCCGGTTGGGCGAAACGAAAATCACGCCTTCGATCCCGCTCGGAGCTGGCGTTGGGGAATCAGCGAAACTCTTCAGCGGAGAGGAGCTTACAAGGACCGCTGCGATCAACAGGCAGTGAGTTCGATTCATAGCTGATGATAACCCTTCGCGCGCTCGAGATGCGGACGCAATCGTCGCCATTCCAGCACTGACGACTGCGTCCGAGCAGACGCTCGATTTTAGCTATTTCTTTTGGAGGGTCGCGTTTGCCGAATGCGTAATCACAGGACTGCCGCCAGATCCAGTAACCACCAGGGAATATGTCCCCTTCGCCACTGAACCGGGCGCAGTCACGGTCAGCGTCGTTGTCGAACCGGTTGCAGGATTCGGTGCGAAACTTCCGGTGGCTCCCGCAGGCAAGCCGCTGACCGACATCGTTAGGCCCGAGTTGAAGCCGCCGCTGCGTGTAATCGCCACCGTATAAGTAGCGGTTCCACCATTATGGGCAATCGTCGCGGACGACGGACTAATCGCGAGCGAGAAGTCAGGAGCCGGTGTTGGCGACGGAGTAGGTGTCGGAGTTGGCACTGGAGTCGGCGACGGTGTTGGTGTCGGTAGCGGCGATGGTGTAGGTGTAGGTGTAGGTGTAGGTGTAGGTGTTGGCACGGGCGACGGCGTAGGTGTTGGAGTCGGCACCGGCGACGGTGTAGGTGTTGGAGTTGGCGTCGGAGCCGGTGTCGGGGACGGGTTACCTGAGCACGCGCCCGGTCCGGCGGTGTTGTCTACGAAACCGGAGACTGTGCCGCTAAACTGGGACGATGTCGTCGTGCCAGTCGTATTCACGACCACGATAAAGTTATGCAGAGCCGGAACCGTAAAGGAGTAGGCCGCGCTCCCTACTGTCGTGCCGAGTCCGCTGATTCCGCTGTCGCCCAGGTAATTCGTGCTGAGATTCGCGGGGTCGTAAGTTTGGTCGTAGGCCGCACTTTCGATATCGCCGGCGCCGCCGAGCGCCGCATTGATCGTCACGGTAAAGCAGCGAGGAGCGCCGCTGGTGTTCGTAAAGGTAAACTTCTTGTAGTACTTGGTTCCCGCGAAACCGCCGCCGGGGCTGACCTTGCCGGAGCAGGTGCTCGGAACGCCGTCGCGGCCCAACCGATCTGCCTGAGTAAGGTCAGTCGTGGTCAGGGAGCTGCTTGGGATCGCCTGATTAGCGCCGCCTGCGCAACTGGGTACTGTGAGCGCAATCGTCTTATTCCCACTCGCGTAGGTTACGTTGAGCGACAGCACGATGTCCGTGCCGCAGGCGAATGTGTCCGACGTCGATATTCTGAACGGGACGGAGTTCGCGCCGGTTCCGTCGATAGGCATGTCGGGATAGCTCGCGCTGCTGTCGACTACGGTGACACCCGCAGTCGAAGTCGTGAGCGTCGCAGAAATTGCCGTTTCTGCGGCGCAGCCGTTATTCTTAAGGCCAACGTTCAGCTTGACGCATTCGGCTCTGTTCACGATGCCGTTGCTGTTACCAGTGGAATCGTCAATCGTTACGCCGTTTGCCTCGACCTTTGAGGCCCCGGCCATGGCAAAGTTCTGGGTAACGGTGCCGCCGCCCTGGGGCGCGACGCTCGCAGAAGCAGGCGCTGCCGTAGCGCAGTTGCGGTCGGTGCCGGCGGCTGTGGCGGTGTAACTGCCGGCTGGGACAGTGATGGTGTAAACGCCGTTCGCGTTGCTTGCTCCCGCATAGCCGTTGCTCAATGTCACTGTTATTCCGGAAATCGGAGCGCCTGTTTCGGTTGAAGAGATCGTGCCGGTAACTGTCCCATAGGCTGCGGCCGCGGAGCTACATGACGGGAATTTGTAGGTCGCGATTCGCGTGGACCAATTGAAGGCGCCATTCGTCTTCAGGTACTCGTTGGTATAATAGAAGGTGCACTGGTCGATCGGGTCGAGAGTCATCGCCGTGTAATCGCCCCAGCGGTTACCCGCCCCAGCCGTCTGCACCCCAAGGCCTAATTGAACTGTCGTTTCGGCGCCCATCGTGCCAACCGCATCCGTCGCCAGACGGCCGGTCATGTAGATGCCGGGCTTCACGGTCGTGCTCGATTTGCTGTAGCCGAGCGTGATGTTGCGATCTTTGTCCATCGCGATCGAGGACATGAAACGATAACCGCTATCCGGATCGAACGTGCCGGATTGGAAGACAGTAGGTGTAGTCGTGGAACTTCCCGCGTTTCGAAACTCCCACCACTTCACTGCGCCGTGAGCAGGTGTGCTCGCGCTTCCAGGAACTGGCGCCGTGGCCACCAGAGATTCCTGCGGCGCTGCCTGGGTGCCGTTGTTACGGTAAGCGAGCCGATACATGAAATGGCCCGACAGGTTATCGAGATAGTCCGCTCCCACTGCCGGCGCGGGCTGCGGAACGCAATCGCGATTTTGCTGGGCGGTCGTGTTGTTGACGCACGGCGGTGTGCTGATGCCGGTCGTTGAGATGACCGCCGACGTGAGGGCGATTGTCGGAGTAGTGCCCCATGTGACTTTAACCCTTGTAGAGTCAGTTCGATTAGTGAACTGCGCATTCGGCCCGAGGACAAACGCAGCCTCACCCACAGGCGGGGGAGTCAAACTGTCGAGATCAGCGGGCAGGAAGCCGTATTGGATGCCCGATCCGTCGTGAACCAGGTCTGCCTGGAGTTTCCGCGCGGGAAGACCCGCGATCATCTTATCGCGCTCGAAGACATAAACGCGGCCGGCGAGATAGGAGGTGCCCGCTGCGTTGAATACGTGAGCGCTCATGTAGTAGCCGTCGGGCCAGACACCCGTGTGCGGGTAATCGACGAAGTTCGTCCCGTCCGTCAGGAAATCGTAAAGGTAGTAGGCGCCAGTTGCGTCCGATGTTGTCGAAACCGCCACACACTGGTGGGAGTAGCTCCCCGTCGGACCGCCGACAACGAATTGCGAAAGGACCCAGCGGCCAGCAAGAATGTCATACGAGACGACAGGATCGCCGTCATTGTGTGAAGCGCAGACGCCACCGAGCGCCTGGAAGAGGGTGTTACCCGCAGCCGGACCGTACTGCAAAGCGCCAGTGGTCTTATCGAAAATCGCGAAGCTCGAGTTATTCCACTGGACGAATTGCGTCGCGCCCACACGGCCGTTCACGTCTGGCGGATTGCTTGAAGGGACAAATCCTCCAGTCCCAGTGCCTACACCGTCGAACCCGGTGCCGACCGGCGCTGGAGCCGAGAACTGCTGCCCTTGCGCGGCCTGAAGCGGGCCGTCAATGCCGCCGTCTTGCGAAGGGGGCACAGGCCGGATCGGTTCCGGATGATCGTGCTTCGGAGCCTTAGAGGGGTGGATAGGTTTTACATCACGGAGCTCGCCGCTACGAATGGCATTGACCGGGCGCGTGTCGTGTTGCGGGCCATTGTAGGCCGCCTCGGCCTGACTCTGAGCCGCTGCCTGTCTCGGCTCTGCCGGAGAATTGCTCAGCGGTGCGCCGCCGCCGCCGCGCACCGTGTTTTCGCCAAGCCCATCGGCAAACTTTTTCGAGGGGGAATTGTCGCCGACTCGGACCGCGCCGGAGGCGAACAGAGCGAGAATGATGCCTGCGACGCAGAGCAGCAGAGCGCCGACCGAGCGGAGGTTAAAGAATGCAGATCGACTGTGGGGTGTTTTTTTCATGAATGATGCCTGCTGAAGAGTTCCAATGCAGCAAAGGCGATCATCGCCCCGGCGCTTGGGTTGGAGGGGGTCTATCCTTCTACGAACTCGGCGTCAAAACCTTTTATGAAGTATTACGTAAATATAATGTGAGCGAACCCCTCTCTGGGTGGCCATCGGCTCAACACACCACGCCGTCGGACTTTCTTTGCGTATTTGTTGATTGAAAACGGCGACGCGACAAGCTCCTTGCTCGCCTCCGGTTTACAGGTTAACTCTTGGGCCTCGAAAAGATTTGGGGGTATAGCTCAGTTGGTAGAGCGCGTCGTTCGCAATGACGAGGCCTGGGGTTCGAATCCCCATACCTCCAGTCTTCGCTCGCAGTAGGCGCGCGAAGAGGGCATCGCCGGGCCCTAATTATCCAGTTTGTAGGCCTCGGCTAACGCGATTCCGGTCGTTCGATTGAAGCCGCGGACGATCGAGGTGTAATTGCCGGCGGGAAGCGTCATGAGAATCGCGCTCTCGCGATCGTCGGGCGGGGCGAGGCCAGTCATCTGGATCTCCGTCATGTTCACGGCGTCTCTCCAGTCATCGTTCATTCGCAAAGCCGCGCCGTTGCCATCGTGAAGCTCGAGCGTGGGATTCTGCAACGCGCCCGTCACCGGCGTGCCATTGACTTTCAGCGAGGGACCGAGAGCGCGGAAGAGCACGCGCTTCGAGTTGCCGCCCTGCAGAATCAAGCCATCGATCAAAACGTTGTCGTCCGTCCGGACATCGGCGCGCACCGACAGATTGCCGAGCTCGCTGTTCGGATTCGACGCGGCCAGATCGTAGATCTCGATCAACGCGATCCCTGAGCCACCCGCGGCATCCTTGACCAGAGCAGTAAAGTTGCCGCCGGAAATTGTCACGATGACCGCCGCTTCGCGATCGTCTTTGGGGGCAAGACCGGTTTGCTCGATTTCCGTCGCTTGTGATGACTTGCGCCAATCATCATTCGAAACCGTGGCGCCATTGCTGTCGTGCAATTCGAGGAATGGATCCTGTAACGCGCCGGCCACAGGCTGACCGCCAACTCGGATGGAAGGTCCGAGCGCGCGAACAATGACCCGCTTGAAGTCGGCGCCTTTTACGATGAATCCGCCGATGCCGACTTTGTCGTTAGGCTGGGTGAAGACGCGGCCGGAAATGTTTACCAACTGAACGTTAACCGGCGTGGCGGTCGGCGTCGGTGTTGCGGTCGCTGTCGGTGTCGCAGTGGGTGTCGCCGTGGCCGTCGCAGTTGGTGTTGCTGTAGGCGTCGCGGTTGGTGTTGCTGTCGGGGTTGCGGTAGCTGTCGCAGTCGGCGTTGCTGTGGGCGTCGCGGTTGGTGTTGCAGTCGCTGTGGCGGTTGCGGTCGCGGTCGGCGTCGGACTTGGCGGCGGCGCGGGATCGAAAGTGTAGCCCTGCGCGACGTCGATCAGATTGAAGAGCGAGCCGCCGATGCCGCCGAACGACGGCGTGCTGTTCGCCGGCTGGGCGAGCGTCATCGTACTCGCGGTCACTTCGTGCAGTTTATTATCGATCGGGTCCGTTTCCGTAACGGCGGAGAACGGCACATAGATCGTGATCGTGCCGTTCGCGCCGAGAGTGGATTTACAATTACTCGCCGATAACGTCGTGGCGCCGGGATAGGTCATCACGCCGCCGCCGCCAACCAGCTGCACGGCGTTCTCACCGACAAAGCATTGCAGCGCGCCGCCATTGGTCGATTCCGCGTAGGCGTGAAAATTCTTTCCGCCGTTCACATCGCTCGTCGACGGGACGAACCATTGCGTGAGCCAAACCAGATCGGGATCGGGATCCTGCGCCGTCGTCGGCGCGAGGCTCAGGTTATTCAATTGCATCGCGATCTTGTAACAAGGATCGGCCGCCGAACAGGGCGACGCGGTTTCCTTCGAGATGGCCGAACTTAGGATGTCGAGCTGCGGCATGCTCGCGCTGCTGGTGCCGTTGACCTCATATTTACCGTCGCCTGACGGATCGGAGACGCCGTTGATCGGCGTGAGCCCGGGAATGTTTATCGGCGATTGCGCCGCGAAGAGTCCGTCGCCGCCGTTCTGCCGCACATACACGGCGTGGCCCGCCGCGGACCCGACAATGTTGTTCGAATCGGCGTAAGCAATCTGCGCCTCGCCGAAAGGGCCGGCCCGCATCTGGAGGTAATCGCCTAACGAACGGCTGGAAAGCTGATTTTGTCCGCCAATAAGAGACTGGACGTTCCCGCGGTGAGCGTGATGCTCGCTGGCCAGGATCGGCGCGGTGAATGCCGGCGCGGCAGCGTGCGCGTTGAGCGACTGCGTCATCCACACGCTCCAAATGCAATCGTTGCAATCGTCCGGCCCGTGCGCACCGCCCGGGGCTGTCCCGGGCGTTCCGTACCAGGCGATGTTCACCCGTCCATCGTCGCCGGCATTGATCCAGGCGAAGACGTTCATGTGGAGCGTGCCCACCGGCGATCCCGACGTATTGATCTCAAGCGGCGCGGACCACGTGTTCCCCTGATCGGTCGAGTAGGAATACTTCAACACGACATCGCCGGAAATGACCCCCGCTGTCAGCGGCGCTTGTTCCCAAACCGCGTAGAGATTTCCGGCGTTATCGATCGCCATCGTGGGAAAGTTGCCGCCGGTTTTCGCGTTTGGGCCGAGATCGGCCACCTGGATATCGGTGCAATTCAGCCCGCTCGGATCGCTCACGTTCGCCACCGGCGGACCAAAGGCGACGGGAAAGCAGCGACCGATCAGAATCTTGTTGAGCTCCGCGTTATCGTGGATGACGAAGACGTGTTTGACCGCCGCCGGTAAGGTGGCGAAGCCGCCCGCGCCATTCGGCTGACCGAGCGTAGTGGCGATAGGGCTGACTTCGTTATTGCCCATGATCCCTTCGTCGCAAGTGCCCACCGCGGTAATCTTGTTCGCCGGACCGAACGCCACGCCCGCCGTCGAACCTAGACCGGCAACGGGCGAGCGATACATGACGAGAACATTGTTACCCGCAATGCCGCTCGCGCTGCTGCCGCACATAATTCCGCCCGGACCGATCTCGTCGTTCGCGAGATAAAGTTTGCCGCCATTCGTCGGGTCGCCATCGATCGCATACCATTGGCGATCGACCGCCGCATCGGGCACACCTGTGTTGCTGCAGGTAAAGGTCGCGCCAAAATCATCCGAGCGCGCGGTGCTGAAATTTGCCAGCGTCAGGTCGTTGAAATAAAGATGGCCGGCGGAATCGACTGCGATCTCGCTGTCCCCGCCGCCGTGGCAGGTGGTGGCTTTTCCTTCGAACGCCGCCGCGCCGACGACCCACTTGAACGTTTTGCCACCATCGAGCGAATGCCAGATCCAACTCGTATCCGCCGAAGCCGTCCCGGGCGCGCTGGTGTAAATCCGGTTCGGATCAGTCGGGTCGATGCGGACTGACTGTTCGAAACCGACCCCGCCGATGCCGCTGATGATCGGATGTCCAAAGGTGGGTGGAGTGGCAGACGCGGCGACAACCCGCGGCGGCGCGAGCGGCGACGCCGCGAAGCTCAACATCGCGAGTAAGCCGCCGGTCAGGCAAAAGAGGAACGCAATAAAAATGCGCGGATGGAAAATGCCGGATTCAGCCGAAGGCTTTTTTCGCATGGATTTTCCTCAGGATGCGCGACGTATCCCCGTTCACTGGAACGCGTTCACCAGCGTCGCAATATCTCCTCCGATTTGTCGCGCGGTCCTGGTGAAGAGCTCTTCATAGCCGCCGCCGAAAACCCCAAACGCAGACCTTCTTTCCTGCTTGAACCGCACCAGGACTTTCTTGGAATTGCCATCCACGATCTCGCCGACCATCTGGATCTTCACGGCGCCGGCGCCGAACCCGGCCCAATAACGCGCGGCGCGCGAGCCCGGATCGAGTTTCGTCATTCGCGCCCAGATAATGAGTGTGCCGCGGCCACCGCCGCCAAGTTTTCGGCGCGCCTTTTCTTGCAGCCCACCCATGAATGCCGGCTTGATCAATCTCATGGCCGAAAGCACCGCTGGATAGGTGTTGTCCTTCGGATTTGGCAGTTGCACTCCGGTCGTGTCGAACGATTCCACCGCGATCGCATCGAAACTGGCGGCGTTGAACGGCTGCAAGATGGTGACCTCATCGATATCGCCGTTCCAATCGCGATACGTCCCCGGCGCAGTGGGGCCCCTGGATGCCGCGCTCGCGTCTCGGGGAAGAGTGAGGCTAACAATTCCAAGCACCGCACAAAAGAGAACGATATTTCTCGCAATCATGCCGCAATTGTCTTCCTTTCCGGCATGCCCGGCAAGATTTTAGGCGTCATGTCTCTATCGTCGCTCATGATCCGCCTCCGTCACTTTCTCTCATGAAACGATACCTGCCTTTCATCATTGTGGCGGCGGTTGCGCTCATCACTTTCGGAAGCGGCCTGATTCTTTATCGGGCCAAGCGGCCACTTCCCAATTCTAAAAAAGATTCGATTACTGCGGGAGCGGAAGAGACTCGAGGCCTTCATGTCCGGGGCAACGCCGCGGCGGCGGTGACGCTCGAGGAATTCGGAGACTTCGAGTGCCCGCCTTGTGGGACGATGGCTGGCGTGCTCAAGGGAGCTGAGGAAAAATATGGCGCGCGTCTGCGCGTGATCTTTCATCAGTTCCCATTGGCGATCCACGTCCACGCGCGCGAAGCGGCTCTCGCTTCGGAAGCCGCGCATGTGCAGGGGCGATTTTGGGAAATGCACGACCTGCTTTATCGGGAGCAAGCGGTTTGGACCAAGGCGCCCGATGTTCCGTCGTTGTTCAACTCCTATGCGGGCACACTCGGACTCGACGTCGATAGCTTCAAAAAGGATATGCAGGGTCCTGAGGCTAAGACACGGGTGGCGATAGACCAGAAGCTCGGCACTGCCCGCGGCGTGACCAGCACTCCCACCATCTTCATTAACAATGTCGTCTTACCGCCGACCTCGTTCAATCCGACCGACCTCCATGCCGCCATCGATGCGGCGCTGAAAGAAAAAACCGCGCCCTAACCTTCGTGAAAGGCAAAAAACAACGACCCACGGAAGCGACTAGCTCTCGCGCCCTGGTTATTCTTTATTCCGTAGCGGCTCTGTTCGCGGCCGCGGGGCTGGCGGATGCCACTTATCTGGCTGTGCTCGCTCTGACAGGTGAAACCGCGGCGTGTGGAGGCTCGACCGGTTGCTACGAAGTCCTGGGCAGCGGCTATGCGAAAGTAGCTGGAATTCCGGTCGCTGTTTTCGGTCTCCTCGGTTATTTCAGCGCGTTCGCCTTCGCTATTTTTGCAGCCTTTAACTACGCGCGCGCGCAGAAGTTTTTCATCCTGACGGTTTGCGCTCTCTTTGGGGCGACGCTCTGGCTCCTTTACGTCCAGGCCTTCCTGCTGCACGCCTACTGCCGATACTGTTTGTTCTCGGCGGCGATCAGCTTCCTGCTCATGGGCCTGGTCGTCGCGACCCCTGGCCGGTCGAAAGAAAAACCGTAAGCCGGCCGCGCGGCGCAAAGTGCGGGTTGCCTTTCGGCGCGATCTCATGGTTTGATTGGCCATGAACAGACGCCGTTTTGTGCGTTCGGGCGTCGCCGGCGGTCTGACCCTGGCCGTCGCTCCGCGCGCTCTTTTTGCGCAGGCTCCTACCATTATGAATTCCAAATCGATCAAGCCCGTCGTCATCGCCTCTGCCAATGGCAACAAGTTCAAGAATGGCGGCGACATGACCTGCGTTCACAAGGCCTTTACTTTGATGACCCAGGGAACCGACGTGCTCGATGCCCTGATTGCCGGCGTCAACATCGTCGAGCTTGATCCTCTCGACACCAGCGTCGGGTACGGCGGTCTGCCGAACGCAGATGGAATTGTGCAACTCGATTCCTGTTGCATGCACGGGCCGAAAAAGCGCGCGGGCGGCGTTGCTGCGATCGAGGGAATCCGCACGCCTTCACTCGTAGCCAAGGCAGTAATGGAGCAAACCGATCACCATCTCATCGTCGGACAGGGCGCACAGAATTTTGCGCGCGGGCTGGGGTTCAAGATCGAGGACGACCTGAATACCGAGGAATCGAGGAAACTTTGGCTCGAATGGAAACGGCGCATCGATCCATCGCATTATCTCGACCCGCAGAAGCGCGCGGAAGCCGGCAACCGCGTCATGAAGCAGATGGTCGCGGAAGGGTTGATCGATCCGCAGCACATTTATGGCACGATCAACTGCGACGGCGTCAACGCGAAAGGCGAAATCTGCGGCGTGACCACGACAAGCGGCCTGGCGTGGAAAATTCCGGGCCGGGTCGGCGATTCGCCGATTCTCGGCGCCGGCCTTTATGTCGATGGAGAAATAGGCGCCGCTGGATCGACCGGGCGCGGTGAAGCGAACCTCTACAATCTTTGTTCGTTCCTCATCGTGGAAAACATGAGGCGCGGGATGCATCCGAAGGACGCCGGTCTCGATGCGTGCAAGCGGATCAAGGCAAATACAATCGAGAAGCGGCTGCTCAACAGCAAAGGCAACCCGAACTTCGGGATCAACTTCTATGCCTTGAATGCAAAGGGAGATTACGCCGGCGTTTCGATGTATCACGGCGCGACCTATGCGGTCTGCACCGAGAAGGGACCGGAAACGCTTCCTTGTGAGCCGTTGCTGGAAGGAAAGCCGGAAGATTAGCGATTAGCTTCGCCGCTTCAGTTCGTTAATGGGCGTTGTTAACGTACTGCACGCAATCGCCCTGGTTCTTAAAGGTGGTGCCGTTCGAGCGGACAGTCCGGGTCCATCCGCCATTCTTGCATTGAGCCTCGGTCGTCGGAACGTTGTTACCGGTGCAAATGTAGTGAGTTCCCACTCCAGGCGCTATGGCCCAGGCCGTGTACGCTACGTCCGGACTGACTCTAGCGCCGTGCCCGGGTCCCACCGGTCCCGGCCCGTCCGGGCTGCCCCACCAATTGCATTGACCATCGAAGGGTTCGTTAATGGGAAAGAGGCCCGGCCCGATCCCAATGCCGTAGGACATAATCGTGAGGTTGAAGTTATTGTTCTGCACGTTCGTCCCGGGGCCGAAGGCGCCCGGATTGTTCGCGAACCAAACGGCTACGTTATCCGTGGCCGGACCGATCAGGTTGGCAAAATTATTTAGGTACACGACGGCGTTCGGCGTGTCGCTCTCCAGACCAACAGCGTGAACCAGCGTGGCCCCTTCGAGGTTGCTCACGTCATTGAGCGTAAAGTTGATCGAGGACGTTCCCGCCCCCGCCAAAACCAACAGGCCGTACGCCCCACCCAAAGTGCTCGTGATTCCGGTGATCGCATTCTCGTGGATGTAAACGTTGTCCGTCAGATTGATCGTATTGCCGTCTCCAATGAAGATCGCGCGCGCGGCCTGGCTGCCGGCGACGTTCTGGATTTGGTTCTGGCCGACGTCGATCCTGATAGGGCCGCTTTCGAGAAAGACGGCCTGAGCGATGCCAGTAGGGCCTGCCTCAAGGGTGTTAATCCCGTCAAAGATGTTGTATCGGATAAGCGCGTCATTGCTGATGCCCTTTATGTTGACGCCAATGGCAGCGTTTGCCGTCACCGAATTCCTGATGGTGAATCCGTCCACGGTAACGTTGGTGGCGTTGATCGTGATGACGGGCAGGGAGCCGGTGGGATTGGCGCCTCTGAGAGTCGATTCCGCGATGCCGCCGGGTATTCGTCCGGCTACGAGTTGGCCGGCCTGCGCGCCGCTTAGCGTGAGCGACCTTTGGATGAACAGATTCTCGTCATAAACTCCGGGAGCTACGTTGATCGTATCGCAGGCGGGATCATCTACGGCAGATTGGATGGTGGAATAGCCAACGCTTGGAACAGAACAGGTAGCAGCTCCGGCCGTCGCGGCGACGATCAAGAGCGTTGCCGTGAGAAGCAGGCATTTCGACTTAGCGGTTTTCATGATGGTTTTTTGTTTGGAGGACTTTGAGACACGGGGTGCCTTTGTCGAGCAAGAGTGATGCCTTCGTGACAAGCCAATCTTATTGGCTGGGGGGACGAACGCGCACTTTCAAACATAACAGGACCAGGCGAGGTCGCGAATTATTATCCGCGGTGTTACTCAAAATTTCAGGCTGGGCGTCAGCAGATGCGCCCACCATGCGAACGAGATAAACGCGAGGCTGGCCAGGAGCAATAGAGTCGCGTGAACGCGCGCCCACCAGCCAAGACCAGAAACCATCCAGAATTTTATCGCGGCAATAGCCAGGACAATTAAACCGACAACAGCAATCCAGCCGACCACATGCGCGGCGGTGAGCCAGGGATTAATTCCGTCCCCGAGGAAGGCAATGTTCTTGTCCACCAGGCTCAAGGGCAAAACCACCAGAGCGACAAAAATTAGTTCCAGGATGCACACCACCCGCGAGAAGAAGTAGAGAAGACGATCAATCCGGGTTGAGAAGAGCGGACGCGCGTATCGTCGCCGAATGATCGCAGCCGCCGGCCAAAGAAGAACGGTGAGATTCAAAAGCCCGAGGCTTGCGCCGATGACCGGCAGAAGCACCTTCTTGCTGGCAAATCCAGTAACGCGCTGTGCGAGATAGATGGGCGCGGAAGGCAAAAGGTCAGTAACGACGCCCTTCTCATCGCGGCGAAAGGCGATCAAATCGGGGCCGTCCACTTCGCGGTAGAGAAGCGGGCCGATTTCGCGCCACCGTTTTAATCCGCCGCGCGGGTTGAGGAAACCTTCAACGGTCAGGATTCCGTTTGCGTCAGCGTTCACCGAAATCTGGCCGAGAATCGCGGCCACCTTCAGCAGAGTTGAATCCGCGCGTCGGCTTCCTTCGTAAATCCCGCTTACCGCGCGTCCATCCGCCTGTGCCGCTTGCAAATCAACCGAAGGCGGAGCAGGCGCCGGATCGGGAAAATAGCGATTCAATAGAGCGCGCAGGACTTCGGATCGGCCGCCGCCGGGACGCGATCCAGCGCTGTTGTAAGAAATGAAAACGCCAACCTGCGCGTCCGGCATCAGCATCATATCGCTGTGAAAAAAGATGGTATCGCCGCCATGGCCGACGATGCGTTGCCCGTTCGTCGAGTAATCCATGAGAATGAATCCGATCGCACGAAGGGCTGAATGGAACTCGAACTGGCGCGCTTCCATGGCGCGAACCGTTTCCGGTTTCAGAATGGTCGCGCCGTCGAGCGTGCCCTCTCCGAGGAAGGCAAGCATGAGACGAGTCATGTCCGTCGACGTGGCGGAAAGGGCGCCGGCCGGAGACGCCGGTACAAATTCAAATTTTCGCGCCCCTTGCGCGGCCGCGAGATAGCCCTGCGACATGAGGCTTTCAAGAGAAGAAGGAAGCGGCTGGGCAAAGCTAGAACGCGTCATGTGGAGCGGATCGAGAATGTGGGCCGCGATATATTTTTCAAACGGCTCACCGGAAATTCGCTCGACGATGTAGCCGGCCAGGGTGAGTGCGTAATTCGAATACGACGGCACTTTCCCCGGCGGGAAGATTCGTTGCGGCATCGCCGCGATCAGGTAATCGCGGATTGGCCTCATCTCCCGCGCGCTCGGCACAAACAGATTCTTCAGCGTTTCTTCGAATCCGGCCGTGTGAGTAAGAATTCGCCGGAGCGTGACGGGCTCGGCGTAGGTCTTTGGAATGGCGAAGTCGAGATACTCGTTCACGTCTCGGTCGAGATCGAGCTTGCCCTGCTCGACCAGCTGCATCACCGCCGTCGCGGTAAAGACTTTGGAGATTGAGCCCGGGCGAAACAAGGTCTGGTCCGCGACAACCGGTTTTTTTTCGGCGAAATCGCCGTACCCATATCCCTTCGCGAGCAAAACTTGTCCCTCCTTCACCACGGCGACTACCGCGCCTGCAATGTCGCGGTTCTGGAGCTGAGCGGGAATCAATGCGTCGAGAAACGGTTCGAGATCCTCTTTGGTCAGCCTGTGGGCGGCGCCGGATTCTGCGAGCGGTTGCACCGGCGAAACCGGAGCGGGTGAAAACAATGGCGTCGGTGCGGGACCCTGGCCGGCCGCGTCCCATGCAAAGAAGAAGGCCAGAGAGACCGCCAAAACAAACCGACAAAACGACGACGCATTTACATTCACGCGGGCGATCCTGCGTCGAGACCAGGAAATTGGCGAACCATTTCCATTTGTCATTCCGAGCGCAGTCGAGCAACCTCTCGCTGTTCTGCTCCCGACCCGAAAACTGAAATTTAGTCATGCGCATTCTTTCCGGCATTCAGCCCACTGGCATTCTTCACATCGGGAATTATTTCGGCATGATGCGTCCGGCCATTGCGCTTCAGGACGAGGGCGAGGCATTTTATTTTATTGCGGATTATCATGCGCTCACGACGATCGATAATCCGGAAACGCTCCGCGCCAACAGCCGGAGGGTGGCGTTGGATTTTCTGGCCTGCGGTCTCGATCCCGATCGCAGCGCGCTCTTTCGGCAAAGCGACGTACCCCAGGTGACCGAGCTTTCCTGGATCCTGTCGACGGTTACTCCCAAAGCCCTTTTGGAACGAGCGACCTCCTACAAAGACAAGATAGCCCGCGGGCTCCCGGCTTCGGCCGGACTATTCACCTATCCAGTCCTTATGGCGGCCGACATCTTGATTTACGAGAGCGATCTTGTTCCCGTCGGCAAAGATCAGAAACAACATCTGGAAATGACGCGCGATATTGCCCAGAAGTTTAACGAAACGTTCGGCGACACTTTTAAATTGCCGGAGCCGCAGATTCAGGCCGCCACCGAAACGGTTCCCGGCATCGACGGCCAAAAGATGAGCAAGAGCTACGGCAACACCATCGATATTTTCGGCGAGGAAAAGGAAATGCGGAAACAAGTCATGAGCATCGTGACCGACTCGAGTCCGGTCGAAGCGCCGAAGGACCCGGACAAATCCACGCTCGTTCACCTCTACTCATTGTTCGCGACGAAAAACGAGATCGAGGAAATGCACGCAAGATTTCGGCAAGGCGGGACCGGCTACGGCGATTTCAAGAAGCAGCTTTTTGAAATACTCTGGGAATATTTCGCGCCGATGCGAAAACGACGTGAGGAAATCCTGGCCGATCGCGGCTACATCGATTCGATCTTGAAGCGTGGAGCGGCGCAGGCGAATCACGAGGCCGACAAGGTGATGACGCGCGTGCGCGTAGCGGTAGGACTATAGCTTCCGGGGAGCGCAGGCTGCCAGCTGCCCGTCTCGCTCTCACACAAAATCGCGCCTCGCGAAGTCGGGCACGAGCGTTTGATTCACGTAAAGCCCATCCGACATCGAGGCGCGGCCGTTCAGGCAAAGCGGCTTGGTCGCGTCCACCAACACGAACCCGTATTGGCCCGTGAGCAGTTCGTGGATTTCGCCAAACCAGGAACCGCCGACGTATTGCGGCATGTAGTTCAATTCGATGAGGACGAACTTTGTTTTCCGCAGCGTTTCTGACGCGCCCGACAGCGCTTCTCTTTCGTAACCCTGAACGTCGATTTTGAGCAGCGAGATTTCCGGCAGGCCGGCGAGCAGCGTGTCGAGCGTTCGCATTGAGACTTCCACTTCCGATTCCACCGCCCAATTACTTCCGATTAATTCACGCATTGCGGCGCTTGGTGGCAGGACGGAAGCGCCGGTGGAATCGCGCGTCACTCGGAGCGTGATGACGCCATCGCTCCCGCCGATGGCGAGATTATGCAGTTCGACGCTCGGCAGTTTTCCGAAGCGCTCTTGCAGCGTCGCGAATGATGCTGGGCCCGGCTCGATAATGATCAGCTTTTGTGGAGCGACGAGATCTAGCAGCGCGTTGGCCCATTGTCCGACGTTTGCACCTACGTCGACCACATACCGCAGGTCCGGCCAATGCCCCGGCGGAAATAGGGAGAGTCCGCTAACTTCCGCGAGATGGACAAGCCATTCGCTGCGCCAGTAATCAGAAACCTTCAGGTCGCGTCCGAGCTCGCACAGCCGGCGCCGGTTTCGCACGATCTCAATCGCACCGAACGGCAGACAATATTTCAATAGTTTGCGAAGAGCCCTCACGAGTGTGCAAACGGAAGAGGCGCGATGTCGCGCAATCCGAAACTAAGCTCCCACCTTTGCTGCCGGCGCCTTTAATTCGCCGAAGACCAGGCGCCCGGCTCCCGTTTGCAACGCGCTCGACACCACGATCGTTGCCGTCTTCCCTAACTGCGAACGCGCGTGATTCACTACGATCATCGTTCCGTCCGGCAAATAACCGACCGCCTGATGCGCTTCGCGACCCTCTTTCACGAGATTGAGCTCAAGTTCGTCACCCGCGGAAACGATCGGCCGCAGGACTCGGCTCAGGTCGGCCAAATTGAGCGCCGCCACCCCCTGCAACCGCGCCACCTGGCAAAGAGCGTGATCGTTCGTCAACAGCCGCGCCTGTAGGACTTTCGTCGTGCGCACCAGCCGCGCATCGATGAGAAGGTCTGCATCACCGGACGTTTCGTGGATGGTCAAATCGACGTCGCGCGATTGCTGGAGCTGATTCAAGATCTCGAGGCCGCGCCGGCCGCGCTCGCGTTTCATGGAGTCGCGCGAGTCCGCAAGCGTCTGCAATTCGCCCAGGATAAATCGCGGAACGATCAGGGAACGGCTGAGAAAGCCTGTGGCGCAGAGATCGGCGATGCGTCCATCGATGATAATGTTCGTATCGACGACGAGCGGCTCATGCTGCGTGGTCTCGCGCGTGAACCGGACATATGGAATGATGAGCGAGAACTCATCGCGATTGCTGCGCATCGCCAGCATCATTCCGAGATAACCGAACGTGCAATAAACAATCAGACGCACGGCCCATTGCACTGTCTCGCTTTGATAGCGCAAAACGTCAGAGGCCAGGAGAAGATTGGCGAAGAGCAGGCCGAGGAGCAGGCCGAAAGTCGCCGAAGAAAAAGCGCGCAACGAGAAGCCCTTGAGCACCCGGTCGATCAACACCACCACGAGCGCAAAAACGGCGCCGATCAGGACGCCCGGAACTGCGTTGCCCTGGACTTCTCCAGTCACGATCGCGCCGATCACGGCGCAGAAGGTCACGAAAAGCACCCGCAGCAGGTTGACGGTGAGCAGCGGCGTCATCAGCGTCTTGGAGGTTTGCGCGGTGCGGTTTGTTCGCGCTCCGCGGCGGCGCGGGCTTCCTCTTTCGCCGCGCTGTCGCGATAGAAAAGAACGCCGTGCGCCCGCAGATTACTGACCAGGGCGTGCAAATCTTTTGCGAGCTCCTGATTGGTCAGCAACATGGCCAACAAACCTTTTCCCTTCGTTGCTTCCTGCATCACCTGGGTCGCGGCTTGAATCGTTTTGCGCGCATCGGCGATCGCGACCTGGACATCGTCCGCCGCTTTTTTTGCGGAATCCATCGTGCCGCCGGCTTTCTCGATTACGCCGTCGATCTTCTGGCTCGATTCCGCGAGAGCAGTGGTCGCGGTACTCAAATGCTCAATGCTCGACTTGAGATTGTCCATGTTCGCCTGGGAAAGCGCCTGCTCGTTCAAGCGAGAAATGGTCGTGTTCACGTTCTGGACTGCCCCGCGCAAATCGCTCACCAGAAAACCGCCCTCGCGCGTCAGATCATCCAGGCCCGTTTCGCGCGTGCCTTCGACGAGCGTATTTCTTACGATGTAACTGCTCGGCTGACCTTCCGGCATCGTGACAGCCACGAAACGATCACCCAGCAGACCCGAGCTGCCGACGGTAAATCTGCTGCCGGCCGGGATCTGGACGTAATCAAAAATTCGAAGAGGCACCTCGACGCCCTGGCCGGTTCGCACCAGCCGCGGCCCATCCGAGACGCGGCCGATTTTCGCGCCCGCCAACAGAACGTCGGAGCCTTTCAACAGGCCGCTCGCGTCCGGAAACTTCACCGTCAGGCCGTAGTAGGTTTTGAAACCTTCGCCGACGCGGCCAAATTGAATGACGAGAACAGCCAGCACCGCCAGACCCCCGAGAACAAAGGCGCCTACTTTTAATTCCAGGGTTTTTTCGCTCTGACCGGTCGCCATTTTATCAAGGGGATTTAGCTTCCCGAACTTATCACGTGTTGCCGTCGCGTCAGCCAGATTCGGCTAACGCCGTAGCCACGGCCCTGTGGGCCGTGCCGCGGTGCGCCTGTCGGAAGATCACGGCCCGCAGGGCCGTGGCTACAGCTCCGACCGCCCCAACAGAAAATCCTGGAGCAATGGGTCGGTGGAAATCTTCAACTCCGCCGGCGTCCCATGAAAATAAATCCGGCCCTGGTGCAGGTACGCGATGTGGTCCGCGATGTGAAAAGCGTTCTTCATGTCGTGCGTCACGACGATGCTGGTCACGTGGAAGCGTTCCTGGAGCCGGCGAATCAACCGGTTGATGCTGTCGGAAACCACCGGATCGAGACCGGCGGTCGGTTCATCGTAGAGAATGCAAGATGGCCGGCGGATAATCGAACGCGCCAGACCCACGCGTTTCTTCATTCCGCCGCTGAGATTCACGGGCATCTTCGTTTGTTCGCCCTCCAGCTCGATCACCTCGAGCATCTCGTTTACTTTTTCCCGGATGATTTTCGGATTCCGTTCCCCTGCCTCGCGCAGGGGAAACGCGATGTTCTCTTCCACCGTCATCGAATCGAAAAGCGCGCCGCCTTGAAACAGGATGCCGACCTTGCGGCGAATCGCGGCGAGCTTTCTTTCGCTCAACCCGATGATGTTCTGCCCCTCGATCCAAATTTCTCCCGCATCGGGCTGCATCAACCCGACCAGATGTTTCAACAGAACGCTCTTGCCGCCGCCGCTTCGCCCGATGATCACCAGCGTCTCGCCCTTCGCCACAGTGAGATCGATCCCGCACAAGATGTCCTGGTGCGCGAGCGCTTTCATCAGGCCCCGCACGGCGATCATCGAGTCATCCATTCTTACTGATAGCCCGCCGGGAAAATGATGTTGAGCGCCATGGTCAGGAAGAAATTGAAAATGAGGACGGCCAGCGATGAATCCACCACCGCTTCCGTCGTCGCCTTCCCGACGCCGACCGCCCCTTCGCGGCTCGTCAAACCTTTGTGGCAACTGATGAACACGATTAGGAGCGCGAAGCAAAATGCTTTCGTCAGCCCCATGATGATGTCGCGCCCTTGAGTCCAGCGCACCATGTTCGCCACGTAATAGGTGCCATTCACATCCAGCAGGTAAATCGCGACGAAATATCCGGCCGCGATGCCGATCCCGATGCACTCGGCCACCAGCAATGGCATGGAAAGCATCATCGCCAGCGTGCGCGGCACCACGAGATAATCGATCGGGTGCACCGCGAGCGCTCGCAGCGCGTCGATCTGTTCGGTTACCTTCATCGTCCCAATTTCGGCCGACATCGATGCACCGACACGGCCGGTCACCATCAGCGCCGTCAGCACCGGGCCGAGCTCGCGGCAAACCGAAACCGAGACCACCGCGCCTACCGCCGATCCCATCCCGAGTTTGTTGAATTGAAAGAACGTCTGCGCAGCGAAAACCGCGCCGGTGAAAGCGCCCGTGATCATAACCACCAGTTGTGAGCGCAGCCCGATCTCCACGATCTGGTGGAGAAACAAACGCCAGCGGATTTTTTGCACGACCACCGAGGTGAACGTTTCGCTCGCGAGGACAACCACCTCACCCACGTGCGTCAGAAAAGAAACGATCGGCCGGCCGAGGAGAGTGAGAAATCGGGCAAACATCTGGAGCTCAAGTCATCTCACAAACCACGGGGCATTTCACCTACCTTCTGCCGCGCGTCGCCGTCATGCCGAGCCGCGGAATCCTCCTGCTCGTGATCCTGATTCTGCTCCTAATCTCTTTCCTGCCAGATCGAGCGCTCGAAAGATCAGGAGCAGGAAGGGGAAGCTCGAGAGATTGCGCGAAGGACTTCTCTGCGATAAAGGGAGTTGTCCATGATCAATCGCGCGCTTCGTTTGCTTCTCGCTGTCGATATTTTCTTTGCGCTCTTTCTGCTGACCGGCTGCGAGACCACGCCCTCAGGAATCCAGCAGGCCCGGATCACCGCGGCCCAAAACATCGCGGCGGAACCGCTCGGCGATTATTTTATCGGACGCCGCTATTTCAAAGGGACCGTCTTCAAGTTCTGGGGTTACCTCCGCCGACCCGGCCAGCCCTGGAGCACGGCGCAATTGGTTGTCTTCAACGAAAAGCAGAAGCTCGCGCCCGATCGCGAGCAATTGAATTTCGGCGCCGACAATAACTACGAATACAAAATCTACGGCAACTTCAGCGGTCAGACGGTTTACGAGCCGGCGAGCAACGGTTTTTATCCGGAGTTCATTCTGAAAAAATACGAACTCATTTCGACGAGTCCGCCGCCGATTTTCCGGAGTCAGTTTAGCGATCGCGCGCGCGCGGCCACCGGCCGCATGCAGATAGAGAAACCCGAATAGCTCCCGTGGCTGCGCGTAACTCCCGGGATTCGCTCGCGGAGGAATTTCTGCGCTATCTCGAGATGGAGCGAAACGTTTCGCCGCGCACCCTGATCGCATACCGGCGCGCGCTCGAAGCTTTCCGC
The DNA here is from genome assembly GCA_041167325.1 of Verrucomicrobiota bacterium. Lineage (GTDB taxonomy): Bacteria > Verrucomicrobiota > Verrucomicrobiia > Chthoniobacterales > UBA10450 > AV80. The sequence continues at coordinate 55,271 of JBEEHH010000027.1, read as the reverse complement.
GCTCGGAAAAATGTGCGCGCCTGGCGGAACTGCGACGCGGATGAATTCCGTGATTACCTTTTCGAGCTGATGAAGAACGGGCAGGCGCGTTCCTACATTCGGCTGCAATTCTCCGCCTTCCGCACCTTCTATCGTTTCCTGGTCGAACGAAAAAATTTGCGGAAAGATCCGGTTCGCGAGTTGCAGTTGCCGAAGGCTGAAAAAAAGTTGCCGCTCGTCCTGACTCAAAAACAGATCGATGAACTTCTCACCGCTCCTTTGCGCGTGCCGAAGCAGAAAGCAGCACCTTCGTGGATGGCTTTGCGCGATGCGGCCATCCTCGAGCTTTTTTACAGCAGCGGTTTGCGCCTCGGCGAGCTCGCGTCCCTGAACGTGGCCGACGTCGACATGTACACGGAATCGGTGCGCGTTCTCGGCAAAGGAAGGAAAGAGCGCGTTTGTCCCGTGGGCGCGCCGGCGCTCGAAGCCGTCTCGCGGTATCGCATCGCGGCCAGAGTGCAAACCGGGCCGCTTTTCATTAACAAATCACGACGCCGTATTTCGCCACGCTCGATATGGCTCATCTTGAAACGGTATCTGCGGCACACGTCGATTCCGATTGCGCTGAGCCCGCACAAGCTTCGGCACAGTTTTGCGACCCACCTGCTCGATAGCGGCGCCGATCTCCGCAGCGTCCAGGCGTTGCTCGGACACGCGAGCTTATCGACGACCCAGATTTACACCCACGTGACCGTGGAAAGACTGAAGAAGGCCTACTCCGCCGCGCATCCGCGCGCGTAGAAGAAAGTGACGAGTGACGAGTGACGAGTGACGAGTGACGAGTGACAAGTGACGAGTGACGAGTTTATGAAGCGACGCTCTTAGCAACTCGTCACTCGTCACATGTCACTCGTCACTTCCCTTCAGCTCGCGCTCGCTGCCGTGCTTTGCGGCTCGGCGACGTGAAAACCGAGCTTATCGTCTCCCGCCACCGTCACTTCGACGATATCGCCCGCCTTCACCGTTCCCTTGAGCAACTCCTCGGCGAGCGGATCTTCCAGATAACGCTCGACAGCTCGTCGCATCGGACGCGCGCCATAAGTGGGATCATATCCCTTGTTGATGACGAACTCGTGCGCCGGCTCGTCGAGCACGATCTCGATCTCTTTCAGCTTCAGGCGCCGCTTTACCTTGTCGACTTCCAGATCAACGATCTGGAGCAGGTCCGGCTTGCTCAGCGTGTGGAAAACGATGATTTCGTCGAGGCGATTCAGAAACTCGGGCTTAAAGACCCGCTTGGTTTCCTCGAGGATTTTGTCCCGCATCGAATTGTAATCCGAGGAATCCGTCGGCGCCCCAAATCCCATCGTGGTCTGGCGCCGGATCAACTCGGCCCCGGCGTTCGACGTCATGATGATGATCGTGTTCCGGAAATCGATCTTCCGGCCTAACGAGTCCGTCACCTTCCCCTCTTCCAGGATCTGGAGCAGGAGATGCATCACATCGGGGTGCGCTTTCTCAACTTCGTCGAAGAGCACCACCGAATAAGGCCGGCGGCGCACTGCCTCAGAAAGCTGGCCGCCCTCTTCGTAGCCGACGTAACCCGGAGGCGAACCGATCAACCGCGAGGCGGTGAACTTCTCCATGTACTCCGACATGTCGATTTGGATGAGCGCATCGGAATCGCCGAACATGAATTCGGCGAGGGTGCGGGCTAAAAATGTTTTGCCGACGCCGGTGGGTCCAAGAAAGACGAATGAGCCAATGGGCCGCCTCGGATCTTTCAAATCCGCACGAGACCGCCGCAACGCTTTGCTGATGGCGGTAACGGCTTCGTCCTGGCCGACGACGCGCTGCTTCATCTCCGCTTCCATCGCGAGCAGCTTCTGCGTTTCCTTTTGCTCCATTCTCTGGAGCGGAACGCCGGTCACTTTCGAGACGATGTGCATCATGTCGTCGGCGGTCACGAGGACTTCCTTCTCTTCCCGCTCCTCCCGCCACCGTGCCAGAATCCCGTCGAGCTTTTCCTTGGTCTGCTTTTCCTTGTCGCGGAGCGCGGCGGCCTTCTCGAAATCCTGCGCCTTGATCGCAGCTTCTTTTTCGATGCGAATTTCTTCGATCTCTTTTTCGATCTCCTTCACGTCCGGCGGCCGCGTCATCGCGTTGATCCGGGCGCGTGCGCCGGCTTCATCCATGACATCGATTGCTTTGTCGGGCAGAAAACGGCCGGTGATGTAACGCTCGGAAAGTTTCACGGCGGTCTCGAGCGCTTCATCCGTCAGCTTCGCCTTGTGATGCTGCTCATACTTCGGACGCAGCCCTTTTAGGATCAGGATCGTTTCTTCAATGGTCGGCGCCTCGACCTTCACCGTCTGGAAACGCCGCTCCAGCGCAGCGTCCTTCTCGATATATTTCCGATACTCGTTGAGCGTGGTCGCGCCAACGCACTGGAGTTCGCCGCGGCTCAAGGCCGGCTTGATAATATTGGAGGCATCCATCGCGCCTTCCGCCGACCCGGCGCCGACAATCGTGTGCAGCTCGTCGATGAAAAGAATGACATTCTTCGACCGGCGAATCTCGTCCATGACCGCTTTGATCCGCTCCTCGAACTGGCCGCGATATTTCGTCCCGGCGACCATGAGCGCCAGGTCGAGCGTGACCACTTTCTTGTCGCGCAATAGTTCCGGCACATTGCCGCTCGCAATTTCCTGCGCCAATCCTTCCGCGATCGCGGTCTTCCCGACACCCGCTTCGCCGAGCAGAACCGGATTGTTCTTCGTGCGCCGGCAGAGCACCTGGATCACGCGCTCGATTTCGTTGTGCCGGCCGATGACCGGATCGAGCTCGCCCTTCTTGGCCAGCTCTGTGAGATCGCGGCCGAATGCGCGCAACGCCGGTGTCTTGACATCCTTTTTACCCGACGACGGCTCGCCGCCTTCCTGTTCCGATTCGGGTGGTGTGAAATTAGGATCGAGCTCTTTCAGGATTTCGTTGCGGGTCCGCTCGATATCGACTTCGAGACTCTTGAGCACGCGGGCGGCGACGCCCTCACCTTCACGCAGGAGGCCGAGCAAAATGTGTTCGGTGCCGACGTAGGAATGATTGAGCGCCTTCGCTTCCTTCCCGGCGAGCGCGAGAACTTTCTTCACCCGCGGCGTGTAGGGAATATTGCCGACCATCTTGGTCTCCGGTCCGGAGCCAACCTGCTTCTCGACCTCCATCCGCACCGTTTCGAGATCGAGACCCATCTTCTGGAGAACGTTGACGGCAACGCCCTGGCCAAGCTTGATCAGGCCCAGCAACAGATGCTCGGTCCCGACGTAATTATGGTTGAAGCGATCGGCTTCTTTTCGAGCAAGCGCCAGAACCTGCTGGGCTCGCGGAGTGAAATTATTCATTGGTTGGCGGCTCGGGATTCGATCCGTTCTCCGATTCCTTCGCCACTTTACTAATATCAGGTTTAGGGAAGACCCGCAAACGGTCGCGAATAATCTGGGCGCGCAAATGGTCGCGCTCCTCCGCGTTCAGTTTCTGTTGCGAGCTTTTTTGCAAATGCGCCGGCTGGGTATCGATGAACAGCTCATCGATCGGCAAACGCCGGTCTTCTGGGAACGCACCGAGATCGACGCCGAGCTTGATGATCGAGAGAAGATTGAGCGCTTCCTTCGAAGTCATCGCATGCGCGAATGTCAGCACGCCGTAAGCGCGGCCGATCTGGTCCCAGAGAGTGTTGGATTTTTTCTGGATCAACATCTGGCGGGCATCGTGTTCTTTTTCGATGATGGTCTCGATCACTTTGCTGAGACGATTAACGATCTCGTCTTCCTTCTCGCCCAGCGTGGTCTGGTTGGAAATCTGGAAGAGATTCCCCATCGCCTCGGTCCCTTCCCCGTAGAGACCGCGCACGGCCAGGCCGATTTTGTTCACGGCCTGGATGACTTGATTGATCATGTCACTCAAGACGAGACCGGGAAGATGCAGCATGGCCGAAGCGCGCATGCCAGTGCCGACGTTGGTCGGGCACGCCGTCAAATAACCGAGACGCGCGTCATAGGCGAAATCGAGCTTTCCCTCGAGCGTGCTGTCCACTTTATCGACAAGCTTGAACGCGCTCTTTAATTGGAGACCGGAGCGGATCGATTGCATCCGCAGATGGTCCTCCTCGTTTATCATGATGCTCAGAGTCTGGCGGCGATTCATGATCACGGCGCTCCCGACACTTTTCGCGGCATGCTCGCGGCTGATGAGATGGCGCTCGACGAGCACCTGCTTTTCGAGCGCGGAAAGGTCCTGCAGCAATTCTGAAAATGAGTCCTGCATCTCCGGCAGCTCTTCGACGCGTGGCTTGATGAGCTCGAGGATCTGGGTGCGTTCGGCTTTCTTGGCCCACCCGGGAAAGGCGCGCTTCTTGAGGTTCCGCGCCAATCGCACCCGGCTGCTGATCACGATCTGGTGGTGCGGTCCTTCGCCGCGCAGCCACTCGCCTCCGGTCGACATGATATTGGCGAATTTCATTTCTAGACCGCTTTCTCGTGTTCGAGCTGTTTGATCTGGTCGCGCAACGCCGCGGCGTTTTCGTAGTTTTCCTCCGCCACCGCTTTCTCGAGGTCCTCCGCCAAAGAGCGCATGCGGTCGTCCAATTCGATCTCGCGATGAGCGCGCTGCGGAAGCTTGCCGACATGCTCCGTGCCTTTGTGCATTGCCTTGAGCAAACTCCCCAAACCCTCGGCAAAGGTAACGTAACAAACGCTGCAACCGAGCCGGCCCGTCTTCTTAAAGTCAGCCTGGGTGAAACCGCAGACGGGGCATTTTTGCGACGGCGCGCCTTTCTCGATCTCCTCGGCCGCGCCGATCCCGAGCAGCAGATCGGCCAACGCAAAACCAGTCGGATCCTGCACGCCCTTTTCCTTCGAGCAGGCATCGCAGAGATTCACCTTCTGCATTTTGCCCTCGAGAATCTGCGTCAGGAAAACTGTCGCATCATTGCATTTGCAAACGTCGCACAACATCGCTGTAGATTAGACCTCCAAACGCCGGAAACATTCAACTCCGGACATCTTCAGCACCTTTTGCGCCGACCTGCGCATCCGCTGGTTTAGACAAAAATCGGAGTGCCGGTTTCGCGAGTTAATTCCCGGAAGCGGCCGATCATTCTCGCGGTGATGGAGCCCGGCTTGCCGTTCCCGATCATTCGTCCGTCGGCTTTCACAACTGGAATCACTTCCGCGGCCGTGCCGGTGAGGAAGCATTCGTCGGCCACGAAAACATCGTGGCGCGTGATGTCGGTTTCCGTGACCTTCAGGCCGAGCTCCGCGGCGATGTCGAACACCACCGAGCGCGTTATTCCCCGCAACGCTCCCGCCGCAATCGGCGGCGTAAAGATATTCCCACGCTTGATGATGAAGACGTTGTCGGCCGTGCACTCGGCCACGTTGCCCGCTTCGTTCAACATCAGCGCCTCGTCGGCGCCGGCGAGATTCGCCTCGATTCGCGCCATGACGTTGTTCAAATAATTCAGCGACTTCACCGCCGGATTGAGCGCGGCCGGGCTGGTCCGCCGCGTCGCACAGGTCACAACCGTGAGACCTTTTTCGCAAACTTCCTTCGGATAGAGCGCGATCGTCGTCGCGATAATAATGATGCTCGGATGCTTACATTGCGTCGGGTTCAATCCGAGATTGCCGACACCGCGCGTGACGACGAGACGGATGTAACCTTCGTTCAAACCGTTTCGCCGGATCGTCTCGAGGAGCGCTTCCGTCATCTCACCTCGGCCGATCGGAATCTCCAGGCAGATCGAGCGTGCGGAATCCCAGAGCCGCTCGAGATGTTCCTCCAGCCGGAAGACACGGCCATTGTAGAAACGAATCCCTTCAAAGATCCCGTCGCCATAAAGCAAACCGTGATCGAACACGGAAACTTTCGCGTCCGCTTCCGGCACGAATTTTCCGTCGAGATAAATGGTCAGCTCTTTCGCTTCCGTGGTCGAAGCTTTCGACTGCGTTTCAATCGCAGGCTTCACCGCAACCTTCGGAGTCGTTCCGCTCCTTTTCGGTTCGTCCATCACCGCCGCACCAGCTGTCGAAGTTTTTGTAAGCACGAAAAAACGTTCGGTGGTTCGGCAGGCAATTCAAGAAGAAAGCTGACCGTCGGCGGCCTAATGCCTGTTCGGCGAATTGTTCGACGGCTTCTCGTCGCGCTCGCGCGTCAACGGCACAAACCTCACCGGAATCACCGCGGTCTGCCGGACCTGGCCGCCATGCTTCTCGAGCAAATAAAGCTCCTGCGCGCTCGTCTTGCCCACGGGAATGATCATGCGTCCGCCCTCCTTCAACTGCTCGACCAGCGGCGCCGGCACGTGATCGGGCGCGGCGGTGACGATGATCGCATCGAACGGCGCGTGCTCCGGCCAGCCCTTGTAACCATCGCCCGCTTTCACCTGGACATTCTTGTATCCCAGCTCGCGCAATAACGCGGCCGAGCGTTCCGCCAACGGTTTCACGATTTCGATCGAGTACACCTGCGCGACCAATTCAGAGAGCACTGCGGCTTGATAACCGGAGCCCGTGCCGATTTCGAGCACCCGGTCCGTGGCTTTGGGTTTCAGTTGTTGCGTCATGAAGGCGACGATGAACGGCTGCGAAATTGTCTGGCCGTAACCGATCGGCAGCGGACGATCTTCATAGGCGCTGGCGCGCAATTCCGGCGGGACGAATTTCTCTCGCGGCACTTTGGACATGGCTCGCAGTGTCATCGGATCGTCAATCCCGCGAGGGCGGAGTTGCCGCTCGACCATTGCTCCCGCGGAGGCGGCATAGGTTCCCTGTTTGGACTCGAGAACGTTGAACTGTTTCGGCGCCAGCCCTGTTTCTTGCGCTCGCGCGAGCCCGGTGACGCCAAGGCAAACAACAATCTGGAAACAAGCGAACCATCGGCCCTTCATCTTAACTGGGCGGCGCCGGATCGACGCAGCGCTCCACTCTACTGAAGCAAACCATCGACCATTCGCAATTGCCGATCGCCAAGTTCGGCGAGCCGCGAATCATGCGTCACTACCAGCAAGGTTTTCCGCCGGGTTCGCGCCAGGTCCAGGAGGAGGTCCATGATCGAGTCGCCCGTTTTTGAATCGAGGTTGCCCGTCGGTTCGTCCGCGAAAATGATGTCGGGGTCATTGGTCAGAGCGCGGGCGATAGCCACCCGCTGTTGCTCGCCCCCGGAAAGTTCCGCCGGCAAATGGTGCATCCGCTCGGCCAGGCCGACGTCCTTCAGGCTCGCTTCGCCGACGGCGCGTTTCCCTTTGCCGCCGATCATTCCCGGCAGCATGACGTTTTCCAGCGCGGTCAATTCCGGCAGCAGGAAATAGCCTTGGAAAACGAATCCCATTTTCCGGTTTCGCAATTCGGCCTGCGAAGAAGCGCTTCCGGCATAGAGCCGCCGCCCTTCGAATTCCACGGTGCCCGATTCGGGACGCTCGAGCCCGGCGAGAGTGTAGAGGAGCGTCGTTTTTCCCGCGCCGGATGCGCCGCAAAGGAAAACCGCTTCACCCTGCGCGACGCTGAGAGAAATTCCCCGCAACACTTCGATGCGCCGCGAACCGATTCGAAAAGACCGGCGCAGATCTTGGGCGACGAGTTGCGTTTGAGTCATCGGGCCATCAGCATTGGCCCGATCGTTCCCGCGCGCAATCGCGGCGCACAGAAAAAAGCCGCACGACGGTCATCCCATCGTGCGGCTTCTAATTAATAAGGGGATTCTGGTTAACCCAAACCAAGCGTTTGCAAGGTCGGCCGATCAATTGCGGCAGTGATCGACAGGCCGTTGTCGCGCTGGAAGTTCGCGATCGCGGCCCGGGTCGCCGGCCCCATCTGCCCATCCACGGCTAGGCGATAATACCCAAGGCGCTGGAGCTGGGTTTGGACGCTCGCGATGACCTGGGTAGGCTCCAGATCGTTGTAGCCGTAGATCGGCTCGTCATAGGAATAGGAGCTGTAGTAGGGATCATAACCATAGGCCGGATACCAGTAGCCATTGTCCCAGAAATAATATCCGCTGCCGAAGAGCGAGAATCGGGAATAGCGGCTTCTCCACCAGCTCCGGTTGTGGTGATGACGACGCGCATCATCCCGGTCGAAGTTCGCCGTCTGGTTCTGTCGCCAATTCTGGTTCTGCTGCCAGTTCTGGGTCTGCTGCGAATTTCTGTTCGTCCGGTTTCGAGCGTCCCGATCGAAGTTCGGCTGGTTGACGTTCGATTGCGCGGTAGTGTTTGTCTGCGGAACGGTGTTAGCAGGTGGAGTCGTCACCACGTTCGGATTCCGGCGAACACGAGGAGTGAACTCGGAGTTCTGGCGGAACCGGTTCGGCTGCCGCACGGAATCCTGGTTCGTGAAGGTGCGCGTTCTGAAGTTCTGATTCGGGTTCACCCGGTTCACCTGCGGCGCCTGATAAACAGGCGTGTGCTGGCGCACCGTGGCGTTTGGCTGGATCCTCGGCGCTCTGACCACGGCGGCCGGCGGGTTCGAATGCTTGTTCGGAGGTTTAACGACCGTTTTGTCTACCTCCTCCGCGCTCGCGACTTGCGCCAGGGCGGTAGTGAGAGAAAAAGCTAAGAGTAGGAATGTTTTCATAATTGTGTCCGAGAGGTTAGACAGCCTCCTGAGCGGTTTATTCAACCCCTCTGGTAACAATACGCGTCAACGCTGCTGGCGCACCGCCTCGAACAAGACGATCGCGACGGCAGTGGCGAGATTGAGGCTGCGCGTTCCCTCCATCGGAATCGTGAGCAACTGGGCGGAGTGGGCCGCGAGCAAAGCTTCCGGGAGGCCCTTGGTCTCGCGTCCGAAAACAAGAAAATCGCCAGGCTCAAACCGAATGTCGCAGTAGGCGCGTTGCGATTTTGTCGTGAGAAAAAAGAAGCGCGGCTGAGGTGAGTGCGCTTTGGCCAAATCCTCAAAAGAATCCCACAGGCGCACGTTTACCTCCTTCCAATAATCGAGGCCCGCGCGCTTCAGTTCGCGATCGTCGATCGAAAAGCCAAGCGGCTTGACCAGGTGCAACGTGGAACCGGTGGCGAGACAGAGCCGGCCGATGTTGCCGGTATTCGGCGGAATCTCCGGCTCGATCAGGACGACGTTAAACATGGTGGATCGCGCGCTCCGCCGCGCGATGTTACGATCTGGCATCGAGCGCGGAGCGCTCGATCCACCTAGAGTTTGCCCGCGACGAATTTCTCGAGCTTCACGATATCGGCCGAGAACTTTCGGATGCCTTCCGATGTCTTTTCGGTCGCCATGGCATTGTCGTTGAAGAGGTATCGGAATTTCTTTTCGTCCAGCGCAAGGCGCTCCACGTTCGCGCTCTTTGCCTTTTCCGGATCAAGCTTGCGTTCCACCGGTCCGTCCGACTCAGCCAGCTTCTCGAGCAAATCGGGACTGATCGTGAGCAGATCGCATCCCGCCAGCTCGAGGATCTGGCTAATGTTGCGGAAGCTCGCCCCCATCACTTCGGTCTTGTGACCGAATTTCTTGTAATAGGTGTAGATCTCCTGCACCGACTGGACTCCGGGATCCTCGGCCCCGGTGTAATCCTTCTTGTTCGCCGCCTTGTACCAATCGTAGATCCGTCCGACGAACGGCGAGATCAGCTCGATGCCCGCCTCCGCGCAGAGTACCGCTTGGGGCAACGAAAACATCAGGGTCAGATTGCAATTGATCCCTTCCTTCTCGAGCACTTCGCCGGCTTTGATCCCTTCATACGTCGACGCGATTTTGATCAGCACGCGCTTTCGATCGATCCCCTTCTCTTCATAGAGCTTGATCAGTTGCCGCCCCTTGTTGATCGAACCTTCGGTGTCGAACGAGAGCCGCGCGTCCGTTTCAGTCGAAACCCGACCCGGCACGATCTCCAGAATCTCGCACCCAAACTTCACGAGCAGATGATCGATGACGTCTTCGATCTGCGCCCCGCCCGACAGACCCGAATTCTTTCGTTCTGCCAGCACCTCATCGAGGAGATGAAAATATTGTTCCTTCTGAGTTGCCGCGTAGATCAGGCTCGGATTCGTCGTCGCGTCCCGCGGCTTGAACTCCTTGATGCTCTGGAAGTCGCCCGTATCCGCGACCACGATCGTAAATTTCTTGAGCTGCTCGAGCTGGCTGAGCTTCGTTCCCGTTTTTTCCTGGTCGGCGGTGGCAGTAGTCATGGCGTTTGGTTCCTTACATTGAGACCGAAGCAGAGTTACTTGCGGCTTTACAAACAGCCTAGCGCCGGCGGAAAAGACCGACAATCACAAACTACGCCGAGTTCGTCGACCCGATCAGGGCAACGCGTAGACTTCGACGAGGGCGTTGCCGCTGGTATTGCCTTTGCCCCGCACAATGGCCGTATAGTTGCCGGGCCAAAGCGAGAGAATTACAGCGGCCTCGTGCTCGTCCGCTGGAGCGAATCCGGCAGCGCGAATTTCTGTCTCCTGATCAGAACGCCAGTTATCGTTTGCAGCGATTTGGCCATTCTGGTCATATATTTCCAGCATCGGATCCATGAGAGGATTCGGGACGTTGGATCCCACCAGGCTGGGTCCAATCCCTCGAACGAGGACGCGCCGTTCGCGGTCGCCCCGGATAATAAATCCGGCGATCATGACGTCGTCTCCCGTGCCAACGGGACCGCGAGTCGAGATATTAACGACCGCGGGCGAATAATCGGTATCGACATTGTAGAGTTCTACCAGGCAATTCCCGGCCGCTCCGTTCTTGCCGCGTACTACCGCCGTGTAATTGCCTTCGCCAAGCGTCGCCGCGATCACGCTGTCGAAGCACAGCGAGCCGCCATAACCAGGCGTCAAACCGTAGCCCAAAATCTCGTTTCGATCGGGAAAATAGGGAAGGTCGGTATAGTTGTCATTGAACGCAATGCGCTGCCCATGCTCGTCAAACAGCTCGAGGGTGGGATCACTCAGGATGTTGGGCAATTTATAGCCCAGGTATGATAGCGCTGGTCCCAAGGCGCGAACAATAACGCGTTTCGGCCCGCCCCGAATGACGAATCCCCCGATGAGCACGTCGTCCCCTGCGCCGGTCCGCAACCGGGTAGAAACATTAACAAACCGCGTTTGAATCCCTGCTGGCTTCCCTGCCGCCGGGATGGCCAGAAAAGGCTGGGAATGTTCGCCGTGAAACCAGCCCTGGCCGACGATCCAGCCGTTGTCGTTGATGCTCGTAGCCCGATAGAGCACCCACCCGTCGCCGCTCGCATCGAGCAAACGGTTCAGGTCATACATGGCTCCGTTGCGATAAAGAAAGGCGTTGCCGCCTGAATGCTGCCAGATTTCGGTATTGGGCGTGCTGAATTCGCCCACCACGTCCCCTTTGTTATTCATGCCGTTAACGGCGCTGTTTCTAGAGTTGAACAGATCAATGTCGGAGGTGACGCCGTCCTTAAAAAGGAATGCGTGGGTCCCATTTACGATAATGGGAGCAAAAGGGAGGGAAGAGGAGCCGGCCACTCCCGCCAAAGAATTAACGACATGGTAAATATAGGTGCCGCCTAAGGTAGGAATGAGCGTTAGCTGCCCATCCGCCGACAAGCTGAAAGGCCGGAGATGCTCGTTGGATTTCGCGGCGTCCAATTCGTAGACATAGCTGCCCGCGACGTCCCCGCGATCATTAATGGAGGTAGCGTTTATTTTGCTCAGTCCGAAGTTGCCGAGATCGACTCTGTCGCCGCTACTCGTGTCATAACGGTAAATGCCCACCTGGGTGCGGTTGAAGTCATAATACGTCCCGGCAATCAAACCATTCGAATTAATGCTCTGGGCAGTGCTGTAAGTGCTGTAAAGGCCTGCCCCAGGAAATGTTTGCGCCGCGTCAGGAAGAGATGCTCCGACCGTGTAGGTAGATAGCCCGACACTGGTGATAAGCATTTCGGCGGCGGCAATTCCATTGTCGTTAACCGAGGTCGCATAGGAGGATTGTCCGTAAAACAATTCCGGATACGCCGTTACGCTCCCATCACGGAGAATCGCTGCGGTTCTGCCTCTCGGAAGAAGAACCGACCCCGCAATGATGCCAGAGTTACTGATGGATCGTGGCTCGTCATTAAAAACACCATTCGAAAGGTCTTTCAAATTGTAAACCGTGTATGCGGGCGTGGGTGGAACTACATCCGCTTGGGCAACAGCAATCAGAGCTGAGCCCGACGCGGGCGCAGAGCCGACTGCGACAAAGCGGCCGACGCCATCGAAGGCTACCCCGCGAAATCCTTCTTCAGCTTTCGCATAATACCCTCTGGGCAACCAAAATTCACCGCGCTCGGATGTCCAAATCCGACCCGTTGTGTCCCCCGCAACGAAGCTTCCCGCGCCGTAACACGCCGCGCGGAATACAGGCGCGACATAAATTTCACCTGGTTGCTGGGGTGGCAAGTACCGATCTCTCGGTGGCTCGGCGCGTTGAAAGGTATGGGCCGCGTCAACGGAGAATTGAGGTAAGGACCCGCCCACAATGGCCACTTTTGTTGCTCCATCAGTCGCGGCAACACTCCCCCCAACCCAATTCGTTTGTTTCCACGAGATGCCATCGGAGGAAGCCATGTAACGGGAATAGCCATCCTCTCCGTAAAATGCTCCGCGAAAGTAGATGAGCGACTTCAGCCCCATGTCCAGCGGGAATGGCGCTGGATATCGGGCGGGGTTAATAGTTTGAAAGGAAGTCCCGTCACTTGACGCCATCAGTTCGCTGCTATTGGAATAGACCGAACCGACAGCCATAAAACGCCCGCCGCCGAACGCTATTGCCTCAAAGGCTCCGGTGTTCGCCGGAGTCCCGCCGGCGCCAGTTAGGGCAACTGTCGACCAGTTAAGCCCATCCGTCGAGGTGATAGCTGGCATACTTCGATTAGCACGGGTAGCTACGAATCTCCCATTACCAAATGCGATCGCCGGCAGCCGATCAGTTGTTCCACTCGCGCGCGGCGTCCAGACTTGGCCATCGGGCGACGTGAGGATTGTGCCGTTGTCTCCTACTGCAACAAAAAGTCCGTTACCGAATGCCACTGCATTCAATGAAGAGGTGGTATTACTTGGTTTGACTTGCCAAACGCTCTGCGCCTCCAGCCGCGTTGTCAGCGCGCAAACGAGGCTCATCATAACCGCGGGCAACAGCTTCATATCGACATGCCTCCTACTTCGCATCCAGGTTGTAAACCTCGACCAGTCCGACACCAGAGCTATCGTTTTTTCCCCGCACGATCGCCGTGTACGCTCCCGGCTGCAGCGAGAGAATCATCGCGGATTCGCGGTCGTCGGTGGGGGCGAGACCAGAATCGATCAGCGCCTGTTCCTGATACATGCGCCAATCGTCATCCTGCGCGAGCAACGCGCCGTTGCCGTTGTGAACTTCCAACATCGGATCGGTCAATGCGCCGGCAATGTTGAAATTTATGAGGGAAGGTCCAATTGCGCGGACCGCAACATTGGTAACCTGGTCGCCACCAAGAATGAATCCGCCGATCATAACATTGTCGCCGGTTTCGACTTTCCCGCGGGTCGAGATGTTAGCGAGTTTGGAATTGGAGTCGGACGTTAGATCATAAAGTTCCACCAAGGCGACTCCGGTAGAGTTTTTTACACCACGGACAATCGCGGTGTAGCTCCCTGGCTCTAGAGTAACCGGGACCACGGATTCATGTTCGTCCAACGGGGCAAAGCCGGTCGCGAGAACGTCGGTACGCCGGGAATTCCAGTTGTCATTCTGTCCGACCAGCACGCCGGTCGCATCGCGTAATTCGAGTGCTGGATCGGCTAACTTCCCGGGCAGGGGAAGTGAGGGGCCAATCGCTCGCAGGATGAGGTTCTTAGGTTGCTGTCCGGTGATGATAAAGCCGCCGATCAACACATTATCACCAACTTGACTCCGCAATCGCGTTGAGATGTTCAGCAAGGTCTTCGGGGGTGTCTGCGGTGCGGCTGGCGGAACCAGAGAATAGACATATAACCCCGAGGTGGTCGGGCCGGTCAGGGCAGCAACGAATAGATATGAACTCGTCCGGTCCACAGCCATGCTTGCTCCCGTGTAAATATCATCGGACGCCCTGGCTTGGTCTGGCAGCGTGATGGTGCGGCTGAGTTGCGCATTGGCAGTTTGAAACACGTCAATCCTGGAGCGCTGCAGCATCGCCTGAAAAGCGAGAGAACCGTCCTGATTGTAAACTATCTGATTCGGCGCCGTGGGAGAGACAAAGCTTCCTTGGACAACATTCAGGTCTGTAGTTGAGCGAATCAAGGTAGGGTCCACCTTGGGTGTAGGAAAGCTGGTGTTCGATGTTGTCACACTTACAGATCCTCCGTTTGGAGACACGGCGATCTTCCGGCCCTGACTTTGTCCATTGGTACCATCGATCTGCTGGACTAAGGCAGGTGGATTGCCCGGCGAGAGGCTGTATCGCGCAATCGGAGTCTGAAAAGACTGCCCCACCACATAAAGTGTCTTCCGATCCGGGCTGGTTTCGATTGTCGAATAGCCAGAAGTGTTCGGACTCGGGGTGACTCGGCTGATGGTAGCTCCGGTGCTCGCATCAAGCTGGAAAATATCGCGCTGGTTCACATCAGTCACATACAACCGTCCATCCGCCCCTTCTCTGATCAGATTCGGGAACACGCTCGTGGTAAGAGCAGCCGACAGTGTCAGCGTGTTCAGATCTATGCTTTTGATTTTCGAATCGTAAAAGCTTGTTACCCAAAGCTTGTTTCCATCGGCAGAAATACACAGGTCCCCCCTGCTAAGGGTAGACCAAGTCGGAATCGTCTGAATAACAGTTAACGAGTCAGTATCGACAACGGCCAGGCCACCGGTGGTCACCGCATAGAGCCGCGGGCGCGCGGGATCCGCCAGGACTGTTCCGTATATGATCATCGGAAGTTTTTTCAGAGGCGTATCGGGAGAATCCAGAAAGCGAATATTGATTACCCGCGTTGCCGACGCAGTGCCAGTGGTCCCAGTTGCTGTAATCTGCACCTGATATTGCCCACTCAATTCCGCCACGCCGCTGATCTCTCCCGAGACCGGGTCGAGGGAGAGTCCCGCCGGCAGACCTGTTGCGGTGAAAGCGTAAGGATGATTGCTGCCGGTGATCTGGTAGGTGAAATTGCTTCCGATATCAACGGGCGGCACAAAAGAAGAGCTGGTGATGCGCGGCGCTCCAATGACGATCTGAACAAGAGCGGACGCGGTGCCGAAAGCAGTTTGGGCAGTCACCGTTACATTAAAAACACCAGCAATCGTGCTCGTCCCATTGATCAAGCCGGTCGCAGGGTTGAACTGCAAGCCCGCGGGCAGGTTCACCACCCCGAAGCTGGTCGGCGCATTCGTCGCGGTAATTTGATAGGTGAAAGGATCTCCGAACTCGACTGGAGGCGGAAGAGTCGAGCTCGTAATTCGCGGCGGCATGACAACAATCCGCAGTGTGGCGGCCGCTTCCGAGACCGCGGAGTTGGCTGTGATCCGTGCGTCGAAGGTTCCTGTGTTTTGCGCGATACCCGAGATCAAGCCTGTAGTCGCATCGGTTTGCAGCCCAGCCGGCAATCCTGTTGCGCCGTAAGTCGTGGGACTGTTTCCCGCGGAAATCTGGTAGGACATATTCTCTCCCACCTGAATCTGGATGAACGTTGAGCTCGTGATGGGTAGCGGCGTAATCACGATCTGCACCTGTCCTGTCGCCGCCCCGAGCGTCCCCTGCGCAATTACATTGACCTGAAACGTGCCGCTCGTGCTGCATCGGCCGCTGATAAGGCCCGTGCCCGCATCCAATTGAAGCCCTGCCGGCAAGCCCGTCGCACTGTAGCTCGAAGGATTATTATTCGCGGTTATCTGGTAGGCGAAGTTATCGCCGCTCCTTCCAGCGGGCGGGTTCAATGAGCTTGTAAGCTTTAACCCATAAAGAAATCTCGCCCCCGCGATGTCGTCATCGGCGAGATGATCGAGGTCGGTGATGATAGAATTCATCAACGCGATAACGATTTGGCCGTGCTGGTCGGGGTGGTCGAGTCCGAGGACGTGCCCAAACTCATGGAGCGCCACGCGATGAAAATCGTAGGTCGCGGTCGCACCCGAACCTTGGATCGGGCCGCGATAGGAGTCCCACGTTCTGGCGTTGTTGAAGATCACATCGGTCTCGGTAAAAACACCGCTCCCGAGGTTCGAATAATTGATCGTCACGGCGAGCGTTGTGCTGCCGAAAGCCTGGCCATAAATAGTATTCGAGAAGAAAACCGAATTCGCCCCATCGCCACCGGAGGGGCTTATCGCGGGAGCTTCGACGAACTTCACGGGATCGGCGTACTGGTTCCAAATGGCGAGCGCATCCGCCGCCGATGCATTCCAGGAAGCGCTTCCATCCTGAAACCCGATTGAAGGGCGCGTAAGCCCCAAATGCATTTCGATCTGCGAGCCAGATGGCCAGCGATAGCCGTTCAAGGAAAAAGCAAAACCATTTTGGGGGCTGGTGAGAAGAAGAACAGAAACCAGGCAACATACGATGAGGAGGCAGCGCAGAAGAATGCGGCCACAAGAGGCAAGAATAGGCGCGAACACAGAGAGCGTTTGACCAAACCGGGGGCGCATGCGGCGCGTATTGTAACGCGGCAGACGTATTAATCTAGCGCTTTTTTTCACCGCTTTCCGGGGAGTCCCGCTCGGGCCTTCTCCTACGCTGTAATCGGATGGCGATCGCCCGTTGATCGCTTCGAACCGAGCGCGTGCCGGACGAAGTTTTGCCCGATTTCCCACATCGGGCCGGGGAATTTCCGGCACTCGGTCAGGACGTCGTCCAGAGCAGTGACAAACATTTCGACTTCGCGTTCGCCGATGATGAGCGGCGGCAAAATCTTCACGACATCCATCGCGTGGCCGGCCACCTGGGTGAGAATGCGATGCTTACTCAACATCTGGGTCACGACCATTTGCGCGAAGAGGACCTTGTCGACCTTGTGCAATAGCTTCCAACCCATCTTCAGCTTGAATTCCGTCGGCTCATGGAACTCGATCGCGATGATGAGCCCTTTACCGCGCACTTCTTTCACGAACGAATGCTTCGCGCGTAGCGCATCGATCCGTTCCATCAAAAGGGCGCCCATCTTTGCGGAGTTCTCGACGAGCTTTTCTTCATCGAGCACTTCGAGCGCCGCCAGCCCACAAGCCATCGCCAGATTGTTCCGACCGAACGTAGTCGAATGCACAACACAACGGTCCATCCGGCTGAAGGTCTTCTGATAAATCTCGCGCCGGGTCACGATCGCCCCGCAGGGGACGTAACCGCCGCTCAGACTTTTCGCGAGCGTGATGATGTCGGGCTCGAGATTCCAATGTTGGAACCCGAACATCTTTCCGGTCCGCCCCAGCCCGGTCTGGATCTCATCGCAAAGCAACATCGTCCCGTGCTTCCGGCAAAGCTCCTGGGCGCGCTGAAAGAAATCCGTCTTCGGCGACTTGCAGCCTTTGCCCTGGACCGGCTCGATGACGAAAGCCGCGACATCGCGTTTCGCCAGCTCCCGTTCAAGCGTCTCGATATCATCCAGGGCGACGCGCGTTTCGAAACCTTCCATGAGCGGACCAAAACCTTCCGTGAAACTTTCGCAGCCCATGAGCGAGAGCGATCCGAGGCTGAGTCCGTGAAACGCACTCTCGAGCGAGATCATTCGTTTTCGCTGCGTCGCCGCGCGCGCAAACTTCAGCGCACCTTCCATCGCTTCGGTGCCGGAGTTGCAAAAGAAAACCGCGTCGAGATGCGGCGGCGTGCGTTTGGTGAGCGCCTCCGCCAGAAGGCCGCTCAGGAGCGAGCAATCCATCTGCACCATGTTTGGCAGATCGAGCTCGAGCACATCGCGAATCGCCTTCTTCACCACCGGATGGTTTCGGCCGATGTTGAAGACGCTGTAGCCGCTCAGGAAATCGAGGTAAGCGGCGTTATCCATGTCATAGAGATAAGCGCCTTCCGCGCGCGCATAGACTTTGTCGAAACCGATGACGCGCTGCGCGGCAACGAGAGTGCGATTCAGGTGGCGTTCGTGCAGCTGATAATTTTCTCCCAACCGCGCCGCGATAATTTCCTTCAGGTCAAAAGCCATCGCGCAAAGCTCTTCGATTTAGCAGCGAAACGCAACTCTACGGCTTCCAATCGCGATGCGCGTCGAAAGCTCCCAGGCGCAAGCTAGTCTTGCTCTTGCCGTGCCGCTCGATCTGGACATAAAGCCATTGGAACCACTCCCAGCCTTTCTGCGAACCGCTTCGGGCGCGATCGTGCATCACGTACTTTTCCATCTTGCGCCAGCTCACCCGCACAATCCCCCCCATCATGTCGTCCACCATGGCGATGGGAACAATTCGCGCGTAAACCGCGTAGCCCACCGCTTCCAGGATGAGGCCGATCGAATGGGCCGCATCGAGCAGTCTCGCATCCGCTTCCAGAATTTCCGGCGCGACGTTGTCCGGCACCGTATCGATCAGCACCGCCGAACGCAGCCATTCGCTGGTCAACATCGTGTGGAGCAACTCGAAGGCGGCCCGCTCCTCCCGTTCGCGGCGGAGATGACGCACTTCGAACCACCCGAAAAGCGCGCCGGTGATGACCGTGATCGCGGTCGCCACATTGGCGATCGTGCTGATATCCATCCGTTCATTCTGTCGGCTCCCGCTAAAAATGAAAAGCCGCAGATTCACGCGGAATCTGCGGCTTCCCTAATTAGCTGCTGTTGCTGTCGCTATTCGTCTACGACAACGCGCTCAACAACTTTCTTTTCCCCGGTGGGGCTGTAATAAACCCGCACCTTCTGTCCAGCCCGCAGCGGAGCGGTCACGACTTTGCCGGCGCCATCCAGGATGCGCGCCGTGGTCCCGAGAACGAAGTCGACCGGTCCTTCCGGTCCTTTCACTACGATCGTTTTACCTGGCTCATACGTGGTCACAGTGCCGGACGAATAGGTTGTAGTCGTCTCAGTCGTCGCGGCCGGAGCCGTGGTGGTTTTCTCTGTCGTTGTTGTGCTTGTTTGCGCGAACGCGAAAGGCGCGATCGCAGCGCAAGCAAGAATTAGCATACTTTTTTTCACAATAGTTCCCTTCTATTTGTTTGTTGTAGTGACAGTTTAGATTCGTTTCCAAACTACCAACTGGACGGCCTGACAGAGGTCTCGCCCGGTCAAGGTTGGACTGATCGGGCCGGCCTCGTATTCAACGAATTTCGAATCTCGCGATCGACCGTAAAATCTTTCGAGAATTGAGCCGAAGTTCACAGGCCGCTAACTTGCGCGGCAGATAAAAACGTTTTCCACAGCCGCCGCTACATCTTCGAACATTGGAAACGCTATTTCGAAATCCTCGATGTGGTCGATGCCGCCTTTGCCGGATATCAAGATCTCGTGGTGATGCGGCGGCGCTGACAAATGCGGCCGTTCCGGCCATGGCGGGAATTGTGGAATCCAATCGTGTCCGCTAACGTGCGAGCATAATGCCCGTCGCCGATCCGATCGTCACACCTGAGCTCGTCGCGAAACACGGCCTGACCGCCGAGGAATTCGAGCGGATCAAAAAAATTCTCAACCGCGATCCGAATTTCACTGAGCTCGGGATTTTCTCAGTGATGTGGAGCGAGCATTGTTCCTACAAGAATTCGAGGAAGGAGCTGAAAAAATTTCCGACCAGCGGGCCGAACATTCTGGTCAAAGCGGGTGAAGAAAACGCGGGTGTGGTCGATATCGGGGACGGTTGGGCGGTCGCGTTTAAGATCGAAAGCCACAATCACCCGAGCGCGATCGAGCCATTCCAGGGCGCGGCCACCGGCGTCGGCGGAATCATCCGGGACATTTTTACGATGGGCGCGCGGCCGGAGTTTCTGCTGAACTCATTGCGCTTCGGGCCGATCACGGAAGATGCGGGATGCGAGATACGGGATACGGGATCAGAAAATTCGTCTCGCATCTCGCATCCCGCATCTCGGATCGCCGCCAACCGGCGGCTCTTCACCGGCGTGATCGCGGGCATCGCGCATTACGGCAACTGCATCGGCGTTCCGACAATCGGCGGAGAGATTTATTTCGACGAGAGCTTCGAGGGCAACCCGCTCGTGAATGTTTTTTGCCTCGGCGTTCTGCGGCATGAGCAGCTCGCGCGCGGCGCGGCGAGCGGCGTCGGCAACCCGGTCTTCTATGTCGGCGCCGAAACAGGTCGCGATGGACTCGCGGGCGCGGCCTTCGCATCGCGCGAGCTGACTGAAGAATCGCGCGAAGATCGGCCCGCCGTCCAAGTGGGCGATCCTTTCAAAGAGAAATTATTGCTCGAAGCTTGTCTTGAACTGCTCGCGACCGATGCCGTCGCAGGCATTCAAGATATGGGCGCAGCCGGGCTGACGTGCTCGACTTGCGAAACCGCCAGCCGCGGCGACACCGGCGTCGAGATCGATCTGGCGAAAGTTCCCAAACGCGAGCCGGGCATGACACCGTACGAAATTCTCCTCAGCGAATCGCAGGAACGGATGCTGATCATCGCCAAGCGCGGCCGCGAAAATGTCGTCCGCGAAGTTTTTGAAAAATGGGACGTGCCCTGCGCAGAAATAGGCCGGGTTACCGATGACGGAATGATGCGCGTGCGGAACAACGGTTCGCTCGCCGCCGAAATACCGGCGAAACCGCTCGCGGATGAGGCACCGCTCTATTCGCGCGAAGCCAGGAAACCAACCGCGGATTTCGCGGATGACACGGATGAATCCCGGAATCAGAAAATATCCGCGCCATCCGCGGTTGAATCTCTTCGCATGCTCCTGCGCGATCCGACGATCGCCTCGAAAAACTGGGTCTATCGCCAATACGATCACATGGTCCGGACCGGCACCGTCGTCTGGCCCGGCTCGGATGCGGCGGTGTTTCGCGTCCGCGAGGCGAATAAGATTTTGGCCGCGACGACGGATTGCAATTCACTCTATTGCCGGCTCGATCCGCGTGAGGGTGGGCGCATCGCCGTGGCGGAAGCGGCGCGCAACCTGACGTGTTCAGGTGCGACTCCGCTGGCCGTAACCGACAACCTGAACTTCGGCAATCCCTACAAGCCCGAGAATTTCTGGCAATTGCGCGAAGCGGTGGAAGGCGTCGCCGAGGCCTGCCGCGCGTTCGGCACGCCCGTCGTCGGCGGAAATGTCTCTCTATATAATGAGAGCCCCGCGGGCGTCGTGGATCCGACGCCAACCGTGGCGATGGTCGGTTTGATCGACGACGAAGCGCACATCACGACCCAGTTCTTCAAAGCCGCGGGCGACGTCATCATTCTCGTCGGCGAAATCGGCGACGAGATGGGCGCGAGCCATTTCCTCAAAGTTTGTCACGGCCGGAAGGAAGGAATACCACCGCGGCTCGACGTTGAGCGCGAACTTGCCGTGCAAAGCGCAGTCCGCGAATTGATCCGCGCCGGTCTGGTGCGGAGCGCGCATGATTGTTCGGAGGGCGGGTTGGCGGTAGCTCTAGCCGAATCTTGTTTCAATCCGACGGGTTTGCTCGGCGCGGAAATTGATCTCTCCGCCTGTAGCCACGGCCCTGCGGGCCGTTCCGAGGCGGGCCAAAGGCCCGTGGCTACAGTTCTCTTCAACGAATCGCAGTCGCGAATCGTCATTTCCTGCGCGCACGACGTTGCTGGAAAAGTCCTATCGCGGCTGGAAGCGAAAAATATTCCGCACAGCCGGCTTGGCCAGGTCACGCCGAAGACGCTCTCGATCAAACTCGCCGGCTCCGAGTTATCCTGGCCGATCGAAACGCTTCACGACGATTGGTTCCACGCCATTCGCCGCGCTGTCGAAAGCGATGCGGAACCGGTCCGCAGTTTGTAGCGATTGTGCCGATTGATTCGCGTTTCGATTAGCGGATGCTTCCTCACGATGCCGTCTGAATCGCCGATGCACCAGGAACATCCGGCGCTCGCGTATCCGCAACACGAGTGCGGCATCTTCGCGGTCTACGGCCATCCGAATGCGGCGGTGCTCACCTATTACGGTCTGTTCGCGCTCCAGCATCGCGGGCAGGAAAGCGCCGGCATCGTCACGAACAACGGCTCCGGCTCGACGTTTCAACTTCATCGCGACATGGGCCTTGTCTCGCAGGTGTTCGGCGCGAATGAGCTGGAGCGATTGAAAGGAACACGCGCGGTCGGTCATGCGCGCTATTCGACGACCGGCTCGAGCACTTTGAAAAATGCGCAGCCGTTCGTCGTCGATTGCTTCCGCGGCCAGATCGCGGTCGCGCACAATGGGAACCTGATCAACGCCGCGGTTCTGCGCGACGAGCTCGAACGCAAAGGCTCGATTTTTCAAACCACGGCCGATAGCGAGATCATTCCGCACCTGCTCGCGCAGCCATCGAAAAATGGCGGGAGCCCGCTCAGCGTTCTGCGCCGGCTCGAGGGCGCGTTCAGCCTCATCATCATGAGCGAACGCGAGATCATCGGCGTGCGCGATCCATTCGGCTTCCGTCCGCTCGTCCTCGGGAAACTGGACGGCGCTTACATTCTCGCGTCCGAAACCTGCGCCTTCGATCTCGTCCACGCGGAATACATTCGCGAAATAAAGCCGGGCGAAGTCGTGATCATCAGCGAGGACGGAATTCGCTCCGAGTGGCCGTTCCCAATGGAAGAAGCGGCCTTCTGCATGTTCGAGTACGTCTATTTCGCGCGGCCCGACAGCATCATAGGCGGTGTGAACGTGGCGAAAGTTCGCACGGAGATGGGCCGCGAATTGGCCCGAAGATTTCCCGTTGGGGCCGATATCGTCGTTCCTGTGCCCGACTCCGGGAACTACGCGGCGCTCGGTTTCGCTCACGAGTTGAACCTGCCCTACGAACACGCCTTCGTTCGCAATCACTACATCGGGCGCACGTTTCTCCAGCCGAGTCAGCTCATCCGCGATTTCGATGTGCGGGTAAAACTGAACCTGATCAAAGAAGCGGTGGAAGGGAAGCGCGTCGTAGTCGTGGACGATTCGATCGTGCGCGGGACCACGGCGCGGGCGCGCGTGGTGAACCTGCGCGAAGCCGGCGCGAAAGAAGTGCACATGCGTGTCAGTTGCCCGCCGCACCGGTTCGCCTGCCATTATGGAATCGATTTCCCCGACCCTGACAAACTCATCGCGAATCAGATGCCGATGGATGAGATCTGCAAATACCTCGGAGTCGACAGCCTCGGTTACCTCGATCTGGAAGGCATGGTGCGCGCGACCGGGAAGCCGGAGAACCAGTTTTGTCTCGCCTGCTTTACCGGCAACTATCCCCTGCCCGTCGATCCAGCGCTCGACAAATACATCATGGAAAAACGAGAGAATCGTTCCAAGGCGCTCGCGGCCGAGGAAGCGCATCCGGATCTATTCGCTAACTTGAAGTAACTTGCCATCCGCAGATTACGCAGATTGACACAGATTTTTTCTCCAACCTAATCTGCGCCAATCTGTGAAATCTGCGGATAAGAAGAAAAAAGCTTACGCCCGTGCTGGGGTAGACGTGGACCTCGGGAACCTGGTCAAACAGCGGATTCAATCACGCGTTAAGAGCACTCATGGACCTGAAGTGCTCGGGAAAATCGGCGGCTTCGGCGGGCTGTTCGCGCCGAATTTCTCCGGCATGCGCGAGCCGGTCCTGGTGGCGAGCGTCGATGGGGTCGGCACAAAATTGAAGGTCGCGTTCGCGCTCGATCGGCACGACACGGTGGGCGCCGATCTCGTGAATCATTGCGTGAACGACATCGCGGTGCTTGGCGCACGGCCGCTCTTTTTCCTGGATTACATCGGAGCAGAAAAGTTGGAACCGCGAGTTTTCGAGCAGCTCCTTTCTGGTTTCGTGAAGGCCTGTCGCGCCGCCGGTTGCGCTCTCATCGGCGGTGAAACCGCGCAGATGCCGGGAATGTATCGAAAGGGCGAATACGATCTGGCCGGCTGCATTGTCGGCGTGGTCGATCGGTCGAAAATGATCGACGGCTGTAAGATTAGAAAGGGCGACGTTATTCTTGGACTTCCCTCGAATGGCCTGCACACGAACGGTTATTCCCTCGCGCGCAAAATTCTCTTCGAAAAGATGCGACTAAAGCCGGCCTCGAAGGTCGCGGGGACCAGGTATTCGTTAGGTAGCGAGCTTCTGCGGGTGCACCGGAGCTATCAGCCCTTGCTCGCGAAAATTTCCGAAGGAATGATTCACGGCCTGGCCCATATCACCGGCGGCGGATTGGTCGACAACCTCCCGCGCGTCCTGCCGAAAGATTGCGATGCCGTGATCGACACGAGGGCGTGGCGCATCCCGCCCATCTTCCAGTTGCTCCAACAAAATGGAAAAGTCGATCAGGCGGAGATGTATCAGGTCTTCAATATGGGCATCGGCATGGCCGCGATCGTTTCGGAGAGGAATGCGAAACAAACAATGTCGATCCTCAAAGCCAAACGAATCGGGGGCATCGAGCGGGGGTCAGGCAGGACACGGCTCATCTTCTAAGACGATTGGCGTTTCACAGAAACGCCCTACAATTCAAAGATGGAAAAGCGGCAACTCGGTCAGACCGACATGCAGGTTTCCGTACTGGGCTTTGGCGGGGCCGAGATCGGTTTTGAAGGCGCCAGCGAGGAAACAGTCGAACGGCTGCTCAAGAATGCCCTCGACGCCGGGTTGAATGTGATCGACACCGCCGAGTGCTACGAAGGCAGCGAAGAACTCATTGGCAAGACGGTCGCTGATCGCCGCGCGGATTTTTTCCTCTTCACAAAGTGCGGTCATCCCCGCGGAGTTGGCAGTGAAGATTGGTCGGTCGCTTCCTTGCTGGAAAGCATCGAGCGGAGCCTGCTCCGTTTAAAGACCGATCGTCTCGATCTGATTCAACTTCACAGTTGCCCGGAAGCTGTCCTTCGAAAAGGTGACGCGATCGCGGCGTTGCAAAAGGCACGTGACAAAGGATACGCCCGTTACATCGGCTACAGCGGCGACAGTCTCGCGGCCAAGTATGCGGTCGAATGCGGCGCGTTCGACACCTTGCAAACGTCCATCAACATTGCCGACCAGGAAGCCCTCGAGCTAACTCTGCCAATCGCGCGCGCGAGAAAAATGGGTGTGATCGCCAAGCGCCCGATCGCTAACGCCGCCTGGAAGGAGAACCACAAACCGATCGAGTCGTATCATCACGCTTACTGGGACCGGCTGAGCAAGCTCCATTACGAGTTCATTCGGCACCGTCCACTCGAAGAATCGATCGCACACGCCTTACGCTTTACGCTGAGCGTTCCTGGCGTCCACACTGCCATAGTCGGCACGACCAAACCGGAGCGTTGGCTGCAAAACGCAAAAGTGGTGGAGGCTGGTCTGCTTGGTAACGCCGAGTTCGAAGCGGTGCGTGAACGCTGGGAAGAGATTGCGCCTTCGACCTGGATCGGCCAGACATAACCTGGCCGCCCTGCCTTAAAACAGCAACGCGAGCATCCGTGAGGAAGCTCGCGTTGAGAAAAATCGAACTAAGAGAGCCGCTTATTTCTTGGCCGCTTTGCGTCTCGCCGCCCATCTGGCCTTCATCGCATCAGAGAGCTTTTTCCGTCCGGCAGCGGTAAGTCCGCCTTTTTTCTTCCCGACGGTTTTTGCGGGCGAACTACCAGCACCGGCCCGGCGTTTGGCCCATCGTGCTTTCATCGATTCAGACAATCTCCTGCGGCCTGCGGCGCTGAGTCCGCCCTTCCGGCGTGCGGGCGCCTTCGCAGCCGAGCTACTGGCGGTTCCCTTTCGCTTCGCCCAGCGTGCCTTCGCGGCCGCGGCTAGTTTCGCCCGAGTAGCAGCCGACATCGGGCGGCGACGGCGACCACCGGAGCGACGGCCTTTGCCGCGGCCAGTGCCAGAACTAGTCGAACCACCAAAGAGAGTGGACAAACGTTGCTCGAGCGCGCTGATCTGCTGCCTTATAGAAAGGGCTTGTGTTAGTTTTTGAAAAGATAGGTCCATGGCTCACTAGATAGCTCTCCAAGAAAGAACTGCAAGCGAAATAGCCAACAAGTTATCAGAGCCGGTGGATTTAGTTACTGGATCCGCGTCAGAATAATTCAGGAAAAATAAGCAGGCGCGATTACTTCTCTTTAGTTATAGTGCGCGAACTTTCCGGGCGGTTAGCTCAGGGGTAGAGCGGCTGGTTTACACCCAGTAGGTCGGGGGTTCGAAACCCTCACCGCCCATTCTTACATGCCAGACACCGACGAGTTCATGCGCGCCGCGATCGCACAAGCGCGAAAGAGCCTTGCGGAAGGAGGAATCCCGATTGGTTCCGCGCTTGTTGTGGACAATCATCTAATCGCAGTCGGCCACAATAAGCGGGTGCAGGAAAACGATCCGGTGACTCATGCCGAAATAGACTGTCTTCGCCGGGCGGGACGGATCGGCGGCTTTCAACGGGCTGTTCTCTATTCGACTCTAATGCCCTGCTACCTTTGCGCCGGCGCCGTCGTGCAGTTCGGCATCAAGAAAGTGATCGTGGGAGAAAGCCGCACCTTTGCGGGCGCCTCGGACTTTATGCGCTCTCATGGCGTAGAGGTCGTTGATTTAGATTTGCCGGAATGCGTCGAGATGATGCGAACATTCATAGCGGAAAACCTGGTGCTGTGGAACGAAGATATCGGGAAGTAGGTTCCTTCCCGCGACCCTTGCTCCCTAGGTGGCAGGAGGTTGGACCTCGGGCGGCTCCCAAAGTTCGATGCGGTTTCCTTCCGGATCCATCGCCCAGGCAAAGTAACCGAATTCGGATTTCGTGGGTTCATCCACTTCTACGGCCTGAGCGCGGAGTTCCTTGAGCAGGGCATCAAGATCGACGACGCGAAAATTAATCATGAACTCCTTGTTGCTGGGTGCGAAGTACCCCGTGTCGGCCGGAAATGGAGACCAGACTGTATAACTTTCGCGCTTCGGCGATTTGTCCGCGGAAGTTTCAGTCTGGCGAAAGGTGACTCCGCCAAACTCTTCCAGCTCCAGCCCGAGATGTTTGCGATACCACTCGCCAAGCTTTTCCGGATCGTTGGCCTTAAAGAAAATTCCGCCGATGCCGGTCACGTGTTTCATGCAAGGAAGGTTAGTTAGCGCGCAGCAATAGTTGAAACACTATTTCTTTTCCTTGTGCCATACCGCGAGCACTTCCGCTTCGCGTTCGGCTGAAAGTCCTGCCTTCAACTTCTGGCGCTCGGTCGATTGCGACTTGAACCATGCCAGGGTATCGCGTGCCGTGTCCGCGAGCGGACGAAAGGTAAGACCCCTGGATAACGCGCGCCGAATACTGATCCGTCCCATTCCAGCTTCCTCACCGCGCGGCGGGACCCAGACCGGCATGTCCGACCAGGGCGCTACCTTCTGCGCTTCAAGAAAGTCGGCGTTCACCCATGTGAAATTCGCGTTGGATTTATTAGCGGCCTTGATTCCTTCCAGCATCGCACCGACGCCGAGCGGCTTGTCCGGCCCGGTCGCGTTGTAGATGCCGGTCTCGCGTTGTTCCGCCATGCGAATGACCCATTCCGCCAGGTCACGCCCGTCGATGAACTGCACGGGATCGGTCGGCTCGCCGGGCGCGAGAACTTCGCCGCCTCGATCGATCCGCACCGGCCAATAAGTGAAGCGATCGGTCTCATCGCGCGGCCCCACGATCAGTCCAGGCCTGATGACCAGCGTTTGTTTTGGAAACCACTTTTCGGCCTCCTGTTCGGAAAGCGCCTTGAGCGGGCCGTAAAGCGCAAACTTGGAAGCGATCACGGTGTCGCGTGTCTCTTTCATTGGGTCCGCGCCGGTGTACTTCGCGAGCGGAGCGTTCTCATCGATGCCCGTCTTACTGGTGTCGCCAAAAACTGAGATCGTCGAAATGAAAACGTAGCGCTCGACATTGCCCTTCAGGATTTGCGCCGCGTCGCGCACCTAGGCGGGAAGCATCGTGGGGTTATCGATGACGACATCCCATTGGCGATTCTTCAACGCATCGAGCTGGCCATTGCGATCACCGATCAATTGCTCGACTTCCTTCGGCGTCTCGCCCGGATGGGTTTTGCCACGATTGAAAACCGTGACCTTATGTCCGCGTTCGAGCGCGTAACGAACCTGAAACGGCCCGGTGAATCCGGTGCCCCCGAGAATCAGGATGCGAAGCGGCTTAAGTTTTTCTCCGGCAGCTCGCGCATCGGGAAATAACCCGAGACCGAATGCTCCGCTAACCGCAGCGGAGACTTTGATGAATTGCCTTCTCGTAGTTGTTGTCATGAGAGCGGAAGCATGATCGCCGTTTTCCTGCGACGCAACTGGAGCCGGCTCGCCCTCGCAGCCGTTGAGGGATTGCCGATATAACCGGCGTGAGGGCAGGCCGGCTCCAGTGCCACCTTTATGATTGACGCGAACGCACTCGGGCCGCTGGAATTAGTCCCATGGGTAATCTAACCGGTGGATTAATCAGCGGATTGATTTTCGGCGCCGTTGTCGTGGCCACGATGCTGCCGATGCAATTTCCCGATAAAACCATCGCCTTGCTCGCGGCGTTCATCAGCCGTTTTGGGTTGGGCGTCGTGATAGGTTGCGTGCAATTGCCCTGGCCGGGATGGCTCATCGGTCTTGTCTTCGGATTACTCCTCAGTATCCCCGACGCTTTGATTACCAAGGCTTATGCGCCGATTCTCATCATCGGTGCGGTTGGCGGCACGATCATCGGTGGCGTCCTGCACGGCTGGAAATAATATGATTCGTTTTTCTCGGTCCGCACTCCTGGGCATTCTCGCCAGCTTCGGTTTCGCTGGTTGCGGCGGCGGTCATCTTCATAGGACGAATTCCTTCGAGACAAGAGCAACGCCTCCTTACCTCGAAATGCGCTCCGAGGTTTCGGCTGCCACTCTTCATTTTCCGCGAGGCATCTACGTCCTCGATCAGACCGACGACAAAGGCTACTACTACCGGGCGCCGCGCAAGATCACCCAACGTTCCTGGTCCGGCGGACTCCCGCACGATGGCGGAATTTTCGTGTCGAAACGCGATCGCAGAAAGCTGCGAGGCTACGTGATTTTGCCCGGAGGACTAACTCATGTCGGCAATTTTTCCTCAAGCGACTACGAATTTCGATACTAAACAAGAAGGCCCCGCGCCGCTCAGGACGCGAGGCCTTCGTTAGTCTAAGGGCAACCGGGGTTAGTCCGAATCCATCTCGTACACTTCCACGAGACCGATTCCAGTGGAGCTGCCAGCTCCGCTAACCACCGTGGTGTAAGCACCCGGTTCGAGGCGGATGAGCAATGCCGCTTCCAAATCGTCCATCGGCGCAAACCCACTGGTGACGATTTCCGCCGCGTTGGCGTTCGTTCTCCAATCGTCGTTCGAAGCCAGAGGTGTTGACCCGGCAAAAAGCGCAAGCGCAGGATTTGCCAGAGCCGGCGATACTCCGAAGGCCGCGAGGGACGGACCCATCGCCCGGATCATGACCAGCTTCGGACCACCCGTGATGATGAAACCACCGATAAGCTGTCCTTGTCCGCTCCCGACGATACCGCGCGTCGAGATGTTCGCCATGCGATGGGAAAGGGAGTTCTTAAAGGTATTGACCGTGAATGTCCCGGCGCCTGTCTGAAATGCGCCGGTGAAAACGCCGTCTGTGATCGTAAAGTTGCCGGTGATGTTACTGCTGCTGCCGATGACGTGATCCAGCGTGAACGTGAATTGCGTCGCGGGCGCCACTGGTGGCATGACAGTTCCAAAACCACCGCTCAAGACTGTGCCAGTGCGCTGAACCATGATGATGTGCTTATTCGCATCAATGATAAACATCACCTGGCTTTCTCCTGTCGGACCGTGCGCGACTCCAAAGTAGCGACCGGCTATGTTTGAAGAAGTGCCAAAGGTCGGGAAACGCGAAGCCTGAAAAGGCTGCCCACCGAGGGTAAAAGCGATACCGCTTTCATTGGCGGTGCCGATAATAGCCTGACCGGTAGTGAGCGTGAGCGTGAACGACCCATTTGTCAGCGCGCCTTCCGCGAAGCCGAGAACCTGGCCCGTGATGTCGAGCACATGAATCTGCACGTGATTGTTTCTCTCAACATAAAAAAGGATCAGCGAGCCTGTTGGCGTGGTGCTCCCATAAACTCCGCGCAGACTTACTTCGCCGTGGTCTTCATGAGGACTGGGTGATGGTGTCGCCGAAGGGGTAGGCGTAGGCGTCCCGTCGTGATGCGGGGTAGGCGTAGGCGATGACTCCGGACGAGGTGTAGGCGTCGGGCTCGGGGTCGGTTCGGCGTAGGCCGGGAGCGCCGCGAACAAGCCGAGGCAGGCGACGATACTGAGATGCTTGGTGATTAGTTTCATTGTTTTTTGATGTTGTTTTTGTGCAATTCGGCCGGTGATAAAAAGCGGTCGAATTATGGAAATTATAGCAGAAAACGTTCCCGCTAACCGGCTTTTCCGGAGCAGTTTGGGGTCGACTGCGGCGCGCCGCCGTTCTGACAGGCCGCTGTGTTCGCGACCAAATCTTCGTTGGTTGCTTTAGGCTTCTGCTTCAGCCTATAAGCAGTTCGCAACTCGGCCACCGACCAAACAACCAGGCATGAATCTTACCTCGTCGAAAAATTTTGTCCTCATGGGGTTCCTGATCTCCCTGCTCTCGGTCGCCTTCAATTCCATCGTGCTCTCTTACGTTAGCGGGCGCCTCCGCGCGGTGGACGCCGAGTACAACGGCCTGATTGAATCGCTGAGCAGGCAAGCGGCTGAATTGAACGAAGGCGACTCGCTCTTCGACCTCTACAGGGTCATGCACAATGTGGCCTTCAGTGTTCCGCCTGCCAAGGCGAAGGAGGCGCGCCAGGACGCCGAAGCCATCTTGAAAAGATTCCTCACCAAGTACTACGCTGCCGCGAACGACGTGCCCGCCACAGAAGTTACCCGGGTCGAAGTCGAGGAAGCCGGTCAGATCATTCCTCTTTTGGAAAAGGGACTCAGCTTGACCCTGGCGCTCCAGGCAGCTTCCGACGACGCGGAACGCACCCGGCTGACCGCGGAATTGACCAGGCTTGCGCAGGAAGTTCCAGAGCCCAAGTCCGAGCTGGGGAAAAAACTTCACGAGATTCAGAAGTATTCGCAGGCAGAGTACGCCGAGAATGACGTGATCATCATGTCCGCACTGATGCCGGTAATGAAATCATTCCGGGAGCAAATCGTTGCAAGCATCACCAGGAAAGAGAACCGCAAGCATGAGTTGGAGCGCGAACGTTCCGCTCTGACGCGAAACGCGAATTACGCCAGCTATGCCGCGATCACGTTTCAGCTATTTGGCTTGATGCTAATCCTGACGAAGGATCTTCTGCGAGAGAAGCACGCCGCGAGAGCTTAAGCAGAAAGAACGCGCCCGATTACCTCGCCGAAACCGACCCGATAACCATCGCCCTGGGCCCAGCCAGTTATCGTTAGGCGATCGCCGTCTTCGAGCCACTTTCGACTCTCTCCGTTCGGCAAGGTCAGCGGGTTCGCTCCGCGCCACGTGAGCTCAAGCATGCAGCCGCGCGACTCTTCCGTCGGCCCGCTGATTGTTCCGCTCGCCAGCAAATCGCCGGGCCGAAGATTGCAACCATTGACCGTGTGATGGGCGAGCTGCTGCGCCATGCTCCAGTAAAGGTTTTGGAAATTGGTGCGGGTGATGACGTGCGGCGCGTCCATGGCCGCGGTCTGGATCCGCGCCTCGAGTTCAATGTCGTAGGTGAAATCGTCTGCGGTCCGCAGATACGGTAGCGGCGCGGGATCCTGCGGCGGCAACGGCTTCCGGAATTCTTCCAGCGCCTCAAGGCTCACAACCCACGGCGAGATGCTCGTGCAGAAATTCTTCGCGAGAAAAGGGCCGAGTGGCTGGTACTCCCACGCCTGCACGTCACGCGCGCTCCAGTCATTCATCAGGCAGAGCCCGAAAATATGTTCGCGCGCCTGCCCGATTGGCACCGGTTCGCCGAGCGCGTTTCCCGGTCCGATGAAGAATGCGGTCTCAAGTTCGTAATCGAAGCTGCGGCTTGGGCCGAACGTCGGCGCGTCGGCATTAGGGGGCTTTGTTTGGCCGTGCGGACGCCGAACGTCCGCGCCGTTCACGACGATGGAGCTGGCGCGGCCGTGATAACCAACCGGCAGCCATTTCCAATTTGGCATGAGCGCGTTTTCCGGGCCGCGCAACATGGTGCCGACATTATGCGCGTGGTGATACGACGAATAGAAATCGGTGTAATCGCCGATGCGCGCGGGTAACTGCATCGTCACATCCTTCTGGGTATAAAACGCGCGGGCGCGCAACCCGGCGTCATCGCGCAAAGTGCCGGTGTTGGCATCGAGCAGATTCTGGATCACTTGACGCGCCGCGCGCCAGGCAGGCCGCCCGAGCGCGAAAAAAGCGTTCAGCGCGCCCTCAGAAAAAATAGCGCGCTGTTGGAACTCCGCCGTGCGAAAATGACCAAGCTCCTCCAGCACCGAAAGGTCGAGCACCAAGTCACCAATCGCGGCGCCGACGCGCGCGGCGCCTTGTGCCGGCTTGAAGATCCCGAACGGAAGATTCTGGATCGGGAAATGCGAATCGGGCGCGACGTCGATAAAAGATTTGAGAGCAGGCATCGTTAGAAAAGTTTCAGGGCGCGCAAATCTTCACGCGGCTCGTCGAAGCTACAACTGCCGAATGTCGTCACGAATCTGCGCCGGTCTCTTAGCCGTTGGAGATCGATCTTCCAATCGCGCCAGGCAAAAAACTCGTCATCGAACTTGAGTGCGCTCGCGTCTTCATCGTCGAGCATGGCCGCTGTCTGCGCCTTATCCCACCTGTGTTCCGCCGCCAGCACGGCGGCGCCGAGCACGTTCAGAAAACCGTGCATCTTTGTTTGCACCTCCTCGCGATATTGTCGGAGCGGGTGATGCAGCCCGGCCGTGAACTTGATCGGCACCTGATGCGTGGCCGGCGCGACCAGCGCCGCAGCGATCTGCGCCGACTTGGGAAACGCATCCGCTGTTACGCCGCCCGTGCGCATCTTGTAACCGAAGGTCGGATGGTCGGCGTTGGAATTGTGCTCCGCGAGCAAGGCAATGGTTCGCTCCGCCCTCTCCGCCGGTGCTTCCCAAAACGCCGGTAAACTTCCGACGATCGACTGCGCTTCGTTCAACGCGCTGGAATCGACATCGGCGGGCAAAAACATTTCGAGTTGGCTGATCGAGACCAGATCGACATTGTGTGCCGCTAACGAACGAATTCCCGCCTCGGTCTCTGCGAGCGCTTTACGAAACGCCGGCGCATTCTCCGTCTTTGGTCCGAGCGCGGAAATACGAAGGGGGCGCATCGGATCAAACAGCGGAAGAAATTGTTTTGCGGAGTCGAATTGCCCAACCAGCAGAACGAACGCATTAAGCATCCAACTATCGTCCAAGCGAACGTAGCGCGCGTGGTTTGTTAACGCCGGCTCCAGTTCGAGACTACATGGCGGAAACATTCCGGCATAATCGATCGAGTGCGCGAGAAGCGCTCGAAGAGAAGCAGCAGGCATCACCTGGGACTCCACTGAACCCCGACTACTTCTTCCCCTTACCCTCGATCCAGGCGATCAGCTCGGCCGCGCTCTCGCCGTCGTATCCGGTCAACTCGCGCAAGATTTTTCCGTTGGGATCGAGCAACACCACCGTCGGGTAGCCTTTTCCCCGGAGGCTATACTGTTTCGCCAGCCGCTCGTTCTGCCTTACCAATTCCGCCGACTGCTTTTTCCGTTGCGGATAATCGACCTCAACCAGAACGAGGTTCTTTTCCGCGTAGGCGGCAAATTCCGGCCGGGAGAAGACCTGCTTCTTGAATTGGATGCACGGTCCGCACCAGTCGGACCCGGTAAAGTCCAGCAGGACGCGCTTGTTTTGGGCCTTGGCTGTCTCGAGCGCCTTGGTGTAGTCGCTCGACCATTCGGCCGCGAGGGCGACTCTGGAAAAGCATAGAAATGCAATTAGGACTCCGAAAAGATTACGAAACATGCTTCGATCTTAGGCGCGCCTGCGACGCGTCACAAGCGCATCCGCCTGATGAAACCCGTGATTCCTATTTCCAGATTGGACACCCAGCGTCAGTCCGCTACCATTTCTTGTTTTCCCGCGTCATGTCCTTGGAAAGTTCCGCTCCCGATCCTTCGCCCGAAGCCGATTCGGTTTTTCAGAATGCCTTTGCCCACGCCGCCATTGGGATGGCATTGGTTGCGCCGGACGGCAAATGGCTGCGGGTAAATCACTCCATTTGCGAAATCACCGGCTACACCGAAGACGAACTCCTTCGGGGTTCGTTTCAGGACATCACGCATCCCGACGATCTCGATCTCGATCTCGCTAATGTCGATAGGATGCTCGCCGGTGAGATCGACAGCTACCAGATGGAGAAGCGTTACTTCCACAAGAATGGCGACATCGTCTGGGTCCTCTTGAGCGTCTCGCTCGTGCGCGCCGCAGAGGGCTCGCCACGCTTTTTCATCTCTCAAATCCAGGACATCACGACCCGCAAGGAAAGCGAGGAGCAGCTCCACGCGGCCGCGGCCGAGATTGCGCAGCTTCGAAAGGGGTTACTCAAAATCTGCGCCTGGACAAAACGGATTGAAATCGATGGGCGATGGATCCCGGTGGATGACTTCCTGAGCAATCATCTCCATTTGAAGCTGACGCACGGAATGTCGGTGGAAGGCGCGCGCCTCTTCCAGAAGGAATAATAAGGCTTGTTGTTTTCGGTTCGCCCCCTCTAAGCCAGCACCTGCCCGTCTCGGCAGCTTGCCGAGACGCACTCCGCGACTAATGAGATGTTTGCTTCCTAAAACCGTGTAGCCGGCAGCCTGCGCTCACCGAAGAGAAAAAGTAGCATGTGGCGAATCGTCCTTCGAACGTTGCTGGTCGTCGCGGTTCTCGTCGTGACCGGCCTCGGCTGGATTTTTGGCGGGCGGCAGCTTTCCCTTTTCGTCGATCGATTCGGAACGGCGGAGATCCAACGGACATCGGTCGCTCAATTTAGTTATGATGGCGCCGAGCGGGGAGGATTGCTGCGGCTGGACAGCGGGATACTTGGGACGACGGGACTGGATCATCAGCCGTTTCCATTGCGCATCGCGCCTAACGAGAACAACAAGCTCGTCCTAACTGCCGCCGGCAGATCATTCGTGCTCGGCGAGTTATTGTCCGCGCCTCCTCAAGACTTTGGGGCCGCTTTCACGATCCAGCCGGGCAAGGAGGACGACGTTTCATTGACCGTGCGGCGAAGCTGGCTGAGTTGGCCGACTCCCTTCGACTTTAATTTCATGACCGGTCACGCTCCCTCCTGGAAGCGGCACTATTACCATCAGTTGGTTTGGAAGAAGCGGTCGGGACCAAAGCTGCAAATGCTTTGGCGTTACGAGCAATACTTTTACGCCGCTGATGGTTGGACCGAAGGCAACATGACTCACGAAGGCACAACCGGCCTGATCAAGGTTGAGATCAAAGAGTAATCGGAGCTACGATGCGCTGGCGTACCTCGCGGCGAGTCTTGCAATCGTGTTCAGGTTACGCCGGGTGGCTCGCGTCTTGAGCAGCTTCTCAAAACGCGTGTTCGAGAATTTCGAATCGCTTTGTCTGGTCTGGCAGAGCCAATA
This sequence comes from Verrucomicrobiota bacterium, assembly GCA_041167325.1. Taxonomy (GTDB): domain Bacteria; phylum Verrucomicrobiota; class Verrucomicrobiia; order Chthoniobacterales; family UBA10450; genus AV80. The sequence goes on along the minus strand of JBEEHH010000027.1, from coordinate 19,655 downwards.
GAAAGGCGATGAATCTCCCCATAGGGGACCGACTGTAGCCGCTTCGCTGTGCGAAGCGCCAATGCTATCGCGCGCTGGTCTCTGAGTCGCCCGCAGGGCGACTGCTACAGAAGAATTATGGGTTGGGACGCAATTTCAATCGCGCGCCAAGAAGAACGCCGGCGGCGCCGATCACTGGAGTAATCAGGTGGAACCACATCGGCGATACTTCCAAGCGCAGGGCTTCGAAATTAGCGACTTCACCCGCGCGGACGTTGGGCGCATCCGGATTGCGCTTCATCGCCGGAATGCAAGCGAGCAAGCTGAGGAAGAAGACGAGAAATGCGAAGACCTGGCAGGTCCGTTTGCTTTTGCTAATGGCGGCGCAAATAAAGCCGCCAAGGATCGACCCGCAAAACGACAGAAGCGCGGCAACCGCCATCCAAATCGTGGAGACCTCATAACTGTCGGGCTGAAACACCCGCTCGACGCCGAGCGCGAGATAAGCGCCCATGAAAGCCGCCATCAAAAATACAAACATCGCGGCGTAACTCGCGATGACGGCAACGATCGATTTCACCGTCCCGTGTTCCCTCCTGTTTCCGATGAGACCCGCAGCTTTTTCTCAAACTGTCGGCAATTTCTTCATGCGCGCGCCCAACATGATGCCAGCGGCCGCCAGCACTGGATTGAGCAGGCAAAGCCACGTCGGCGGCTGCGCTAACTGCATTGCCTGAAGATTAGGCACGTCGCCCGCACGGACCGTGGAGGGGCGCTCCTTCATAACACTTGGAAGCGCAAAAACCAGACTGAGCGCGAAAACGATTACGGCAAATACCACGCAGGTTGTCTTGCTTTTGCTGATGGCGGCGCAAACCAGGCCGCCGATGATTCCGCCCACGAGCGTGATGACGATCATCAGCGCAATCCACGTGGCGGAGATGACGTAGCTGTCCGGTTCAAAGACGCGATCGACCCCGAGCCCAAAATAAGCACCTGTAAAAACCGTGAAGGCAAAGATCGCCATCACGATGTAACCGACGACGACTGCGATAATGGATTTGAGCATTGGATTTCTTTCTGTTGTTGGAAAGGCGCGAGATTAGAGACCGCGTTACAGCGAAGCGAGCAAATGTTTACGGGACGCTCAGGAGGCGCCGCGCCTTTACGCCTTCATCCAGGGCAACGCGTCGAGATCGACGTTGCCGCCGGTTAAAATGAGACCAATTCGCTTTCCGCGGGCGTCCACTTTCTCCTCGAGAATCGCCGCATACGGAACGGCAGCGGAGGGCTCGATCACGATCTTCATCGTCTCCCAAATCGCGCGCATGGCCGCAATGATTCCCTCTTCACTCACGGTCACGACGTCGTCGACGTAGCGTTGGATGAGGACAAAATTCGGCGCGCCCAGATTCGTGCGCAACCCATCTGCGATCGTGTTTTTCTTTTCCTGGTAAATCAGCCGGCCTTGATGAAACGACTTCGCGGCATCGTCCGCGCCCGCCGGTTCGGTCGCAATGACTTTTATCCCGGGCCTCATCGTCTTGGCGGCAACCGCGGAGCCGCAAAGAACCCCGCCTCCGCCGACGGGACAGAGAACGAGATCGAGATCGGAAACAGCTTCCATCAATTCCACCGCCACGGTCCCCGCACCCGCCATGACCTGCTCGTTTTCAAATGGATGAATCAACGTCGCGCCGGTTTCCGCGATCACCTGTGCACAGGTTGCTTCACGCGCTTTTTGCGTCGGCTCACAAAAGACAATCCGGCCGCCGTACCCCTCCACCGCGCGCACTTTTACTTTCGGCGAATTGGACGGCATCACGATGTGGGAGGCGATGCCGCGCAGTTTCGCAGCACGAGAAAGCGCCGCCGCGTGATTGCCCGAGGAATGGGTCGCCACACCGCGCCGCGCCGTTTCATCATCGAGCGAGAAAACCGCATTCGTTGCTCCGCGCGCCTTGAATGCGCCGACCTTTTGAAAATTCTCGCACTTGAAAAAGAGCGAGGCAGCGTGAGCGACGTTGAGGCGCGTGGTGGTCAGAACGGGCGTCCGATGGATATAGGGCCGGATGCGTTGGTGCGCGTCAATTATGGCGGCGAGATCGAGAGACATATCGTAGTTTAAGCGCCAGGCCGATCTTCCTTGCCGGGAAGATTGGCCACCGTAAAACGGTCCGGAACCGGTTCGAGTTCAGCGAGAAACTTTCGGAACCGCGCCGAAAAGACCGCGCCGCGCAGGTTCAAATAATACTCAAGTCCGGGGGTCGCGACATAATGCCGGAGCAATTCCCGCCAACCCTCCCAGAGCTGCGCATCAAGCAATCCATCCACGTAATGAAAGTGGATCGTCTCGAGCGCCTTCAGAAATTGATGGGCCGCATGAAAGAAGCGAGCCTGATCGTCCGCGGATAAGGTTTGGAAATTTTCAAGACCAATGCGCCAGATCCGGTTCAGCTCGGCATTTTCCATGAACGGTTTTGTCACATCGCGGAGGGCGGCCGCCGCCGCGTCCTGCGCCGCCACGCGCGCGACTCGCGTGCTGCTGCGCAATTGGACCGCGAGGTACAACACCGAGATCACGACGGCGATCGAGCCGATGAGCTGCGATACCGCGCTAATTGCCTCCCAATTCATTGTCACCCGCAACCTAGAGAATCGAATCCCGGCGCGTCGAGAGATTTTGAGTTGCGGTTTTCGCCGTTTCGCATTCGCTAATTTGCCAAATCGCCAGATCGTTTAATGAGGAATGGATCCCTACGCCAAACCTAACGAGAAGAAGGTCGGCGCTCAGCGGCCGAAAATTTCTCATCTCCCAAGTGCCGTGGAAACCCGGACCCGCACCGAACGGTTGGCGGAGAAACAAGCCGTCGCCGCGGAGCGGCGCGCCATCAAGAAATCCGCGCGGCGGCATTTGAAGAAGGCTTTGCTGGAAGAACTGGAAGAGGATTGATTTGGGGAAAGCTCCGGGCGCAAATCCTGCTTTTTCAGGTCCGCCATGAACACCTCTCAGCAGACCCGCGCCATCTCGGACACGATCATCGACAGCCGCCGCCTGATTAGCGGCCTGAGACAGGCGCTCGACCTGAATTATGCCCGGGTGCTCGCCGCGGCGAGCAGGGAATGGGAGCGAAATTTTGCCGGGAAAGATCCGAGCGACGCGTGCGTCACGGTCCGGATCACTTCCGGGCTCCCCTGCGCGGGAATTCTGCGGAAACCAGCCGGCTCACTTCTGAGCGGGCGGCATCTGTTGGCGTAACGGCATACCCGCTGATCGCTGGAGCCGGCACGTCCTCGTGCCGCCGAGTTTTCGCTCTGATCCCCAACAGTTGACGTTCTCTTCCGGCACGAGGACGTGCCCGGCTCCAGACTTCATTTCGCGCGATTGTATTTTTTCATCAGCTCGCGCACTCGTTCGTGTGGGAGCGCATCGACGTGATGGTTATCACGGCCGGTCATGTCTTGGTTCGCCACGAGCGCGTTCACGATCGCCTCTTCCACTGCCTGCACGGTCGCGGTAAAGATCGGGTCCATCCGGTCGTTAGGCATGGTCGCGACGGAATGAGTCGGCGCGGCGGGATCGGCGGCGTGAGGATTTGCGGTGGAGAAAGCGAGGAATAGATCGCCCGAGCCATTGCCCGAGACGCTGCCGGTGCGCGCGAGACCGAGACTGGCCCGGCGCGCCAGGCGCTTGAGTTGGTGCGGCAAGAGCGGCGCATCCGTGGCGATGACGATGATGATCGAGCCGGCTTCCTTACTGTAAACGGCGTTCTCGGTGATCTCTTTCCCGACGGGCACGCCCGCGATGGTCAGGGCGGGGCGTCTCCCGCAGTTGGCCTGGACGAATGCGCCCACGACATAACCGCCGCTCTTTTTATCGAGAACGCGCGAAGCGGTGCCGTTGCCGCCTTTAAATTCGTAACAGATCATTCCGGTCCCGCCGCCGACACTCCCCTCCTCCACCGGTCCACCCTTCGCGGTATCGAGCGCGTGCATGACGTGCTCGGGCTTGATGTGAAAACCATTGATATCGTTGAGATAGCCGTCCCATGTTTCCGCGACGACGGGAAGACTCCATGAGAAGCCGGTCGGATCGGGACCGGCCTTCGCCACGCGCCATGCGATCGTTGCGTCCCGCGCGACGCCGACGCTGTGCGTGTTCGTGATGACGACCGGCCCTTCCAGAAAACCGCTTTCGTCCACCCAAGCCGTCCCGGTCATTTCGCCATTTCCATTCAGGCTGAAATATCCGGCGTAAACCGGATCGTCGAAGGAGCCTCGGCCGCGCGGGAGAATGGCGGTGACACCTGTGCGCACCGGCCCTTTGCCGACTTCGAGTTTGCCTTCGCCGCTGATGAGCGTGGTCGTGCCGATCTCGATGCCGGCGACATCGGTGATGGCGTTGAGGACGCCGGGCGTGCCGTCGAAGGGAATGCCGAGATCGCGGGCGCGGACGGCGGGTTGCGCTGGTTCGCGGGCGTGAAGAAGCGGAAGGAACAGGAACAGGAAGAGGACGAGACCGATGAGGCGCGACGGTGTGGCATTCATGAAGAAGGAAGAAACTCCAACGTCCAACGTCCAACGTCCAACGTTCAATGGAAGACCCCTCTTCAATCCAATAAATCCCGTTAATCCTGTCCAATTTTCTGATTTCTGTTTTCGCAGGCGATTGACCGGATTAGATTCAACTCGTGAGCTATCAGGTTTTCGCGAGGAAGTATCGGCCGCAGACTTTTGACGATCTCGTCGGTCAAGCGCACGTCACCCGCACGCTCAAAAACGCCGTCGAGCAAAACCGCCTCGCGCACGCTTACCTTTTCGTCGGGCCGCGCGGAATCGGGAAGACGTCCACGGCGCGCATCCTGGCCAAAGCGCTTAACTGCGTGAACGGACCAACCATCACCCCATGCGGGGTCTGCGATAGCTGCAAGGAAATCACAGGCGGCAACAGCCTCGACGTCCTCGAGATCGATGGCGCGAGCAATAACGGCGTCGAGCAGGTGCGCGAGCTGCGCGATAACGTCCGTTACGCGCCGAGCAAAGGGCACTTCAAGATCTACATCATCGATGAGGTGCACATGCTTACTTCGGCGGCGTTCAACGCGCTTCTCAAGACGCTCGAAGAACCGCCGCCCCACGTGAAGTTCATCTTCGCCACGACCGAGCCGCAAAAAGTTTTGCCGACAATTCTGAGCCGGTGCCAGCGCTTCGATCTCCATCGCATCCCGGCAAATCTCATCGCGCAGCATCTGCAATTCATCGCCGGCAAAGAAAATATCACGCTCGATCCCGCGGCCGCCCACGCGATCGCGCGCGGGGCCGATGGAGGATTGCGCGACGCGGAATCGATGCTCGATCAACTCGTGGCCTTTTGCGGCGAGAAGATTGCCGAGCCCGACGTCCTGAGCGTGTTCGGTTTCACGAGCGAACAAACGGTCGCAAATTTTACCGGACACATTCTGCGCGGCGAAACCCCCGAAGCTCTCGATCTGCTCCACGCCGAGGCCGAGAACGGCAAGGACATGATGAAGTTGATGTCCGACCTGATTTCGTATCTGCGCGATTTGCTCGTCGGCAAAGTGAAACCGGACGCGCTCGCGGACGATTTGAATCCCGAGCTGCAAAAATCTCTTGAGACCCAGGCCGCGATGATCGAGACCGATCGGTTGCTCGAATTGATCGATCAATTTGCGGCGGCGGAAGGCCGGATGAAATGGGCGCCGAACAAACGGCTGCACTTCGAAGTCGCGGTCATCAAAGCGATTCAAACCTTGAGTCAGGTCACGTTGAATGAAGTGATCGAGAACCTGGCCGCATTGCGTGACGGAAAAACGACAACGAGTAGCGCGAAGCCTGTCGCCAAGACCGTTGCTGCCGAAGCGCCACGAGTTGCCGAAAAAACTGCGACGAAACAATCGAAGCCGGAACCGGCCACTTTATCACCAGCGCCGGAGCCGGAAGTGATCGATCACGAAGCCGTCTGGGGGAAAGTCGTCGAACAGATTCGGGCGCGAAGACCGTTGATCCACGGGTGGATCGACTCGGCTACGCCGCTTGGGATTGAGGGACACTTCTTTCAGCTCGGATTTCCGCCGGAACAAAAAATGGCGATGGAATCGCTGGCTAGCCCGCGGACCCGCGATTTCCTGGAAGCGCTCATCAAGGAAATCAGCGGGCAGAATTTGAAAGTTAAATTGGCGCTCAAGGAAGGCCTTCCCATTCGCCAAGCCCCCGAGCCGCCCGCAACGCCTGCCAAAAAAAAGGAGGATTCGCAGGCGACCTTCAAAGACGATCCGCTCATTCGCGAAGCGCTCGAAATTTTCAAAGGCGAGATCAAGACAAGCTGACCATTTATGAATCTGAACAAGTTAATGAAGCAGGCCCAGAAGATGCAGGAGCAAATGGCGAAGACGCAGGCCGAACTCGAAGACAAAACCGTGGAAGTCCAGGCGGCCGGCGGAAAGATAACCGTGGTGGCCAACGGATCGGGCGACGTGATTTCGATCAAGATCGCGAAGGAGATCGTCGATCCCCAGGACGTGGAGTTTCTCGAAGAAGCGGTGCTGAGCGGCGTGAAGCAGGCGATCGCGCAAGGCAAAGATCTCGCGCAATCCGAGATGACGAAGATCACCGGCGGTTTGGGCATCGGCGGGCTTGGGTTGTAGCGTTTTATCGCAGGTCATCCCGAGGCTGGCGAAGCACGCCGAGGGACCTCGCAGTCGCAGAAAAATCCTCGCAAGAAGCACTTCCAGGATCCACGCAGCGAAACGTTTCGAACGTCCGTGCCCTGGCTTCTGTAATCCTCGACCGATTGAGGGGTCCCTCGCGGTCTGTGGCTCGGGATGACCTGCTAAAGAGAGCGCATCTCTGCTCGGTGCTTTTCGAAGACGCAGACCTGTTTGATTCCGAGCTGCGCCATTTTTGCCGCGAGCCGATCGTAGTTCTCGCCGAGCTGCACGTGTGAATGGGCGTCGGAAGCCGTCGTGAATTGAATCCCCTTCTCCATCGCCAGATGGATGATCTCGTCGGACGGATACAACTCATTGACCGGTTTGCGCCATCCCGCCGTCGAGAGCTCGATGCAGAGACCGCGCGCCGCGATGAAGTCGAGCGTTTCTGAGACGAGCGCTTTCAGATCGGAGTTTGGGCGATGGCCATGGATCTTGATCAGATCGAGGTGCGCCACGCAATCGACCAAACCAGTCGCCGCGATCTCGCGAATGCGGCGAAAATAATCCGCGTAGATCTCGTTGATATCGCGGCCGACAAATTGTTCCGCGCCCACCGGAACGCTATCGAACATTTGATCGGGACGCTCGAGAAAATGAACCGACCCGAGAACGAAATCGAGGCGGTCCCAGTTCTTCTCGACCCAGCGCCGCCCGGCGATTGAGCGGACAGGATCGTTGTCGAGCTCCAGGCTGGCTCGAATCTTCATGTCGGGATTTTTCGAGCGCAGCCGTTCGATCTGATCGAAATCGACGCCTTCGTGATAACGATCGTGATCGGTGAACGCGATGTCGGTCAGACCGCGTTCGCGCGCGCTATCAACCCAGGGTTGGAGCAGCGTTTGAGCGTAAGGCTGGACGCGATGTCCCTGAGGATGGGTGTGGTAATCGGAGAACGGTTTCATCTCCAAAGGACACGAGCCGCTATGGCGCCGTCAGAAATTTCTGGCGGATGCGGAGCTCGGGATATTGCGGGAAAAAAACCTCGACGCTGAACACTTTGTTCGGAGTCAGATCGCGGGTGGCGATCGTTTCCGGGTAATCGATATGCTCGAGCGGGTTGATCAAAATCGTGCCGGGCTTGTCTTCAAAGGCGTGGTTATCGCTCCAGGTCGTCAGGATGGCGTCCGTGGAATTGCGCAGGAAAATCTCGATCCGCTGGTCGGAGGGGAAATCGAGGATGATTGCGCGTTTGGAAACATTCTTGAGAGTCAGCCTTACTTCGAGTTGACGGACCTCGGATAATTTCACGGGCTGCGGCGAGAGCTTCAGCTCGAGGACGAGGCCGCGGAGCCGCGCATCTTTGTAACTCGGCGCGGGATTGGACTGGAATGGATGGAGCATCCTCGTGAACCAGCCGCCTCGTTTCTCGGGCGTCGGCTCCTGCGCCGGCAGGCGAGCCGTGACCGCCAGGAAAATGAACGCGATGGCGATGGATCGGCTCATGAGCGGGACGCTAATCAGCAAACGTTGCAAATCCTGTCAAACCCTTTATCAATCCGCCATGAGAACCGCAGCGCTCTCCGCCGTGATCACTCTGCTGGCGTTCTCGGTGGGCGAAGCAAAACAGCAGCATGGCACCTTTCGCGCGCACACGGAAGCGAACTCGAGCGACGGCCCGGTTTTCTCGACCCAAATCCGGTCGATCCTGTCCGGCAAAACCGTGGTGATCGAAAAAATGCCGGCCCTGTCCGAGCGCGATGTGGTCGCGTTTCAGGTTTATCCCGCGGCCGATGGGAGTTACGGCGCGCTCTTGCAGTTGAACGATCACGGCAAACTCACGCTCGATTCCCTCAGCGTCGAACGGCGCGGAACGTTTCTTTTCATTTTCGTAAATGGCCGTCCGCTCACCGAACTCCAGATCGATCGGCGGGTTTCAGACGGCAAAATCTACATCGCGTCGGGCCTGACCACCAATGAGATCGAGCTGATGAAAAAGGACTGGCCGCTGCTCAACGCGCGCAAGCCATGACGGGATGAGACGTTTCGCCGCGCCCTGCGCAATTGCTTTGCTGATCGCGTTCCCCGCGAGGGTGCCAGCCGAGACGCAACCGCTCAACCTCACGCTGCCCACGGACAACGATGCGATTTTCCGCGGCGACGGCCCGGCCTTTTATCAATACATCGACCGCGATTACAAAGGCGAGAAGTCGACGCCGTGGGAAGGCGGCCGTTATGGATTCGTGCGCAATCCGGTCGAGACGCCGGGCGGAATTGTTTACACCCGTCTCCACGAAGGGATCGACATTCGTCCGCTGCAACGCGACGCGCAGGGCGAGCCGCTCGATGTGGTCCGGGCAATCGCCGGCGGCACGGTCGTCCACACGAACCTTGTCCCGGGCTATTCGAACTACGGGAAATACGTCGTGGTCGAGCACCGCTTTGACGGCTGCAACTACTACAGTCTTTACGGGCACTTGAGCTCGATCGCTGTGCGCGCCGGGCAACATGTGGAGCAGCGCCACGAACTCGGGGTGATGGGACATACCGGTGAAGGTTTGAACCAGGCGCGCGCCCACGTGCACCTCGAATTGAACCTGATGCTGAGTCGGCATTTTGAATCGTGGCACGACACCTTTTTCAAAACCGAACCGAACCGGCACGGGCTCTACAACGGACTGAATCTGATGGGGCTCGACATTGCGCGTCTTTATCTCGCGCTGCAGAAGCGGCCTGGGCTTACGATCCCGGAGTTCGTCGCCGGGGAGGAAACACTCTACCGCGTCTTGTTTCCTGCCTCGAAGAATTTCGATCTGCCGAAATTCTATCCCTGGCTGGTTAAATCCAAGACGGAGGGAGCACCGGCGAGCTGGGAAGTTTCGTTCAACCGCGCCGGTGTGCCGCTGAAGATTGACGGAAACGCGAAAGGAGTGAGCGAACCGGAGTTGTCTTATATGAGGCCGGGCGCGGGCGATGCCGCTCTGCTAACGAGCGATAGAATTGCAGGCCGAGGGAAAGCTGCGCATCTCACCGATAAAGGAAAACAGTTTATGCGGCTTCTGATTTTCCCGGATTGATTGGAGGGGCGAGCTCTGCGAGCCCGGGCGGCGCACCCGGCTTCGCGGGAGCTCCGCCCTCCATTATGTAATCAGCAGGAAGTCGGCACGCGTTGCGCGAGGGCGACGGCGTGCGGGATCGCGCCCACGACGAAGCCGAGGCACTCCACCGCACCCGATGGCTTCCCGGGCAACGCGAGAACGAGCGAACGCTCCACGACCGCAGCAAGGCTGCGCGACAGGATTGCGTTCGGCGTAATCGTCATCGATTCGCGCCGCATGGTTTCGCCGAAGCCTGGAAGCTCCACCCGCATCACCGCGCGGATCGCTTCGGGCGTGACATCACGCGTCGAGATGCCGGTTCCGCCTGTCGCCAAAATCAGCGCGCACCCCTGATCGGAGAAGGAGCGCAGTGTTTCCTGAATGCGCGTCATGTCATCGGGAACGATTGCTTCCGCCAAGATCTGCCAGCCCTGTTTTTGCGCGGCCTCTTTCAGCGCCGGCCCGCCGAGGTCGCCATATTCGCCCGCCGCCGCGCGATCAGAAATGGTGATGATACCGACGGTGATCTGCGTTGCTGTCACGGGACGAGGTCAGATGGCAAGAAAACGCGCTGTCATCCCGAGCCGCGCAAGACGGCGAGGGACCTCACACCTGAAAATTGCGCCATCTTGAAAACCCAACGCCGATCTGGCGGACACGCCGAACGTGGCGCGAAAGCGATCGACCGCCTGCGAGGTCCCTCGCCGTCTACGCGGCTCGGGATGACAGTTATCTCCTTCACACATTGCCCTTGGTCTTCTTCAGCAGGCGAATGTCGCTCATCACCATTTCCTTATCCACGGCTTTGCACATGTCGTAGATGGTGAGCAGCGCGACCGCGACACCAGTCAGCGCTTCCATTTCCACCCCCGTTTGCGCCACGGTCCGCGCCGTGCATTTCACTTCCAAGCCGGATTGCAATGTCGCGATCTCGATTTCGACGTGCGCCAAATTTAAATTGTGACACAGCGGAATGAGGTCCGATGTCCGCTTTGCGGCTTGAATGCCGGCAATCCGCGCGGTAGCGAAGACGTTTCCCTTTCCGATCTGGTTCTTTAAAATGAGATCGAGCGTCTCCGCGCACAGCCGGATTTTTCCCGCAGCGACAGCTTCGCGCGCGCTCCGTTCCTTCGCCGATACATCAACCATCTGCGCGGCGCCGTCCTCAGCCAGATGCGTCAGTCGATTCATCGCTTAGCCGCCGATCGCCACCATCATCCGACCCGGCTGATAGTTTTCTCGAAAGTCGTGCTGCTCGGGTTTGCGCTCCACGACATCCAGGAAGAAGCGCTTCAACTCGGCATCGGTCGCACCGGCCCGCATCACTTTCATGATGTCGAACTCCAGATAACTCCCGAGACACGGCCGCAGTTTCCCGTCGCAGGTGAGGCGCAGTTTGTTGCAGCTCTCGCAAAAATGCAGGTTCGTCATCGCGCCGATAAACCCGATGCGCTGCGAGCGTCCCGGAATTTTATAGTAACTGGAGGGGCCATTGGTGCGGAAGGCCGGGTCGGGAATTAGCGCACCATAACGCGCTTCGAGACCGCGCCGCGCTTCTGCGACCGGCAGGAAGTTCCCATCGTCGAGCACGTCGCTGTGACTGACGGGCATCAGTTCGATGAAACGCAGGATGAGATTGCGCTCGGCGGCGTACTCCACCAGCGGGATGAATTGATCTTCATTCCGGCCGCGCATGAGAACGCAGTTCAGCTTGATCAGCGGAAATTTCGCGGCGATCGCCGCGTCAATCCCATCGAGCACCTGCTGGAGATAATCGCGGCCGGTCGTTTGCGCATACGATTCGCGGTCCAGGGTATCGAGCGAGATATTCACGGATTTCACTCCGGTCTCGCGCAATGCCTGCGCCATTGTCCTGGGCGATTCTTCTCCGTCTTCTGGAGCCGCTTCGCTATGCGAAGCGTGAGCGCGACTTTGCAATGTTTGCCCCGCGTCGCCCACAGGGCGACGGCTACAGTCGCGCGCGAGCAAGGTTCCATTGGTAGAAATGCCAATGTCGTTAATCGCCGGAATCGAACGCAACTGCTCGAAGAGAAAAAGCACGTCACGCCGCGTGAGCGGTTCGCCGCCGGTGATCCGCACTTTCGACACGCCCAGCTCCGTCGCGATCCGGATCAGCCGCAGGATTTCCTCATAAGTGAGGACGTCTTCGCGCGGGAGCCACTCCTGCAGTTCCCGCGGCATGCAATAATTGCAGCGCTCGTTGCAGCGGTCGGTGATCGATACCCGCAGGTAGGAAATGCGATGTCCGTATCGATCTTCCATGAACCTGCAACGTTACCGTCGCGGCGGGGTTGAATCAAGATGCACCGATTGACTCACGAAAAGAGAGCCGTATGATTTTAGCCATGAAGCGTCAAATTTTTTCGCGGGCGCTGACTCTGGCCCTTGCCGCCAGCGCATTCATCCTCACGAGTTGTTCCACGACCGAAACTCGTATTTCCGATCATCCCGAGATTTTCAATTCACTGTCGCCGAGCGATCAGGCGTTGGTGAAAACGGGCAAGATCCGTGAAGGCATGTCGCAGAACGCGGTCTGGCTCGCGTGGGGAGCGCCGGATCAGAAAGCCACCGGCGTCGCCCGCGGGCGTCCAGTCGAGACGTGGATCTACAACGATTACGTTTACGACAATGCGCCCTATCCGTATCCATTCGGGCCGTTTGGTTACGGCGGTTACTTTGGCGGCGGCAGGGTGGCCTTTCATCATCACGGGAGACACCGTTTCGCGATCATCGGCGATCCATTCTACGATCCGTTCTTTTATTCCTACATCCCGCCGCGCATCGCGTATCCGTCCAAGACAGTGACGTTCTCGAACGGCCGCGTCATTTCCATTCAGGTAATGACGACGCCGCGGTACTAGCTCGGACGGGCTTGTTGTTCCGGCGCGGAAACGCCATCTTGGGCCGATGGCTTACGGCTCATTCCGGCAATTCGTTGATGCCCTGGACCACGCGGGCGAACTGACGCGCGTGACGGTTCCAGTCGAAACCGATCTCGTCATCAGCGAATGGGCGAACCGCGAGATGAAATCTCCCGGAGGCGGGAAGGCGCTGCTTTTCGAGAAGCCGATGATCGACGGGAAGCCGTCGCAGTTTCCGGTGGCGATCAACACGATGGGATCGCACCGGCGAATGGCGATGGCGCTGAAACTCGGGAGCGTCGAAGATCTCGCCCAGGAAATTCAACTCATTCTCAAGGCGAAACCGCCGACTGATCTGCGCGAAGGCTGGAGTCTGCTGAAGCAAGGATTGAATTTGCTGCATGCGCGGCCGAAGCACGCGAAGGAAGGCGCATGCCAGGAAGTCGTGCATACGTTTGATCCCAATCAAACCTCAAAGACCAAACCTCAAATATCCCTTTCCGATCTTCCGATTCTGAAGTGCTGGCCAAAAGATGGCGGGCGCTTCGTTACCTTGCCGAACGTCCACACGCGCGATCCGGAAACGGGGGCGCGCAATGTCGGGATGTACCGGATGCAGATTTACGACGACCTAACGACTGGAATGCATTGGCAGGTGCACAAGGTCGGCGCGCGCCACGGGAAACGTTATTACGAACGGGGAGAAAAGATGCCGGTGGCGGTCTGTCTTGGCGGCGATCCGGCTTATACTTTCGCCGCCACGGCGCCATTGCCGGATGGGCTCGACGAAATTCTTTTCGCCGGGTTCATCCGCAAGAAATCCGTCGAGCTGGTGCCGTGCAAGACGATCGATCTGGACGTCCCGGGCGATGTCGATTTCGTGCTCGAAGGTTACGTCCAACCGGGCGAGATGCGGCCGGAAGGACCGTTCGGCGATCACACCGGTTATTACACAGCGATTGAGGATTATCCGGTCTTTCATCTCACCGCGATCACGCACCGCCGCGACGCGGTTTATCCCACGACCATTGTTGGCATCCCGCCGATGGAAGATTTTTACATGGGCGACGCCACCGTCCGGATTTTCCTGCCCGTCTTCAAAATGAATTTCCCGGAACTGGTGGACATGACGCTCCCGCCCGAAGGCGTTTTTCACAATCTCGTTTTCGTCAGCATTCGAAAACAGTATCCGTATCAGGCCTTCAAGGTGATGCACGGGCTGTGGGGGATGGGCCAGATGATGTTCAGCAAATACATCGTGGTCGTGGACGAAGACTGCGATGTGCACAACACGAGCGAAGTGCTGTTTCGTTTGTGCGCGAACACCGATCCGGAGCGCGACAGCACGATCATCCGCAACCCGAGCGATTCGCTCGACCACGCGCCCAGCTCGCAAAACATCGGATCGCACATGGGCTTCGACGCGACCCGAAAACTTCCGGGCGAAAACTATCACCGCACCTGGCCCGAGCTCTTGAAGATGACTGACGAAGCGCAAGCCATCGTCGACGCGCTGCGAAAAAGATAGCTACGGCTTCCGGAAGACGCGGCCGGACGTGGAATCGTGCACGAGCGCGCCATGCGGAATTCCGCGGACGTTCACGAGCGCGTACGGCGGATAGGGACTCTGCACTATGCCGGGCGTGTCCGTCGGCCGCGCATAGGGATAATAATCGCGCGGATGCCCCTCGTAATAGCCGCGTTCATCCAGCTCAACGGTCGAGCCGATAATCGCACCGGCTACCGCACCGATGATCGCGCCGTTCGCCGCCCCGCGCACAGTCCCCGTCGTCGCCGCGCCGAGGATCGCACCGGCAGTCGCGCCCCACCCGGCGCCCTGCCCAGTCGGCGTCTCACAGGAAGTGAGCGCGAGCGATGCGAAAGTGAGCGCTGAAGTAATAAGTAACGTTTTCCTTTTCATAAAATATTTCCCGTTTCCAGAATTCGACCTGGGTAAATCAGACGGAGGTTTCGCCTCTCGCATTCACCGAAACCGAAAGAGTTTCGCGGCGATGCGGCCGGCTTTCTCGATCTTGTTGAGCCGATATTCTTTCTCGAAGACGCGGAAGCCATCCGCTTTCATCCGCTCGAGCAACGCCCGATAGACCGAAGCCATTATCTCCGCTGCCACCATCGAACGCCGATCTTCGCGCGGCAACAACGCCGCAGCATTCGCGAAAAATTCATCGGCCCGGGCTGCTTCGAACTGCATCAGGCGAAGGAAGGACTCGTTATGTTTTCTCTCCTGCAGTTCGGTTTCGGAATAACCAAAACGCGCCAGATCTTCGCGAGGCAGATAGATTCGCCCGTTGCTCAAATCTTTGCCGACATCGCGGATGATGTTGGTCATCTGGAGCGCGAAGCCGAGCTGGATCGCGTAATCGCGGCAAGCCGGGTTGCGATAGCGGAAAATTTCAATGCTGACGAGACCAACCGCACTGGCGACGCGGTAACAGTAAACGCGCAGTTCCTCGAACGTCTCGTAGCGGACGTTCCGCAGATCCATTTCCACCCCGTCGATGATTTCCTCGAGCATCGCCAGCTTGAGCGAATACTTCGCAATCACGCTGCGCAAATCGCGAGCGATCGGATCTTCCTCCGGTTCGCTTTGGCGCAGCCAACGCCGCCAGGCGATCAGCGCTCGGGCTTTTTCCTCCGCCGAAGTTGAAGGGGCGTCGGCGATATCGTCGATCACCCGGCAGAATGCGTAGAAGACCGTGATGTCGCGCCGGCGTTCGCGGCCGAGCGCGACAAAAGCGAGGGCCAGGTTCGATTTGCTTTCGCGCGTGATCTTCTCGGCGTTCACTGCTCAATATTGAATCTGGGACTGGATCCACGTCTCCTGACTCGCGCGGCCGGTTTCGCATTGCCGGAACAGACAGACCCACGAGGCCAGCAGCCAGCCGGTAACGAATCCCCGCGCGCACACGTAAAATATTTTCCACCCGATCACGGCGACCACGCGGTCCCCCACGGCGCCGCGCACGATGGCGTCGCAAGTCGTGAGAAAGAAAAAGTGCATGGCGGCGATAAGAAAAAACCAGCCGAAGCGAAAGAGATTGCGCCGGATGAATTCGCGGTGAGCGCGGATCGCCGCCCGCAAAGTTTCATTGTGGAGCACGAGTGAAATTTGGACGGAGCAAAAAATAATGATTAGAGCGCTCATGAGGAAACGTTCGAGCGGCAGGTAGTCGAGCACGTCGGGGACGTTGCGAAAATAAGCGAGGAGCAGCGGCACGCGCACGATCAGCGTGCTCACGATCACGACGATACCCGCCCATTCCAGGACGTAACTGAAACGCCGCATGGCGAACCGAAACAAATCTTCCTCGCCGAAGCTCAAACCCTTGATCCACGCCAGACAGACCGTGATCAGGTAAACCTGGATATAGACGCCGAAGAGGTATTCAAAGATGAAAGCGACGGCATCGATCGTGGCCGAAATCTGGAGGGCGCCGGCGGCTGACATTGTCGCGGCCGATTGCGGCAAGCGCCAGAAAACGATCGGTTTCAAAAGCGTGGCGCACACGCTGATGAGCAGGACCAGGTAGATCAAATAACCCCAGAAACGGTACCGTTTCCGCAGCGCTCCGAATAACGCGCCGTGCAAACCTCGCCAGTTAATGACCAGCAGAATGGCCGCCAGGACCGATACCGGATAAGTAGTCGTCGCGTTATCAAAAATGCCGGCGACTCCTTCGAGCGTGGGCAACGGCACGTCCGGCCAGATTTCGAGGAAGCGCGGCCATTCCCAGCTTCCCGGCGACGTGACCTGGCTGAAGTCGAGCTCGGCCGCGGCGTGAATCGGAGTGAAAGTCGCGAATTGAAATATCCAATAAGCGAACCCGAGGAGAATGAAGGTGAGCCCGATGCGTTTGAAACGCATGATGCAGCGCAAGCCGTCGCGGAGCGCAAGCCGGATGGGATTAAAAAACAGGACGATGAGATAGCCGCTGCCAAGCCCCAGCAGCGGGTAAACTCGCGGAACGTCAGTCCACATGCCGGCCTAACGAATCAAGCCCCAGTGCCAGTTGAACGGCCAGTAAACAAAAAGCCCGCGCCCGACCAGATTCTCTTCCGGAACAGGCCCCCAGTAGCGGCTATCGGAGCTGTTGTAACTGTTGTCGCCCATCGCGAAGTAGCTGTGGTCCGGCAGCCAGAACTTGGCTTGGGGAGAATTCAGGTAGGTGGCGTTCGGGGGATTGCTGTAACCCTGATAGCCATTCTTCTTGTCCATCACGCGCTGGAATCCAAATCCCTGCGCCTTTTCGCCATTCACATAAAGAAAAGGCGGATCGACCCGCAAATTGTCGCCCGGCACGCCGGCGAGGCGCTTGATGAAAAAAGGCGCGCCACTCCCGGGATCGTACTGGATGAAGTGGTTAATCCCTTCTCTCATGTTGCGTTCGTTAATTCCTTCGGTTCGGAAAACGAAAACGTCACCACGCCGCGGCTTCACGAAATTGTAACTGAACTTATCGACGAACACCTGGTCGCCCGTATCCACGGCGCCGCGCGCGACCGTTGCTCCTTTCGGATAGAGGCGATCCGCTTGCACCCTGAAATCCGCGACCAGCGTCTCGGGCGGCGCATAGACCATGGATGGTTTTTGGTGCTCCCAGCGGAGCTCAGAAAAGGTAAAGAAGAACCCGTATTTCTTCGGAACGATCTCCTTGATGGTGTCTTCTTCGGCGGCAACGACATTGATGTAATTGCGTCCGAGAATGAAGTACTCACCGATCTGCTGGACAAAATTTGGGAACGGAGTCGCCGGATCGATCCTGTGACCGATGATCCCATTCAACGTTGGCTGCATCGAACCGGTTGGAATCTTGAATGGCTGGAGAAAATAGGACCGGATGCCGATCGCGACCACGATCGCGACCAGGATCACTTCCACGTTCTCCCGCCAGACTGCGTCCTTGGGCGTCGGGAGATGTTCGGCGTAACGGCCGTGCAACTTTTCGGATTCAGCCGTGACCGCTTTCTGATCCCGATCGCGGAGGGCTTTGCGCAACCGCTCGATGTGCGTCTCCAAATCGAGGATAGTGGCGTCGCTTAAAACGTCCTTGCGATAGCGGAGCAGCTTCTCCGCATGACGAACGAGGAGCCGACCGTGCTTGATGTATTTCTTGGTGAACATTAAATTTTAGCCTAACGAATTATTGCGCGCGCAAGACCTGGATAAACGCCTCCTGTGGAATGTTGATCTTGCCGATGCTTTTCATCCGCTTCTTTCCCTCTTTCTGCTTCTCGAGCAACTTCCGTTTTCGGGTGATGTCGCCTCCGTAGCATTTCGCCGTCACGTTTTTTCGCAATGCCGAAACGCTTTCCCGCGCGATGATTTTCCCCCCGATGGCCGCCTGGATCGCGACCTGATAGAGTTGCCGCGGGATCACTTCCTTCAACTTCGCCGCCAGCATCCGCCCGCGGCTGTCCGCGCGATCGCGATGGACGATGGTGGAAAACGCATCAACCGGCTCGCCGTTCACGAGCAGATCGAGCTTTACCAGTTTCGCGGCGCGATAACCGGAGTGCTCGTAATCCATCGACCCGTAGCCGCGGGTAATGCTCTTAATCTTGTCGTTGAAATCGACGAGGATTTCGTTCAACGGCAGCTCGCAATGGAGCATGACGCGGCGCGTGTCGAGCGTCTCGGTATGGTCCGTCACGCCGCGCTTCTCCAGGATCAACTGGAGGATGTCGCCGATGTTTTCATTGGGGCAAAGCACGTAGGCTTTCACGATCGGTTCGCGGATTTCTTCGATCACGCTTGGGTCGGGCAGATGCGCGGGATTATCGACCAGGAACGTCTCGCCGCGCGTGGTCAGGATTTCGTAAATGACGCTGGGCGAGGTGGCGATGATGTCCATGTCGTATTCGCGCCGGAGCCGTTCCTGGATGATCTCCATGTGGAGCAGGCCGAGGAAGCCGCAGCGAAAACCGAAACCGAGCGCGACGGAACTTTCCGGTTGGTAAACGAAAGCCGAATCGTTCAGGCGCAATTTCCCGATCGCGGTTTTGAGATGCTCGAAGTCGGCGGTGTTGATCGGATAGATCCCGCTGAAAACCATCGGATGAATTTCCTGGAATCCAGGCAGCGGCACCTTCGCCGGATTGCGCAGATCGGTCACCGTGTCGCCGATTTTGATGTCGGCCGTGCTTTTGATGTTCGCGATGAAATAACCGACGTCCCCGGCCTGGAGCTGTTTCTGCGGAAACATTTTCGGAGTGAAGACGCCCACTTCCTTCACCTCGTAGCGCGCGTCGTTGTTGATCATCTTGATCCCCTGGTCGGCTTCCATCTTTCCGGAAAAAATCCGGACGTAGGAGACCACACCGCGATAAATGTCGAAGACGGAATCGAAGACGAGCCCGCGCAAAATCTCGTCGGCCGGTTTCGGCGGCGGCGGGATGCGATGGACGACGGCCTCGAGAATTTCTTCGATGCCGATTCCCATCTTCGCGCTGGCGTCGATCGCCTCCTCGGCGGGGATGGCGAGAATCTCCTCGAGCTGTTTGTGGACTGCGGCGATGTCTGCGTTGGGTAAATCGATCTTGTTGATCACGGGCACGATCGTGAGCCCCTGCTTGTGGGCGAGGTGGACGTTCGCCACGGTCTGCGCTTCCACGCCTTGGGCCGCATCCACGATGAGGAGAGCGCCTTCACACGCCGCGAGCGAGCGGGAAACTTCATAGGCGAAATCGACGTGCCCGGGCGTGTCGAGGAGATTGAGCCGATATTCCTGCCCAGCCTTGCTCGTGTAACGCATCGCGACCGGATGCGCCTTGATCGTGATGCCGCGCTCGCGTTCAAGATCCATGGAATCGAGGAGCTGATCCTGTTTTTCGCGTTCGTGGATGGTGCCGGTGCGTTCGAGGAGCCGGTCGGACAGCGTGGTCTTTCCGTGATCGATGTGCGCGATGATGCAAAAGTTGCGGGTCAGCTCGATCGACATTGGAGGGGAGCACTATGGGTGCGCGTGCTGGACCGGTCAATCAGAGCGGCGGCTCGCGCTTCGCGAAAA
>JBEEHH010000026.1:0-104291 GCA_041167325.1 Verrucomicrobiota bacterium | reverse complement strand
CCCGGATGGCAGAATCGGGCGAATCACCCGATGTTCTTCGGCTGGGGCCGGCTGAAGGAGGGCGTCACGGTTGAGCAAGCGCGCGGCGAGATAAAGGCAATCTCCGCGCGCCTCGAAAAACTTTATCCGGCGACCAATGCCGGGGTCGGCGCCAACGTCCGGCCCCTTCTCGACAGTCTTCTCGGCAATTATCGCACCAGCCTGGGGTTGCTGCTCGGCGCGGTCGCGGTCGTTTTGCTCATCGCCTGCGCGAACCTGGCGAATCTCCTGGCCGTGCGTGGGGCCGCACGCGCCCGGGAATTCGCCATTCGCGCGGCGATGGGTGCCGGACGCGGCCAGATCATTCGCCAGTTATTGCTCGAGAGCTTTGTCGTTTCGATAATCGGCGGCGCTCTCGGATTGGTCTTTGCCATCTGGGGACGCGATGCCCTCGTCGCTTTCGCTCCCGCCGGCGCGCCGCGCTTCGAAGGCATGGCGTTCGACTGGCGGGTCCTGGCGTTCACTTTTCTCCTGGCCACGCTCACCACGCTTTTGTTTGGGCTCTGGCCCGCGTGGCAGGCCGCGGCGACGGACATCAACGCCGCACTTCAGGCCGGTTCCTTCGGAAGTTCGGAGACGAAAACCGCCCGCCGGAGCCGCGACTGGCTCGTGATCATCGAAGTAGCGCTAACACTTTTGCTCTTGAGCGCCGCGGGCCTGGTTTTGAAGAGCTTCGCCAAAATGCAATCGGCCCAGCTGGGTTTCAATCCTCAGCAGTTGCTCACCGTCCGGGTCGAGCTGCCGTTCACAAAATATGATGAGCTGAACAAAATTCTGAGTTTCAGCACGCCCCTGCTCGAGGAAGTTCGCAAACTGCCGGGCGTGCAAAGTGCCGCGCTCTCTACCAATCCGCCCATGCTCAGCGGGTGGCAGCTCAATTATCTGCCGGAAGGCGCGCCGCCCACCGATCCAAGCCAGCAACCCTCCGCCGATAACGAAGTGGTCCAGGGCGATTATTTCGCCGCGCTCGGGATCAATCTCATCCGGGGCCGGACCTTCAACGAACACGACACGGCCGCTTCGCCGAAAGTTGTGATCATCGATCAAGCGCTGGCCGATTTGACCTTCAAGGGACAGGATCCGATCGGCAAACGGATCATGGTCGACACGGAATCCGATTCCTCGGAGGGTCCGGCGCTCCACGAGATCATTGGCATCGTCCCGCATATCAAAATGCGCGGCTACGACGACGCCGTTCCGACGCCGGCGTTCTTCTTCCCGCAGACCCAGGTCGGGCGCAGCAGTTTCGTTCTGCACCTCCGCGGGGCGGGTAACTTGTTGCGCCTCGAAAAGCCGATCCGTGAAATAGTCAGCCGGCTCGATCCGGCTCAACCGCTGCACGAATTCCGGATGATGGAAGAACGCGTCTCGGAAACGTGGGCGACGCATCGGCTGCTCACTTTCCTACTCATGATCTTCGCGGGGCTTGCGTTGCTCCTCGCGGCGGTGGGGCTTTATGGAGTGCTGGCGTACAGCGCGTTCCGGCGGTTGCGCGAGATCGCGGTGCGTCTCGCGCTGGGGGCGCGTCCCGCGCATATCCGCGGTTTGGTCATGGGTCACGGCCTGCGGCTCTTCGGCATCGGAATCGTTATTGGAGCACTTGCTGTGGTGGCGTCCTCCAGTGTGCTCCGCAGCTTCCTCTTTGGCGTCTCGCCGCTGGATGCGCAAACCTATCTGATCGTCGGTCTCATTCTTTCGATCGTCACCATTCTGGCCGCGTGGCTTCCCGCTCGTCGCGCCTGCCGGGTTAATCCGATTGTCGCGTTACGCGCTGAATAGATATGAATGCGGCTTCTCGAATTGATTGGGTAGCGCGAGCGTCTCGCTTGCTGGTTTCGGCGTCTCGCCGAAACGAACTTTCCTGTAACGGACGAGCCACGGCCAGCAGCGCTTTGTGGAAAGTCCGCAACGGCGAGACGCCGTTGCCCACACGCGAGACGCGTGCGCTCCCCAGAATCTGAATATGAGCACTCTTCTCTACGATCTTCGCTACGGCCTGCGGATGCTGTTGAAGAATCCCGGCTTCACCTTCGCCGCGCTGATCACCCTCGCGCTCGGCATCGCCAGCTCGACCGCCATCTTCAGCGTGATCGACGGCGTCCTGCTCCATCCGTTGCCGTATCCCGACTCGGAAAAAATCATGGTCGTCGACCAAACCGTGCGCAGCACCGGCGCTCGGGGCGGCGCGTCCGCGCCGGCGAACTACCTCGATTGGGCGGCGCAGAGCGATGTTTTCTCCCAAATGTCCGCTTCCCGCGGCGAACAATGCAGTCTGAGCGACGGCGACCGGCCCGAGCGCGTCCGCGGCACGATGACGACCGCGAGCATGTTCCCGCTCTTCGGCGTGTCGCCCCTGCTCGGTCGGGTCTTGCAGGCCTCCGACGAACAACCGGGTCACAACCGCGTCGTTGTTCTCAGTTCGGAATTGTGGGCGCGTCGTTATGGTTCCGATCGCAACCTCATCGGCCGCGAAATTTCGTTGAACGACCAGCCGCACACCGTCGTCGGCGTCATGCCGCCGAATTATCAGCCGGATAGTTACGGCGAGCTTTGGATTCCATCGGCTTTCGGCGTGCCGACCAGTTCGATCCGGCCGAATGTGGATCCGCGCCCGATCCGCGGCAGCAACTATCTCGATGTTTACGCGCGCTTGAAGCCCGGCGTCACCCTCGAGAAAGCGCGCAGCGAGATGGACGCGATCAGCCGTCGGCTCGAGACCCAATATCCGGACGATAACCGCGATACCGGCGTCCGCGTGACGCCGTTGCACGAAGAACTTGTCGGCGGAATCCGCCCGGTCTTGCTGTTGCTCTTTGCCGCGGTCGGCTTCCTTCTCTTTATCGCTTGCGCGAACGTCGCGAATCTTCTGCTCGCCCGCGCGGCAACGCGCAGTCGCGAGATCGCCATCCGCGCGGCGATGGGCGCGAGCCGTTACCGTTTGATCCGGCAACTGCTCACCGAGAGCGTGCTGCTCTCGATCATAGGCGGCGGGCTCGGCGCGTTGATCGCCGCATGGGCCATACCGCTTCTGATGTCAATGGCGCCACCGGGCCTGCGCAGCTTCAAAGACGTCGGCCTCAACGGCGAGGTGCTCGCCTTCAGTCTCGGCGTGTCGGTTATCACCGGGATTTTGTTCGGGCTTGTCCCGGCTCTTTCTTCTTCATCCGGCAGCCCGGCGGAATCGCTAAAACAAGGCGAACGCGGAAGCACCGGCGGCGGCAGCCGGCGCCGCGCGTTCCTCATCGCCACCGAAGTCGGCTTGTCTCTCATTCTCCTCATCGGCGCGGGTCTGATGATCAAAAGCTTCGCGAACCTGACCAAAGTCGATCCCGGCTTTAATCCCGATCGCCTCCTCATATTTAATATCGGCGCGTCCGCCACAGCGGAAGAGGATAGCCAACTCCAATTCTATCAACAGATCGTCCAGCGCCTGACCACGGTGCCGGGTGTCGAACGGGTCGCCGCCGTAAGCCGGCTTCCTTTCTCCGGCGGAAACAGTACGCGCACTTTCAATCGTCCCGGCAGCACAAAGGAAGACCGCGCCGATATCCGCATCGCGACGCCCGATTATTTCCAGACGATGGGCATCCCACTCAGGCGTGGCCGCAACTTTACCGAGCACGATACGAAAGGCTCGACGCTGGTTGCCATCATCAATGAAGAAACCGCGAAGGAAGTTTTCGCGGGTGAAGATCCGATCGGCCAGTTCATCGAGAACTACGGGCCGAAAGACGAAAAGCTTCAGGTCGTGGGCGTGGTGGGCAATGTCCGCCATCTTGCCCTCGAAAAAACGCCGCGGCCTGAACTTTACCAACCGCTCGGCCAGGGAATGTGGCCGCTGTTGTTCATCACGGTCCGGACCGCACCAGACAATCCGCTGACGCTTTTGCCCGCGGTGCAGCAAGCCGTCTGGAGCGTCAACAAATCGGTTCCGCTCGGAAATCCGCGGACGATGAACGACATGATCGCGCGGACGTTGCTCCAAAAGAAATTCACGATGCTGCTGCTCAGCATTTTCGCCGGGGCCGCGCTCCTGCTGGCGGCGATCGGTTTGTATGGCGTCATTTCTTATTCGGTCGCGCAACGCACACGCGAGCTTGGTATCCGGATCGCGCTCGGCGCGCAACGGAGCGATGTCCTGCGCCTGATTTTGCGTCAGGGAATGACGCTGGTCGCCGCCGGGATTATTTTCGGAATCGCGGCGTCGCTCGGGTTGACGCGTTTAATGGCCACGCTGCTCTACGGCATCGGCGCCAACGATCCGCTTACGTTTCTCGCGCTTTCCACGGCGCTGTTATCCGTCGCCTTTGTCGCCTGCTGGCTCCCCGCCCGCCGCGCCAGCGCCCTCGACCCCATTGTCGCTCTCCGCGCCGAATGACTGACCTCCGAACTCCGACCTATGATGACTGACCTACGCTTCGCCATCCGCCAGCTTCTGAAATCTCCCGCGTTCACTCTTCTCGCCGTGATCACGCTCGCGCTCGGGATCGGCATGAACACCGCAATCTTCAGTTTGATTCACGACCTGTTTCTGCGCGGCCTGCCCTTTGCCGAACCGGATCGTCTCGTCATTCTCCAAGCCGAAGCGAAGGAGCGAAACCTCGAGCAGCTGCCGATGTCCGTCCCGCGCTTCTGGCATTTCCGCGACGGCCAGACCGTATTCTCCAGTTTCGCCGCCGACACCGGAATGGGTTACATCCTGACCGGAGTCGGCGACCCGGTTCAGCTCAACGGCGGGAACATGACCGCGAACTACATGGGCACGCTCGGCATCCATCCGATTCTCGGCCGAAATTTTCTGCCTGAGGAAGAGATGAAAGCGGATGTGGCGCTCGTCAGCCAAAATTTCTGGCGCAAGCATCTCAACTCCGATCCGCAAGTAATCGGACAGAGCGTCACTCTGAATGGCGTTCCCACGACGATCGTAGGCGTGCTGCCGAATCTGCCCATTGCCTGGTTCGGGCGCGATTGCGACATCCTGACGGCGAAGCCGTTTGAATTGCCGGGACTCACGAAAGAGCGCTTGATGCGCGGCGTCAGTTTTCTCCGTGTCGTGGCGCGGCTGAAACCAGGCGTCACCATCGACCAGGCGCGCGCCGCCATGCCGGCTCTCCAGAAAAGTTATCGTGAAGCCCGCCCGGAGAACGCCGATAACTCCTGGTCGCCCGTGGTTCTGTCGGCGCCCGAGGATGCGACGGGTGATCTCCGTCGCCCTTTCCAGATCCTGCTCGCCGCGGTCGGCGCCGTTCTCCTGATCGCGTGCAGCAATGTGGCTAACCTACTTCTCGTTAGGTTTACCGGGCGCCGTCGCGAAATTGCTTTGCGGATGGCGCTGGGGGCATCGCGGCAAAGCGTTGTGCGCCTATTCGTTTTCGAAAGCGTCATCGTCAGCCTCGTCGCGGGCGCCGTCGGAACCTGTCTCGCGCTCTGGGTGGTTTCGGTTATCCCAAAGCTCTCCCGTAATCTGCCCGTCGAGACGGCACTGCAGTTGAACACGCCTGTTCTCTTATTCACCCTGGCGATTTCGCTCCTCATGGGCGTTGCCATGGGCATGTATCCCGCCTGGCAAAGCTCGCGCGCCGATCTGGTGGATGGACTGAAGGATGGCGGCCGATCCATGACCGGCAGTCTCGGTCAACAGCGCTTTCGCCGCGGCCTGGTTGCGGCGCAGGTCGGACTTTCGGTTGTCCTGCTTGCTGGCGCTGCGCTGCTCATCGCCAGTTTCGTTCGGTTGAGCCGCCAGCCTTCCGGTTTCAAGGCAGACAATCTTTGGGTGGGTGGAATAGGCCTGCCGCCCGGGCGATATCCCGACCCGGGATCGAAGGCGCGGTTCAATGACCGCTTGCTCATGGAATTGAAAAATACTCCGGGCATCGAGGCAGCGTCGACCAGTGACGCCGTGCCGTTGGCTGGCGGGCGCTCGAGTTCACCTTGCGCTCGCGTCGATGGCAATCCGGTGCCGGTGAATCAGCGTCCACTCGGTCTCACCCGGAGTATTTCGCCCGGGTTCCTTAAAACCTTTAATATCCCGCTGCTCGCCGGCCGCGACATTGATGAGCGTGACGGCGTCGGTAAGCCGCTGGTCGTTCTGGTCAGCAAATCGACCGCGCAAAAACTGTTTCCCATCGGAGAAGATCCGGTCGGCAAACGGATTTTCTTTGGCACGGACAATAACACCGGGTTGCCATGCGAGATCATCGGCATTGTCGGCGACGTGCGCTCGCTTCGGCTCGATCGGGCGAACGACGTAGAATTTTACCGCGCCTGGCCGCAGCGCTCATCTGCTTTCCTTAGCGTCACAGTGCGGACGGTAATGAAACCGGAAGCGGCTGCCGGGATGGTGCGAAGCGCGCTGAGCAAGATTGATCCAGGGCTGCCGATCATCCAGCCGCTGACGATGAACGAGATCATCGACCAGTCGTTAGGCCAGCGCCGGCTGATGATGACGTTGCTCGGAGTTTTTGCCGGGATCGCTCTGGTGTTGGCGATGGTTGGGATTTACGGCGCGGTCGCATATACGGTGGAGCAGCGCACGGGCGAGATCGGGGTCCGCATGGCGCTCGGCGCCCAGACGGCGGATGTTTTGCGGCTCGTGGTGCGACAAGGGATGAGTCCGGTTGTGATCGGTCTGGTTATTGGACTGGCTGCGTCGCTGGCGCTGGGGCGACTGCTCACAGCGCAGCTTTACGAAGTTTCCGCACACAATCCCGCGTTGCTGGCCGCGACCTCCGCCACGCTCGCGGTCGTCGCATTACTCGCCTGCCTGATTCCCGCGCGCCGCGCCAGTTTAGTGAATCCGATAGAGGCATTGAGAACCGAATGAACGGTTACGCGTCGCAGCAACTCCGGGTAGCGCGCGCGTCTCGCGCGCTGGTTTCGGCGTCTCGCCGAAACAATCTTTCCTTAACGCATCACTTCCGGTTGCGGTCACACGAAATGAAAAGTTCGCGACAGCGAGACGCCGTCGCCAGCACGCTGCAAGCGTGCGCTCCCCAGAATCCATGAATGCCACCCACTAATATATGAACGACTTCCGCTACGCCCTCCGCCAACTCCTGAAACAACCCGGCTTCACCATTCTCGCCGTCGTCGCGCTCGCGCTCGGCATTGGCGCGAACACCGTTCTCTTCTCCGCCATCAACACGCTGTTCCTTCGCCCGCTCTCCTATCCGCAGCCGGAACAGCTCGTCCGCGTCTGGGGTTCGTTCCCAGAACGTGGCCTCGACCGCGCGAACGTATCCTGGCCGCGCTACTCTGCCTGGCGCGAACAACAGCAAAGCTTCTCCGAGTTCGCCGCGCAGTCGTTCACGGGATTTACCCTGACCGGCCGGGGCGATCCGGAAAATCTGAACGGCACTCGTGTCACGGAAAATTTCTTTCGCGCGCTCGGCGTCCAGCCGCTCCTCGGCCGCACCTTCACGCCAGATGACGATCGGCCGGGCGGCCCGAACGTCGCGGTCCTGAGCCATACCTTCTGGCAAAAGCGTTTCGGCGGCGACCAAAGCATCCTCGGCCAGGCGATCACGCTGAACGGCACGCCTTACACCGTCATCGGCATCACGCCCGACACGATCAAGTTTCCGTTTAACCAGACCAAAGTCTGGCTACCGCGCGTGTTCGAGCAGGAAGGATTGCCGCCCGATATCGTCCAGCGTGGCACGGGCTACTTGACGATTCTTGGCCGGATGAAACCCGGCGTGACGCGCGCGCAGGCCGACGAACAACTGCACGTCATCGATCGCCGCTATCAAACCGCCAATCCCGAAAAAGTGGACGCGAAGGCCGGCATGAACGTGGTCTCGTTTCATGAAGACCTGGTCGGGCCGCAGCGTCCGATGCTGCTCACTCTCTTCGCCGCGGTCGGCTGTGTTCTGCTCGTCGCCTGCGCGAACGTCGCGAATCTTTTGCTCGCGCGTTTCACCGCGCGCCGAAAGGAAATTGCAATTCGCACCGCGCTCGGCGCCACGCGCACGCGGATCGTCCTGCAATTTCTCGCCGAGAGCGTGATGACCGCCGGGATCGCCGGCATCCTTGGAACTCTGCTCGCCGTCTGGGGTCTCGACTTGTTAAAAAAAGTCGCGGACAATTTTCTCCCGCGCGTGATCGAGATCAATCTCGATCTGAACGTGCTCGGTTTCGCGCTGGCGCTCTCCCTCATCACTGGACTGGTCCTCGGCCTCGTCCCGGCGTTGCATGCATCACGGAGCGATCCGATCGATTCGTTGAAAGATTCTTCTCGCGGCACAACGGGACGCCAGGCCGGACGGCTCCGCGCTATCTTGCTCGTCGCCGAAGTCGCGCTTTCGCTCGTCCTGCTCGTCGGCGCGGTGCTGTTGATCGACAGTTTCCGCCGCCTGCAAAAGGTCGATCCTGGTTTTCGCGCCGAAGGCGTCACCGCATTTTTCGTCGGGCTTCCGCCCGGTTCGTATCCCGATATCGAGCGCCAGGGTTTGTTCTTCCAAAACGCCATCGAGAAACTCAAAGCGCTTCCCGGTGTGACCCATGCCTCCGCTGCTTCGACGCTTCCCGCTTCCGACAACGGAAACACGCGTTCGCCCGCCGCGGTCGAAGGACGTCCGCTGCCACCGGTGAGCGATCGCACCATCGCCGTGCGCTCGACCACCGCGCCCGGTTTCTTCGAGGTGCTCGGCATCCCGATCAAGCAAGGGCGCGACTTCAATTGGCAGGACCGCCCCAGCTCACCCCTCGTCGTCATCATCAACGAAACGATGGCGAAGAAGCTTTTCCCGGGTGAAAACCCGATTGGCCGGCGTCTCATTACCGGCATCGCTTCGATCCCTCGTGAGATCGTCGGCGTGGCCGGCGACGTGCGGACAGAGAACCTGTCGTTGCCGCCGGGCATGGAGATGTACTACCCCTCCACGCAACTCGATGGCGCATTTATGACCATGATCGTGCGCAGCTCCCGCCCCGCCGCGAGTCTTCGCCCCGAATTAATCGCCGCGATTCATGCGCTCGATCCAGGATTGCCGATCGATCAAGTGCAGCCTTACACCGAACTGCTGGCGGCCGCTTCCGCGGATCGCCGTCTCTCCATGTATTTGCTCGGCGGTTTCGCCGGACTGGCGCTCGCGCTGGCCGGCATGGGCATTTACAGCGTCATCGCGTATGGCGTCGCGCAACGCACCAACGAATTCGGAATTCGTTTCGCGCTCGGCGCCGCCGCCCGCGACGTGATCGGGCTGGTGATGAAGGAAGGATTGCGTCTGGCCGTCATCGGATTGGTCGTCGGCCTCGGTCTTTCGTTCGCCATCACCCGCCTCATGCGCCGCCTCCTCTTCGAAGTGAGTCCGACCGATCCATGGCTCTACAGCGGCGTCGCCCTCTTCATTTGCAGCGTCGCAGCGCTGGCCTGTTTCGTTCCGGCCCTGCGCGCGACCCGAATAGATCCGATGCAAGCGCTCCGCACAGAATGAAGAAAGTGACAAGTGACGAGCGAAACCTTCTGACCTGCGACTTCCGACTTCCGACCTCTGCCTTATGATCCACGATTTACGATTCGCTTTCCGGCAGCTCTGGAAATCCCCGAGCTTCACCATCGCCGCCGTCGCCGTGCTCGCGCTCGGCATCGGCGTGAACAGCGCAGTCTTTGGTCTCGTGAACATGATGCTCTTCCAGCCGAAGCCCTTCACGGAGCCGGAGCAGGTGGTGCAGCTCTACTCACAGGACAAGAAGAACCCGAAGAGCTTCCGGGGGTTCTCGTATCCGACGTTTCAGGACATCCGCCAGCGGAACACCGTTTTCACCGACGTGATGGCGCACAAGGTCTCGATAGTCGGCGTCGGGGAGAACGGGGGGGACACGCGTCGCACGATCGCGAGTATCGTCAGCTCGAACTACTTTTCGGTTCTTGGTGTCGCACCGGCGCAGGGCCGCGCATTTCTGGCGGAAGAAGAGACGCTCGGCAAGCCGGCGCACGTCGCGATCGTGAGCGACGGCTACTGGAGAAAGCAAGGACGCAACGCCGCAGTCCTTGGCTCTGAGATCCTGATTAACGGCCGCCCGTTCACGATCGTAGGGATAATGCCGGAAGGCTTCGTCGGCACGTCGCACCTCATCGGCCCCGAGGTTTGGTTGCCGTTGAGCGTGTACGACGTGACGAACAAGTTCCAGCGTTCGGAAGCGCCAGGGTCGCTCAGCGAGCGTGGCGGTCCCGGGCGCCTCCTCGTAGTCGGTCGACTGAAGTCCGGTCTCACGCCGGCGGCGGCGGATCCGCAGTTGAAGACTTTGGCTGCGAACCTGGAGCAGGCCTATCCGGTGGAGCAGAAGGACCAGACGTTCATGGCAGCGCCGCTGCCGCGGTTCGCCGCGAACGATCCGCACGGCGACGAGCAACTCTCTGCAATTGGAGCGCTTCTGCTCGGGATGGCGGCGCTGGTGTTGCTCGTGGCCTGTCTGAACCTCGCGAACATGCTGCTCGCGCGCGGCGCTGCACGGCGCAAGGAAATCGCGGTGCGGCTCGCGTTGGGCGCAGGGCGTGGGCGCATTGTTCGCCAATTACTGACGGAGGGATTCGTTCTCGCATTGCTTGGCGGTGCGTTCGGTGTCCTCCTCGCTCTCTGGTCCTCGGACCTTCTGGTCGCGTGGCTCGGCAAGAAGTTGCCGGTGGATCTCGTGGTTCTGACTGGCCCGACTCCGGCGTTGCTCGCCGCCACGTTTGGCTTCTGTCTGCTCGGCACGCTCTTCTTCGGCCTCGGTCCTGCGCTGAAGCTCTCACGCGCAACCGCGCTCGACGACCTGAAGGAGCACGCGGGCGAGGATGTCTCGCGCCGGCGCTGGAAATTTCTGCCGCGCAACCCGCTTGTCGTGGTGCAGATCGGATTCTCGCTCGCGCTCGTCACCACGGCGGCGTTGTTCATTCGCGGCGCGCGGACGGCGGCGAACATCGACACAGGGCTGAACACCGAGCGTCTATTCCTCGTGGAGGTGGATGCTAGTCTGCGCGGCTACGATCGGGCACACACGCAGCAGCTCTACCGCACGCTCAGAGAGAAGTTGGCGGCGCTGCCGGGTGTGGAGAGCGCCAGCATCTCCACCAGCGTACCGTTCGGGATGTTCGGGTACGGCAAGCGCGTGCAGCGCGCCGGTTCGCCGCCTCCGGAGGAAGCGAAGCCCGGGACGGCAGCGGACGACCTCGGCTTCTCCGGTTACCGCAGCGTCGGAGCCGATTATTTCAAGACCACTGGCCTGCCGCTTCTGCGTGGCCGCACCTTTACCGCCGCCGAGGCGACGCAACCCGGAGGGCCCGCAGTGGCAATTATTGACGACAAGCTGGCGCAGAAGCTCTGGCCGGAAGGCGACGCGCTCGGACAACGAGTGCAGTTCGCGGCCGAGATCGCAGCGACAGCCGGCAGCGGCGAGCGCAGCGGAGCAGCGAAGGTCGACGAAGCAGACGGTCAGATTCGCCCCGGAGAGAGCATCGAAGTCGTCGGGATCGTGCCGCACACGCGCAACGTGTTCTTCGAAGAGGGGCCGTCAAATAATGTCTATGTGCCGTTCAGCCGCGGCTTCCAGAGCAACGTCTATTTCCTGGCGAAGTTCTCGTCCCTGCCGCAGGGGAGTGAAGCAAGCGCAGCCGATCTGCTGCGGCGCAGCATCATGTCAGTCGACGCGGAGTTGCCGATCATCTCCATCCAGACGTTCGAACAGCACCTCAATGGCAATTTGCAGCGCTGGCTGGTCAACGCCGGCGCGGCTCTGTTCTCCATTTTCGGCGCGCTCGCGCTCGGTCTCGCGGTCGTGGGTGTGTATGGTGTGAAGGCGTATTCGGTCGCGCGCCGCACGCGCGAGATCGGGATTCGGATGGCGCTCGGTGCCGAGGGCAAAACCGTGCAGTGGATGATCCTGCGCGAAGGATTCGCGATGGTCGCCGCCGGCCTCGCGATCGGCCTGTTGCTTGCCTTCGCCACTGGAAAAATGGTCAGCAGCATTCTGTTTGACGTCAGCTCGATCGATCCCTTTGCGTTTACAATTGCGCCGGCCGTGTTGATGACCGCCGCTTTGCTCGCCACCTGGCTCCCCGCTCGCCGCGCCACGAAAATCAGTCCCATGGCCGCACTCCGCACGGAATGAAGAAAGTGACGAGTGACCAGTGACAAGTGACGAGCAAAACTTTCTGACCTCCGACTTCCGACCTCTGACTTATGATCCACGATTTTCGATTCGCTTTCCGGCAGCTCAGGAAATCTCCGGGTTTCACTACCGCCGCCATCACTGTCCTCGCGCTCGGTATCGGCGTGAATACCGCCATCTTTAGCCTGGTTAACGCCATGCTCTTTCAGCCGCCGGCCTACGAGCGGCCGTCCGAAATCGTCCAGGTTTTTTCGCAGGACAAAAAGAATCCGAAAAGTTTCCGCGCCTTTTCCTATCCGACTTACTGCGATATCCGCGATCAGAACAGCGTGTTCTCCGGTGTCCTGGCGCACGATACAACCGTGGTGGGCGTCGGTGAAAAGGAGAACACCCGCCGCGTCATGGCGGATATCGTGAGCGCGAATTATTTTTCCGTTCTCGGTGTCGCGCCCGCCTACGGCCGCGGTTTTTTGCCGGACGAAGAAAAGCCCGGGCGTGGAGAGCGGGTTGCGGTGGTGAGTTACAGCTACTGGCAGAAACACGGGAGCGATCCGGCATTGCTCGGGCGCTCAATCATGATCAGCGGACGGCCGTTCACCATCGTGGGCATTCTGCCGAAAGGATTCACCGGAACGATGAGTGTCTTTGCGCCGGAGCTCTGGCTGCCGCTCGGCGTTTATGAGGAGGTCACGCGTGATCTGGTGGGAGGTCGCGCGAACTCGATCGCGGACCGCAGCAGCAATCGGCTGCTGGTTATTGCTCGGCTTAAGCCGGGAGTTACGGCGGAGGCGGCGCTTCCGAACTTGAAAGGTCTCGCGGCCAATCTCGAAACCGCATTTCCGGTCGAACAAAAAGATCAGACGTTCATGACCGCGCCGCTTTTCCGTTTCGCCACCAGCACCGATCCTTCCGATGCCGGCCCCATCGCCACAATCGGCGCGCTCCTGGCGGGAATGGCGGCAGTGGTGCTGCTCGTCGCCTGTTTGAATCTCGCGAACATGCTGCTCGCGCGCGGCACGAGCCGCCGGAAGGAAATCGCGATCCGGCTCGCTCTCGGCGCGAGCCGCGCCCGGATCGTGAGGCAACTTCTCGTCGAGGGATTTCTGCTCGCGCTTTTGGGTGGGGCCTGCGGGTTGTTGCTCGGTCTTTGGTCTTTGGATCTGCTCATCGCCTCGCTTGCGCAGATTGCGCCGGTTGATCTTGTTTGGATCAGCGGGCCTAACCCGACGATTCTCGGCGCGACGCTCGTCTTTTGTGTGCTCGGAACGCTTTGCTTTGCGCTCGGACCGGCCCTCAAGCTGTCGCGCGCGGCCGTCATCGAAGATTTGAAACAACAGGCGGGCGAAGATGTCCGCCATCCGCGCTGGAAATTTCTGCCGCGCAATCCACTCGTCGTGATCCAGATCGCGTTCTCGCTCGCGCTGGTTACCGCAGCGGCACTTTTCATTCGCGGCGCAACCAAAGCCGCGTCGATCGATAGCGGCTTGCGCGTCGGTAACGACTTCCTGGTGGAAACCGACGCCAGCCTCGGCGGGTTCGATAAAAAGCGGGCGGAGGAACTTTATCGCATTCTCGGCGAGCGACTCGCTGCTTTGCCCGGCGTGGAGAGCGCGAGCATTTCCGCGCTCGTTCCTTTTGGCAACACGTCGATTCGGCGAAGCGTGCAGCGCGCCGGCGTGTATCCGGAGACGGACGCCAACCCGGCCACGGCGGCGGATGGACTTTTGTTCTCACCGAACTGGAACAGCGTCGGCGCCGATTATTTCACGGCAGTCGGACTTCCATTACGGCGTGGCCGCGCTTTCACGGCCGCTGAAGCAACGCAACCCGGCGGACCGCCAGTGGCGATCATCGATGAGGTCCTCGCGAAAAAATTATGGCCGGACGGTGACGCGCTCGGACAGCGGATTCAATTCCCAATCGACCGGACCGCGCCGCCTGGAAACGCCGGCACCACGGATAGCGCGGAGATCAGACGCGGCGAGGCGATCGAGATTATCGGGATCGTGCCGGCGACGAAGTCGAGATTGTTCGAGAGCCAGCCGCCCGGCGCGCTCTATCTGCCGTTCTCGCGCGGATTTTTCAGCGACATATTTTTCTTCGTGAAGTTCGCGTCGATCCCGGCAGGCAGCGAATCCGCGACGGCCGATCTTCTCCGGCGCACGGTCCGTGGCGTCGATCCGATATTGCCGGTGCTCGAGGTCAAAACCTTTGCGCAACATTTCGACAGCAACGCCCAGCTCTGGATCGTGCGCGCGGGTGCCGCGTTGTTTTCGATTTTCGGCGGACTCGCGCTCGGGCTTTCCGTCGTCGGCGTCTACGGGGTGAAAGCATATTCGGTGGCGCGGCGCACGCGCGAGATCGGCATCCGGATGGCGCTCGGCGCGCAACGCAACACCGTGCAATGGATGATCCTGCGCGAAGGAATTGCGGTGGTCGCGGCCGGGCTCGCGCTTGGACTCCTGCTCGCGTTCGGGACTGGGAAAGTCGCCAGCAGCCTTCTCTTTGAAGTGAGCTCGGTCGATCCGGTCGCGTTCACTTTCGCGCCCACCTTGCTCGCGCTGGCCGCGATGCTCGCCACCTGGCTCCCGGCGCGGCGCGCCACAAAAATCAGCCCCATGGAGGCATTACGCATCGAATGAAAAACCTGGCACCCACCATCCTGTTCGCTTTCGCGTGGGCGATCGCGGCGAATTCTTCGTCTCTCGAAGCGGCCGAATACAAGCCCGGAACGCGCGACCAGCCCGAGAAGAAATTTGTCGTCAAACCCGACGGGCTCCTGAGTTTCGACGCGGACCTGGCCCATGGTCAGGTCGAGACCGGAGACTTCGAGTCTGTCCGAGTCCAATTCATGTCCTACTTCAAGGTCGAGACGGAGCAGGAAGTCGAGGACCTGCAAAACAAGCTCTCGATCGAGATGTCGCAAACCGGCAATACCGTGAAGGTCACCGTCAAGTTTGCTGATCAGAATCAAGCGAACCGCGATAAGATTCGTCTCAATTTTAAGGTCGCGATCCCGCGCAAGTTCAACCTCGAAATGCGGACAGGCGGGAGCGCGCGGATCGCCGACGTCGATGGAGCGGTCAAAGCGTCGACTGAGGGCGGTAGTTTGACGATGGAGAACGTGAGCGGTTCGCTGACCGCGTCGAGCAAAGGAGGCAGCTTGACCATCAAGAATGTGGGCGGGGACCTCGAGGCGCGATGTGAGGGTGGCTCCGCCACGATTGGCAAGGTTGGTGGCCGCGTCGTCGCGACCACGGAAGGCGGGAGCCTCTCGATCAAAGAAGCTGCAGCCATCACCGCCACCGCTACCGGTGGTTCCGTCACGGCTTACCTCCCCAAATCACCGGGCTCCGACTGCAAGATCACCGCGAACGGCGGCGGCATCGACCTCCGCTTAGGTGAATCGGTCGCGGTCACAATCGATGCCGCGTGCACCGCGGGGAGCGTTATGAGCGATTTCAAAATTGCAGCGAAAAAAGGCAGCACGAATAGCAACCAGTTGAAGGGCGACATGAACGGCGGCGGCCCGGTCCTCACTTTGCGGGCGACCGCGGGAAGTATTCACCTCAACAAATAAGGAACAGGATGTTGAACGATCTCCGGTACGCGCTGCGCCAACTGATAAAATCTCCCGGGTTCACTCTGCTCGCGGTGTTGACCCTTGCGCTCGGGATTGGGATGAACACCGCGATTTTCAGCGTCGTGCACGCGCTGTTACTTGACCCGTTTCCGTATCGAGATCACGCGCGACTCGTCCAGTTACGCCAGCAAAAGCCGACCGACAGTGCAGTTCAAACGCAGCATACCGGTCGCGAGTTTGGCGCTTACCAGCAGGCGCGCAGCTTTGAGGCGCTGGCGGCGATCGAGAATGTCTCGCGCAATTTGACGGTTGGGAATCAACAGCCGGAGCGCGTGGCCGGCGCGAAAGTAACCGCGGATTTTTTCATTCTGCTCGGAGTTCCGCCGCAGCTTGGCCGGACGCTTCTCCCGAACGAGCAGGGGGAGGGCGCGGCGCGGGCCGTGGTCCTTGGCTATGATATCTGGCAGAACCGTTTTGGCCGGGACCCGCAGGTCATCGGCCGGACGGTCGAGCTCGATGCCGAGCCCTACACGGTCGTGGGCGTTATGCCGGCGCGTTTTCGTTATGGCGGCGCCTCGTTTTGGTTTCCATTCCCCTTCGAAATGCGGCAGGCGCCGCAGCGTTGG
Organism: Verrucomicrobiota bacterium; assembly: GCA_041167325.1. GTDB lineage: Bacteria > Verrucomicrobiota > Verrucomicrobiia > Chthoniobacterales > UBA10450 > AV80. The sequence continues at coordinate 87,950 of JBEEHH010000026.1, read as the reverse complement.
TACCCGGTCATCGGGCGATTGGCGCCCGGCGTGCCGTTGTCGAGCGCGAATGCGGAGCTGGCGACGATCGCCGCTCGCTTCGCCCAAACCCAACCCGCGACCGCCGATTACGCGAACTGGACCGTTTCGGCGCTGCCGTTGCGCGACGCGCTCCTCGGCAACGTGCGCACGGCGGTGTTTGTGCTGGTGGCCGCTGTGGCCATCGTGCTCCTGATCGCCTGCGCCAACGTCGCGGGCTTGTTGCTGGTGCGGGCGAGCGCGCGCCAACGCGAGATCGCCATCCGCGCGGCCATCGGCGCGACGCGGCGCCAGTTGTTGCGGCAGTTTTTTGTCGAAAGCGCGCTGCTCGCCGTACTCGGCGGCGCCCTGGGCATGCTGATCACGGCCTGGGGGATCGATGCGCTGGTAAAACTTTTGCCGGAAGCTGGCGTGCTCGACGGCGGCATCCCGTCCGAGACTTCGATTCACATCTCCGCGCCCGTCCTGTTTTTTGCCGTGGGTGTCACTTTCGCCGCCACGTTTCTCTTCGGGCTCTGGCCGGCGTGGCAGGCCTCGCGAACGGACGCGGCGCTCGCGATGCGCCTGGGCGATCGATCCGGTGGCAGCGCCCGCCAGCCGCTTCGCGCCGTGCTGATTGTCGCGGAGGTTGCGCTGGCCGTGGTATTGCTCGCCGGGGCCGGCCTTCTCCTGCGCAGTTTTTCGCAGTTGGTCCGGACTGATCCGGGCTTCAGAACTGAGCGCGTCCTGAGCGCGCGGTTGAATCTGCCGCCGGCGCGATACGACAAGCCCGGGACAACCGTGCGTTTCGCCGAGCAACTGCTGGCAAGCCTGCGCGAGTTGCCGGGCGTGCACTCCGTCGCCGCCGTTTCCCATCCGCCTTTCTCGTATCTCGATCGGTGGCCGTTTGCATTGGAAAGTCGCACGGCACCCGAGCAGCGGATGAGCGCGGCCAACCGAGTGGTGAGTCCGAATTATTACGAGGTGATGGGGATCTCTTTGCGGCGCGGCCGTGCCTTCACCGAGCAGGACACCGCGGGACAACCGGGTGTAATCATCGTTAATGAAACGATGGCGCGGCGGATCTGGGGCGACGAAGACCCGATCGGAAAACGCCTCACGGTTTACGTCGCTCGTTGGGAACTTCCCGTCACCGTCGTCGGGGTAGTGGCGGATTCACGGCAGATGAGTTTGGAGGAGGCAATCGTGCCGGAGATGAATTTCCCGATGGCACAGACCGCCAATTTTTTGCGGAGATTCAACCTGCTCATTCGGACCCAGACTGAGCCGACAAGCCTTCTTCCTGCCATCCGCGCAACGGTCGGGAAATTCGATCCGCAGCTGCCGCTTTACAACGTCATCACCATTCGGGGAGCCGTGGACGACTCCCTCAGCGTGCGCCGTTTCGCCTTGTGCGTGCTTGGATTATTTGCCGCGGTGGCCCTGCTTCTGGCGGTTTCGGGAATTTACGGCGTGATCGGTCATGCCGTCACTCAGCGCACGCATGAAATTGGCATCCGCATGGCGCTCGGCGCGGCGCGGCGCGACGTCTTTCGGCTGATCCTGGGCGAAGGCGGAAAACTGGCCCTCACCGGCGTCGCGATCGGTATCATCGCGTCCTATATCCTTACTCAATTCCTGCGCACGTTGCTTTACGGCATCACCCCGACTGATCCGCTGACCTTCGCGGCCGTGGCCTTATTGCTTCTGATGACGGCGCTGCTCGCCTGCTATTTCCCGGCTCGTCGCGCTGCGAATGTCGATCCGATTCAGGCTTTGCGCTCCGAATGACGAAAGTGACGAGTGACGTGAAATTCAGAATTAGAAACTAAAGAATATGTTAAACGATCTCCGCTACGCTCTTCGCCAGCTCATCAAAGCGCCGAGCTTTACCTTCGTCGCCATCATCACGCTGGCGCTCGGTATCGGGGCCTGCACTGCCATCTTCTCCGTCGTCAACACGGTACTGCTCCGCCCGCTTGATTGTCCTGATCCCGACCGGATCGTCGTCATTCGCGAAATGCAGCTGCCCAAATTCCCCGAGTTCTCTGTCGCCCCGCCGAATTATCTCGATTGGGAAAAACAGGCGAAGTCCTACGAATACCTCGCCGCCTATTGCGGTGCCACGCTAAACCTGACGGGCGAGGGCGAACCGCAGCGACTCATCGGCATAAGGGCGACGGCGCATTATTTCGACGTGTATGGCGTGAAGCCGGTGGTCGGCCGGATGTTTCTTCCGGAAGAAGACGCGCAGGGTAAAAATCACGTTGTGGTGTTGAGTAATGGTTTTTGGCAGCGCGGATTTGGTGGCGCGCGCGACGTTGTCGGCCGCACGATTCAACTGAGCGGCGAGCCATATACTGTGGTCGGCGTTGCTTCTCCCTTCGGTCTGGCGCCCAAGGTCGATGTCTGGATGCCGATGGCGTTCAGGCCGGATGAAACGGCGAACTACGCGCGCGGCGGCCACTACCTGGCCGTAGGGGGCCGGCTGAAGCCGGGCGTGACTTTTAACCAGGCGAAGGCGGAACTCGAAGTGATCGCGGACCAGATCGCGAGACAGTACCCAGATCCACAAAAAGGCTGGGGCATCATCATGATACCGATCCAGGATGACATGGTGCGCGATGTGAAGCCGGTGCTTTACACCTTGCTCGGCGCGGTGGGATGCGTCCTGCTCATCGCCTGCGCGAACCTGGCGAATCTTCTCCTCGCTCGCGCGACCGCGCGGCATCGCGAAATTTCCATTCGCGCGGCCCTCGGTGCTGGACGCGGACGGCTGGTTCGTCAGCTTCTGACCGAAAGCGTTGTGCTCGCCCTATGCGGGGGACTGGCCGGGGTGATTCTGGCGCGCTGGGGTCTCGATGCATTACTGGCCCTCGCTCCCAGCAGCATTCCGCGGATCAGTGAGATCCATCTCGATTCCGGCGTCCTCCTTTTCTCGCTCGCGCTCAGCGTTGTCACTGGCCTGGTATTTGGAATAGCTCCCGCCTGGCTGGCGGCGCGCGCTGATGTGAACGAAGCGCTGAAGCAGGGGACTCGCGGCTCGACCGAGGGCGGGGCGCGCGGACGGCTCCGCAGCGCCCTGGTTGTTATTGAAGTGACTTTCGCCCTCGTCCTTCTGGGAGGCGCCGGTTTGCTCGCGCGCAGCTTCATGCAGCTCGCCCACGTCGATCCTGGGTTCATCCCGGAAAACGCCACGCTCATGCGGCTTTCGCTGCCGCAGAAAAAATATGCCGAGAAAGAGCAGCAAAACGCCTTTGCCCATTCGTTGCTCGAACGCCTGAAAGATCTACCCGGTGTGCAGGCGGTCGGCATCACCCATTCGATGCCGATAATGAGCGATTGGCTCCTCAGCTTCAACATCGAGGGCCGGCCCGCGAGCGATCCGGCCGATTTGCCGAGCCTGAATTACTACGCCGTGACGCCCGATTATTTCCGCGCCATGGGAATTCGCCTGGTGCGCGGCCGCGTGTTCACTCCGCAGGACGACCCCAGGGCGCCTCGCGTAGCCATCATCAACGAGACGATGGCTCGCCAGTTCTTCCCGAACGAGGACCCGCTCGGCAAACGGATCAACATCTCCAGCGGTCCTGATGCCTGGCGCGAAATCGTCGGCATCGTGGGGGACATCAAGCAATACGGCGTGGACAAGCCGACCAGCGCGCAGGGCTACGACCCGTTTGCGCAGGTCCCGTTTACTTCGCTCAATGTGATCCTTCGGACGAAAGGCTCGCCGGCCGCGTTGCTCGGTTCGTTGCGACCCACTGTCTACGCAATCGATAAGGACCAGCCGGTCGGCATCATCCGCCCGTTGGAAGAAATCATGGCCGACAGCATCGCGCGGCAGCGTTTCGCGATGCTCTTGCTGACGGTGTTTTCCGGCGTCGCGCTCGTGACTGCCGCGGTCGGCATTTACGGCGTCATGGCTTACAATGTCGTCCAGCGCACCGGCGAATTCGGGATCCGCATGGCGCTCGGCGCGCAACGTGGCGATGTCCTGCAGCTCGTGCTCACGCAAGGCGGCAAGCTCATCGGGATCGGGTTGGTGATCGGACTGCTGGCGACGCTGGCCGCCTCCCGCGCGATGGGTTCGATGCTCTTCAACACGAGTGCCTACGATCCGCTCACACTCAGCATGATCACGCTCCTGCTCGGCGTGGTTGCGTTGATCGCGTGTCTTCTCCCGGCGAATCGCGCTACGAAAGTGAATCCGATCGAAGCATTGCGCGCGGAATGAGTGGTAAATTTTTTATTAAGCGTCGCCGCGTTGTCGCCATGGCCCTATGGGCCGTCTCCTAGTGCACCCGGCGTTGGTTCACTCTCAAGCGGTCCACAGGGCCGCTGCTACAGCAAAACATATGATCAATGACATTCGATACGGCTTGCGCCAACTCTGGAAACATCCTGCCTTCACCATCATCGCGGTGCTCACACTCGCGCTCGGCATCGGCGCGAACACCGCCATCTTCAGCGTGGTCAACGCGGTTCTTCTCAAACCGCTCCCGTTTCCCGCGCCGGACCAGCTCATCGCCCTCGGCATGACCGACACGCGCCAGAAGGGAACGCAGACAGATTTGAATTCGCTCTCCTATCCGGACTTCTTCGATTTCCGCGACCAGAACCGCACGCTCGTAAGCGCCGCGGTCTATCGCGACCGTTCTTTCGCCCTAACCAGTGACGAGGGAGCGACCAGCCTGCGCGGTGTGAAAGTAAGCGCGGAGTTCTTCGATGTCCTCGGGATCAAGCCGAAGATCGGCCGCGCTTTCAGCCGCGAAGACGATAAGGCTGGGGGCGGAGCAGGCGGTTTCAAAGTGATCGTCAGCGACGATTTCTGGAAAAAACATTTCGGCGCCGACCCGAATATTCTCGGGCGTACGATCCTGCTCGATCGCCGCCAGTACACGGTGATCGGCGTTATGCCGGCTGGTTTTCAATTCCCGATCCAGAATGACGCGCTGGATTTCTACGTCAGCATCGCGGAGGACGCGGCCAACCCTGATGGTTCGAAGCCCAATACCGAGCAACGCGGCAGTCACAGCCTGCAATCGATCGCGCGGCTGAAACCAGGCGCCACGATCGCGCAGGCGCAGGCCGATCTGGAGGCCATCGCCGCGGCTCTCAGCAAGCAATACCCGGAATCGAACACCCACTTCGGCGTCGCGACGAAACCGTTGCGTGAAGAAATGGTCGGCGATGTGCGCACCGCGTTGTACATCCTGTTCGGCGCGGTCATCTGCGTGCTGCTGATTGCGAATGCCAACGTCGCGAATCTTCTCCTCGCGCGCGCTTCAGCCCGCGGAAAGGAAATCGCCTTGCGCGCGGCCATGGGCGCCAGTCGCTCTCGCATTATTCGGCAGCTCCTGACCGAGAGCCTGCTGCTCTCCGGGTTGGGGGGCGCGCTCGGATTGCTCATCGCGCAATGGGGAACGGAAGCGCTGATCAAGACGGTGCCGCAAAACATTCCGCGCATTAGTAACATCCAACTGGATGCGTCCGTGCTCGGATTCACTTTGCTCGCCTCGCTCGCCACCGGCGTCATCTTCGGACTCGTGCCGGCCTGGCAGGCGTCGCACGTCGATCTCAATACCGCGCTCAAGTCCGGCACGCGCACTGGCGGCGGCGGAGAAGGCAAAGGCCGTGTGCGCAACGCGCTCATTATGGCGGAAGTCGCGCTCGCGCTCGTGTTGCTCATCTCGGCCGGACTCTTGATCCAGAGTTTCGCGCGACTTGGCCAGGTGCAAATGGGTGTGCGCACGGAACGCCTTCTGACCGCGCGTTTTTCGTTGCCCGAAGTCGCCTATCCGAAGAACGAAAATATCACCGCGTTCCTCGACCAATTGCTTCCGCGAATCCGCGCGCTGCCGGGCGTCGAGTCGGCCAGCACTATCGTGCCGCTGCCCTTGAGTGGGAGCAACATGGTGACGTCATTCGACATCGAAGAACGTCCGCTGCCGGATGGTCAGCGTCCGGGCGCGCCCGTCCGGATGATTAGCACTGACTACTTCAAGACCATGGGCATTCCCGTCCGGCAAGGCCGGGTTTTCGACGAGAGGGATCAGTTCGAATCGGCGCCGGTAGTGATCGTGAATGAGCGCTTTGCGGACAAATATTTTCCCGGTCAGAATGTTGTCGGCAAGCGGATCATGCCCGGGTTTTCTGCAGACGATAAGGGAGAAAAGATGCGGGAAATCGTGGGCGTGGTCGGGAACGTGAAGCACCTGTCGCTGAGGAATGAGGATTCGCCGGAGATGTATCTGCCGCAAACCCAAATCCCCTTCAACATCCTGGCGCTCGTTATCCGGACAAGTGTTTCAAATCCGACCGCCCTGACCAACTCGGTGCGGAAGGAGCTTACGGCGCTTGATGCGACAATTCCGCTGACCAGCGTGCGAGTGTTCGACGAATACATCTCGCGCTCGCTGGCGCGGCCGCGTTTTAACACGCTCTTGCTTTCGATCTTCGCGGGGACGGCCCTGCTCCTCACCGCGATCGGGATTTATGGCGTGATGGCTTACTCCGTTGCGCAACGCACGAGTGAGATCGGAATCCGCATCGCGTTGGGCGCGGGTAAATCCTCCATCTTTCGGCTGATCGTTGGCCAGGCTATGATGCTGGTCGGCATTAGTCTCATCGTCGGCGTCGCCGGGGCTTTTGCTGCAACGCGCTTGCTGAACAGCTTGCTCTTCGGAGTCGGCGCGTCTGATCCGGTGACTTTCGTCGCCATCGTGTTGCTCGTCTCCGCCGTGGCGTTCGTCGCGGCGTGGTTGCCCGCACGACGCGCCACTCGAGTGGATCCAATCATCGCGTTGCGCGCCGAATGAGAACGCACCGCGGGGATTACTGCCGCAACACAAACAGCGCTCCGATCCATAACTTGCGCTTTGCACCGCGAAGCGGCTACAGAAGAGCTTTCGCAGCGCGCTTACAATAACTCTTTCCCGACGACCTCCCATCGCCCCACCTCTTTTCTGGGCGACGACGCGGCCCAGGCGATGTCTCGCACAAACAAGTTGTAAGGCAGGTTCCATCCAGGATGGCGCGCCGCGGTTCCGCTCAACGGCAGGTATTCCACTTTCTCGAAACAAAACCGGAGGAGCCGGTCGAGCTCACGAAAGGAAAAATGGTGAACGTGGGTCTGCTCGCCGGACAGCCGCTTCCCGCGAAATACTTTCCAGCGCCGATGCAGATGATAATCCAATGGCGCCGAACCGACATAAGCGCTGCCCGGTTTCTTCTTCAAAATCCGATGGACCTCCCGAACGGTGATCGATGGATAAGGCAAATGTTCCAGGACCTCCGTCATCATGACCACGTCGAAGCTCTCATCGCGGAAATTGATCGCGGAAGTAAAATCCATTTCGTGACACGCGACGCCCGCCGCGCGCGCTGCCTCGAGCGCGAGCTGATCGATATCGACGCCGACCCATGAAATGATATCGACGAAGTTAATCAGCACGCCGCCCTGGCAACCGATGTCGACTCCAAGACTGCGTTGGTCGTGGCCATTTGCTTCCAGGTTCTTTCGATAAAAAGCGGTCTTGGCTTCCTCGTGCTGGCGGCCCCACGCGTAATAACCATCGGGGCGGCTTTCGCCATATTGCTGGTAGAACTCGCTAATCAACCGCGCTCTGCGGTCCGGCTCGTTTAGCAAGAGTTCGTCCGGGAATTTGTTATTCATCGGCTCGGGGGACAAAAGTCCCATGCTCAAGCCTGTGCTACAATGAGCCGGCCCGCAATCAACCTATCGGCAACGCGATGACTTCCGCTCAAACAGCCACCCTCGACGCCGCTGATTGCGAAATCGCATTCGATGATTTGACCCGCGAGCTTTACGCGACGGACGCATCGCTCTATCAGCTTCAACCTGCGGCGGTCGCATTTCCGCGCAGCGCGCAGCAGGCGCGTTCGATCATTACTGTGGCCGCCGATGCCGGCGTTCCGATCACTCCTCGCGGCGCCGGCAGCGGATTGTCGGGCGGCGCGATCGGCGATGGATTGATCGTCGAGTTCTCTCGTTACAATCGCCAGATCACCGACCTGAATCTGGAAGCGCGCACGGTGCGCACCGGAGCCGGCGTCGTCCTCGATCAACTGAACGCGTTTCTAAAACCTCACGGTTTCTGTTTCGGCCCGGATGTGGCCACGAGTTCTCGCGCCACCATCGGTGGCATGATCGCAAACGATTCTTCCGGCGCGCGCGTCCCCGTATACGGCACCACGGCCGATCACGTTATCTCGCAGGAACTCGTTCTCGCCGACGGCCGGATCGAGCAGATCGGTCCAGGCCATGACACCCTGCAAGCGGAGCGAGAACTGATCGCGAATTTGATCGCAGATCATGCGGCCGAGATCAGCGAATGGATGCCGCCCGGCTTGCAGAAACGCTGGTCCGGTTACGCGGTCGATCGTTGGCGCCGCGATCCCGGCAATCTGAACAACATGCTTTGCGGCAGCGAAGGAACGCTGGCAGCCATTTTTTCCGCGGAATTGAAAATCGTTCCGCTCCCGCGGGAGAAAGGTCTCGGCCTGGTCTTCTTCGCCTCAGTCGCCGAGGCGATGCAAGCCACTGTCGAGCTGCTCGACCTCAAACCTTCGGCGATCGAACACATCGATCGTCCTTTGTTCGATCAAACGAAAGGGCAATTGAATTTCGAAGCCGCGCGGCAGTTGCTCGAGCTGGATACCAAGGCGTGTGAATCGATCCTCATCGTGGAGTTCTACGACGACGTCGCCGAAAGGCTGGCGCTCTTGTCGTCGAAGGGACTCGGATTACGCACGAGGATCTGCACAAAACCGTCCGAGATGAATCTCGTCTGGTCGCTTCGTAAAGCAGGCCTCTCGCTGCTCACCGGGCGTAAAGGTGCGGCCAAGCCGGTGGCGTTTATCGAAGATGCCGCGGTCCGTCCGGCGCAACTACCAGCATACGTCGCCGGCCTGGAATCGATCATGCGTCCGCTCGGACTCGAAGTTTGTTACTACGGTCATGCCGCGACCGGGCTTCTCCATGTGCGGCCCGTCCTGGATCTGCACACGGCCGGCGATCTGAAGAAATACCGCCTGGTCGCCGATCAAGTCTCAGCACTCGTTAGGCAGTTCAAGGGATCGCTCGCGGCCGAACATGGAGTCGGGATGGCCCGCACCGAATACATGGCCGAACAGGTCGGCGACGAGTTACTCGGAGTGATGCGCCAGATCAAAGCTTCCTTTGATCCGAGGAACCTCTTCAATCCCGGCAAAATCTTCAGCGATGGCCGGTTCAAGATAGATAACCATCTTCGGGTTGAGTCCGAGATCCGCTTGCGCCTCCCGTTCGAACCGGTGCTCGCCTTCGCCTTCAAGGATGAGTCGTTTATCGGAAACCTGGAGCAATGTAATGGCTGCGGCGGCTGCCGGAAAGACGCGCCCACCATGTGTCCCACCTTCCTCGCCACCGGCGAGGAATACATGTCCACCCGCGGCCGGGCGAACGCGATCCGTGCCGCGCTGGAGTTGCGCTTCCACGACGATCCGTTGCGTTCGAGCGAGCTCGACGCCGCGCTCAGTAATTGTCTCTCCTGCAAAGCGTGCACCGTCGAATGTCCCTCCAATGTTAATCTTGCCCTGCTCAAAGCCGAGCTGATGCATGCGCGCCACGAGCGCGACGGATTGCCGCTGCGCGAGCGAATGCTGAGCGCCGTGGACTTGTTAGGCCGGCTTGGTTGCGTGATGCCGACGGTGGCGAATGCGATGCTGGATTCGCCATTCATCCGAGGCCTGATGCGCAAGACTCTCGGTCTAACTGACAAGCGACCGTTGCCTCATTACACCAAGCAGCGCTTTGATCACTGGTTTCACGCCCGCGCCTCTACTTCTCCCATCAATCGCGGCGAAGTCATCCTGTGGGACGATACCTTTGTTCGCTACCACGAGCCGCACATTGGGATAGCTGCCGTCAAGGTCCTCGAAGCACTCGGCTTTTCCGTTTCCTTAGTCAGAGGACGCAAGTGCTGCGGACGTCCCGCCTTCAGTCAGGGAAATCTGAAAGCGGCCGCCGAGATGGGCCGGCATAACCTCAATCTCCTCCGCGCCTCGGACGCTCCGATCCTTTTCCTGGAACCGTCCTGCTACTCGATGTTCGTCGAAGATTATCGCGAATTGAATCTGGCGGACACCGAAGCAGTCGCTCACCGCTGCTTTCTTTTCGAGCAATTCGTCGACGATCTTCTCGAGCGCGAACCGCAGGCTCTCAGATTCGCCGATCATCCCCGACAGATCGCGATCCATGCGCATTGCCACGCGAAATCTCTCCTGAAACCTCAATTCTTGGCGCGGCTCGCCACGCGTCTGCCCGGCGCCACGGCCACTCTGCTCGATACCGGTTGCTGTGGAATGGCCGGCGCGTTCGGCGCCCTCGAATCCAAATACGAGTTATCGCTCAAGGTGGCCGCGCCGCTCGTGCAACAGCTTGCGACCCAACCTAACGACACTCTCGTGATCGCCTCCGGCACCAGTTGCCGTCATCAGATCGAGCATCTGACGCCGGTTCGGCCCAAACACATGGCCGAGCTTTTGGCGGACGCGATTTCTTAAGCGTATTCGTCTGAGCCCTGCACCCAGATAAAGGATTGCAGATCGATCATGTCGCGCGGCCTCAGGTCACGCAGATCGCGCCGGATCGTTTCGGCGAACTCGCGCAGGCTCACGTAGGTCTCCCAGTTCGGTTTCGATTGATACGGGAAGTCGAAGCCGTATTTGTGCGCCGCGATTTTCGTGACGTTCGGCTTGAGAAAGATATGGCGGTCTGGCTGCGCGATTAATGCAAACACGGTCACGAGCGGCCAGGTGAGAACGCGAGTTTGTTTTCGCGGCAAACTTGCGACGGTTTCGCACCAGCGGACAAACTTCACTTCGTCGCTCCCGCGGCCATGCAGGAAATCGTAGAGACCGGTCGCGAACGTACGCGCACCGGTGGCCGATTTCACCGCGTCACGGAGCGCCATCTTTTCGAACGAGAAAATCATGCTGTGCCGGGACCGCTGCTCAGTGCGGACCGCGCGCGCGGCGATCTCGCCATATTCACCCCCGTGGAGAAGCCGGCGGAACTCATTCCGATTCAGCACCTCTTCCCAGCCCCGGTGCGTCTCCCATTTGTAATCCCGTTCCCAGGCGTGGTAAGTCTCGTCGCGAAAGCCGTTCGGGAAAGCCCGCAAAAACTTTCGGCGGCATTTTTTTGCGCCAGGTGTTGTCGGATTGTTTCGCTTCATTTCCGATGAGATCGTGGCTGAACAGATGATTCGCCGATGAGCATTCCTTCAGACGTAATCTTTTGGCGGCGAACTCTCGGTATGATCGCCGGCGTCTTGTTCTTCGCGGCCATCAGAACGCGGGCCGTCATCCTTTTCGCTACGGATGATCCCACCGCGAACACGACCGCACCGATTGGCGCTCTCGCCAATAGCGGCTGGCAGTACGAAGGGATCTTCGGTGCCTTTCTGGGGACGCCAATCGCCGCGCATTATTTCATCACGGCGCAACACATCGGAGTTCAGTCAAGCGTGTTCACTTATCAGGGAGCGCAATACGACATTCGTCAGCAATTCGACGATCCGGCCAGCGACCTCCGGATCTATCGAGTTTTACAAGTCTTTCCGAGCTTCGCACCGCTCTACGGGGGAAACGCCGAAATTGGAAAGCATCTGGTCGTGATTGGCCGAGGTACGCGGCGCGGTCCGGGAATTTTTCTCAGCGGAACTCTGCAAGGATGGAGTTGGGGCGCGGGCGATGGGATCACGCGCTGGGGTGAAAACGACGTCAGCGCCATCATCCCGCTTCCGGGTTTGGGCAATATGCTTTTCGCCTCCTTTGATCAAAACGGCCGTCCGAACGAGGCCCATCTTTCCTCCGGTGATTCCGCCGGCGCTCTTTTCGTGGACGATGCGGGCGTCTGGAAACTCGCCGGGATCAATTACGCGGTGGACGGCCCGTTTTACACGGACGCGACGGGCGGCGGCGCCTTTCTCGGCGCGCTTTTCGACAGGCGCGGATTTTACGAAGGCGATGCTCCACCTTATGCGCCCGTGATCGGTGACGCGCCGGTTCCATCGGGATTTTACGCGACGCGCCTCTCGTCGAACCGCGGGTGGATCGACAGCGTGATCGGCCCTGGGATGCCGAACATTTCTTCGCGGGCCTTCGTTGACCTGGGAGACAATGCAGCTATCGCCGGCTTCATTGTGCGCGGCGATAGGGCGCAGCCCAAACAAGTGGTTGTGCGCGGAATCGGCCCGTCGCTGAAGGTGAACACCGCGCCTTTCCCGGGCCGCTTAATGGATCCGATGCTGGAACTGCGCGACAGCCGGGGCGCCTTGCTTTTTTTCAATGACAATTGGCGGCTATCTCTTCAACAGGCCGCGATCGAGGCGAGCGGGCTCGCGCCGACTGATGACAATGAAGCGGTGATCATCGCGACGCTATCGCCCGGCAGCTACACCGCGATCCTGCGCGGCGCGAATAACAGCAGCGGCATCGGGCTGATCGAAGTTTACGACGCCGATAACGGAAACGATCCGGAGTTCGTAAACTTATCAACCCGCGCGCGAGTCGGCACGGGCGACAAGGTGTTGATCGGGGGCGTGATCGTGCGTGCGGCCCAGCGCAAGATTCTGTTCCGTGCCCTGGGCCCTTCGCTCGCAGCCCAGTTAACCGGGACGCTGCTCGATCCGGAACTCGAACTGCACGACGGCAACGGCACGCTCATCACGAGCAACGACAATTGGCCGGACGCGCCAAATCGTGATGAGATCATTGCAAGCACTCTTGCTCCTACCGACATCCGCGAGTCCGCCATTTTCGTTGCGACTCCGCCCGGCAATTACACCGCGATTGTTCGGGGCGCGGGCGGCGCGGCCGGCATCGGGTTACTTGAACTCTATCTGCTCGAATAACGACGCGTTGCTACCTGCGGCGCCGCCCGAAGGAATAACCGCGATGAGTGCGGCCGCCGCCGATCGAGCGCTTGCCGCCCTCGCTCGATTCCGGTTCGAAAAGCGCGGTGTAAAGATACGGAAAACCTTCCAATTTCAGGCGCGGAATCTTCTGGCCCATGAAGCGTTCGATCGCGTGCAACGAAGCCAGCTCTTCCCCGTTCATCAGAGTAAAGGCGTCACCAACATTTTGAGCGCGGCCAGTGCGGCCGATGCGATGCACGTAATCTTCCGGGTGTTCCGGTACGTCGTAATTAATGACGTGACTCACACCGGCGATATCGATTCCGCGCGCGGCGATATCGGTCGCGACCATGATCTCGTACTTGCCGCTCTTGAAACCCTCGAGCGCTTCCACGCGCTCGCGTTGCGTCCGGTTCGAATGCATGACGGCAACCGAATGGCGTCCCGCTTTCAATTTCACCGCGATCTTGTCCGCGCCATGTTTCGTCCGGCTGAAAATTAAGGCGCTATCGAAATTGGTGCGCTCGAGCAGCGCCATCAGCAGATCGAATTTTTGCTCCGCGGCCACGGGATACACGGCGTGCGTGACGGTTTCCGCAGGGGATCGGCGCGCGCCGATTTCGACCACCTCCGGCTCGCGCAGGACCCAAGCTGCGAGGCGTTCGATCTCCGGCGGCAAGGTCGCGGAAAAAAGCAATGTCTGCCGGTCAGTTGAGATTTGCTCCACGATCCGGCGCACGTCGGGCAGGAAACCCATGTCGAGCATGCGATCGACTTCATCGAGCACCAAAATGTTTACGTGGCGCAAATTCATCGAGCCTTGCTCGAGCAAATCGAGCAGGCGGCCCGGTGTCGCCGTGACGATGTCCATCCCGCGAGCGGCTTCTTCGCGTTGCTTGCCATATCCGACGCCACCGTGGACGACGGAGACGCGCAGATCGGTGAAGCGCCCATAATCGCGAAACGCGGTTTCAACTTGAGCTGCCAGCTCCCGGGTCGGCTCGAGCACGAGACAGCGGAAATCACCGTGCTTCGCCAGCAGGGTGAGAATGGGCAGCGCGAAGGCGGCAGTTTTGCCGGTCCCAGTTTGCGCGGTCCCGATCAGATCCTTGCCGGCCAGAACAATGGGGAAGGCGCGGAGCTGGATCGGAGTTGGCTCGCTAAATCCCATCGCCTGCGTGCCGCGGACGACCTCCGCGGACAGACCAAAATCTTTGAATGACACGCGAGGAATCTACTCCGGTTAGGCCCTTACCACAACGGGCACAACGACACGGCCCACAGGGCCGTGGCTACAACACCCATTTGTGCGAGGATTGCAAAATGCGGATTTTCGTCCTGGCCGACACGCACAATCACTTGCCGGCGAACATCAATGCGCTCGCGGTAGGAGCGGATGAAATCTGGCATCTCGGGGACGTGTGCGCGCCGGGCATTTTGGAAACGCTGGAAACGCTTGGGCCGCCGGTCACGATCGTGCGCGGGAATTGCGACAGCAATTTCGAATGGCCGCTGTTCGTCGATCTGAAACGAAACGGCGTCCGCTTTCGTCTCGTGCACATCCCGCCGGAACGCGCGCCGGAAAACATTGACGTTCTCCTGCACGGGCACACTCACATTCCGCGGAACGAGCGGCGCGAAGGCATCCTTTTCTTGAATCCGGGGTGTGTCACGCGGCCGAATCGCGGAGCCGCGCCGAGCGTGGCGAATCTTGAGATCGCCGCGGATGGAAAGCTGGACTGGCGGACGATTGGATTGCGCTGACGCGATTGTTTTCGGCGGTCATAGGACGGCCGCCACAGGAAAACAAGACCGCCCTATTTCTCTTCGCTTTCGGACTTCGCCGCTTCTTCGCTTTTCTTCGACTTGCGCTCGGGCTTCGCGTCGGTGTCGGCGGCGGGCTTGGCGCCCTTGCGCTTCTTCCCTTTCTCTTCCGCGACCGGCTCTTCCACGACCAGCGGTGAATCGACCCACTCGATGAAGGCGACCGGCGCCGAATCGCTCTTGCGCGCGCCCAATTTCACGATGCGGGTATATCCGCCGTTCCGCGTCGCGGAGCGTGGAGCGATGTCTTCGAACAATTTTTTCACCGCGTCTTTCTGGCGAAGCACCGCCAGCGCCGTCCGCCGCGCATGCAGCGAACCTTTCTTGCCGAGAGTCACCATTTTTTCCGCGAGCGGACGGACCGCTTTCGCTTTCGCGAGCGTGGTCTTGATCCGCTGATGCTCGATCAGACTGCAAACCTGATTCGCCAAAAGCGACTTCCGATGTGCCGCGGTCAGGCCCAGTTTTAAGGTCTTCTTTTGATGTCTCATGATTCGTCCTCGACGCTATCCGACGCGTAATTACTTCTTTTCTTCTTCGCTCGAGCCGTTCACGCCGGCGCCATCGTTCGCGGAAGGGATGTCCACCAGGCCCGGATCGAATTTCATCCCGAGACCGAGTTGCAGTTGCTGCAGCTTGTCCTTGATTTCGTTCAGCGATTTCTTGCCGAAATTGCGATACTTGAGCATCTCTGCCTCGGTCTTTTGCGCGAGCTGACCGACGGTGGTGATGTTGGCGTTATTGAGGCAATTCGCCGCGCGCACGCTCAACTCGATTTCGTTCACGCTCATGTTGAGAAGCTTCTTCAGCTTCATGTTTTCCTCGCTGACTCCGGCTGGCGTTTCGTCGAACTCGATCACGTCCTCGTTGAAATTCACGAAGACATCGAGGTGATGGCGCAGAATCGCGGAGGCTTGGAGCAGGGCGTCATCCGGAGTGAGACGGCCGTCCGTCCAGACTTCGAGGATGAGCTTGTCGTAATCGGTCCGCTGCCCGACGCGCGTGTTCTCCACGGCGTATTTCACGCGGGTGACCGGCGAGAAAATGGAATCGATCGGGATGAGTCCGATCGGTTGGTCGGCGCGTTTGTTCTCATCGCCGGTGGCAAAACCGCGGCCGACGCGCACTTCCAGTTCGGCGTCGAACTTATGCTTCTTGTCCATCGTGCAGATGAGCTGATCGGGGTTCAACACGTCGTAACCTTGGACGAGTTGGATGTCGCCCGCGGTCACTTCGCCTTCCTTGTTCACCGAAAGAGAAAGCTTGCGCGGCTCGTGTTCGGCCGCCTTGAACTTGATCCGCTTCAAATTGAGCACGATGTCGGTCACGTCCTCGACCACGCCGGGCAGAGTCGCGAATTCGTGTTGCGCGCCGGTGATTTTCACGGCGGTGATGGCCGCGCCTTCCAATGAGGAAAGGAGGACGCGGCGAAGTGAATTGCCGACCGTGTGGCCGTAACCCGCTTCAAACGGTTCGGCGACAAATCTGGCGTAGGTTTCCGTGGCGCCGTTCTCGTCTTTCACGAGAGTTTTCGGCATTTCAAAACGACCGTAATGAACTGGCATAGGATTAAGGATGAGGGATGAAGGATGAATTATGAAAAAGCGGGATCGTGCCAATGGCATTCATCCTTCCTCCTTCAGCCTTCATCCTTTCTCAGCACCGGGTTACCCCTGACGAGTGCGGCCTCACGTCCAGCGACGGAAACCCAGGGACCAACGGCGCAACTTCAAAAACTCGTTGCGGGACGTGGAATCAACACCAGTGCGCCCTCTTTGCAAGCGAGGATTTTGCTCTTCTGTAGCCGCCGCCCTATGGGCGGCGTGAGGTAGAGCCGTGTCTTCTGCCGGCGCTTCGCACAGTGAAGCGGCTACCAGAAATCAGCCTTCGATGATCTGGTCCGGGAGCTCGTTATCTGATGCCGCGGTTTTCGGAAAATGACGGGCCAGCAGTTTGCCGGCTTCCTCGATCGCCTCGACCAGGGCCTCCGTGAAATTCTCGTTCTGAAAATGGCGGCGCATTCGCTCGACCAGTTCCTGCCAGAATTTTTCCCCGCACTTCTGGTGAATGCCTTCATCGCCGACCACGGCAAATTTTTGCGCGCGCGGCGCCACGAAAATCAGGACCGCATTGCGCTCCTTCGTTTTCTGCATGCCGAGCTCGTGAAATTTTGCGTGCGCGCTGCTCACCGGATCGCCTTCCAACGTCCCGCGCTGGATGAAAACGCGAATCTCTCCCGAAGTTTTCGCTTCGGCCTCTTTAATCGCGCCGGTGATCCGATCGTGTTCGAGCTCGCGGAGAAAGTTTTTCGTGCGCATCGACGTTACCAGCTCGAACCCGCCCCGCCGCCACCGAAGCTCCCGCCGCCCCCGCTGAACCCGCTGAAACCGCCACCCGACGACGAACTGCTCGACCATCCGCCGCCGCTGCCGACCATCCAACCGCCAAAAAAAGGTCGCCCGCCCGCGCTCGAATAGCCGTATCCAGTCACGCGACGGACCAGCCGCACGGCGACAAGGAGAATGACGAGGAATATGATGAACGTAAGGAGGCCGCGGCCGTTGGCGGGCGTGCCTCCCTCCTCCGTCTTCGTCTTTCCGCTCCCGGTATATTCGCCCCGGATCGCTTTGCAGATCAGATCGATGCCGCTCGTTAGGCCGCCTTCATAATCGTTCGCACGGAAGCGAGGCTTGATGTGCCGCTCGGTGATATCGTAAGCGGTCAGATCGGGGAGCACGCCCTCCAACCCGTAGCCGACCTGGATAAACATCTTCCGATCCTCGACAAAAACGAAGAGGACCGCGCCATTGCGGCGGTCTTTCCGGCCGACGCCCCACGCCTGCGCCACGCGCTGCGTGTAATCGTCGATCGAAGAGTCGCTCTCCATTTTCTTGAAGACCGCGACCAATACCTGATTGGAGGTCTCGCGTTCGAACTGCGCCAGCTTTTCGTTGAAACGCAGCGCCGCTTCTTTTGAAACGACACCGGCATAGTCATTGAAATACCCCGCAGGCTTGGGCGGGACCGTCTCGGCTGCGTGCGCTCCCGGAGAGAGAACGAACAGAAGCGCGAGCGCCACGCCCGCCACTGCAGGAAGAGCGCGGCTCACCTACGGAGTCGTCGCAGGCGATGTCGCCGGCGCCGGAGTTTTATTGAAATCAAATTTTACTTCCGGCGCTTTCTCCGCGCCCGGCGAGGCATTGAAGAACGGCCGGGGCTGGAATCCAAACATCTTGTTCAACATGTTGGTCGGAAAGGTCGCGAGCGCGGTGTTGTACTCCTGCACGGCGGTGTTGAAATTATTGCGCTCAACCGAGATGCGATTTTCCGTGCCCTCGAGCTGCTTCTGCAAGTTCTGGAAAGCCTCGGTCGCGCGCAGTTGCGGATAATTCTCGCTCACCACCAGAAGGCGAGATAAGGCCGTGCTCAGTTGCCCCTGCGCCTGTTGGAATTTTTCGAGTTCCGCCGCGTCGGTCGGGGCTTTGCTTGGGTCGAGCTTTACCTGGCCGACGCTGGCTCGCGCGTTCGTGACTTCCGTCAGCGTCGATTTCTCGAAGTTCGCCGCGCCCGCCACGGTGCTGACGAGATTCGGAATCAAATCCGCGCGGCGTTGATAGACCGATTGCACGTCCGCCCACTTCTTGTTGACGTTCTGCTCCAGCGTAACCAGCCGATTGTAACTGCCGCAACCAGTCAGGCTGAAAAGCAGCACGAGACCCGACACTTTTCCGAATCCGCGCACAAATTTTTTCATAGAGTAAGCGCCCTGCGGCGCGGCAGAAGCGTCGTCAAAGAAGCCGCCAAGTCAATCTTGCGGCGCGGGCGCTTCGTCGGGGACGGGCGCCTCTTTCCTTGGTGCCGTCGGCAGATAACGGGTCCGCAGTTCCTCGGCATTCGGAAGTTCGTTGAGGTCGCGCAAGCCGAAGTGCTCGAGAAAGAATTCCGTAGTCTCGTAAAGGAGCGGCCGGCCTGGCACCTCGGCGCGGCCTGCGATTTTCACCAGCCCGCGCTCCATCAAACTTTGCAGGACGCCATCGACCGCCACGCCGCGGACCGCTTCGACGTCGGCGCGGGTGATCGGTTGCCGGTAGGCGACAATGGCGAGCGTTTCCAGCGATGGAGGCGTGAGCCGCGCCGGTTTTGCGGCGGGAAATAATTGGCGGACCCAGGAAGCGTAGGCGGGATCACTCACCAGTTGCCAGCCCTCGGCCTTTTCCGCGAGCTGGAACGCGCGGCCTTGCTGCACGTACTCGATCTTGAGTTGCTCGAGGGCCGCCGCTACTTCCGGTTCCTTTGTTCGTGCGAACTCGTTAGGCATGAGCTCGTCCACATCGCCCGCGCCTTTGATCGCAGCCAGGAGCTCGCCGGGCGTGAGCGGTTTTTGCGCCGCAAACAAGAGCGCCTCAATTACCTGAATAAGACTCATATGTCGTATATGACCTATACGCCGATCGCGCTTTGGATCGCCTCCGCGATTCGGTTTGCCTGCCGGTCGATTTGCTCCAGCTCGCGGCCTTCAATCAAGAGCCGGATCTTCGGCTCCGTCCCGGAATACCGCAGGAGCACGCGGCCCTTGCCGGAAAGCTCTTTCTCCGCGTCGCCCACCAGCTTCATTACCCCGGGCAGTTCTTCCAGCGGCCTTTTCTCCTTCACCTTCAAATTCCTCTGGGCTTGCGGATATTTTTTCAGGCATTGCTTCAGTTCGCTCAACGGTTTCCCCGTCGCCTTCATGATCCGCAGCACTTGCAACGCGCTGATGATCCCGTCGCCGGTCGTGGTGAAATCGCGAAAGATCATGTGCCCGCTCTGCTCGCCGCCCAGGTTCAAGTCCCGCTCCACCATGGTCTCGATCACATAGCGATCGCCCACTTTCGCGCGCACCACTTTCCCGCCGAGCGCCGCAAGCGCTTCATCGAGTCCGAAATTGCTCATCACGGTCGCGACGAGCGTTTGCTCTTTCAGCCGGCCGGCTTGGAGCAGATCGACCGCGGCGATCGCGAGAATTTCATCGCCATCGACGAGCTCTCCCTTTTCATCGCAAAGCAAAACCCGATCGGCATCGCCGTCATGCGTAATGCCAATCTGCGCGCCACTCTCTTTGACGGCCCGCTGAATCTCCGACGGAAACGTGCTCCCGCATTGCGCGTTGATGTTCGTTCCGTTCGGCTCGTCGTGCACCACGCTCAAATCCGCGCCGAGCTCGCGCAAAATGCAGGGCGTCGATTTGTAGGCCGCGCCGTTCGCCACATCGACCGCGATCCGCATTTTCTCGAGCGACATTCCGCGAGGGAAGCTCGCTTTCGCGAACTCGACGTAACGGCCGAGCGCGTCATCGATCCGGCGCGCGCGTCCGATCTTGCCCGCGGTGGGCCGAATCGAATCGATCTCGCCGCTAAAAACAAGGTCTTCGATCTGTTGCTCGATCTGGTCGTCGAGCTTGTAGCCGTCGTGCCGGAAAAATTTGATGCCGTTGTCTTCGTACGAATTGTGGGATGCGGAGAGAACAATGCCCGCGTCGGCGCGCAAGGATCGCGTGATGTAGGCGACGCCCGGCGTCGGCAACGGTCCGATGAGGAGAACATCGACGCCGAGTGAGGTGATCCCGGCGACGAGTGCGTTTTCCAGCATGTAACCGGAAAGCCGCGTATCTTTACCGAGGACGATTTTGGGCCGCGCGCCCGCGGGATGAGAGCGCGGATTGAGCTGGGTGAAGATGTGGGCGGCGGCGCGTCCGAGCTTGAGCGCCGTTTCCGCCGTGACCGGCTCTACGTTCGCCACCCCACGGACTCCATCCGTCCCAAATATTTTCTTCGCCTGCGCCACGTTATGAGCAGTGACGAGTGACGAGTGACAAGTGGCAAGTCAAAAAATGCGAAGGCCGACTGCATTTCTCGTCACTTGTCACATGTCACTCGTCACTTTCTCCTTTCATCTCATTGATCTTCCGGTGCAAGGTGCGCCGGCTGATGCCAAGCTTCTTCGCGGCGGCGGTAATGTTGCCCTTCGTCGTGGCGAGCGCCTGCATAATGAGCCGCCGTTCCGTTTCGTGCAGATCGAGCGCGCTAGACTTCTCTTCGAACGCCTTGCTCGCGGTGACGCCGCCGGGCAATTCCGCGCCGGTCGCCTGACGCACGTTCGCGGGCAAGTCGCGCAACGCGATTTTGGGTCCGCGCGCCATGACCACGCCGTGCTCAATCGCTGTGCGCAATTCGCGCACGTTGCCTGGCCAGTCGTAAGTGAGGATGGCGTTCATCGCATCGGCGGTCAGATCGAGGAGCGGCTTCTCGTTCATTTTGCAGAAATGCCGCAGAAAGCTGCGGACAAGCAGCGGGATATCGTCCTTCCGCTCGCGCAATGGCGGCATCGTGATGTGCACGACGTTCAGGCGAAAGAAGAGGTCGTCCCGGAATTTTCCTTCCGCCACGAGTTTCTCGAGGTTCTTGTTCGTGGCCGCGATCAGGCGCACATCGGCGCGCAAAGTTTGATTGCCGCCGACGCGTTCGAAAGCGCGCTCTTCGCTGATCACGCGCAGCAATTTTACCTGCGTGCTGGCGTCAATTTCGCCGATCTCATCGAGGAAAATCGTGCCGCCATTGGCCTGCTCGAAGCGTCCGATCCGGCGTTCGTGGGCGCCGGTGAATGCGCCGCGTTCGTGCCCGAACAATTCGCTCTCGAGCAATTGCGGCGAGAGCGCCGCGCAATGCACGGTGACGAATTTCGCCTTGTTCCGCCGGCTCAAATTATGGATGGCGTGCGCGGCCAGCTCCTTGCCGGTGCCGCTTTCGCCTTCGATTAACACGCTCGCGGAGGAAGGCGCGACCTGCCGGATGGTATCGAGCACTTCATGCAATCCCGGCGATTCGCCGATGATGTTTTCAAGGCCGAAGCGCTCGTCCACCTGCTGGCGCAGCGTCCGATTCTCCTGTTCCATCCGTCGAGTGGCCAGCGCGCGCGCGATCAGCATCTCGACCTTGTCGAGATTCAGCGGCTTGGTCACGAAATCGTAGGCGCCGCGTTTCATCGCTTCGACCGCGGTATCGACCGAACCGTAAGCCGTCATCATGATGCAAATCGGCGCGTGCGGCAGTTTCAGCGCTCGCTCGATCAGCGCCATCCCATCATCGCCGCCGATCCGCAGGTCGGTGAGCATGACGTCGATCTGCTCACGCTCCAGCACATCCATCGCGCCGCGAATGTCCTCCGCGACGTAGACGTCATAGTCGTTCTCGAGGAGCCGCCGCAGTCCATCCCGCGTGTGCTTCTCGTCATCGACGATCAGGATCGTGGGCTGAAGAGAATCCATTTTATTCTCCTGTCATCCCGAGGCCGGCGCAGCGCGCCGAGGGACCTCGCAGTCGTGGAAGCCACTTCCGCGAAAATCCACGCGTATCGCGCCGATGACGCGGAATGATGCGCGGTAGCGGTTGCGCGCTTGCGAGATCCCTCGGCGCGCTGCGCCAGCCTCGGGATGACAAGCATTGTGACACGGCTCGCATCATTTCGCACCGCACCACTGATCGACCCAATCGTTCACCGTCTTCCACCAAAGGCGCGAGTTCTGCGGCTTCAGGACCCAATGGCCTTCGTCGGGGAAGTACAACATTTTCGACGGCACCTTCAATCGCTGCAGAGCGGTGAAGAGCTGGAAGCCTTCCGAAACATCGAGCCGGAAATCGAGCTGGCCGTGGACGACGAGCGTCGGTGTTTTGAATTTCTCGGCGAACAGGTGCGGCGAGTATTTTCGGTAAAGCTCACGGTTCTTCCACGGCGGACCTTTGAATTCCCACTCGTTGAACCAGAGCTCTTCCGTGGTGCCGTAGGCGGATTCGGTATTGAAGACGCCGTCGTGCGAGACGATGCACTTGAAGCGATCGGTGTGGCCGAGGAGCCAGTTCGCCATGTAGCCGCCGTAGCTCGCGCCCAGCGCGGCCTCGCGATTCCTGTCGATGAACGGATAGGTCTTCTCGACGTAATCGAGACCCTTCATCAAATCGTCGTACGGCTTGCCCCCCCAATCGCCGCTGATCGAGTCGGTGAACTTCTGCCCGTAACCGGTCGAGCCGTGGAAGTTGATCATGACGACCACGTAGCCGTCGGCGGCGAACAATTCCGCGTTCCAACGGTAGGTCCACGAATTCCCCCACGCGCCCTGCGGTCCGCCGTGGATCAGGAATTTGAGCGGATATTTTTTCGTGGCGTCGAATCCGGGTGGCCGAACGATGAAGCCCTCCACGTTCTCGTTGTTCGCGCCGGGAAACATAAACGATTCCATCGGTTGCATGTCGATCTGTGAGAGCAACGCGTCGTTCATGTGCGTCACGGCGACTGGAGTCAGGTTCGCGCTCTTCGGCTTTTCCGCGACGTCGAGGCGGGCGATTTCGCTGGGCGCGCTGATCGAGACGCGACTAAAAAAGAGCGAGTTCCCGTCCTTCGAGAAAACGAGATCGTCTGCATGAAGCCGAGCGACTTGCTTGGGTTGTTTTCCATCCATCAACAACACCCAGATCGGCGCTTCGCCGTGATCCTCCGCCGTGAAACAAATCGCCTTCGAATCGGGGGTCCAAGTCAGGCTGCCGACCGAACGGTCGAAATTGATCGTCGCATTCCGGCTCTGCCCCAGTTTGCGCTGGTAGATGATGAGCGATTCTTTGTCCGCTTCGAAACCGGCGCGCGCCATCGAACGCCAGGCGATGTGTTCTCCATCGGGCGAATAAACCGGCGTGTTGTCGTTGCCGGGGCTCGTCGAAATTTTCTTGGGCGTCCCGCCGGCCATCGGCACGATGAAGATCTCGTTGTTCGTGCTGGTCGCTTCGACTTCGTCGATGTTGCTCGTGTAGGCGAGTTCCTGGCCGTCGGGCGAAACCGAATACATGTCCTGGCCGCCGAGATTGAACGGCGGCACGTCGTGGTCGCCCGGCGTGAGATCGCGCGCGTTCGCCGTGACATCGGCATCCGCGCCGATGACAAAAAGATGGCTCCGCTTGTGTTCCGTGTATGAAGTCCAATGCCGGTAAAGCAGTTTGGTGAAAATCTTCGCCTTCACCTTGCTCTTGCTGAGTGCTTCGTCGCGGTTCTTGTTTTCGGCGTCGTCTTTCGCGTCTGGATAAACCGATGAAACGAAAACGATGTTCTTCCCATCCGGCGACCAAATGCCGCCATCCGCTCCCGTGGAAATGTTCGTGACCTGATGCGGCTGGCCATCCAGTCCGCCGCTTTCCGGAGTGAAGTTGCACATCCAGATTTGAGTGGGGTCCGTGGCCTTCGAGGTCCAGATCAGCCGCCTGCCGTCCGGCGAAAAACGCGGCCGCTCCTCGTGGTTTGGCGTTTGGTTCAACCGGCGCGCGTCACCGCCGGCGGCGGGCACGATCCACAAGTGCGAGATCTTCGTGTTCGCCTCGAGGTCCACGTCAACCATATCGAACACGACCCACTTCCCATCCGGCGACGGCACCGGCGCGCCGACCCGCTTCAGTTTCATCATGTCCTCGAAAGTGAAAGGGTGCTTTGCGGCGGTCGCAGGACTTGGCGTCGGCTGCGCGAAAACCGAGCTGGCGAGCGCCAAAGAAATAGTGAGGATTTTCCAATGCATAGGTTTGTCTCCGAGTTGAGTGCGCAAACTCCCGCCGAACGTCGCGTCACGCAACCGCACGTTCCGGGTAGCGCGCGCCTCTCGCGCGTTGAGTTTTTAGAAGCTCGTCATCGAGCGTGCGCCCCTGCACCATGGTGGCATGAAACCGCGTTCCTTTTTCGCCTGCCTCACAATCGCGGTGATTGCCTCGTCACCCAATGCGATTGCCGACAACAAAATTGCGCTGATCAACGGGACGCTGATCGATCCCGCCGCGTCCAAGGTCATGGCGAATGCGCTCGTCATTATCGAAGGCGATCACATCAGCGCTGTCGGCGATCAGGCAACCGCCGTCTCCGTCGCCGATGCGAAGATCATCGATTGCAAAGGCAAGTTCATTCTCCCCGGTTATATCGACACGCACGTGCATTTCTTCCAGTCCGGCGACATCTACACCCGCCCCGACGCGGTTGACCTAACGAGTGTCCGTCCCTACAAGCAGGAAGGCGACTGGATTCGTTCGCATCTCGACGACACCTTCGCCCGTTATCTTCGCTGCGGCATTACCTCGGTCGTCGACGTCGGCGGACCGCTCTGGAACTTCGAGGTGCGCAAGCGGGCGAATTCCACTGCGAAAGCGCCGCGCGTCGCCGCCGCCGGTCCCCTCATTTCGAGCGTCTCGCGGCCACAGCTCGATCTCGGCGATCCGCCGATCGTGAAAATCGACACGCCGGAGCAAGGCCGGGAAATGGTGCGCAAACTCGCCGCACAAAAGCCCGATTACATTAAGATTTGGTACATCGTTCCGGGGGCGCCGCCAGCCTCGTCTTCTCCCACAGGCTCTCGCGGAGCATCACCAGCCGCCGGACAATCCGATGTCGAACGCGCCGCGATCTTCCGCCCTGTCGTTCATGCCGTTGTCGAGGAAAGCCATCGTCTGAAGCTGCGGGTGGCAGTCCACGCCACGGAGCTCGAGGCCGCGCGCGCCTCAGTGGAGGAAGGCGCGGACCTTCTTGTCCACAGCGTGACCGACAAACCGATCGACGATCGGTTCGTCAAACTGCTGAAGGAAAAAGGAACCATCCTCACGCCGACGCTCGTCGTCTTCGAGCGCTACGGCCGCACTTTCGCCGGCAAGCTCGAGCTGACCCCGGAAGAAAAAGCGTGGGGAAATCCGGAGGTGATCGCATCGCTCGACGTCACGAAACTTCCTGCCGACAAATTGCCCGATCGGATCAAGAACGCGATGGCGAATCCAGCGCTCGTGCTCGGCAGCATCCAAAAGACCTACGACGTTGCGCTGAAAAATTTGAAGACGCTCCAGGATGCCGGCGTCACCATCGCCACCGGCACCGACGCCGGGAACATCGGCACGATCCACGGCCCCGCGATCTTTCGTGAGTTCCAGCTCATGAAAGAAGCCGGTCTCACGCCGATGCAAATCCTGCAATGCACCACCGGCAATGCCGCTAAAGTTTTCGGCGGCGAAATCGGCCCGAAGATCGGCGCGATCAAGCCGGGGAACTTCGCCGATCTCGTGATTCTGAAATCGAACCCGGTCGATGACATCGCGCACGCTTCCGATATCGACAGCGTGATGAAGAACGGCGTCCTTTATCCCGCCGACTCGATTCTGAAATAAACTGCTGTCATCCCGAGGCTGGCGAAACGCGCCGAGGGACCTCACAGTTGCAATCCCGGTTTGCTCGCGCATTTGGCACATCACCTACGCGAACGACGCTCCGCTGGGCGCAAGCCGATCGGCTCTTCGAGTGCGAGGTCCCTCGCCGTCTGTGCGGCTCGGGATGACAGGCCTGTTTTCGCTCGCATTTGTCCGCCAAGTCCGACGAAATGAGGGACGATGAAGCGAGCAGCATTGATCATCGCTGCGCTCCTGACCCTTGTTGCCCGAGCCAGCGACAAGAAAGTGGATGTCTCAAAAATCCACGGTCGCATCCAGTTCGTGAAGAGCTTTCCCGACTACAAAGTGCAAGCCGTCACGAGTTTCCCCGATCTCAAGGTCGAGATCGTCGAGAGCTTCCCAAATTCCGCCGGCCAATGGCAGATCGTCGATTCCTTCCCCGATTACAAAATCGAGATGGTCGACTCTCTCCCCGATTTCACGATCCAGTTCGTGAAAAGCTTTCCGGGGCCGGCCAAATAGGTCTTATGCGTCGTATGCGACATATATTTGTCTTGGCCGAGCTGCTGTTTCTAGGCGCAAGTGTCTCTGCCCAACCGGCCACCATGATGAAGGCGATCGTGGCGCACGAATATGGCGGGCCAGAGGTGCTGAAGTATGAAGAGGCGCCGCGGCCGGAACCGAAAGAGAACGAGCTGCTCGTGCGCGTGATCGCGTGCGGAGTGAATCCGGCGGACCCGCTCGTGATCTCAGGCCGATTGGCGAAAGAATTCGGCACGCACCTTCCGCTCATTCCAGGTTACGACGTCGCGGGCGTGGTCGAGAAGACGGGAGCGAAGGTCACGAAGTTCAAGAACGGTGATGCGGTTTATGGCTATGCGCTCTTTGGCGGCGGCTGGGCGGAGTACGCGGTCCTCGCGGAAAACGAGGCGGCGATCAAACCGAAGTCGGTGACTTATGCGGAGGCCGCGGCGGTTCCGCTGGCGGCGTTGACGGCTTGGCAGGCGTTGATCGACACGGCGAAGTTGAGCGCGGGTCAGACTGTTCTCATTCATGGTGGCTCAGGCGGCGTGGGGAGTTTCGCCATCCAGATCGCCAAAGCGCGCGGCGCCCGCGTGATCGCGACGGCTTCGACGGCCAACCAGGATTTGCTCAAGCAACTCGGCGCGGATGTGGCGATCGATTACACGAAAACAAAATTCGAGGAGGTGGCGATGGATGTGGATGTGGTGCTCGATCCGGTCGGTCGCGATACGCTCGCCCGAAGTTATGCAGTCGTGAAGAAAGGCGGCATCATCGTCACGCTGGTTGCGCGACCTGATCAAGCCGAGCTGGATAAGTTCGGCATCCGCGGCTCATCGCTCTGGTCGAAGCCCGACGGTAACGAACTGACCGAGATCACGAAGCTGATCGAGACCGGGAAGATCAAGCCGATCGTGAGCCAGGTGTTGCCGCTGACGGATGCCGTGAAAGCGGTGCAACAATCCGCCACCCATCACACGCGCGGCAAGCTCGTCCTCAGAATCGCGGCGGAGCCGAAGAGCTGATCATGCCTCGTTTCCGCGAAGTGATCCCGGTCGACGATTACGTGCTCGATATTTTGATGCGGGATTTGGTGGGGCACGATCGGCAGCCGGCGGCGTTTCTCGTTTATCTTTATCTCTACGGGCAGGCCGCGCGCCGAAAATGGAAACCGGTCTCGGCGAGTTTGCGGATGCTCGCGGAAGCGACCGGGCTTTCTAAAAGCGCCGTGCAAACCGCGCTCGAGAAATTGCGCCGCCGCGAACTGATCCAGACCACGAGCGAACATGCGACCGCCGTTCCGCAGCATCGGGTCCGGCGGCATTGGCGCTCGCGCTGAGTAGCGGCGCGTCACGGGATCATGTTGACGGCGAGTTCCCAAATTGTCAGGCTCGATGGACCTATGTCGCGAGATGTTGAAACGTCTGCGGGATGGATTCGATTTCATTCGGCTGGCATGCGAAAATTCGCGGCGGCATTGCTCGGGATCGTCGCTCTGTTTTCCGGCAACGAATGCGGCGTTCTGGCCGCCGAAAACGAACACCACGGGATTTATCGCGACTCCGGCGATGTCAGCGAGAAGTTGCCGCAATTCTATTGCAAGGAAAAAGCCGACGCGCTTCGGGAGCAATACAAGGCCGACCAGGAAACGCTCAGGCAGATCCAAAAGTATATCGCCGATCACGCGGCGGCCATCGCAGAGCGTCCTTATTGGGGCCTGCAACTTCACGGAGAGGAATTGGTGGCGAAGGCACAATTGGAAAAAGACCGCGCGCAGTGGGCGCAACTCAAGTCGCGTTGTCCTGATATCGGCCAGCTCGATCCCGACAAAACCGATCCTGATCCGGTTCCGCCCGATCCGAAGAACCGCACCGGCGCCGGGCACGGCAATTTGCACGACGAGGCGGAACGGCTTCAACAGGATTATGAGGACGCGAAGGAGCGGGCCAGAGAGCGCGAGTTCAACTGTGGCCAATGTGCCCGTGCGATAAAAGACGGAACGGTGGCGTTCACTACGCCGTACATCAGCGATCCGGCCGGCTATTACGCTGCAAATTGCGGTGCGTCGCTTGATATCCTGAAATACCAGGCGGCTGCGGCAAAGGCTGAGGCGCAGGCGCGCCAAAAGCTGGCGAATGATCCGTCCCGCGACGATTTCAAGGCGATTGCGACGGTCTCTACGAAACAAATTCCGAAGCCCGCCTCGAAAAAGGAATCCGATCGCTGGCTGTGGGAAGGGATCAATGCATCGCAAAAAGTGGCGGCAAACATCGACGCGTACAGGATCAGCTACGAACGCTACCAGGGAGCGGAGAAAGCCGGCGACAAAGCTGCGATGCGAAACCAGGCAAAGGCGATGGTTCGCTTTGCCATCGCGGCGGAGGAGGCCAGCATTATCGCGATGGAGCGCCGGCAACGTGTGGAGGCGAGCACGCCACCACCCACCTTCGAGGTGCCTTTCACGGCCGAGCAAAAAGACGCGGTCCTCAAACGGTTTCGCGTCGAGCAAGATTCTTTGGCTAAAGAGGGACTGCCCGCCGGTGAGCGCCAGGCGATGAAGGACGCCGGGATGACGGACGAGGAAATCCAGGCAGCCGAAGCGGAGATGAAGAAGAGATCGCCGGAAGAACGGTTAGAGAAGTTCGAGCAAAGCATTGCCCGAGAAAAATTGCGCGGCGAACTTGCGGCGCAGGAGAAGGGCGCTTCTAAGAAGCCATCGCGTCGAGCGCCACCGGCTGACTTGCTGGAGATGGAGCTCTATGCTCGCGGATTGTTTGACGCGACGACGAAGCCGACAGCATCGCCGTCGCCGTGACTAACGCATTGCCGCGCGCCAGACGCGGTTAGTATACGAGCGGCAGCAACCGTTTGGTTCGGGCGATGTAGGCGCGGTAGTTGTCGCCGAGCCCGGAGATCAAGGCGCGTTCCTCGACGTTCATCCGATAAACGAAGACGGCAAAGACCGGCAGCATGACGACGAGAAGGCTGAGCCAGTTTCCGAGTGTGAGAGCGATCCCGAAGAAAGCAAAGAGAGCGCCGGTGTAAGAAGGATGCCGGACAAATCGGTACGGACCTGAGTCAACCAGTTGATGGTCCGCGGCCATCGCGACGTTGACGGTAAAGAACCGGCCCAGACGCCAGATCGCGTACATACGAAAAGCGAGGCCGAGAATAAAAATGGTTACGCCGGCGATGATGAACAGCCGGCGGTCCGGCAAGGCGGCGGCTGGAAATTTTCCCGCGACAAATATCCCGAGAAACATGCTGAGCGTGATGACGATCCACATCAGCCGCCACGATTGCGCGTCACGCGATTTGCCGGTGGTGCGCGCGTGCTTTGTGATCGTGAGCAAAATCTCGGACGTGACGTAAACGAGGCCGAGGATGCCGGGGACCGGAGTTTTCATTTCTTGCGAGAGCGGCTGCGCCGGCATTGAGGTTGGCATTTGCACGCCGGGTCGTGCAACAGAGAAGATGTGAGTTAGGTTCGAGGCATCATGGCTGATGTAACTATTGAGATCATTAAGAACGGGCCCTACATCGTGACGGGTCCGGCGGAACTAAAGGATGCCGACGGAAATGTGTATCCGGCCAAGAACCGGGTCGCTCTCTGCCGGTGCGGGGCCTCGACGACGAAACCATTCTGCGACGGCACCCATTCGAAGATTGGTTTTCAGGCGGCGGAGAAGGCGGTTCCTGAATCGGCGGAAACTTAAGACAGACGCAGTCACCGCGAAGAGGACGCTCTCCCATTCGCCAAATAGCCGCGAATGGGTTAGCCTTGCGCTTGCGCGCGCAGCCGAACAACCCTCCCGGCCCAGCTTCATGAACAGCTCAAATCCCAAAGTCGAAGAGAATGCCGCGAAAACGGCGAAGGCCAAGCCGGTGATCCTGCTCCTCGAGGAATACGAAGATTTGCTCGACGAGTTACAGGACCTCGCCACTTTCGCGCGACGGAAAAACGAGAGCACGATTTCCGTTTCCGAAGTCAGGAAACGGATGAACAAGGTCGCGGCGCTCCGGCGCTAGCAGTCAGAATTCCACCGAAACACCGGCGTACCCGGTCCGGCGTGGCGCGGGATCGATCAGACCGGTCAGAAAAGCACGCGAGTAATATTTTTCGTCGAACAGGTTCGAGACGCCCGCGATGAGACGGACGTTTTTGGTGAGATACCATTCGGTCGAAAGGTTGAAGACCTTGTAGGACGGAATCACTGCCGGAACGCTCACGACAGCTCCCGCGAGCAGCGGCTGATTAGAGTCGGCCCAGAACTGGTCCGCCACATACACGCCTGATAAGGTAACGCGGAAACATTTTTCCCTTTGGAAAGTGATGCCGCCTTTCCAGATCACATCCGGCGCGTAGGCGGGTTTGTTGCCGACGAAGGTTCTGCCTCCGCTGTTCGGCACGATCTGGGTGCTTTCGGTGAACTCGGCGTCGAGCAGTTGAATGTTGCTGAAGACAATGAACTGGAGCGGACGCGACGGCGGCGGCGCGACGGCCACGTCTTTGTTCGACGACTTGGGATCAGCCGTCGTCGTGACGGGTGCGATCTCGGGCTGGAACGGCGCGAGCAAGTCGTAAGAGAACTCGGCTTCGAATCCGCGATGCCGCGTGTTGCCGGTGTTTACGATGATGAAATCGGTGGTGGTGACGTTTTGCGATTCCGTCCGGTTGCTGAACTCCATCCAGAACAAACCAACGTCGTACCACAAACCTTTGATTGGAGTTCCATGCACGCCCAGCTCGATGTCGAGCGATTGGAACGGGTCCGGGATCGATGCGCCGGGCAAAATCGTACGAGTCGTTCCGGCGATATCGAAGAAGCGCGTCGGCCTCCAACCAGAGGTAGCGCTGAAGTAGGTCTCGTTCCCTTTTCCGAAATCGTTTCCTAATCCGATTCCCCACAGTGGCACCCAGTGATCGGCGCTGATTTTTGCCGGGCCGGTTGTTGCTGTAGTAGGCGGCGTTAGCGTTGGGTTTGGCAACCACGGGGCGAAGGTTGAATCGACCTCGACGTTTTCATGATCGAGCCGGAACGACGGAACGATGTGGAATTTCCCGATCCGGATCAGGTCCTCGATGAAGAACGCCTGGTAATCGGCGAAGCGATCCTGTCTAAGCGGGATATTCGTCGAGGTCGTGTCGCGCGGTGCGTAGAGAAAGTTCGGGCCGGTGTTGGCGGCATTCAAGGTGTAGCGATTGAAAGGCGCCTCGCCGTGATAAGCGACGCCGCCGAAGGTGAGAGCGCTGCCTCGAAACATGGTCCCTTCGCCCCATTTCTTCCGGAAGCGGAGATCGACCCCGCCATTGTTGAACTCTTCGTAGGCAAACAAGGTGCTCGTCGGGTTGGCGCCCGCCGCGGTCAGGTTTGCGCCGCTCCGCGCATCAATGTCCTGGTGGGTGAGCCAGCCTTTGGTTTGCATGAGCCAGTCGCCGATTTCCAATTCGTAACGAAGAACCCCCGTGTAACGATCGACCCAAGTGTGGTTGTAAGGCGTGGGCGAGAAATTCTGATCAGCAACGAATTGGGGGAAAGTGAGCCGGCCCGGATCGCCGCCCTCGAATCGGCTGGCGTGAATATCGATCGCGATTAGCTGCTTACTGTCCGGGCGATAGCCCAGGTAGCCATTGGCTTGCCAGAGATTGTACTCACCGTTCTGTCGCTGCCCCTCGGAATGCTGGTAATCAGCGTCCAGTCGGAATTCGAAGGGACCGTTCGCCTGCTGAACGGCGGCATAGCTGTTGTAATATCCGTACGCGCCGCCGGTTTGTTCCAAATAGGCGCCCAGCGGACTTCCCGGAACCGGACGCTTCGTGATGAAGTTAATGGAAGGTGCCGGCTCCGGCCCGTAAAGGAGACTGCTGCCGCCGCGGATGAGTTGAATCTCACTCACGCTTTGCGGAACCGGTTGATAATAGAGCGTCGGAAAACCAATCCACTCACTCATGAGGGGCAGGCCATCCTGAAGGAAGAGGGTGTATTCGGACTCCTGTGGATTTCCCAGGCCGCGATAACTGTAATTGAACTGACCAGGGCTTTGTTGCTCCGAAACCAGCAAGCCCGGCGCTTTCGTGAAGAGCTCCTGAAGGTTGTTGTTTTGCACCGGCGGCTGCTTGTCGAGCTTGATCACGGTCGCCTTCTTGGTGACGGTAATTTCCGTTCCCGATACTTCCTTCATGATGTGCTCGAGCTTCGGACGGGTGTCATCGTGCGGGTGAGGCGTTGCCACCGGCTCACCGGTCACGTTGATGGTCTGGGTTGTGACAGTGGTCTGCGCGTCCAGCGATGGGTTAAA
Source organism: Verrucomicrobiota bacterium (assembly GCA_041167325.1). Taxonomy (GTDB): domain Bacteria; phylum Verrucomicrobiota; class Verrucomicrobiia; order Chthoniobacterales; family UBA10450; genus AV80. The sequence goes on along the minus strand of JBEEHH010000026.1, from coordinate 55,171 downwards.
CGCGATCGCGAAAAGAGCCGCCACAGTGGAGATGGCGAGCGCAGGACGGGTGCGATGAGGAAAGAGCATTCCCACGCATTACGAATTCGTAATGTTTGCGGCAAGCCTTTTTTCTAGGGGCTTTGGGGAAACGAAAGCGTGACGATGGTTCCCCGGTCAAGCTCACTCGTCACCGTGGCCGAGCCGCCGTGGAGATCGGTGATCGATTTCACCATTGCCAGGCCCAAGCCCAAACCCTCCGAGCTGCGCGATGGGTCGGCGCGATAGAAACGATCGAACACTCGAGGAAGATGTTCCGCCGCCATTCCGCTTCCGGAATCTTTCACCGTCAGTTCGGATTGCGTGCCGCGATTCGCGACCGAGATAAGAATGGTACCGCCCATTGGAGTGTGATGGAGCGCGTTCTCCAACAGGTTGCTGACAGCGCGGCCGAACAGAGTCTCGTCGGCGAAAAAGTTCGCTTGGCCGCTGCAACCGATCGTCAGTTCTTGTTCTTCCGCGACTGGTTCATAGAACGCGGCGATTTTCTCGACGGCAGCACGCCCATCGAAAGAGATGCGCTGGAGATGGCCTTCCGCGGCCTCGGTTCGGGCGAGGAAAAGAAGGTTATCGACCAGGCGGCTCAGATGCTGGCATTCCGCGACGGTGGATTCTATGACCGCGCGGTATTCGTCCGCTGTGCGCGAGCGGGTCAGCGCCACCTCCGCTTCACCGCGGATGTTCGCGATCGGGGTCCTGAGTTCGTGCGCGAGATCGGCGGAAAATTGCGAGAGGCGCGTAAACGAATCTTCAAGCCGATCCAGCATCTCGTCGAAGGCACGGGCGAGCGGTTGCAACTCGCGCGGCCAGCCGTCCGGCGCCAGTCGCTCGTGGAGCCGCTTCGGCCCCACGCGTTTCAACGATCGAGTCATCGCACCGAGCGGGCGCAATCCGCGCTTCGTTACCGTGAACGCAATCCCGGCTGCGGCGAGAACGCCAACCGCCAGCACCGCCGCAAGAAGCGCGGCGAATTCTTTCATGAATCGATCGTCAGCCGAGCGGTCCTGCGCGACCTGAATCGTGTAGGATCGATCCCGGGCCTGCTCCGCGATCGCAACCAACGAAAACAACCGGCCGGCCGCGCGAAGATCTGTCGGCGCGGGTGATGCAGTCAGGCTTTGCGGATTAGGAAAAATTCCCGGCGGCAGCAGCGCATTCATTCCCGGGGTCTCCGCCAGCACGCCACCGCGAGAATCGAGAACCCGCACCGAATAGGCCGCGCGCTCACCGGCGCCTAAGGTCTTCAATTCATCACTGAGAAGTTCCAGGCCGTTCGCCGCCTTCAAATCGGCGCGCAAGACAAAAAGTTTGTCAGCCAGGACTTCGTTGTCTTCCTCGAAGGCGTGGCGAACGACGATCCAGTACAGGACTCCCAGCCCGCAGCAAAGCAGCAACGTCGCGGCGAGGGTGAAGAGCAGGACGAATCGCGCGGCGATCGAGCGCGGGTTACTCGGCTTTGAGGACATAACCGGCGCCGCGCACCGTCTGAATGAGCTTGGTCTCGAACGGATCGTCCACTTTCGCGCGCAAACGCCGCACCATCACATCCACGACATTGGTGTTTGTCGCGAAATTTATGTCCCAAACATGCTCCGCGATTTCGGACCGCGACACCACCTGGCCCGCGGAACGCACCAGATGCGCGAGCAGCAGAAATTCTTTCGCGGTGAGATTAAGCGCGGCGCCGGAACGAGTCGCCTTATGCCGCCGCGTATCGATTTCCAGATCGTCGATGCGCAATTTCTCGTGATGTTGCGCCGGAGAACGCCGCAGTAACGAGTGGACGCGCGCCATCAACTCCGAGAACGCGAACGGCTTCACCAGATAATCGTCCGCGCCGAGCTCGAGGCCTTTCACGCGATCGCGCACGCTGTCGCGAGCGGTCAGAAAAAGAATCGGCGTCCGCACCCCAGCGTTGCGCAGCTCTCCGACGACGGCCCAGCCGTCTTTCTTCGGCAGCATCACATCGATGATGAGCAGATCGTGCCGTCCCGCGCGCGCCAGCTCCAACCCTGCCTCGCCGTCATGCGCGACCTCGACTTCAAAGCCGTCTTCGCGCAGGCCCTTGCCGAGAAAAGCCGCGGTCTTTTTTTTGTCTTCGATCAACAGAACTCGCATCGGCGAAAAGCATAAGGACTTCCGTCGGTTCACTCAATAACGGGCTTCAAATTGCCGAATTCTCTGCCGCATCGATAATCGCCCATGCGTGCGGATGGGTGGGGACGGCGAAGAATCGCGCTTGTCGTTGGGGCAATCCTCATCGCGGCCGGTGTGGGCGCCGCGGTTCTGAATCCGCGCCTGACGCGTTACGTGGAGAGCGATGCGTTTCGCGGGGAGCTCGAAATGCAAACGGCCAAAGGCCTGCATTTTCCGGCCGGAACTTACTCGCCGATCCGAAGGACGGGACTCTGGTCGGTGGCAAGTGACAGCTTCCACGCGGAGAAGGGCCGCAAAGCGCTGACTTCATTGGATGCGCATGGGCTTACCGCGCGCTTCAATCCACTCGGAGTGTTTTTGCGGCGGTGGCAATTGGATGAACTGCACATCGATGGCGGCGAAGTGGGAATTCAAACCTACGAGCCGAAGCCGGAGCGGTCGCCGAGCAAGCCGTGGTATCACGTTTTTCTGCCGCAGCGCGTTTATCTCCGGCGAGTTTGGTCCGAGCCCGCTGATGTGACGTGGCGTTTCCGGAACGAAAAAGGCGGCTTCTTCGGCACGTGCTTGCTGATCACGCCGCACGGCCGCGACTTCGAATATGAAGCGACGGGCGGCACGATGAAGGGAGCGCTCATTCCCGATCTGCCGTTGCGCCATACGCATCTGCTCATTACGAAAACGCTGCTCACGCTTTACATCCTCGATCTCGCGCCCTCGGCGGCGAGCGATGGATTCATCAAGGCCGAAGGCACTGCGGGAACGCGCGAAGACAAAAGCGTCGATTTCAAATTGAAGTTCGGAAAACTGCCGGTGCGCGAGTGGTTGCCCGCGAGCTGGCACGATCACGTCAGCGGCCTGGCCGCGGGAAATGTGCATTGGAGCGGCGAGAATCCGAAGCTGGAGAAGTCGAAGGTGCAGGGCTCGTTCCGGATCGACGACGGGCGCGTGCGGCGTCTGCCGTTTCTGGAGAAGCTCAGTTCGATTACCGGCAAGAAATCGATCGAGCAATTGGAGTTAAGCGAATGTTCCGGGGACGTGGATTGGAACAGCCCCAGACTCGAAATCAAGAACGTCGCAATCGAGGACAAGGGGAAATTCCGGATCGAAGGGGCGCTCTCGATCCGCGAGAAGTCGTTAGGCGGTGCGATCCAGCTCGGCCTTTCCCGAGAGTATCTCGAATGGCTGCCGCACGCCGAGGAAGTCTTCCCGAAGGAGAAGGCGGGATATCTTTGGACCACGGTGCATTTGTCGGGAACGATCGACAACCCCGGGCAAGACCTCAGTCCGCGGATTATCGACGCGCTCAAGGAATCGCCCGGCGCATTTCTCGGTCTCGTCTTTCGCCAATTCGGGCAATGGTTGAAGGATGCGTTTGGCGGAGACTGAAGTTTCAAAAGGTTTGCCAGCGGCGGGATGCGGCGGAAGTTTCCTCCCATGACAACGTCCCCGAACGAATACGCGCACCCCGAAGCGCTGGTGGATGCGGATTGGATGGAAAAACATCTCAGCGACGACGGGATTCGGATCATCGAATCGAATGAAGACATCCTGCTCTACGATACCGGCCACATCCCCGGCGCCGTCCATATCGATTGGCGAAGCGATCTCCAGGACCAGGTGATTCGCGATTATATCGCGCCCGATAAATTCGCGGAGCTTTGCAGCCGCAACGGCATCACGCCGGACACGACCTGCGTTTTTTACGGCGACAAAGCCAACTGGTGGGCCTGTTATGCGCTTTGGGCTTTCCGTTTGTTCGGACACGAAAAGGTCAAGATTCTCAATGGCGGGCGCGACAAATGGAAGGCCGACGGCCGCCCGATGACGCGCGAAGTGCCGAAGTATCCGGCCACAAGTTATCCGGTGCCGAAGAAGCGCCTGGACAAGGAGATTCGCGCGTTCGCCGATGAAGCGCTCGCTCAAAGCAAGGCCGGCCAGCCGCTGATCGATGTGCGTTCGCCTGGAGAATTCAAGGGCGAGATCACGCACATGGCGGAGTACCCGCAGGAAGGCGTGTTGCGCGGCGGCCATATTCCGGGCGCGAAAAGCGTGCCGTGGAAGACGGCGACGAATGACGACAGCACCTTCAAACCGGCGAGCGAGCTGGCGGAAATCTATTTTAACAAATGCGGCTTGAAGCCGGGAACAGACACCGTCGTTTATTGCCGCATCGGCGAACGATCGAGCCACACCTGGTTCGTGCTCACTTACCTGCTTGGGCTCGAGAACGTCCGGAACTACGATGGTTCGTGGACTGAGTGGGGCAACAAAGTCGGCGCGCCGATCGAAAAGGGGTAAGGCACGCGAATGACGAATGCGGAATGACGAATGCCGAATGAAAACGCGCGTCTGTCTGGTTCGTCATTCGAACTTCGTCATTCCTAAATGTATCCACCGAAGCTCGAGAAAATAATTCAGCTCTTCGAATCGCTCCCCGAGATCGAACGGCGCGAAACGCTCGTCTCCTACGCGGACAACGCGAAGAAACAGGAGCCGCGCGCCGGAGAAAAGTTCGTGCTCGAAGACGTCCGCAAAGACGAGGAATGCGCGGACACGGTCGGCGTTTATCTCCAGGTGGATGATGAAGGCAAGGCGCATTTCCGGATGACGCTAGGTCCCGAAGTCCAGACGCTCACCCGCGCGATGACCGCCATTTTGTGCAAAGGCCTCGACGGGCGGACGCCGCAGGAAGTTCTGGAATTGCCGAGCGATTTCGTGACGCGCATCGTGGGCGCGGAGCTCGTGCGCGTGCGCAGCCAGACGATTTATTACGTGCTGACGCGGATCAAAGGCATCTGCAAAGTGTACCTCGACCGCCAGCGCATGGCGGAATCTCGAGTGGCTTGAAGCGGTTCCGGAACACAGACTTGCAGTCTGTGCGGCTAGCGGGCTTGCAGCCTGCTGAATTTGGTTTGAAAAGCGGACAACATGTCCGCTCGCCGCACAGGCTAAAAGCCTGTGTTCCAATTCGCGCGATTTCGTCTATCGTCCGCTCGCTTCGATGCCGCGCAACAACGAGCTCAAAAAAATCCTGCTGATCGGCTCAGGCCCCATCGTAATCGGACAGGGCTGCGAGTTCGATTATTCCGGAGTGCAGGCGTGCAAGGCGTTGCGCGAGGAAGGCTACGAAGTCATCCTGGTGAATTCGAACCCGGCTACGATCATGACCGATCCGGAGTTCGCCGATCGCACCTACATCGAGCCGATCACACCGGATGTGATCGAAGCGATCCTGGCGCGCGAAAAGCCGGACGCGATCCTGCCCACGATGGGTGGCCAGACGGCGCTGAACGCGGCGATGGAATTGAATCGCAACGGCGCGCTCGCGCGACACGGCGTGAGATTGATCGGCGCGAACGCGCAGGCCATCGCGAAAGGCGAGGACCGCCAGCTTTTCAAAGAGGCGATGCAGCGAATCGGTCTCGATGTTCCGCGCTCGGGAATCGCGCACTCCATCGCCGACGCTCTCAAGGTCGCCGACACAATCGGCAAATTCCCGCTCATCATCCGCCCGGCGTTTACCCTTGGCGGCTCCGGCGGCGGCATCGCCTACAACCGCGACGAGCTCGAGGAAATCGTGGACCACGGCCTTGCCCTTTCGCCTGTGACCGAGGTGTTGATCGAAGAATCGCTCGTCGGCTGGAAAGAATTCGAAATGGAGGTGATGCGCGATTGCGCGGACAACTGCGTCGTCATTTGCTCGATCGAAAACTTCGATCCGATGGGCGTGCACACGGGCGACTCAATCACCGTCGCGCCGGCGCAAACGCTTTCCGATCGCGAATTTCAGATGATGCGCGACGCGTCGTTCGACGTCATCCGCGAGATCGGTGTCGAGACCGGCGGCTCGAACATTCAGTTTGCCGTCAATCCCGAGAACGGCCGGATGGTGGTGATCGAGATGAATCCGCGCGTGTCGCGATCGTCGGCGCTCGCCTCGAAAGCGACCGGGTTTCCGATCGCGAAGATCGCGGCCAAGCTCGCCGTCGGCTACACGCTCGACGAAATCCGCAACGACATCACGCGCGAGACCCCCGCCAGTTTCGAGCCGACGATCGATTACTGCGTGGTCAAAGTCCCGCGGTTCACCTTCGAGAAATTTCCGCAGGCCGATCCGACGCTGACGACGCAGATGAAAAGTGTCGGCGAAGCGATGGCGATCGGACGGACCTTCAAGGAAGCGTTGCAAAAGGCGTTGCGGTCGCTCGAGATCAAGCGCTTCGGTCTATGCGGCGATGGCAACGAAAAGCGCGTCGATTCCGAGGCGTTGCGCCTGAAGCTCGCGATCCCCAATGCCGAACGGATTTTCCATCTCGCCCAGGCTTTCCAAGACAGGATGTCGATCGACGAAGTATTCGAGCTGACGAAGATCGATCGTTGGTTCCTGCACAACGTGAAACAAATCGTCGAAGAGGCGGGGGCGCTGCGGAACACAGACTTGCAGTCTGTGCGGCCAGCGGGCTTGCAGCCCGCTGAAACATCTGCAGCGGATAAAATATCCGCTGGCCGCACAGGCAACATGCCTGTGTTCCGTGACGCCGCGCAGCTTCGCCGTCTCAAGAAGCTCGGCTTCTCGGACCGCCAGCTCGCGGTCGCGCACGGCGTTTCCGAAGCGGAGATTCGCGCGCGGCGAACGGCGGCCGGCGTTATTCCGACCTACCGGCTCGTCGATACCTGCGCCGCCGAATTCGAAGCGTTCACTCCCTATTACTATTCGACCTACGGCACCGAGAATGAGATGCGGGCAAGCGATAAACCGAAAATCATGATCCTAGGCGGCGGGCCCAACCGCATTGGGCAGGGCATCGAATTCGATTATTGCTGCGTCCACGCGGCGTTCGCGCTGCGCGAGATCGGTTTTGAAACCATCATGGTCAACTCGAATCCGGAAACGGTTTCGACCGATTACGACACGAGCGACAAACTTTATTTCGAGCCGCTCACTCTCGAGGACGTTCTCAACATCTACGAACAGGAACTGCCCGAGGGTGTCATCGTCCAGTTCGGCGGCCAGACGCCCCTCAATCTCGCCGAGGGACTGAAGGCCGCGGGCGTGCCGATCATCGGGACGCAGCCGGAAAGCATCGAGATGGCGGAAGACCGCAAGCTTTTCGCGGCGATGCTCGATAAGCTCGGGCTCCGCCAAACCCCAAGCGGTTCGGCCGTGAGCGCCGATGAAGCGATCACGATCGCGGACCGGATCGGTTATCCAGTTCTCGTTAGGCCATCGTTCGTCCTGGGCGGGCGGGCCATGGAACTCGTTTATAACGACGACGATTTGCGCCGTTACATGCAAAGCGCGATCGAAGTCAGCCCCGAACGTCCGGTCCTGGTGGATCGTTTCCTCGAAGACGCGATCGAAGTCGATGTCGATTGCATTGCCGACGGCGAGACAAGCGTGATCGGCGCGATCATGGAGCACATCGAGCAGGCGGGTATTCACAGCGGCGACAGCGCCTGCGTGATTCCGACCTTCTCATTGCCCACCGCCGTTCTGGATGAGATCCGCACCGCGACGAAAGCGATGGCGCGCGAACTGGAGGTCCGCGGCCTGATGAATGTGCAGTTCGCCGTCAAAGGCGTGGACGTTTACGTACTCGAAGTCAATCCGCGCGCGTCGCGCACGGTGCCGTTCGTGAGCAAGGCGATTGGAGTTCCGCTGGCGAAATTGGCTGCGAAAGTCATGACCGGCAAAACGCTGGCCGAGCTGAAGTTCACCGAGGAGATCGTGCCGAAACATTTTTCGGTGAAGGAAGCCGTCTTCCCCTTCCTGCGTTACCAGGGAACCGAAATCGCGCTCGGGCCGGAGATGAAATCGACCGGCGAGGTGATGGGAATCGACAGCGATCTCGGGCTCGCCTACGCGAAATCGCAGATGGCCGCGCCGCCGCCGTTACCCAAGGGCGGTAATGTTTTTATCAGCGTGAAGGACAGCGACAAGGACGGAATCGTCCCGGTCGCTCGCGATTTTGTGAGCCTCGGGTTTGGAATCATCGCCACAAGCGGAACTGCCAAGGCGCTGAAGAAGGCGGGGGTTCCGGTGACGAAAGTGTTCAAGATCGGGGGAGGACGCCCGAATGTGTTGGATCGCGTGAAAAACGGCGAGGTCGATTTCATTATCAACACGCCGAGCGGAAAGACGCCGCGCGAGCACGAGGTCTTGATCCGCAACACCTCGCTCGCGCAGAAGATCCCGATCATGACGACGATTCGCGCGGCGCAGGCGAGCGCGAATGGGATTCGTTCCTTGCAGCGCAGCAGCCTGCACGTGAAAACGCTGCAGGAATATCACGGGAAATGACCAGCCTTCGCCCAAGGCTACGGCTTGGCAGACGAATGAAGTGTGCAGTTGAAGGCGTTGCGTTGAACGCTAGCGTCACCGCATGAAACTGACATTGCTTTGCTGCGTGCTGGGATTGGCGGTCGTCGCCACGCCCATTCGCAGCGAGGAAAAAAAAGACGAGAAGAAAGACGTTAAGAAAGAACCCGCCACCATGAGTGAACCAAAAGAAGTCGCAGTGATTAAAACCAGCGAAGGCGAAATGGTCGCCGAGTTCTGGCCGGACGTGGCCCCAAAAACCGTCGAAAATTTTAAAAAGCTGGCGAAATCCGGATTCTACGATGGGACCGCTTTCCACCGCGTCATCAAGGGATTCATGATCCAGGGCGGCGATCCGCTGACGAAAGACGAGAGCAAACAAGCCCGCTGGGGTACCGGCGATCCGGGGTACAAGATCGACGCGGAGTTCAGCAAGAAGTCGCATGAGCGCGGCGTGCTTTCGATGGCGCGATCGCAGGATCCGAATTCCGCCGGCAGCCAGTTTTTCATCTGTCACGGCGCGCCGAAGTTTCTCGACGGCCAATACACCACTTTCGGCAAGCTCATCAAAGGCGATGACGTTCTTGAGAAGATCGCGACGACGAAAACACTGCCAGGCGATAGGCCGGAAAAGCGGATGAACGTCGAGAGCATCAAGATCGTGCCGGCTGATTCGGTGAAGTAGCGCAGCCTCTTGTCGGGAATGACAAAGGTCGCCCTGGTGCAGATGCAATGCGGGACCGATCCCGCTGCAAACCTGGCGAAAGCGATCGCGCGGATTCGGGACGCGGCCCAGCAAGGCGCGCAGATTGTTTGCCTGCCGGAACTGTTTCGCTCGCAATATTTTTGCCAGGCAGAAGACCACGCGAACTTCGCGCTCGCTGAGGAAATTCCGGGACCCACCACGACTGAATTGGAGACAATCGCGCGGGAAACCGGCGCGGTTATCATCGCTTCGCTCTTCGAGAAGCGGGCGGCGGGCGTTTATCACAACACCGCGGCGATCATCGACGCGGATGGTCAATACCTCGGGAAGTATCGCAAGATGCACATTCCCGACGATCCGTCGTACTACGAAAAGTTTTACTTCGCGCCGGGCGATCTCGGTTTTCAGGCGTGGCCAACGGCGCATGGAAAAATCGGCGTCTGCATCTGCTGGGACCAGTGGTATCCCGAAGCCGCGCGGCTGACGGCGTTGCGCGGCGCGCAGATTCTATTTTACCCGACCGCGATCGGATGGCATCCGCGCGAGAAGGACAAGTATGGCGCGGCGCAATACTCCGCGTGGGAAACCATGCAACGCAGCCACGCCATCGCGAACGGCTGCTATGTTGCCGCGATCAATCGCGTCGGCCACGAAGCGCCGGCCGGCGGAGATGGAATTGAATTTTGGGGCCGGAGTTTCGTAGTCGCACCGAGCGGCGAGATCATCGCGCAGGCGAGCGCCGATCGCGAAGAGATCATCATCGCCGAGATCGAGTGGCAGCGGGTGGACGAGCACCGAACGCATTGGCCGTTCCTGCGCGATCGGCGCATCGATGCCTACTCCGGGATCGAGCAGCGCTTAATTGATTGAGCCTCTTCTGTAGCCACTTCGCTATGCGAAGCGCGAGAGTATCGGCCTCGATGCCAACGTCGCGCACAGGGTGACGGCTACCAAAGGCGCGAACGGCTCATTGATTAATTGGTTTCATTTCGCCCTCCCTGGCGGTACGTTTGGGGCCATGAAAACGATAATTATTTCGCTGGGAATGCTGTGCGCCCTTGCGGTCGTTGCGCACGCGCAGGACGCGACAAAGGCGACGGCCAAGCTGGAGTCGAAATCAGGCAGCCAGGTCACGGGCACGGTCACGTTCACGAAAACGGGCGATGACGTGCAGGTTGTTGCCGACATCACTGGACTAAAACCGGGCAAACATGGATTTCACCTCCATGAAAAAGGCGATTGCTCCGCGCCCGACGCGGCCTCGGCCGGCGCCCATTTCAATCCGACGCATCAACATCACGGTGGTCCGACGATGCCGCCCGAACGCCACATTGGCGACCTCGGCAATCTGGAGGCGGATGCTTCCGGCAAGGCGCATCTCGATTGGAAAGGCAAGATGAGCTTGAGCGGCGCGGATTCGATCATCGGCAAGTCGGTCGTCGTTCACGAAAAAGACGATGACCTGAAAACGGATCCTTCCGGCAACTCCGGCGCGCGTATCGCGTGCGGCGCGATCGAGGCTGCGAAATAGTCTGGCTACTTCGCGTCCTTCGGCGCGAGCGAGGCGATGATTTTTTCGAAGCGCGGATCGCCGCGGAGCGGATCCCAGACCGGGAGCAGTTTTAAAGCGCCGTAGCTTAGCATTCGCGATGCGGCGGGAGCACGCAGTCCAGCTTCCAGTTGCTGCAAAGCAAGCTCCTTTTCGCCGGCCCAAGCTGCCGTGATCGCGAAATATTGAAGGACGCGGCTGCCGTTATTGACATCTTTTTCCAGCGGCGTGAGCGCGATCGCCCGACGGCCTTCGTCTAGGGCCAGGTCTCTCCGCCCAAGAGCAGCGTCGATTAAGCCGAGGACGCAGAGGGCCGGGCCATAGTCCGGTTGCGCCTGCACGATCTCCTCCTGCTGGGCGCGAGCCGCTTCAAACGCAGTGCGCGCTTTTGCCTCATCCTTGGTCATACGCGCCAGCAGACCTTCACCAAAGCTACGACTCAAAGAAATCACCCCTTCGTTCCAGCATCGATTGTCGCCCAACGCGACGAGCGCTCGTTCGACCGCAGCCGGGTCGCGTTCGGCCAGAGCGCAAAAGAACCAGATATCCGCGGGGCTCGCGATGGCGCTCGGTCCTGGCGCAAGGATTGCATCAATCGTTTGGCGCAGCGGACGGGTGTCCGCTTTCCAGAGGACGTACCATTCCGCACGATTGGCCCGCGTGTCGGCGTTGTCGGGCACGATCGCTAACGCGCGATCCAGCGCAGCGATCGCCTCGGCATAACGCCCCAGGAGTTGGTAACTGAGGGCGATCTGTTGCAGAGTATAAAAATTGCGCGGGTCCAGCTTAAGCGCGCTCTCCAAATTTCGCAGCCCTTCCTCCTGCTGGCCACGCCGACGCAGAATGTAACCGGTCCATTCGAAGAGACGCGGATCATTGGGTAGTGCTCGCCGCGCGATCTCCAATTCGGCGAGGGCGCCGGGATAGTCCCGCAGCCCGAAGTAAAGATACTGCGCGCGCGCCGAATGCGTTTCGGCAGCATCCGGTCGCAGCCGTGTCGCGGCTTGCATCGCAGCTTCAGCCAGGGCGAGCCGGGCGGGCGTGTGATCAGCCCCCCTTGTTGCGTAAAGGTATCCGTGCGCATAGACGAGTTGGCAGTAAGCGTCGAAAAAGGAGGGATCGCGTTTCACCGCTTCATCCAGCAGTTCAACTGCCTTCAGCCGGTCAGGATCGGTCGTCGCGCTGAAATTTGCCGTCAGGAGAAGTGACTTCGCCCGGCTGTAAAGGTCGAAAGCCGCCAGATTAGTGGTGGGCGGCTGCTCAACGGCTTTCTTCTCGCTCGGCGAGAGCTTCGCCTGCAACTGGTCAGCGATGGCCTTGGCGATTTCGCTCTGGATGGCGAAGACATCGGCTAGATCGCGATCGTAGGTTTGGGCCCACAGATGCGCGTCGTTGCGTGAGTCGATGAGTTGGGCGATCACGCGCACCTTGTTGCCCGAGCGTTGCACGCTCCCTTCCAGGAGATGAGCCACGCCGAGCTGCTGGCCGATCTCGCGCAGATTGCGCAGAGCATCGCTCTTGTAATGCATGACCGAGGTGCGGCTAATTACTTTCAGGTCCGCAATCCGCGCCAAGTGGCTTAGGGTTTCGTCGTGCACACCGTCGGTGAAGTAGGCGTTCTCTTTGTCGCTGCTCAGGTTCTGAAAGGGCAGGACCGCAACGCTTTTTTCCACCATCGGCAGGATCGATCCGCTCGGTTCGTTGCCGAGCGCCGGCGGGCGGCGAATCAACTGAAATGCCAGGAGCGCCGCGGCGATGACGGCAACGATCACCGTGCCTGCGATAATCTTGCGCCCGGTGTGATGCTTGATCGACCGGTCAGGGTCGACCTCCGATTCACGTTTGATTCCTTCCGGAGTAATCTCGAACGCCCAGGCAGCGATCACCACCGGCGCGAACCCGAGCACGAGGAGGACAACGAGGATCTTCATGGCCCACGCTGGCGCATCGAAAGTGGGGAACAGAATGGAACCGGCTTGGATCAGCAGCCAGGCGACGACCACGTAGGCGACCGCAACTTTGTAAACGTTGCGCCGCTTAAGTTCCGAGAGGAAGCCCGGCGACGCCATGGCGCTGTTAAACCTGAAGTTGTTCCTAGGCGCAATAGTTTCCGTTGGGCCGGAGTAAATCTGATGCTGACGGTTCCGAACCACGCGTTAAGTTTCCTTTGATGGAACTACTGACCTTGAGTGAAATCCGCCGCCATGCCCAGAACGGCGCTGCCATGGAAGCGCGCGTCCACGTTCAGGTGGAAGGCGTCGCGTCGAAAGTCACGCGCGAACAAAAGCCGTATTGCGAGCTCGCCCTGGCCGACGCCTGCGATCGAATGACGCTGCGGGTCTGGAGCGATCACCCGGAATTCAAAGCGTGTGGAACTCTCAAGGCCTCCGATTTCATCGAGCTGAGCGGCGAGTTCGTGCAGCATCAGCAATTCGGACTCGATGCCCGAAGCTGGAGAGTGCGGCATCTCAACGGCCAGGAACGCTCCGAGCTTTTGCAGGGACCGCCAGATCTGCGCGCGAGGCAATTGGCGGACTGGAATTACATCGGGGAACGGACGCGCTCTCTCGGCGATCCACGCCTGCGCGCGTTGGGCGAAGCATTCCTCGAGGAACATGGCGACCGTTTCCGGCGAACCGCCGGAGCGCGTTCGTATCATCACGCGCGCCGGGGCGGACTCGTCGAGCACGTCGCGCAAATGATGCGGGTGGCGATGGAGATCGCGCCGCTTTACCCGCAATTGAACCTCGATCTTCTCGTGGCCGGGGTTTTGTTTCACGATGCCGGAAAACTTTGGGAAAACCATTTGCCCGAGACCGGCTTCACGATGGGCTACGACGAGCGCGGCGAATTGATGGGCCACATTTCGATCGGGCTGGAGTTGGTCAATTCGCTCTGGCGCAAAGTGCAGACGCAGGAGAACACGAGTGCGTGGAGCGCGTTGCTGCCGGCATCCGAAGATGTCCGGATGCATCTGCTGCATTTGATCGGCGCGCATCATGGCGAACCGCAATTCGGCTCGCCTGTCAGCCCGAAGACGCCCGAAGCGATGGCGCTCAATTACATCGATAACCTCGACGCGCGGATGGAAATGTTCGCCGCCGGTTATCTCGTGGCGAAGCCGATCGCCGAACGCATCTTCGACCGCGTCCGCCCGCTGCCCGGGAATCTGGTGAAGCCGCTCGAGAAATTTCAGGTGCCGAAGCCGCCACTGACGCGGACAGACACTCTTCTGTAGCCGCTTCGCTGTGCGAAGCGTTGGGGCGGCTTCCTCACAGTTCAGGCGCCAACCGAATCCACGCCGCTCTCGCGCTTCGCATAGCGAAGCGGCTACAGAAGACGCCGCTTTGCCTCCGCGAGATAATTTTCGTCGATCTCAAACCCGATGAAGTTCTTTACGCCGCAACGCTGCGCAGCGACCGCCGAGTTCCCAATGCCTAGAAATGGATCGAGCATCACAAGATCGTCGCCGATTCCGTGAAGCCGAATGCAGTTCTCGGCCAGCTTGATCGGGAACGTTGCCGGATGCGGCCGTTCCTTTTTCCGGCGCTGGATTGTTTCATAAGGAATGAACCAGGTGTTTCCGCGGCAGCGCCGATCCTTCCCGCGAGTGTGACCCCAACGCGCAATATTGCTCTTGTCAGCGTAAGGCACGCCAAGCGCGAGACGATCGATCGGAGTTCTTCCCTCCGGCGTCAGATGGAAAATGTATTCGTGGCAATCGTTCAGATATCGCGGCGAACTGATCGGCTTGAAGTGTCCGCGCGAAGCGATCTCGCCCGCCTCGCTTTCAATCGAGATCGCTTTGATCCAGTGGATCGTATTTTGGAGCACGAAGAGATCGCGTACGCAAAGAACCAGCTCGTGCGGCAACATCGGATTTGAGGGTGAGGCGCCCAGGTTGAGGAAGAGAGATCCGCCGGGTTTCAGTAAACGCCGAATCTGCGTTAGCCATTCATGGCACCATTCGAGATAACCCGCGCGGTCCTGTCGATCTGAGTAACGACTGTAGGCAATGCCCAGGTTATAGGGCGGCGAAGTGACAACGAGATCAATTGTTCCGTCCCCAGTCTTCGCCATCCCTTTGAGACAATCGCCATGGCGCAGATCGAACGAGGTCACGAAACAAATTGGAATAAGAGCGTTCGATGTACAAGCGACAAATCTGCCGGGTCATCCCGAGCCGCGAAGACGGCGAAAGACCCCACCAATTGGTCGCCTGCTAGCTTGCGCAAAGATGGGGTCGCCGAAAATGCGACGCTGTCGAGGCGCGAGCTAATCTGCATTGCAGTTGTGAGGTCCCTCGCCGTCTGCGCGGCTCGGGATGACACTGCGTTCCACGATTTCGAGCGGACAATATTGTGTTACCTTGCCACCGATGTCCGACAAACCTTCGAAGCTGAAGATTGCCGATCGCGAGTTCACCTCGCGGTTGCTTGTCGGCACCGGCAAGTTTGGCTCGAACGAACTGATGCGCGACGCGCTCGTCGCCAGCGGAACGGAGATCGTCACGGTCGCTCTCCGTCGCGCCGATCTTTCCGGAAAACACGACCCCTTCGCGAACATTCTCGATTTCATCGATCCAAAGCGCTTTCTCCTTCTTCCGAATACGAGCGGCGCGCGCAACGCGGCTGAAGCAGTGCGGCTGGCGCGGCTCGCAGTGGCCGCGGGATTACCGAACTGGGTTAAACTCGAGATCCACCCCGACGCCCGGTATCTGTTGCCCGATCCGGTCGAGACTTTGGCGGCCGCGGAAATTCTGGTGAAGGAAGGATTCGTCGTCCTGCCCTACATCAACGCCGATCCGGTTCTGGCGAAACGTTTGCAGGATGTCGGCACAGCGACGGTGATGCCACTCGGCTCTCCGATCGGCAGCAATCGCGGAATCGAAACACGCGCGATGATCGAAATCATCATCGAGCAGGCGACGGTGCCGGTCGTCGTGGATGCGGGATTGGGGGCGCCGAGCCAGGCCGCCGAAGCGATGGAGATGGGCGCTGACGCAGTCCTCGTTAACACGGCGATCGCGATCGCATCTGATCCGAGCCGAATGGCGCGGGCCTTTCGCCAGGCCATCGAAGCCGGACGCGAAGCGCGCGAGATTGGGTTGGCTGAGTCGAAATCGACGGCGTCCGCCACGAGTCCGCTCACCGGATTTTTCTCCAGCGGCGCGCAGCAATAATCCTACAGCGGCCGATAGGACACGCCGGCGTCGTTGTAGAATTCGACCTGGCGTCCACCGACGCGGCGCACGAAACGCCAGCCGTGTTGGCGGGCGATGTCTCGCAGCTCGCCATCGGAAAGCGCGCGGACGACGCGAAGCTCCGACGGATGCGTCACGAAATACTCCGGCTTCACCGCGAGCATCCGCGAGATTTTGGCGATGACTGCGGGCAGTTGCTCGTGCATTTCCTCATTCTCGCACAGGGGACCCAAAGGTCACAGAGTTTGGCGGCACGTCGGGGCTGCGTTAGGTTCCGCTCGATGTTCTCCGAAACCGTCGTCCTCCGCGGACACATTATCGATTCGCTCATCTTGCCCAAGGTGCTCGATCAAATCTTGACGCAAGGCGGCGATTTCAAGATCGGCGAAATCAAGATCGGGCAGAACCGCTTCGATCAAAGTTACGCGCGAATCGAGGTCTCCGCGCCGACGCACGAGACGCTGGATGACATCGTCCTCCGTTTGCGCCAGCACGGCGCCGAAGTGATCGAAAAAGCGGATGTGCAATTGGCCCCGGCCCCAGCCGATGGCGTGTTTCCCAAAGATTTCTACGTCACCACCAACCAGCAAACGTTTGTTACCCTCGATGGCGCGGAGATCGAAGTTCATCCCGCGCTGATGGATTGCGCGGTCGTGGTCGATCGCAGTGACCGCCGCGCGACCGCGCGGAAATTCCACGAGGTAAGTCGCGGAATGGAAATCGTGATCGGTCACCAGGGAATCAGGGTGGTGCCGGTTCAGCGTTCCACATCCCGGACCGACGTGTTTGAATTCATGTCGACGAACATCTCGCTCGAAAAGCCGAAAAGCGGAGTGATCCGCGAAATGGCGGCGGAGCTCAGACGCGCGCGCGAAGAAGGCGGCAAGATTCTGGTCGTGGCCGGTCCGGCCGTGGTGCATTCCGGCGCGGTCCCGCACTTGGAGAAGCTGATCGAGCTCGGTTACGTCGATCTCTTCTTTGGCGGCAACGCCATCGCCCTGCACGACATCGAGAACGCGCTCTTCGGCACCTCGGTTGGAATTAATCTGGAGCGCGGTTCGCTCGCGGAGCGCGGCCACGAAAACCAGATGCGCGCCATCAACATCATCCGCGAAGCAGGCAGCATTTCGCGCGCAGTCGAAACCGGTGCGCTCAAGAGCGGGATCATGGCCGCGTGCGTGCGGCATGGCGTCGAGTTTGTTCTGGCCGGCTCGATCCGCGATGACGGCCCGCTGCCGGAAGTCATCACTGATACGCTTGCCGCCCAGGACGCGATGCGCGAAAAAATCACCGGCGTCACCACCGCGCTGATGATGGGTACGATGCTGCACTCGATGGCGGTCGCGAATTTGCTCCCGGCCACGGTGAAAACACTGTGCGTGGATGTGAATCCGGCCGCGGTCAGCAAGCTGACGGATCGCGGATTGTTCCAATCGCTCGGTCTCGTCTCGGACCTCGAGCCATTCCTGCGCGAGCTGACCGCCACGCTTTCGCGGTAACTCGTTTCCGGTATGCGCCAACTGCTTTACAATCCGTCGGAACACAGACTTTCGGTCTGTGCGGCCAGCGGAATTGCATTCCGCTGCATTGGAAAACAGCGGACAAAATGTCCGCTGGCCGCACAGGCAAATGCCTGTGTCCCATTTTTGTCGCGCGCGCCGATCGGTAGTTTCCCGCGCTGATTTGAGTTTTGTATGCGTCAGCTTTTGCTTTGCCCGCCGGATTATTACGGCATCGAATACGAGATCAATCCGTGGATGAGCCGCGCGCGCGGCGCCGATACTCCGCTCGTCCAGGCGCAGTGGAAAGGACTGTTCGAAACGCTTTCGAAGCTGGATTGCAAAATCGAGCTGGTCCCGCCGCGGCCGAAACTTCCCGACATGGTTTTTACCGCCAACGCCGGCCTAACGGTCGGACGCCGCTTTATCCCCAGCAATTTTCGGCACCCCGAACGCGCGGGCGAAGCGCCGCATTTCGCGCGTTGGATGGAGGAGCACGGTTACGAAATTGTCTGGCTGCCGAAGGAATTGTATTTCGAAGGGGAAGGGGACGCGCTCTTTGGCGGCGACGTGCTTTTCTGCGGCTACAAATTCCGTTCCGATATCAATTCGCATCGCGCCGTCGCCGATATCCTGGGTTGTCTGGTTATCTCGGTCGAGCTGGTCGATCCGCGCTTTTATCATATCGATACCTGCTTCTGTCCGTTGCCGGACGGCGGTGCGATCTGGTTTCCCGAGGCCTTCGACGAATATGGGCAGCGCACAATTCGCGATCATCTCCGTGATTTGATCGACGTGGCCCCCGACGAGGCCGCGCATTTTTCCTGCAACGCCGTGGTGCTCGATCGCGACATCGTTTTGCCCGAGGGCGCGCCAAAACTCGTCGCCACCTTGCGCGATCGCGGCTACACCTGTCACGAATTGCCGATGACGGAATTCCTCAAAGCCGGCGGCGCATGCAAATGCCTGACGATGTTCATGCCGCAGCGGGAACAAACCGCCTAGCAAGCGATCGGTTGTGACGCGGCCGCGTGTCATCCCGAGCCGCGCAGACGGCGAGGGACCTCGCAAGCGCTCTCCCGTTTGCTTGCGCCAAAGGCACATCCGCTATGAGTGGGACGTTGTGAAGGCGCAAGCTAATCTGCGATGCAGTTGTGAGGTCCCTCGCCGTCTGCGCGGCTCGGGATGACAGATTGCCTCGCGACGCCTTATTTTACTGCCCCCTTTTTCCCCAGCTCTGCCTCGATTTTCCCCAACGGCAGACAATTCATCACGTCCGCTTTCGTTAGCCATCCCTTGCGCGCGACGCCGATGCCGAACCACAATTCCTGGAGCCGTTCGATCCGGTGCGCATCGGGATTGATCACGCACTTCACTCCTTTTTCTTTCGCGAGCGGCCACCATCGCCAATCGAGATCGAGCCGCTTCGGCGCGGCATTGATCTCGATCCAGGTACCGGTGTCCGCCGCGGCTTCGATGATCGCGGGAATGTCGATCGCGTAAGGATCGCGTTTCAAAAGCAGCCGTCCCGTGGGATGCGCGAGCATCGTGACCAACGGATTGCTCATCGCGCGAATCACCCGGCGCGTCATTTCCGCTTCCGAAAGCGTGAAAGCAGAATGGACCGACGCCACGACGTAATCGAGCTCGGCCAGGACGTCGTCGGGAAAATCGAGCGAGCCGTCGCGAAGAATGTCGCACTCGACGCCGGCGAAGAGGCGGAAGTTTTCGAATTCACGATTGAGCTTTCGGATCATCGCGACCTGCACACGCAAACGCGCGACATCGAGCCCATGCGCCTGGATCGAGCTGCGGCTGTGTTCGGCAATGCCCAGATATTGGAGACCAAGCGCCTGCGCCGCTGCCGCCATTTCTTCCAATGAATTGTGGCCGTCGCTCGCGGTGGTGTGGCAATGGAAAGTGCCGCGCAAATTTTCCGCCTCGATCAACCGAGGCAGCGTTCCAGCAGAAGCCGCTTCGAATTCACCGCAGTTCTCCCGCAGCTCCGGCGGGATGTAGTCAAGCTCGAGCGCGCGGTACAAATCCGCTTCCTCGCGGATTGCAGGAACCTTCAACGCGGACTTCTTCTTTCTTGCGGCAGGATCAACTGGCGCGTCACCGAGCCGGTATTCGTTCAGCGTCCAGCCGCGTTGCAGGGCGCGATTTCGCATCACGATGTTGTGCTCCTTGCTCCCGGTAAAATAATTGAGCGCGAACGGATACTCCGCGGAGCTGACCACGCGCAGGTCGCATTGAATTCCCGAGCGCAAACGCACGCTCGATTTGGTCGGCCCCTGCGCGATAACGGATTCGACCAGTGGATGCCCAATGAAAGCAGCGGAGATTTCCGCGGGCGCCAAGGTCGCGACGATGAAGTCGAGATCGCGCACGATCTCTTTCTTGCGCCGGTAACTGCCGGCAATGCAGACATGGAGCGCGTCGGGGTGCGCGCGCAGATCGTTCTGCAACGTCTCCGCTTCCGCTGCAATTGTGCCGAGCTGAAACGATCCCGCGTGCTTCGTGCGATCTTCAATCGCGCGGCAAAGTTTTTCCTGTGTCGTCTTTCCAAACCCAGGCAGCTCGGCGACGCGCCCCGCCGTGCAGGCTTCCTGGAGCTGCGCGATCGAGCTGACCTGAAGCTGGTCGTAGAGCGCCTTGATTTTTTTCGCGCCGAGACCGGGGAGCGTGAAGAGCTCGAGAATTTCCGCGGGAAATTCCGAGCGCAGATCTTCGAAAAACTTCAGACCGCCCGTTTCGACCAGCTCTTTGATCTTCGCCGCGATCGCCTTTCCGATGCCGGGAATTTTTTCCAGCGTCTCTTCATCGCGCAGATCGGAAATGTTGCCGCCCCAGGTTTCGAGGGAGCGGGCGGCGTTGGTATACGCTCGGACCTTGAAAGGGTTCTCGCCCTTCAGTTCGAGCAATGTCGCGATCTTCTCGAGCACGTCCGCGATCGTCGCCTTGTCCATTGATTCACTTTTATGCAACACGCTGATGCTGTCATCAGGCTAACCCGAAAGCCGAGCTCCAAGGTCCAAGCTATGGTTCGCGAATACGTCTCGATTAATCGGGATATGCCGCGGGCTTATGAATTGCACTCGAAGTGCAACCGCTAAAGAAATTAGAGGCAACGCTCGCCAAATCCACCGCAACGAGGCCGACGAACCTCAAACCAACAAAGTTGGGAGGCGGCCACAACCGCTAGGCCAGCTCGCTCAGCTCGCGTTTCGTTACCGCGGCCTGGAGGAACTTGCCCCAGCTCAAATTGTCGCGACCCGGCATATGCTCGCGCGCTTTGCGAATCGCCATGTCGGAAACCGCTTCGACCACCCACTCGAAATTAGCCTGGCCGACACTGTTCACTTCCGCATCGGGCGCGGGGTTGCAGAAATCGATCGCGAGCGGCACGCCGTCGCGAATCGCGAATTCCACCGTGTTCAAATCGTAGCCGAGATACTGGTTTAGCCGCAGCACGCCTTCCTCGACCTTTGCGAGAATCTCCTTCGGCGTCTGCCACTCCGTCTGGTAACGCAAATGATATGGATGCCGCGGCTCGTACGGCATGATTCGCACATTCCGCTGATCGATCGAGTAGCAACGGAAGTACATGTCGAACTTCACTTCCTCCTGCAACATCATCACGAGCTGGCCGGTTTCGCTGTAGGCCCGGAAAAATTCCTCCGAGTTATGCAGCCGATAGACGTTCTTCCAGCCGCCGCCCGCGAACGGTTTGAAAAACGCGGGCCAGCCGACGTAGCTGAAGATTCCTTCCCAATCCAGCGGGTAACCGAGATTGCGAAAGGAATTGTCGTTCGTGTCCGGCGGCGGCGTGTGGGAAGGCAGCAGCACCGTCTTCGGAACCGCGACATCGATCTTCGTCGCGAGAGCGTTGTTGAAAAACTTTTCGTCGGCGCTCCACCAAAACGGGTTGTTCACAACCGCCGTTCCGGTCAGCGCCGCGTTTTTCAAAAAGGCGCGATAGAAGGGAACGTCCTGCGAGATGCGGTCGATGATCACGTCGTAGCCGCACGGTTCGCCCTGAACGACTTTGTCGATCCGGACAAACTCGGCCTGGATATCTTTCCCGCCGGTTTTCATGTTCACGCGATCGACGAACGCCGGAGGAAAGCTGCCCTCCTGGCCGAAGAGGATTCCGATTTTTTTCATAAGCGTGTTGTCAGATTTTCGCCAGATACTGCGGCAGCATGTCGCGCCAGTAATTCCAATCGTGGCCCCGCCACCTTCCGTCGTCGAGCCAATGCCGGATGCCTTTGTTGTTCAGCATTTCCGACAAGCGATAGGTTTCATGCCGCGTGTTGTCCCATTCGCCAGTGCCGAGAATGATGCCCATGTGGTTGAATTTCCACGGATCGGAAATGTTCGGCAAATATTCGTAGGGGCTGTTGAAATAAATGTTGTCGTCGTGATAGCCATCGAAGAAATCGCTGATGTCGAACGCGCCGCTCAGACTGATGAGATGGCTGACGGCGTCGGGATGCCGGAACGCGATGTTCGCGGCGTGATAGGCGCCGAGGCTCGCCCCGCAGACCGCAACACGTTGCGCGGAACATTCGCGCCGCGCCAGATCGAAAACGTCGTGCACGATCACATTTTCGAAGGCCATGTGAGTACGAATGCGATCGGCCGGATGAATCGCTTTGTTGTAGAAGCTGTCGAGGTCCGCTGAGTCCGGGCAATAAATGGTGATCTTGCCGCTATCGACGAAGCCGGAGATGGCGTCGGTCAATCCGAAATCCTTGGTCTGCGAGTAACGCCCGAACGAAGTCGGAAAAAGAATGAGCGGAATACCGCCGCCGTTGCCAAACGCCAGCATCTCGAATTCGCGGCTCATGTGGGGCGTCCACCATTTGATATAGCGTTCGTTCATTAAGCTCTCCCGGACAGAGGTGCCGGCGGGAATCTTTTCCTAAAGCGCCACCGGCCGAAAGGCAAACAGGAAGAGAAATCTCGACAAGTCCGGAATGACGCGCGATGCGTTTCGCTTTCATGCCGCCGACCACGTTGACCGGAAACATCCAGAAGCACCGCGCTTTCCCCTCGAAGATCCTCAGGAACCGCCGCGATGTTCTTGTTTATCTTCCGCCCGGTTATCGGCGCTTCTCGACAAGAAAATACCCGGTGCTTTACCTCCACGATGGCCAGAACGTCTTCGACGCAGCCACTTCCTTCGCCGGCGTGGAATGGGGCGTTGACGAAACGGCGCAGCAGTTGATCCGCAACAAATTGATGGAGCCGTTGATCATCGTCGCCATCGCGAACACCGGCGAGAATCGCATCCATGAGTACGCGCCGACGCCCGCCCCGATCGATCCCCCAAAGAGGAAGCGGAGCAAAGGACAGCTCCGCAGTTACGGGCGTTTTTTGACCGAGGAACTGAAGCCGTTCATCGATCGGAAATATCGGACGAAACGGGAAGCGGAGTTCACCGGTCTCGGCGGCTCGTCACTCGGCGGACTCGCGACCCTGGCGCTCGGCCTTTGGTTTCCGAATTACTTCACGCGGCTCGCGGTCATGTCGCCCTCGATCTGGTGGGACGATTGCGCCATTTACAAAATCGTGGAGGCCATTGACGAAACCTCCCGGCCGCCGCTGAAAATCTGGCTCGATACCGGGACGAACGAGCCCGGTTGGGAACGAGGCCGTGCCCTGCGCGATCGCCTCATCGAGAAGGGCTGGCGCTTGCACGACGATCTGCAGTACCTCGAAATTGAAGGCGCCGATCACAGCGAAGGCGCATGGGCCGCGCGCGTCGATCCGGCGTTGCGTTTTCTTTTCCCGCCACCACCGCCGCCGGCCGCAAAGGTCGTCATGCCGGCGAAGCGTCGTCACGCCGTGGCACGATTACTCGCGCGCGCGGGTTTGTTCGCCGCCTAATTTTCGGGAGCGGGCGATTCCGTCGAGCCGGAGCCGTTTGAAACGGCCGCGCTCACTTCTTCGGTAAATTTTCCGAGCTTCCGGAATTTATCGTACCGGTTTTGCAGCAGCTCTTCGATCGGGATGGCTGAGATTCGCTCGAGATTTTGCCGCAGGGCGGTTCCAAGATTTGCCGCGGCCAGATCGTGATCGCGATGCGCGCCGCCTTCCGGTTCCGGCACGATTTCATCCACCACCCCGAGGCCCATCAGGTCTTGCGCGGTTAGCTTTAACGCTTCAGCCGCTTCCGCCGCATGCCGCCGGTCCTTCCACAAAATCGCGGAACACGCCTCGGGACTAATGACGGAATAATAGGCGTTCTCGAGAATGAGGACTCGATCCGCGACGCCGATGCCGAGCGCGCCTCCAGAGCCGCCTTCGCCGATGACCACCGCCACAGTCGGAACCCGCAGATTCATCATCTCGCGCAAATTCACCGCGATCGCTTCCGATATGTGACGCTCTTCCGAGCCGATGCCGGGAAACGCGCCCGGCGTATCGATCAA
Source organism: Verrucomicrobiota bacterium (assembly GCA_041167325.1). Taxonomy (GTDB): domain Bacteria; phylum Verrucomicrobiota; class Verrucomicrobiia; order Chthoniobacterales; family UBA10450; genus AV80. Next base: position 31,259 of record JBEEHH010000026.1, on the reverse strand, counting down.
CGAAATAACCGGCAACCCAAATTTTTCAGCAAGCCGCATCAGGCGCAGCGCCTTGCGATATCCCTCGGGGTGCGCGCAGCCGAAATTGCGCATCACGTTTTCTTTCGTGTCGCGGCCTTTTTGATGCGTGACCACGACGCAGCGATGCGATCCTAGCTTCGCGAGGCCGCTCGGCATCGCTTTGTCGTCGCCGAAGACGCGATCGCCGTGCAGCTCGATCCAATCGGTGAAGCAGCGCGCGATGTAATCGAGCGCAAAAGGCCGCTTGATGTGCCGGGCGAGCTGGACGCGCTGCCACGCGGTGAGGTTGTCGTAAATCTGGCGGCGGGTCTCGCGGATCTTGCTTTCCATCGCTTCGACTTCCGAATCGAAGTCGAGGTCGTGTTGATCGGAATGGTTCTTCAAATCCTGGAGGCGCCGCTGCAACTCCAGGATCGGTTTTTCAAAATCCAGAGGATGGGATTCCATGGTTGGGCGTTAAAGCGATAAAGTGTTACATCGTTGAAGCGTAAGCGCAGCGATTTTCGTCATTCCTTCCCTTCAACGCTTCAACCTCAGTCCGTAATCGTGACAGCGGTCTTGCTGTTTACAAGGCTGCTCAGTTCCTCGGCATCGGACGCATTCATCCCCAGGCCGGGAGGAGGCGGCTGGCCGGCGGCGTCCTTATGATTCGCGTCGGCTTCGGCATAGAGAAAGTAGCCGGGTTGAGCGAGGCGAATCCAGCGCGTGCTGCCGGCATATTCCCTGGTGCCAAAACCGACGCGCTTCCCGTTTTTCCACGCCAGGATTTCCGCGACGCGGGTGGTGATGCGCGGCGGCTGCTTGGCCGAGAGCCGCGTCGTCTTGACCTGGTAACGCTTAAAGAATTGGCCGTGATTGAGGAGAATGATGGTCTGCGCTTTCCGCTGGATGAAGATGGAAAAATCCGGACGCGAAATCAAAAGATGCTGGCCGACCCGCAGCATCGTGTTGGTCAGATTATTGGTCCGCACGATCAGTTCCGGCGTGGTCTTCATTTTCGCGGCGATCTTCGCGAGGACGTCGCCGCTCCGGACGACGTATTCCTGTTTTTCCGGCGAACGATAATCGGAGAACAGCATCTCGGTGTTCACCTGCCCGATGAGATCCTTCGCTTCTTCGGTGTGGAGGCCGTTCGGGAATTTTTGCAGGAACAACATCAACGCATCGCGCGCTTCGATGAGCTTGCCTTCCTGGCGCAGCTTGGCCGCCGCCTGGAATTCCGGCAGGCCCACATCGGGGATCGGTTCGACCGGGATCTCGCCGCTTTTCTCGGCGATGATCTTCCGCTCCGGCTTGACGAAAAGATCGTAACTAAAGAACGCGGCCCCGCCGAAGATCACCACCGCAAGCAGGAGAAGGAAAAGCCATTTCATGAATGAACAACGCGATGATCAATTACTGAATCGTTTGCCGCGCCCGTCGTCGCGTGCGGCGTTTCCCAGAAACGCCCTACAATTCAGCTCTGCCTGGGAAAAGTCTCCCAAGAGGCGGGACGTGGCAGCGGATCGCCGTCCTTCCCCCACGTGAAGTGGCAATCCTGGCAGTAAAATTCCTTGGGGAAAATCCGGAGGGCGAAAAGGACACTGGCGAGCCACGGCGTGATGAACTTCCGCGTCAGTTGCGGATATTCGATCCGCGGCGACTTGCATTGCGGGCAGCGGATGGCCGAGCCGATCGCGGGGTCGCTCGCTTCCCATTCCACCATCAATTTGTTGGCGGCCACGAAATCTTCCTCGTCCACCATGACCTTGGCGTTCGCCTGTGGCTCCGACATGAACGCGACCTGGCGGAGATGTCCTTCGCTATGGACATCGGCCTTGAGGCCGGCCTCTTGCAGGCGCTTCTTTAAGTGCTTCGCCTTCGAGGGTTCGTTGAATGTCGCAATGGTCACCATGGTTTCGCGGCCTCGCCATTGCCATCAAACATCAACTACTGGCCGAGTGCAAGATTCGGCGGCGGAAACCATTTGTAGACCATCAAGTAAACCAGCACGCCCGTGACCGAGACATAAAGCCAGATCGGCATCGTCCAGCGCGCGATCCGCGTATGGCGTTCCCACCGGCGCCGGAAAACCGGGATCAGCGTGAGGATGACGAGCGGCAGCGTGGTGAAGGCGAGGAGTATGTGCGAAATGAGCATCGCGAAATAGAGAGTGCGCACAATTCCCGTCGCCGTGAAATGAGTGGAACGCTCGCCGACATGCAGGTGATAGATCACGTAACCGACGAGAAAGAGCGTGGAAGAAATCAGCGCCGGAATCATGCAGGCGACATGACGCCGCCAATGGCCGCGCCGAATCAAATACCAACCGCACGAAATGAAAATCGTGCTGATGAGATTGAGCGAGGCGTTGATCGCGGGAAGATCGGAGACCGTCATTGCGTAAATGTAGAGGCGCTTGTGCCAAGCGCCTAACTACAACGACAGGCGCTTGGCACAAGCGCCTCTACATTAGTTGAAACATTGGACGTTGGACGTTGGACGTTGGACGTTTCCCCGTGCCTTCAGTCCTGGAACCCACGCCGCCTTCGCTGGCGCGCCAATTTTATCGGCGCCAATCAAAAGCGCATCTCTCTCGTTCGCGTCGTCTTCTCCGACTCGCGGTTGTCGCCGGCATTCTCACGCTCGCGTGGGGCGGCTGGTATCTCGCCAAACGCGGCTTCGGAAAAGAATGGCGCGACCGGGTGGTGGAGGAACTCCACAAGCGGGGCGTCGAAGCTTCAGTCCGCCGGCTGACCCTTGACCCGGTGCGCGGCTTGATCGCGCAGGACGTGCGGATTTACGATTTCAAGAATCGCGAAAACACCCTCGCGCTCATCAGCGAAGTCGCGCTCGACATCAACTACGCGGCGCTCCTCCATCACCAGCCGTTCCTCAACGCGCTCGACGTCCGCGGCGCTGAGCTGACCATTCCGACGCCCCGCAGTGGCGCCGCCGCGCCGAAAGCTCAGATCACGCAATTCCGCGCGCATGTTTATTTTCCGCCGGAACAAATTTACGTCAGCCAGGCTGAAGGCTTTTTCTGCGGTGTCCGCATTTCCGCGACCGGGCAACTGATCAAGCGCAACGATTACAAGGCTTCGAACGAAATTTCGGATGAGGAATGGCGCGAACGGATCCTTCTCGTGCAGCGCGTGGCGGAAGAATTGCAGCGCTTCAGTTTTCCCGGCGAGCCCCCTTCGATCCAGGTAAAATTTTCCGGCGACCTCTCGCAATTCGAGACTGCGCATGCCGAAGCGACTTTGACCGGCGAGCGATTAGTGCGCGGCAACTACGAGATAAAAAACTTTTCCCTGGCCGCGGAGTGGGCCAACCAGACGCTCGGCATTAATCATTGCGAATGGACCGATAACGCCGGCAGCTTCGCCGGCCGCGCGAGTTGGAGCCGCGAAACGAAACAGGCCGACTTCCAGGGACGCAGCACGCTGGACGCGAAGCGATTTCTGGAAGCGTTCGATTACGGCCAGTTCCTCGCCGACGCCACGTTCACTTCTCCGCCGCTGCTCGAGCTCTCCGGCTCGGCGAATTTGGGTGAGACGCCGCCGCGGTTGAGTGTGATCGGCCGCGCGGTCGCCGAAAACTTCAACTACAAGGCGGTGCCGTTCCTGAAATTGACCGCGGACTTTTCGTGGGACGGCGAACGCGCGATGTTGCGCGATCTTCGGGTCCGCCATGAATCGGGCGAGCTCCGCGGCGATCTCCTCCAATCCCCGAATGATTTTCGTCTTAATCTCGAAAGCGCAATCGATCCCGTGGTGCTGCGCCCGTTTGCTTCACCCGAGCTCGGCCGTTTTCTCGGCGAGTGGGAATGGCGCCGCCCGCCGACGGTGCGGCTCGCTTTGCGCGGGCCGGGGCCGCTGCCGGAAACCTGGACAGGCCAAGGGGCAATCGCCACGCAACGCACCCGTTTCCGGAATGTTTGGATGAACGAGGCCAGCGCCACCGTGCATCTCGATAAAGGCGCGCTCAGTTTCCAAAATCTCCACGTGACCCGCGATGAAGGCGCCGGGAGCGGAAATTTCGCCTATGATTTTGTGAAACACGAGGTGCGGCTCAAAGACGTCAAAAGCACCTTGCGGCCGACCGACGCGATCCAATGGATCGAACCAAGATTCTTCAAGGAAGTCGCTCCCTACAAGTTCCGCCAGCCGCCGACCGTCACCGTCAACGGCGTCCTTCATTTCCGCGGGCCCCACGATCACCTCGAAGTCACGGTCGATGCGCCCGCCGGCATGGAGTACGTCTTCCTCGGCAAGACGCTCCCGATCGATCGCGTCGCCGGACGCCTCCTCTTTACCGATGGCCGGCTGGAGTTGAGTGCGGTGGAAGGGACTCTCTTCAATGGCACTGTCCGCGGCGCGGCGGATATTTCTTTGGAGAAAAACGACAAGCGTTATCGCGCCAACGTAGCGCTCGAAGGCGTCGACTTTCCGAAGCTCGCCGATCTTTATTTCAAATATGAAACCGCGCGCGGCCATTTGAGCGGCGCCTATGCGTGGACTGGAATCGGCAGCGAGCCGCGCGCGATGCAGGGCGACGGAAGCGCGAAAGTAACCGACGGCGATGTCTTCGCGATCCCGATTTTCGGTCCGCTCTCGGGCCTCATCTCCACAATCATTCCCGGCGCCGGTTACAGCCTCGCGCGTCAGGCGAAAGCGACATTCACCATCAGGGAGGGCGTCATCCACACGAACGATTTCAAAGTGTCCGGGAAATTATTCGGAATGCTTGGGCACGGCGATATCCACTTTCTCGAAGACAAACTGGACTTCGATATCCGCATCGATGCCGGGGGCGCCGGCATCGTGCTGACTCCGATGTACAAGCTCTTCGAATACAAAGGCGAAGGCAGCATCGCGAAACCGAACTGGCACCCGAAGCGATTCTAGAAAATGCGGAAGGGGGAATGCAGAATGCGGAATGGAAGAACGAAGAAGCCGGGTTCGTCAGAGACTCATTCCGCAATCCGCAATCCGCATTCCAAAATTCTCCTCGGCGCCCACATGTCGATCGGCGGCGGAGTGCATCGCGCGATCGAGCGATCGCGTTCGATCCAATGCACCGCCATGCAGATTTTCGTGAAGAACAATATGCAATGGTTCGCCCGCCCTTTGCTCCGCGAGGAGATTTCTGCCTTTCTCGACCACGCGCAGCGCGCCGAGCTTCACGCGGCGTTCGCGCATGCGAATTATCTGATCAACCTCGCCGCGACGAATCCGCAATTTCACGCCAACTCATTGCGCGCGCTTTCGGAGGAACTCGTGCGCGCCGATCAGCTCGAATTGCCGTTTCTCGTTCTGCATCCCGGCGCTCATCTTGGCGCCGGCGAAGATGCGGGGCTCGCGAAGATTGTCAGCTCGATCGATCACGTTTTCGCCGGGCTGCCGAAGATCAAGACACGCCTTGCGCTCGAGACGACGGCCGGGCAGGGATCGTGTCTGGGCGATCGATTCGAGCATCTCGCTCACATTATTTCCAGCGTCCGCGAGCCGGAACGGCTTTGTGTTTGCCTCGATACGGCGCACGTCTTCGAGGCTGGCTACGATCTTGCCACGGAGAAGTTGACGAAGAAGATGTTTGCCGAGTTTGATCGCATCATTGGGCTGGAGCGGCTGGCAGCCTTGCATCTGAACGATTCCAAAACGGTGCGCGGTTCACGCGTGGACCGGCACGAACACATCGGAAAAGGGAAGATTGGTCTGGAAGCATTCCGGTTCATCATGCGCGACAAACGATTTCGCAAAATCCCGAAAGTGCTCGAAACGCCGAAAGGAAAAGATCTCGCCGAAGACGTCGAGAATATGACGACGCTACGCGGGCTTCTGTAGCCGCTTCGCTATGCGAAGCGCGGGATTGTAGCTAAGAGATCAGCCGGAGCGTAAGCGGATAGCGGTAGAGTTGCCCTTCGCTCGCGCGAATCGCCGCGATGATAACAAAGACGACGTTGAGCACGTGCAGAACGGCGAGCAGCGCGAAGCCGATAAGAATGAGACAAAGAATGCCGGCGACGACATTGTAGATCAGCATCGAGATCTGAAAGTTCAGCGCCTCTTTCCCGTGCGCGTCGATCTCAGGCGCGTCACCCCTCTTGACCAGCCAGACGATGAGCGGTCCAAGAATGTGACCGAACGCCGGGATAACAAAGCCGGCTAACGCGCTGAGATGACAGCCGACGCACCATGATCTGACATTCCCATTCATCCAATCCTCCTGCTCCTGATCTTGATCATGCTCCTGATCTTTCCGCCGACCAGAGGATTAGGATCAAGATCATGAGCAGGAGCAGGAATGAATGCGAAACGTCTATTCCTTCACTCGCTCGATGTGCGCGCCAAGCTCGCTCAGTTTCTCATCGAGATGTTCGTAACCGCGATCGATGTGATAAACGCGGCTCACTTCCGTCCGGCCCTCTGCCTTTAATCCGGCCAGGACCAGAGCCGCCGACGCTCGCAGATCGCTCGCCATCACCGGCGCGCCGAACAACCGATCGACTCCCTGGATGATGGCGCTCGCTCCCTCGAGCTGCATGTGCGCGCCCATCCGTTTCAGTTCCGCCACGTGCATGTAGCGCTGCGGAAAAATATTTTCCGTGATCACACTAATCCCGTCCGTGGTGGAGAGGAGCGCGCACATCTGGGCCTGCATGTCGGTGGGGAAACCGGGATATGGCTCGGTGGCGAGCTCGATCGGTTTCACGTCGCCGTTGGGCGAGACCGTGATCGAATTTTCCGCCCATTGAATTTGATAACCGCAGGCAACCAATGCGTCCGTGACCGAGATCACATGATCGCGCACCACGCGCTTCACTGTGACGCCCTTGCCGCAAATCGCCCCGGCCACGAGAAACGTCCCCGCTTCGATTCTATCCGGAATGATGTCGTGCTCGGCACCGTGCAATTCTTTTACCCCTTCGATGATCAAACGCCGCGTGCCCGCGCCTTCGATCTTCGCCCCCATTTTGTTCAGGAAGTCCGCCAGGTCCACGACCTCCGGTTCGGTCGCGGCTCCCTCGATCACGGTGATCCCTTCCGCGAGCACCGCGGCCATCATGACGTTGTCGGTGCCGAGAACCGTTGGACCGAACTTGCCTCGCAAATTGATGACCGCTCCCTCCAACTTCGGCGCGAACACTTTCACGTTGCCGCCCTCAACACGCACCGCGGCACCCAGCGCTTCGAAACCTTTCAGGTGCAAGTCGATCGGCCGGTCGCCGATCACGCAGCCGCCCGGCAGCGAAACCGTCGCTTCCTTGCACCGCCCGAGGAGCGGCCCGAGCACGCAAACCGACGCGCGCATTTTTCGCACGACATCGTACGGCGCGATCGACTCGATCTTATCCGCTGTGACCGTGACGGTGCCGCTGGCGCGTTCCACCTGCGCGCCGAGATGCATCAGGATTTGCAGCATGTAATGCGTATCGCTCAGGTCGGGGACGCGATGGAGGATGCACGGTTCGCGCGTGAGCAACGTCGCCGCGAGAATCGGCAGCGCGGAGTTCTTCGATCCGCTGATTTTGATCGAACCGGAAAGCGGCCGGCCGCCGTGAATCAAAATTTTATCCATACCTTCCGAAGAGGAATCGTGTTACTCCGCCATAATCGCGTATTTGAGCGATGTCGTGATAATTTTTTTCGGCCATAACAGCCGCGAGATCGTCGGATTGCCCAAGACCAATTTCGAGCGCTAACATTCCGCCCGGGCGGAGATGGGTCCGCGCCACGTCGATCAATCTGCGAACGATTTCGTCGCCCCGTTCGCCGCCGAAAAGCGCGATCTCGGGATCATGCAGAACCTCGCGCGAAAGCGTCGCCCGGTCGCTGGTGGCGACGTAAGGAAGGTTCGCGACGATCAGATCGTATGGGTGATTCACGTATAGCAACAGGTCGCCGGCCAAAAACTCAACGCGATTTGTTAGGCCTAGCCGTTCGGCATTTTCCCGCGCCAGCGCGAGGGCGTCCTCAGAAACATCCGTTGCGGCCACTGCCGCCTCCGGAAAATTCGCCGCCAGGCTAAGCGCGATTACGCCACTGCCGGTGCCGACATCGAGGATGCGGGATGCGGGATGCGAGATGCGGGATTTGAGCAATTCAACGAGGTGCTCCGTTTCCGGCCGCGGAACGAGCGCGCGTTTATCGCAAAGGAAAACGCGACCGCAAAATTCCACCGTGCCAAGCAGATGTTGCAACGGCTCTCCCTGGCCTCGCCGCCGGACGAGTGCGCGCAGCGGCGCCAGTTCCTCCTCCGTCAAAACGCGCTCGAACTCCAGATAGAGCTCGATCCGTTTCCGGTTGAGCACGTGTGCGAGCAAGTGCTCGGCGTTTAGACGCGGACTCTCGACTTCGCGCTTCTTGAAATAAGCGGTGGTGGATTGCAGCACATCGAGAACGGTCATAAGAGCCTGCCAGCCATCCAGTCACCTAAGTCAAATGCGCGCCGACCAGGTAACCCCGCAAGACGATCACGGTGAGGTTACAAATTAACTGAAGCACGATCAGCGTGCGGTAGGTAAAAGGCGAGAAGTTGCGCCTCATGTAATGAAGGCCAAGGAAGAGAAGGACGCCCATCATTGGCTGCCACCCTAGCTGGACGGGTTGGAATTGGACGCCGAAAAGGAGGATGACAGCCAGACCTGGGAGAAGCATGCCATAGAGAAGCAGCATGCGTTCGTTTTTCCATCGCTGCGCGTACTCGATGATTGCGGGAACAACCACGAACATTCCTACCACGCTGGGCACACAGCAGAGCGCATAGTCGATTGTAACCCGCAAGTTAAAAGGGTAGATCAGGAAGAAGACCGGCACGAAAGCAACGGTGAGGTTGAACAACCGCATCCAGATGAAGTCAAGGGGTGAAGTTAGTAGACTGGCGGCGCCAGCTCCGGCAAAGTTTTGCGCAAACATATTATCGGGAAGCTGAAGAATGAGCCGGGTCCAAACGAACCAGGGGAGGACCACGAGTCCAAACGCAAGAGCGTAATGAAGCAGGGCCCTGTATCCGATCTTGTCGCGCCACGCTCTTATCGCATACCAGAGGCCCAGACCGGCGGCTATCGGCAGGCTTTGAGGATGACAGTGATAAGCCAGGGCCGCACAAAGCCCGACCATCCTTGGATCATGCCTGCGCCGCGCCGAGTTCCAAGTCAGATAGACAAAGAACGCCGCCATGGCCTTGGGCCAGGTGAAGATTGTCTGACTGATGAAATAAGGTTGGGTAATGAAGAGGAGCGCCGCTCCGGGCAGACTTTCCGGGAGGTCGAAGTTCGAGAATAGAACAAGGAGTCCCAGCAGCATGAGTGAGTTAAGGAACATTCCGATGATGAAGAACTGGGTGTAGGAATTGTCGTCGTTTAGTTTCCCGACGTCGGGCCAATCTCGCCCGACATAGTTAAAGGTTCCCAGGGCATTCTCGGCAGGTTGGTTCCACGCCAGCACAGTGCGAAACGGAAGAGCTACCAATGCCATCAGGATCGGGCGATTACTAACCTCGTTGACCGGTAGGATCGGATGGTTCTCCTTGAAGGAAATGCGCCGAAGGAAAAACTCGCTAACGGCATACGGAATGTAATTGTCGACCGGCAACGTTGTGAGGTATTGGATCTTTACGTTCAAGGTGTGCTTCTTGAACATGAATTGACCGTCTTCCAGTTTGGCGGGCCATTGGACATTCACCTGCACCAAAGCGACGCAGAGAGCTAGGAACACAAGCCATAGCATTAACGCCACCCGCATGGGCCGGCTTAGTGTCATTGCCACATCGCGCCAAACCCGCCGGCGTACCAAATCCACTACCGCCAGCACCGTGCACAAAATCGCCAGGACTCCAATATAATGGCGCAAGGGCCAGCTCAGCGCGATGAGGAGCCCAAAAATACCGTGGACGACAACGCCAGCGCCAGCTCCGTAACCAATCAGCTCCATTCCCTTGAGCCGCGTGAACCGCGAGCAAAGCGCTATCCCCGTCGATAGAACCGAGACGGTTACCCAGAGCAGAAGCAAGTAAGCGCTCAGGATCTCGGGCATGTGCGGTATCCTACTCGATAGGTCAAGCTCACCGGCCGTAAATCGAGGGGTGCCTACCTCACGCTGTGAGCGATGATTCTGTAAGGCGTTCCTGCAAATCCGCGGTCTGGAGCGACTGGATCATTTCGCCGAGGTCGCCTTCCATGAACCGGTCGAGATTGTAAAGAGTGAGGCCGATGCGATGATCGGTCACCCGGTTCTGCGCGTAATTGTAGGTGCGAATCTTCTCTTCCCGTCCGCCCGAGCCGATCTGGTTCTTGCGATGCGCGGAATACTTTGCCTCCTCTTCGCGCTGCTTCTCTTCCAGCAAACGCGCCCGCATGATCTTGAGCGCTTTCTCCTTGTTCTTTTGCTGGCTCCGCCCGTCCTGGCAACGCACGATCCGCCCCGTGGGAATGTGCATGATCTGGACGGCCGAGTCGGTCGTGTTAACTCCCTGGCCGCCCGGCCCGCCCGAGCGGCAAACTTCGATCCGCAGATCTTCCGGTTTCAATTCGAGATCGATTTCTTCGGCTTCGGGCAGCACGGCAACGGTCGCTGTCGAGGTATGAATCCGGCCCTGCGCTTCTGTCGCCGGAACGCGCTGCACGCGATGCACACCACTTTCGAAGCGCAGCGTCTTGAAGACGTTTTCGCCCGAGACTTTGAAGATCGATTCCTTTAATCCGCCCAGCTCCGATGGACTGGATTCGAGGTCTTCGATTTTCAAACCGGAGGCTTCGGCATAACGGTTGTACATCCGGTAAAGATCGGCGGCGAAGATCGCGGCTTCACTGCCGCCGGTGCCGGCGCGAATTTCTACAATCGCATCGCGATTTTCATTTTCGTCAGGAGGCAGGAGCGCGATCTGGAATTCCCGCTCGAGATCATTTACTCGTTTTTGCAGATCGGGAATTTCGTCCTCGGCCATCGCGGCGATCTCGACGTCGTTCGAAGCGGCCAGCTCGCGGTTCTGGTCGAGCTGCTCGCGGGCGATCTCCAGTTCGTTCCAGCGTGCGAGCAGTTGCTTCACGCTGGAATGTTCCCGCATGATTTCGCTGGCGCGTTTCCGGTTCTCGAAAAGGGCCGGATCGGCGATCTCGCGTTCGAGTTGCTCGAAACGTTCGCGCTTGCGCTCGACTAACGAATTGAAGTCCATAAGACAAAAACGGCGATCCCGAACGCAGTCGGAGGTCACCGTCTGGAAGGCTGAGCCCTAAGCTTTTCTGGCTACGCCGGCGCGGGTGGCTTTGGTCCCGCCGTAACGGCGCGCGAATTTCTCCACGCGTCCTGCGGTGTCGACGAACTTTTGTTCGCCCGTGAAAAACGGATGGCAAGCCGCGCAGATGCCGATTTTAATGTCCTGCTTGGTCGAGCGGGTGTGATAGACAGCACCGCAGGCGCAGGAGATATCGGTCTCGAAATATTCAGGATGAATGTCCGCTTTCATGTTTGGAAACGAGTGGCGAACTTAGTCGCAGTCATGCCGACGCGCAAGGGATGAAATCGGACGACGCCCTGGTGGCCGCGTGGGAGGAAACGCTCGCGCGCAAAGGCGACGCGCCCGCGATTTTCGACACGCGCGGTGAGGTGTTGCGAACGTTTCGGGAGGTCGGGAACCGTGCCCAGGTTCTGGAAAGCACGATCGCTGATGACGCCCGGGTCTATCCGATCGATATCGGCAACCATCCGGACTGGCCATCGCTGCTTCTCGCCGCTCTACGCCGGCGCGTGGTGGCTCTGCCGCTCGAAGGTTCCATCACTCCGCAACAACGCGAGGCGGCGCTCGCCATTTGCAAAGAATCGCCCGCCGCTTCGCTATTGAAATTAACCTCGGGAACGACGGCGGCGCCGCGCGCCATCCGATTCCGGAGCGAGCAGCTCCTGGCCGATTGCATCCAGATTTGCGATACGATGGGCATCGGCGGAGGGGATCTCAATTTCGGAGTAATCCCCCTTTCCCACTCCTACGGCTTCAGCAATCTCGTCACGCCGTTATTGGTCCGCGGCGTGTCAATGGTGCTGAGCCGCGATCGCATGCCGCGCGCCATGCTCGACGATCTCGCGCGCACCGGCGCCACGGTTTTTCCCGGCATGCCGGTTTTCTACCAAGCCTTTTGCGAAATGGAGAATCCACCGGCGCTGGCGAAGTTGCGGCTTTGCATTTCCGCGGGCGCGCCGCTGCCGCTGGAAGTCGCGAGGAAATTCCGGGAAAAATTCCAACGCTCGATCCATTCCTTTTACGGTTCGTCGGAATGCGGCGGGATTTGTTACGACCGCAAAGCCGAGCTTCTCGAACCGGGCTTTGTCGGACAGCCGATGCGCGGAATGGATTTGGAGTTGCTCGAGCCGGGTGCTGCCGCCAGCCGGATTCGGGTTCGAAGCGCGGCCGCGGGCGATGGCTATTTCCCCGAGCCGGATGACGAAAAACTCGGCGGCGGAATTTTCGTTCCGGACGATTTGTTAATCGCGAGCGCCGGAGGCTTCCGGATCGCCGGACGGATTTCCGACGTCATCAACGTAGCTGGAAAGAAGGTGAATCCGGCGGAAGTCGAAGCGGAACTTTTGCGCTTCGACGGGGTCCGCGCCGCGGTGGTTTTCGGCCGCGAAGCGATTCGGCGCAATGAAGAAGTCGCGGCTTGTGTCGTTGCCGGAGAAGGGATTCGAGAATCCGATCTGCTCGAGTTTTGCCGCGGACGGCTGAGCGGATGGCAGGTGCCGAAGCGGATCTTTTTCGTCGAAGAGATTCCGGTGAACGAGCGAGGCAAGATAAGCCGCCGGGAATTAGCGAAGCGGTTTAGGTCCTGAGACGCTCAAAACCCCTTTGGGTTCCGAACTAGAAGATAAAGGAACCCATCATGCGAACACTTCTACTCTCCTTCGTTACGGCAATCGTCCTTCTTGGCACGTTCAGCGGCTGCTCCACTTCGGTCAAAACCGACAGCGGGCACGGCGTCACGGCAGGCGTCCATTAGGACCAAGGAGGGGCGGTTTGAAACCGCCCTCGGTAAGTTCGGCGGTTGAAAACCGCCGCTCCTTGGTAAGAAAAACTGCTTTCCATTTCTTCGGAAGCAGGCATCTCTTGTTAGGGCGTGGCGCGCGGCTTACAGACGGCCGGCAGCCTCGCACCGCTATTGAATTGTGAACGAAACGATGCCGAGCAGTCCCTCGAATTCCTCCGAACAAGGCGGGCGCATTCTTGTCCTGGAACCGGACGAGAATCTCGCGTCGAAAATCCGCGCTGCCTTGCGGGAAGCGGCGCCGTCCGCCCAGGTCGATCTCGCTCATAATTTGGAAGAGGCCCAGCGTCTCGTCCTGAGCGATAAGCCGGACCTTTTCGTCCTCGATGTCGATGCGGTCCCCGATTTGGGCCAGGAATTTCTCTACGATCTGCGCACGAGCCATCCGAACGCGCGCGCCATTGTTCTCACCGGGACGCATTTCGCCGCGCACCGCGAGCAGGCCGCGGGTCTTGGCGCAATTCATTTTCTCGAGAAGCCTTTCCCGCATGGCGACTTCGTCGATCTCGTCGCGGCGTTGCTCTCGCCTTCGAGCAAACCGGACAGCGAAAAGTTCCAGGGCACGCTCAGCGATCTTCACCTGGCCGATATTATTCAACTCAAGTGCATGAGCGGATCGTCGGCAGCGCTGCAGTTCACCGGCCCGCAGGGCGAAAAGGCGCGCGTCTATTTTGAGAGCGGACAGGTGCGACACGCGACCGCGCCCGGCAAAGAAGGCGTCGCTGCCTTCAATGAAATCGTGAATTGGAAAGGCGGCCAGATTTCCGAAGTCTCGGGCGCCGGAACGAGCCCGCGCACGATCGATCTCGATTGGCAAATTCTCCTCATGGACGCGGTGCGCAAGATCGACGAGACCCGCGGAGCCGAGTCCGCCACGGTTGCTCCCTCAACTGCGAGCACTCGAAAAGTTCTCGTGATCGACGACAGCCTAATGCTGCTCAGTTTCGTGAAGGAGATTTTGTCGGAAGCGAACTGTGTCGCGATGACGGCTCCGACGGCGGAGGAAGGTTTGGCCGCCGCCGCGAAAGAAGTGCCCGACCTGCTCCTGCTCGATTACCTGTTGCCCGACATGAAAGGCGACGAAGTCTGCCAGCGTTTGTCGCAAGACCCGGCGACGGCAAAAGTGCGGATCATTTACATGTCGGGCTTCGGCGCGGACCTCAAACCCGATCAAATAACCAGCGCGAACGTGATCGGATCATTGAACAAACCGTTCACTTCTGATTTGCTAATAAAAACCGTGGAGAAATACATGCCCAAGGAAACCACCGAGCCATCCCAGCCAGAGACGAAGGCGACCCAAGCCGAAGAAACTCCCGCGGCTGAAGAGCCTGCGTGGGCGCAACCGGAATCAGCCGCAAACGAACGGCCGGTATGGGCCGATCCGGTCTGGCCGCAGCCGGAATCTCCGGTGACGGACGAACCTGCCTGGGCGCAACCAAGCGAAGCTGCTTCGCCGGTTTCCCTTGAGACTGAGGCAGCGGCGCCAGGAGAAACCGCGGAGACCGCCGGAATCGAGGCCGCCGCTGGAGCGACCGGCGACGCATGGTGGAGTGCGCCCGTCTCGGCTTCGTCGTGGCCCGAATCGCAGCCGGCATCTTCAACTCCCGCGATGGAATCTTCCGCCGCTCCCGCGGTTTCCGGCGAAGCCGCCGAAGAACCGCTTCCGCTGAACGGCGCGTTTTTCTCCGGCGACACCAGCTTCTTTTCCCTGAACGGCGCGCTCCACACAATCGGCAAACAAAAACTGACCGGAACCCTCCGATCATTCTGGAACAAAGCGACAGTCGAGCTGTTCGCGAAAAATGGAGAGATCGTCCTCGTCACCACGCGCGATCCGCAACTCTATTGCCCGGAAGCGCCGATCACTCTCGTCAATGTCGATGCCGAGCAAATTGAGCAAGGGCGGGAGGAGCAGCGGCAAACCGGATGCCCGCTTTTTCTCAGCCTTTCACGCCAGGGGTTGATCCTGCATGAGCCCGCGGTCCAATTGGTCCAGCATTACGGACAAAAACTTTTTGCTCAGCTTTGGGCCGCGAAAAAAGTGCGGTTCGTTTTCGAGCAAAGCGAGGCGCTGCCGGAGTTTTGCAACGACATCCCCGGCGAGGAGGACATCGATCATTGGACGCTTACCACTCTGCGCTGCATCCAGTTTCAGGAGCTCGGGCAGACCGGGGAACTCGACGGCGGATCCATCCCCGCTTACACGCGCGACGGTTACGAGCGCGTGCAAAAACTGCGCCTCACCGTGGCGGAAGCGCAGTTCGCTTCGCAGTTCAACGGCGCTCGCTCGGTCGCGCAGATCGCGAAAAATCTGCGGTTGGATTTCAAATTTGCGCGGCTCACTCTGTTTCGTTTTCTCGCGCTGGAAATCGTGGAATGCTGGCCGCCGGCCGCAGCCGGAGGCAAACAAGAGAAGCGCGGCTTTTTCCAAAAGCTTGGGTTCGGCGAATAACTCGCGGCCGGTGAGAGATGCAGGCAAAAACGGAATCTTCGCCGCCGGAAGAACCGTCGAATATTGTTGCGCTGCCGAGCGCGGCTGAGAACGGCCAGGCGTCTCCGTTCTCCGCGTCCGCAAATTTCATCAATCGCGAGCTGAGCTGGCTTGAATTCAACCGGCGGGTTCTCGAGGAGGCGCAGGACCCGACCCAGCCGCTGATCGAGCGCGTAAAATTCCTCACCATCTTCAGCTCGAACCTCGACGAGTTCTTCGAGATTCGCGTCGCCGGCATCAAACAACAGATCGAAAGCGAGACGAGCGACGTCGGGCCTGACGGTTTGAGTCCGACCGAAACCTTTAACGCGATCCAGCGCACGGCGCGCGAGATGGTCGCGACGGAGTACGCGCTCTGGAAAGACGAACTCACGCCGCTCCTCGCCAAAAATGGCATCCGCGTTTACGAGGCCGCCGACTTGAATGCGAAACGGAGCGCCTGGGCGCAGCGCTATTTCCGCGAGGAAGTTTTTCCGATGCTCACTCCGCTCGCGGTGGATGCGAGCCATCCTTTTCCGCAGCTCCTAAACAAGAGCCACAATCTCCTCGTTCGCGCGCGGAGCGAACGCGGCGGCGAATTGCTTTACGCCATCGTTCAGGTGCCGCGCGTTTTGCCGCGCCTGATTTTGATGCCGCGCGGAAAGGGCGAGGATGAGCCCTGGGATTACATCTATCTCACCTCGCTGATCAAGCATCACATCGCCGATCTGTTCCCCGGCCTGCTCCTCGACGGCGCGCACGCTTTCCGCGTCACCCGCAACAGCGACCTCTACATTGACGAGGAAGAAGCCGACAACCTGCTCCGCAGCATCGAGCAGGAACTCCGCCGTTCCAGCCGCGGCGATGCGGTCCGGCTCGAAGTCCAGGCCGATTGCCCGAAAGATTTCCGCGAATTGCTCCTGGAATTTTTTGAGCTCGGCGAAATGGATCTCTACAAGGTGGACGGCCCGCTTTCCATGACGCACCTCGCGCCGCTGGTTTCCAATGATGCCTTCGCCAAACTAAAGGACCGCGTTTTTCAGCCGGCGCGCGATCCGGCCCTGCCGCCGCACGTCAATATTTTCGAGGTCATGCGCAAACAGGATGTCCTGCTGCATCACCCTTATGAGAGTTTTGATCCCATCGTCGAATTCATCGAGGGCGCCGCGAAAGATCCGCAAGTGCTCGCGATCAAGATCACGCTCTACCGCACCAGCGGCGATTCGCCCATCGTCGAAGCGCTCATGCACGCAGCGACTGCCGGTAAGCAAGTGACGGCCCTCGTGGAATTGCGCGCGCGCTTCGATGAAGCCGCTAACATCGCGTGGGCGCGCCGGCTCGAAGAAGCGGGAGCGCATGTCGTTTACGGCGTTGTCGGCTTGAAGACGCATTGCAAGGCGCTCCTGATCGTTCGGCGCGATGCCGATCGGCTTCGCCAGTACGTGCATCTCGGAACGGGCAACTACCATCCGCGGACGGCGCGCAGTTACACCGACTTCAGCTTGTTCACGACCAAGCCGGAGATCACCGAAGCGGTGGCGATTGTTTTTAATACGCTTACTGGCCTGGCAAGCTATCCCGGTTCGAAAAAGCTCCTGGTCGCGCCATTCGATCTGAGCAAAAGGATCATCGGAATGATCGAACGCGAGCGCGATCATGCCCTGGCCGGGAAGAGTGGCCGCATGGTCGTGAAGCTCAATTCGCTCGTCGACCATCATATCATCGAGAAACTTTACGAAGCCTCGTGCGCCGGCGTGAAGATCGACCTGATCGTCCGCGGCATCTGTTGCCTGCGGCCGAAGATCCCGAACCTAAGCGAAAACATTCGCGTCATCAGCATCGTCGGGCGGTTTCTCGAGCACAGCCGAATTTATTATTTCGAGAACGACGGCAACCCGGAAGTGTTTCTGGCCAGCGCCGATTGGATGCCGCGAAATTTTGTTCGCCGCGTCGAGATCGCATTTCCCATCGAGGACCCGGCGCTCCGCGATGAAATCATCAACGAAGTGTTGCCGCGGTTTTTGAACGACCACATCAAGGCCCGGGAGCTTCAGGCCGACGGCACCTATGTTCGCCTTAAGCCGGAAGAAGGCGCGCCGCGTTTGCAGGCCCAACTTCATTTCCGGGAACGTTCGCGCGGCCAGGCGCGCAAGCTCGCGGAATCACAGAAAGCTCCCATGATTAAACTGACACCCATCACCATCGCGCGGAAGGAAAGTCCATGAAGAAGATCCTCGTCATCGATATCGGGGGCACGCACGTGAAGCTGATGATTTCCCTCAGCGAAAAGCGCAAATTCGATTCCGGAACCAAGCTCTCGCCGAAACAAATGATCGCGCAGATAAAGAAAGCCGCGGAAGGCTGGAAGTACGACGCCATCTCGATCGGTTTTCCCGCGCCTGTCTCCAAAGGCCGCATCATGAGCGAGCCAAAGCATCTCGCGCCGGGCTGGGTCGGTTGGAACTTCAACAAGTCGTTAGGTAAACCTACCCGCGTTATCAACGACGCAGCCATGCAGGCGCTCGGGAGTTATCGCGGCGGCCGGATGCTCTTCCTGGGTCTGGGCACCGGCCTGGGTTCCGCATTAGTGTGGGCGAAGCACCTCATGCCGCTCGAGCTGGGAGATCTGCCTTACGAAGGGGGCATCATCGAGGATGTGCTGGGTAAGCCGGGGCTGGAACTCCTGGGAAAAAAGCTTTGGATGCGCGAAGTCCTCTATTGCATCGCTCAACTCAAGCTCTCCTTCATAGCCGACTACGTTGTCCTCGGCGGTGGAAACGCCAAGCAATTCGCCTCGCTTCCTGAAGGCTTCGAGATGGGCCACAATCGCAATGCCTACAAGGGCGGGTGCCGCCTCTGGGAAACGGAGCCGCGGACAAAGCGCCCGAAGTGGAACGTGATCTAGCTCTTCGCAGGGGACTGTGGGAGCGGCTTCAGCGTCGGAACACCTTCCCGTTTTCTGCCCTTAGACGCGGATGTTGAAGTGTTAGCGCCGGGTGCCGTGTCGAGAAATTTCGACTTGTCACGCACCTGAGAACTCGGCATTCTCCGGATTCAATTCGGCTTTCACAGCCCACTCTATCTCCTTGAAGGCAAGAATGCTTTTGCAAAATTAGCATGGCTAAAGATAAATGGGACAAAGCAGACGTGATCGGGAAACTTACCGGTTCACTCTTGATTCCTATCGCCCTTGCGGTTGGGAGCTACCTTTTCAATTTAGCTCTGCAAGAGCGTGCCGACCGCCAAAAAACTGTCGAACTTGCAATAACTGTTTTGCAGTCAGCAAAGACAGATACTACTCCAAAGCTGCAGGAGTGGGCCCTAGGTGTCCTTCAACAGACAACTACATCCGCATCGCAAACCCTCCCTCCCGCCGTAATCGACGAAATCAAGAGAGTACCGCTACCCACCGCGAACACTGTTCCATCTCCGGCCACGCGCCTTTCTTTCGCGCGCGTAGGTAACGGGTTGATCACAACTGAAGATTTTAAACTAAGCATGATTTTTGATGGCATCGACGGACGGAGGCTGGATCCGGATAGGGGGCAAAACATGACGTCTTTGCGCTATTCGGACGGTAGATCTCTTGACTCGCTAAGGGTTCCCTACATATCTGTGCCAAGCACCAACATTCGTGATGACAATATTCATTTCGGCGACTACGTCGTAGTTATTAATGCAACCAATGGAAAACAGGCATTCGCGGTGGTGGGGGATGCAGGACCGAGCCATAACTCGATGGACATATCACCAGCGCTTGCTACGCTCCTTGGCGTTAAATTCAAAAAAGACGTCATCGGTAACGACAAACTTAGTGTGCTCGTTTTCCCGAATTCTGTCGACGCGAACTGGCCTGATTTGCTAGACCAAGAAGCTGCGAAATGGTTTGATGAGTGGGGCGGGCAATCAAGGATGGAGCCCTATATAAAGCGTGAAAAGAAGGGGAATTAGCTCTCCAAGACCAATGCGCCTAGCTTAACCGTCCGATCCAGCGAACTGCTGGCCGCCGTGGACAAAGGCTGAACGAGGAACTATGAAGGATTAAATTGAAAGCAACTAGCTCCAGATTGGTCAATGTGGGAGCGGCCTCAGCGCCGCGATGCTTTCCGGTTCTCTCTGCCCTGATCCCTCGTGCCCAAGCTGTGCTTCCCCCGACCTCTGACCTCCGTTTCGTATTGCCGCCCGCGCCTCGCTCCGCTATCCTGCGAAGGATGCATCCTCCCATTCGTCCTACCCCGATTCTGAGTTAGACGAAACTTTTGCATCTTAGATATCGGCACCCGTTACATGACCACCGTGAAGATCATTTTAGATTTTATAGGAGCTATCGCGTGGCCCTTGGCGATACTTACTATCGCCTTGTTGTACCGCAAGCCGATCTACGACCTCCTTGCTCATATCGGTGGCATTGCCGGTCGCGCCGCCACACAGGCCGTTGAAATATCGCTCGGCAACTTCAAGGTAGGTTTCAAGGAGGCCGTAACAGCGACTAATCCTAAGGATGTCCACGACGCGATTGCAGCTGCCGCAGAAGTGGCCAAGACATTGATACCATTCGGTGTACCGGTCCCCGGAAAGCTTGGATTTGTAGTAAGCCCGTACCAACCGACCGCTGGCTACATTGACGTGCGAGGATTTCCGGCGGGGACGGAGGTGAAAGACCCTTACACTGGCAAGATCTTCTTAGTCCCTTGAGTGCCGTACTCTCAACACCTAACCACGCGATGGAGCGAACTCCGAAAGCTTTCGGAGTCGCTGATCTTGTGTCTCGTTAGGCCCATCTCCATCGGCCGTGAAAAGCCAGTTGCGTTGGAGCAAATGGGAAGCTCTGATATTGAGATGAGCGGGCAGCGTTCAGCGCAGGACTTTGCCGGACGCGTTGTCATCGTGACCGGCGCCTGGCGCGGGCTCGGGCGGGCCGCGGCGGAGCGTTTCCACGAACGCGGGGCCGCGGTGGCCGTGAATGTGCGGGATCCCGCGCGTGCCGAAAGTCTCGCCGCGTCGATCGGCGAACGCGCGCTAGCGGTACCGGGTGACGTTGCCGCGCCCGGTGCGGCGGAAGAAATCGTGCGAATGACACTTGAGCGCTTTGGCCGCATCGACGTTATCGTTAACAACGCCGCGCTCGCGCTCTCCACGCGGTTTCCTGATCTGACTGCGGAGGAATGGCGCACCGCACTTGAGGTCAATCTCACCGCACCGTTCCTGCTCACGAAGGCGGCACTTCCGGCGATGCAGGCGCAGCGCTACGGCCGCATTATTAATATCTCCTCGTCCGCCGGCCGAATGGTCAGCACCCTGGGCGGCGCGCATTACACCGCATCAAAGGCGGGCCTGCTCGGCCTCACCCGCGCCACAGCGAAGGAACTCGGCAAGTTCGGGATTACCGTGAACGCCGTCTGCCCCGGGATGATTGACACGGAGCTGACGCGCGAGAACGCCAACGACGAATTGCTGCAACGCCTCGCAGCAAGTTACCCGATCCCGCGCATCGGCACCGCGCGCGAAGTCGCCGACTTGATTTGCTTCGCTGCCTCGGAGGCCGCCGGCTACATCACCGGCGCAGCATTCGATATCAACGGTGGCGACTTGATGATGTGATGAAAGAGAGCACGCGCGTCCTTCTCGCTCTCGTCGCCGCGATCCTCCTCGGCGTCCTCATCGCGGCATCGCATAACGCCTCACTCATCCGCGCCGCCGACGCGATCGCGCCGATCGGCACGCTCTGGGTCAACGGCATTCGCATGACCGTCATCCCTCTCGTTGTTTCGCTGCTGATCACCGGGGTCGCCTCGGTCTCGGACATCAAATCGATCGGCCGGCTCGGCGGACGGACGCTCGTTACCTTTGTCCTGCTTCTCATCGGAGTCGCCGCCATCGTAATTCCGGTCGCGCTGGCGGCGTTCGGGCTTCTTCCGCCTCACGGCGCCCTGGAACTCCCGCCCGGCGCGGTCGAAGCGGCGAATGAAATTTCCGCGGGAGGACAAACGCAGACGTTCTCGGCGTGGCTTGTCTCGCTCCTCCCGGCGAACCCGGTCGCCGCCGCCGCGAGCGGGGCGATGATGCCACTGATCCTTTTCACGCTCCTTCTCGCGCTAGCCATTGCGCGCTCCCCCGAGGCATCGCGCCAGACGCTGACGCGCTTCTTCCGCGCGCTGAGCGACGCGATGCTCATCCTCGTCCGCTGGATCATCCTCGCTGCGCCGCTCGGCGTCTTCGCGCTCGTCCTTCCCCTGGCCATCCATGCCGGCGGAACCCTGGCGGGCGCGATTGGCTTTTATGTCGCTGCCTACTCGATCGCGAGCGTCGCTGTTACTCTGCTTCTCTATCCTGTGGTCGCGATCGCGGGCCGCATTCCGATGCGCCGCTTCGCGCGGGCCGCTCTCCCACCGCAGCTCATCGCCTTCAGCTCGAGCTCGTCGATCGCGTCGCTGCCGGCGCTCGTCGAGACGGCCGAGAAGAACTTGCAATTGCCCGAGCGGGTCACCGGATTTGTCCTGCCTCTTGCCGTCTCCACGTTCAAGATTGCGGCGCCGGTGTCATGGACGATCGGCGCGCTCTTCGTCGGCTGGTTCTACGGCGTGCCGCTCCACGCCGGCAGCGTAGCGACGATCGCTTTCGCGGCAGTGTTCCTTGCCTTCGCCGTGCCGGGCATTCCGCGCGGCGCGTTCATCATGCTGACACCACTCTTTCTTGCCATCGGTCTGCCGGCCCAGGGAATCGGGATCCTGATCGCAGTCGACGCGATCCCCGACGTCTTCGCCACGGTGCTGAACACAACCGGCCATCTCGTTGCAGCCGCGCTCGTCGCGCGAAGATGTGACGACCGCGTCGACCAGGCTCCACTCGGATCTGCTGATGTTGTGTCTCGTTAGGTCTTATTGCGCCTGTTAGCTGTTGCTCACGCGAGGCCGGTCGCGAATGCAAGTGCCTCGCGGATCTGGCGGAGCGTCGCAGGAGCCACTTCGCCGAGTTTGCGTTCGAGTCGAGTTACAACCAGCGACGCGATGCCCTGCACATTTGCCACGCTCATTTCCCGGAGAAAGGGAAGCTCCGGTAGCTCTACTTCGTATTTGCTTCGGCGGTTCTGGGTCGTCAAAGGCACATAGATCACTAATGCTCTCGGCGCTCCCGGGTCATGCCGCGACACAATCACGACGGGACGGGTTTTGGCGGCAAGGCCCAGATCAGCCAGCCACACTTCACCGGGATGTGGGCTCATCAAGCTGGTCTAGCACCTCTTGCTGGACTGCGCGGGAGCGCATCACGTCGAGAGCATCGTTATCGGCTGCATCGATCACCTGAGATACGAGCGCACGCACCTCCTGCGAGATTTCCGGTTTCCACTTGCCCAGCTTCGTGTCCAGCTTTTCCGCGATGGCATCCACGGATCCATGATACTTCCGTCCGTTTCGTGATGCAACCCGCATCCTCCATCCTCTATCCCCCGTCTCTGTTCTCCGTCCTCTGACCTCCGTCTTCTACCCTCTGCCTGCCACGCCGTAGCCTCGGCGTAGGCGGGTCCTCCGTTTCGCATTGCCGCCCGCGCCCCCCTCCGCTATCCTGCGAACGATGCACCTCCCATTCCGCCCTACCCCAATTCCCAGTTAGACGAAACTTTTTCGTCTAATTCTCGTTAGATGTTCTCGCCAGCGATTCTATGACCACCAAACACAAAATCGTGCACAACGGCCGCACCATCGGCATCGTGTATATTTCTCCACACCCAGAATTCGCCGGACACAAAGTGGGATCGATTATCCCGATGGCTCGCAAGGGCAAATGGGCCGACAACACGTCAGAGATAATCTTCGAGAATCCTGTTCACGACATCTGTCCTGATTCTACGTCGGACGACAAGATCATCGAGACATTGCTTGGGGAAGCGGCGATTGAGCCTTGGAAGGTAACGATAGTTCCAGATTCTCTTGTGTAGCAACGTCCACATCTAACCATGCGATGCAGCGAACGGCTACCCGCTGCGCGACCTCCTTTTCCCATGATTAAAACACTTCCACTTCGATTGACGCTCGCTCTCGGTAGCCTTCGCTGATCTTATTCTCGTTAGACGAAATCTGCGGCGCGTTTTCTAATCTAAACTATGGTTCCAATCACTTCATATGATCGACTGTGTGGTTTCCTTACGCAGGATTTCGACTATTGGCGACATCGTGACGGTCTTCAAAACCTGAAGGTTCGTCTATGCGCGATCCTGTTTGCACGACCTCACACGGAGATGGCCAGTCGTGAGATCTTTCCGGAGATCGAGTATTTCAATGAACGCCTTGGACCCCGGCTACACGTCTTTGTGTCTGGGTGCACCGCTGGCATAAGGGGAGAATTTCCAGACGAACGGCAAGTTGGCCGCACAGGGCAATGGCGGTACAGTGACGTCGCCTTCAATCAGCTGCGGAAAGATTTCGAGTCTCGGAGTTCCTGGCGCTACAAGGAAGGTTGTGAGTTGCTGTTGCTCAATGCTACATTCGATAGCAAAAAGCAGCAGGCGACGATTGACTTTGCTTCGGCAGTTCGAACCGAACTGCTCAAGGCAAGGGAGGTTGGCGCCATTCACTCGATCGCCGAACTGATAGGACGTATGTCCGATTACTGCGAGCACTCGGAAAATCAAAACGATCCAGCTTGGGGTTTCAGCGATTCGATGGGCGGGAAAGTAGCGAAAGCGCGAGCACCTAACCATGCGATCTCGTTAGATGCTAGCGCTCACCTGGATCGAGGTCGTCGATACAACCGTGAAGATCGGCTTGTCTGGAGTCATCGCAGCTATCGCTGGCTACATGCTCGCAAAGCGCAGTCAGAAGCACGAAATCGACAGGGAGTATTTTCGCAGGAGGCAAGATGTGATTGAGCGAGTATCAGCGGAGTTCAGTGCCATCCATATGGTTTTTTTCAACATCTCCATCGGCTATTCGTCTCTCATCGACTACATCCAGACCGGACAACGGGTCTCTGACGACACCCAGAACCTATACGGCAAACATATCCGGGACATCGGTGACAAGTTGCGACAGATGCACATTCTCGAGGGGCAGCTGCTGGTCGCCGGCGCTGAGGATGCGACCGCGGCGCTCAGGCAGTATCGATTACACGCCACCGACATCAACGACATGCTTCGCCTCGAACATCCGACCAAAACACACGCGGAGGTAAACGCAGCTACAGAGGAGCTATGCCGTAGAAGAGACTTATTCTTCCATGCGCTATCGAAACCGTTCAAAAGCATCTAACCAAGCGATTCGATAATCTTAGGATGCTCCGCGACCAGACGTCAGAGGACAGAAGTTAGAGGTCAGAGATTACAGCAGAGCTCTTTTTCTTGTGACTTGGACACAGGTTTATGATCCTTTGGGGCATTGGTGGCTTTCGACGCTTCTGGCGGCGTTGCCGATCGTTGTTCTGTTAGGGCTCTTGGCGGGATTGAAGGTGCGGCCACACTTGTGTGCTATCGCGGGGGCGGCGACGGCGGTGCTCGTGGCCATGATCGTTTTCCAGATGCCCGCTTTGCTCGCGGTCAGCAGTTTCTTTTACGGCGCGGCCTTCGGTTTGCTGAAAATTGTCTGGATCGTGATCGCGGCGGTTTTTCTCTACGATATTTCGGTCGAGACCGGCCAATTCGAAATCATGAAGCAGTCGGTCGCGGCCATCACGCCGGACCGGCGTTTGCAACTCTTGCTCGTGGCGTTCTGCTTCGGCGCGTTCATTGAAGGCTGCGCTGGGTTCGGCGCGCCGGTGGCCATCGCCGGCGCCTTCATGATCGGACTTGGTTTCAAGCCGTTTCAGGCGGCGGCCCTCAATCTGATTGCCAATACTTCGCCGGTGGCATGGGGCGCCATCGGCACGCCCGTGCACACCCTGGCGGCTGTCACCGCGCTGAACGAGAGCGATCTCAACGCGATGATCGGGCGCATCCTTCCGATCACGGCCGTAGTTGTTCCCATCTGGCTGGTACGGTCCATGGTAAGCTGGAAAGAAACACTCCAGGTCTTTCCCGCGATCCTGGTCGTCGGCGGTTCTTTCGCCGCGACGCAATGGTTCTGGGCCAATTATATGGACAGCAACCTCGTGGATATTTCCGCGGGGATCGTGTCGCTCGTCGTGACGATGCTCTTTCTGCGCGTCTGGCAGCCGAAAAAAATCTGGCGGTTCCCCGACGAAGCGACTGTGAATGCATCCGAAGCGAGTAACTCCGGCAAACATGATATACGTGAGTCACGTATATCATTGCACTACTCCGCCGGACAAACCGCGAAGGCGTGGATGCCTTTCCTGATTCTGTCGATCTTCGTTCTCTGCTGGGGACTTCCCTCGATCAAGAACAGTCTTAACGAAGCCACGACTCCTTCGTTCAAAGTGGTAATGGCCGATGGCAACCCGCGTCCCGGTCCAGCCGGCTGGGACTGGCCCTGGCTCCACGGAAAAGTTTCACGCACGATGCCTGTCGCCGCCAAGCCAACGCCTGAAGCCGCCCGCTTCGATTTCAACTGGCTTACTGCTACCGGCACTGGTTGTTTCCTTGCCGCCATCCTCGCCGGACTTCTTCTCGGGCTCAGCTTCGGCCGGATGTTCGGCATCCTCGGCAAAACTTTCGTGCGCCTGCGATTCGCCATCATCGCGATGACTTGCATGCTTGGGATAGGTTACGTGACGCGTTACTCGGGCATGGACGCCGTGTTAGGGCTGGCCTTCACGCGAACTGGCTGGCTCTTTCCGTTCTTCGGCGCCTACATCGGATGGCTCGGCGTCGCGCTGACCGGCAGCGACACTTCGTCGAACGCCCTCTTTGGAAATCTGCAACGAATCACCGCGCAGCAGCTCCATCTCAGTCCTATTCTCATGTGCGCCACGAACAGCGCCGGGGGCGTGATGGGCAAGATGGTTGACGCGCAATCCATCTGCATCGCGACGGCCGCCACTAATCAGGTAGGGAACGAAGGTTCCATTTTCCGCTTCCTGTTCTGGCACTCCGTGGCGCTTGCGGCCATCGTCGGGATCATCGTGATGCTGTATGCCTACGTTTTTCCGCAATACATTCCCAATGGGCTTAACTTCATCCGCTAACACTGTGGGGTTATGGGATCGAAGCGCGCGAAGTGGAACATCATCTAGCTCCCCGCCGGTGGTGGCTCAGTTCACTCGATAGTAATATCTTTCGGATCAACCGCCGCTGCGGGATACCTGGGCTTCATTTCTTCCAAGGTAGCTACGACTGTCTCCAGCATGACCAGGTTCCGCATCCATTTGCGGTCCGCGGGCACGATCATCCAGGGCGCATGCCTGGTCGTGCACGCGTTGATCACATCTTCATAAGCTTGCTGGTAGTCCTCCCAAAGCTTGCGTTCCGCCAAATCGCCCGGGTTGAACTTCCAAAGTTTATCCGGTTCCTTCAAGCGATCCTGGAGCCGGGATTTTTGTTCCCCTTTCGATATGTGGAGAAAGAACTTCAGGATGGTGACGCCATTCTGGGTCAGCAATTTTTCAAAAGCGTTAATCCCCTCGCAACGCTCGCGCCACGCCTCCTTTGTTATTTCGCCGTGAACCAAAGGCACCAGCACATCTTCGTAATGCGACCGGTTCCAGAGCCCGACCGCGCCTTTTCGCGGCGTCGCCTTGTGCACCCGCCAAAGAAAATCGTGGTCCCTTTCCTCGGCTGACGGGTATTTGAAATTCGTCAGTTGCACGCCGTTTGGATCGAGGCCGTGGCAAAGATTCTTGATCGCGCCATCCTTGCCTCCTGTATCCATGGCCTGCACCACGACGAGCAGGCTGCGTTCATGCTCGGCAAAGAGCGTTTCCTGCAGTTTCGCGAGACGCGTGCGCAAATCCTCAATTCTCCCTGTCGCACCCGCTTTCGAATATCCCGCGGTCTCCCTGGGATCGATCTTCGCCAGACTGATGTCCTCTCCTGGCCGGACAAGCACGATGCCTTTCCTTTTCCTGCCACCGAGGACCTTTTTTATTTTTTGAATCAAGCGGCCTCACGCTATCGCGCGGAAACGCTTCCGCAACCAGACGGGCTCTTTCCAAAGCGCCACTCTTCCTGTTAAGTGGAACGCTTAAACGCAATGAAACTTTATTTTCTTCGTCACGGCAAAGCTGACTGGCCGAATTGGAAGAAGCCGGACGACGAACGTCCTCTCACTCAGGATGGCAAAGATCAGGTGGCAGCGGTCGCGAAGCTGCTCGCGCGACTCGAAATCTCACCCGCCATCGTTACGAGTCCTTTGCCGCGCGCCAGTCAGACCGCGGATATCGCGGGCGAATATTTACGCCAGAAAGTTCGGGTCGATCCGCTGCTGCGTCCCGGCTTTGATGCAGGCAAACTAAGGAAGCTGCTCAAAGATTTTTCCGGGAAGAGCATCATGATCGTTGGACATGAGCCCGACTTCACTCGAACCATCTTTCAATTGACCGGCGCAAACACGAAACTTTCAAAAGCGGGTGTCGCCCTTATCGAATTAGATATGGCTTCGATGAAAGGCGAGTTGCGCTGGCTCGTCCCTCCGAAATTCGCCCACAACTGATCTACCGGTAACGAATGGCTATCTCTTCCATCAGGCGTTGGGCGTTTCCCCTTTTCTTAATCGGCTTCCTCCCCGCCGCAGTTCTTTGCGAAACCAAGCCCGCCAACAACGACCGCCACGTCGTCGTGATCGTGTGGGATGGAATGCGCCCCGATTTCGTTACGGAGAAGAACACCCCCGCGCTGTGGAAACTCGCGCAGGAGGGCGTCACTTTTCGCCATCATCACTCCGTTTATCCCACCGCCACCAACGTCAACGGCGCCGCCATCGCGACGGGCGTCTTCCCGAACCGAAACAGTTTGCTCGCGAACCGCGAATTCCGTCCGCAGATCGAAGCACGGAAGCCTTTCGAAAATGCGGAACCAGCCACGATCAAAAAGGGAGATGAAATCACGGGCGGAAAATATCTCGCCTTTCCGACGATCGCTGAAATCGTGCGGACTTCCGGGCGGCGAACGGCGATCGCCGGCAGCAAGGCCGTGACGTTGTTGCACGATCGTCACGCCGATTGGATGACGGCCCTGTCCAAGAAAGGATTCACGATCTTTGCCGCCGCACCGGTCTCCCCGAGCCTGCGCGAGCAGATGCAGCCGGCGCTCGCGTCATTGCTGGCGGCGCCGGGCGAGGCGGGCGCGCAACGCAACGAATTTGCGACGCGCGCCTTGACGGAGACTCTCTGGCGTGACGACATCCCCGCGTTTTCGCTGCTTTGGCTGAGCGAACCCGATCTCACTCAGCACGAAGATTCGCCCGGCGCCGAAACATCGATCGCAGCCATTCGCAGTTCCGACCGAAACCTTGCGCTCGTTCTCGACGCGCTCGCGAAGAAAAAGGCGCGTGAGACCACGGACGTCCTCGTCGTTTCCGATCACGGTTTTTCCACGATCGAGCGCAGCATCGATTTCGTCGCTGTTTTGCGCGCGGCCGGTTTCGACGCCGTAAAAACCTTCGAAGAGACTCCAAAGGCGGGGCAAATCATCGTCGTCGGCAACGGCGGCACGATTCTGTTTTATGTGATCGAACACGACCGTGAGATGACGGCGCGGCTCGTGGAATGGCTCCAGCACTCCGATTTTGCCGGCGTGGTCTTCGCGCGCGAAAAATTTGAAGGCACGTTTCCGCTCGAGACCGTCCACGCGAACACGACCGACGCACCGGACGTGATGGTGGCGATGCGTTGGAACCCGAAGGCGAATCGTTTTGGCACGCCCGGGCAACTCATCACCGACTCAGCACGCGGCCCCGGTGAAGGGACCCACGCCAGCTTGAGTGAATTCGATGTCCACAACACGCTGATCGCGGCCGGACCCGGTTTCCGTGGCGGCCTGATGAGCGATGTTCCGAGCGGCAACGTCGATATCGCTCCGACCGTTCTCCATCTTCTCGGGGTAACGCCGCCAACAAAATTCGACGGCCGCGTTTTGGCGGAAGCAATGAACGGCCGCTTCACCAAGCCCGAAGTATTGAGCAAAACCGTGGAGGCCAGCCGCAAATTTTCTCCGGGCGAATGGCGCCAGCATCTTCGCGTCTCACTCGTTGGCGAGACCCTTTATATCGACGAAGGCAACGGCGCATACGAAGGGCGTTAAGACAACCAGCGTGTCATCCCGAGGCTGGCGCAGCGCGCCGAGGGACCTCGCAATGGCTCACGCGTTTGCTTGCGCCAAAGTCACGCTCTTTATGGTGAACACGTTGGAGGGCGCAAGCTAATCCGCCGGCAGTTGTGAGGTCCCTCGCCGTCTGCTGCGGCTCGGGATGACATGCATCCGAATTTTGTCGCCTGGGCTCCGCGCATCGTGGCAAACTGACTTCTGATCATGCGAGCGCTCCGCATTCTCCTTGCCCTCGATTCCGCGCTGCTTTTTCTGCTCGGCACCCTTCTCCTCGTTCTGCCGGAACAGGTCGAGGTCGCCTTCGGCTTCGCCGGGTTGCCGGCTGGCGTCACTTACATCGTTGCATTGTGGGGATGCGTTCTGCTGACCATGGCGATCGGTTATTGGAAAGCCTCGGCCGATCCCGTGCGTAACTTCGTCTGGGTGCAGGTCGGCATCGCGCGTGGCGCGCTCGAGTGCGGCGTCGGAATCATTTATCTTGTGCGCGGCGTGGTCACTTTCCGACAGGCCGGCCTCGGCACGATCACGGCCGGACTCTTTGCCATCGCTTACCTTGTCTTGTATCCGCGTCCTGAAAAAACAGGATAGTCCGTCTGTCGGTCGTCGGATAGTTGTATCGCTCAGAACTGCTGCGGAACATAACTTAGCCGTTTGCCACACCGACACCGACAACGCTTCAAGCATCGCGACCTCCTACCGAGTCATGGCGACCTTGTCCACGCGGCCGGCGCGCCGGTAGCCTTCGCCGCGGAAATCGATCGCGTT
The DNA here is from genome assembly GCA_041167325.1 of Verrucomicrobiota bacterium. Lineage (GTDB taxonomy): Bacteria > Verrucomicrobiota > Verrucomicrobiia > Chthoniobacterales > UBA10450 > AV80. Next base: position 830 of record JBEEHH010000026.1, on the reverse strand, counting down.
CCAGCCAACATCGATCACTTCTGGATAACGATTCGGACAAGTGACACCGATTCGTTGCGCATCGCACTCAGCACTTACTCGCGGCAGAATGCCGCCGCTGGTTTCGATCCCCGAATGCGCATCGGCCTGGTCGCTTCGCCATGGACGGAATTGCCGGAGGCAGGATTACTCCCAAGCCCGGGTCTTGATTATCGCGCAATCGAAGCCGCCACTCCGGTAACCTATGTCGAATATGAACGTCCCGCGCTGGAAGCTCTCCTGGCGGAGAACGCTGGGCGCTCTCTTTTCGTCGAAGCGTGGGGCGAACTTTACATTCGAACCCATCTTGGTCTGCATCAGATCCACAGCCGGCGCGCGAGTTGCAGTGTGCTCTCAGATTACATCGGGCGCGACGGCGCGATCCGCTTTTACTTCCCGGATGCAACCGCAGTTATGCTGCTCTTCAAGTATTGCGGCCAACCTTGACGGTGCCCGCCATCCGCAACCCTCTATCCTCCATCCTCGCTTCGAGGTACCAGGGAGGGGACTCGAACCCCTAAGGATTGCTCCACCAGATCCTAAGTCTGGCGCGTCTACCAATTTCGCCACGCTGGCTTTCCGGGCTGAAGAACGGAATCAAACGATCATTCGCGCCCGGTGGCAACGGAATTCTCTGCCCCAGAAACAGGGCGCGGGGCGAGGATGAGCACGACGATGAAACCTGTGAGCACGACGGTGAAGAGGGGGACGAATCCGACGACGGGCTGACGATGGATTTGCAGTGGTTCTCCGCGAACCATGGCATGAAATCTCCGTGGCGGAGGGCGGCGGTGGTTTCGGTGACTTGATTG
>JBEEHH010000025.1:0-6544 GCA_041167325.1 Verrucomicrobiota bacterium | reverse complement strand
AAAGCCGGCTACCAACACGATTTCGCGATTCAGGTGGCTGAACATGGGATGGCGGCAGTGGCCATCGAGCCCATAGCGTTCGGATGTCGCCGCGATCCGGTCACCAGGAGTAAGGGCCTCGGCACCTCGGCCTGCCAGCCTTCCGCAGGATCGGCGCTGCTGCTCGGCCAAACGATGATCGGCTGGCGAGTCTACGACGTGATGCGTGCCATCGACTGGATTGAGACCCGCAAGGAACTCGACGCCGGCCGCGTCGGCTGCATGGGGATTTCGGGCGGTGGTACCTGTACGCTGTTCGCCGCCGCGCTGGAGCCGCGCATCCGCGCGGCCATGGTGAGCGGATACCTGAACACCTTCCGCGAAAGCGTCATGAGCGTTTCACACTGTATCGACAATTATGTGCCCGGAATCCTGAACTGGGCCGAGCAGTACGATGTGGCCGGTCTGATTGCGCCCCGGCCGTTATTCGCCGAATCGGGCGAACGGGACGACATTTTCCCCATCGCCGCCAGCCGTGAGAGTTTCGCCCGGGTACAGAAAGTTTACGACGTGTTCGGGGCTGCTGCGATGGTCGAACAGGAAATCTTCGATGGTCCGCACAGCTTCTGGGGCAAGCGTGGTCTGCCCTTCCTGGCCACGCATCTTTAAAGCGCGATCAGGCGAGGCCAGGATGCAGAAGGAGGAACGGATGGGCGGGTGATGCGATATGCGTCAAATAGCGGTATCGCCGGATTGGAAAGTTGGACTGAGCCCAGAGTTCAGCGCATGTTTATTGTTTTTCAAACGGGCATTTGCGGTGAAAGTGAATGGTGCTCAATTCGGTAAACGCTTCCCGGTCGTAATTGAACTCCGCTATGCTGAATGGCAATCGGGGCGCCCAGTCCGGTCCGCGGTTCGCCCGGTTAATCGTGGCGCAGCGTGGTGATCGGCTGCACCCGCGAAGCCCGCAGTGAAGGAAAAGCCGCTGCCAACAGGCACGCACACAGCACGATTAGGGCGCCTCCGGCAAACGGCATGGCATCGAAGTACTTCACCGCCAGAATCGCGGATGCGAGTAGTTTCCATGCGCCCACTCCCAGAACCCCTCCGACGGCGATCCCTATACCCGCAAGCCACAGACCCTGTTTCACGACCAGTCCGACGACCGACGCGGGTGTGGCGCCCAGCGCTACACGAACCCCGATCTCGCGTGACCGCTGCGCTACCAGATATGAGAGCACTCCGTAGATGCCGGAAATAGTCAGCAGAATCCCCAAGCCGCCCAGAACCGCCGCGACCCAGTAAGACATTCGGAACGGAAATACGCGCCCCGCCACCAGCGACTGCATTTTGTGGATTCCGTCAACCGCGCCGGGAACGGCTTCGCCCAGACTCTTATCGACCTCCTGACGGGCCCGTTCCGCATCGCCCTTGATGCGAAGCAGCAGGAAGGTCCCGGCCGCGCGCGGGTGCGACGGAAAGTAAACGAGCAATCGGCTGTTCTGGTCGTCCACGAACCCGGTATTCACGTCTCGAGCGACGCCGATCACGCGCATCTGCCGGTACCGCAAAGGCGTCCGGTTACTCAGGTGGCTCCTTGCGTCCGCCACAAGGCGCAGCGGCTGGCCCGTTGCCTCCGCGCCCGGCCATAGGCGCCGGGCCAGGGTCTGGCTCACGATTGCAACGGGTGCCCCCGCCAGCGCCTCGTCAGGGGTGAAATTCCGTCCGCGTTCGAGCGGTATTCCCAGGACGCTGAAAAATTCCGGCGAGACGTAATCGTAGGAGGGATCGAGGAGAGTCTGGTTTGCTGTGGCGACCCGCGCTGAAGGGTATCCGGATTCGAACGGCAGCGTCGAAGAAGCAGCCATCGCGCTTACAAGAGGCTCCTCAGCCAGTCGCGCGAGAACCCGGTCACGGAACCGCTCCTGAATCTCGACCGAAATGACGTCATAGGTCCTCAATCCGGTATTAATGTTCGACACCTGGTTGGCGCCTCTTAGCAGGATTCCCGCGCAAATCAGCAGGAATGAGCACCCCGTGATCTGAACCAGCACAAGGGCGTTGCGCAGGCGCTGGGGACGGAACTGGTGTCCGAAATCGCCGCGCGCCGCCTGCACGATTCCGCCTCTGGTCGCCTGCAGCGCGGGCGCGATGCCGAAGACGATTCCGGAAATAACAGCCGCGGTAATCATGAAGGTGAAAACTCTGAAGTCGGCATCGAGCGGAGCTATCCTGACAAACTCGGCAAACTCCGCGGGCAGCGCCGCCATCATGAGACGCGTACCCACGCCGACTGCCAGTTGGGCAATAGCCAACCCGGCGGCAGCGCCCGGCAGGGCCAGCAGAACACTTTCGGTTAATAGTTGGCGAATCAATCGTGAACGTGCAGCCCCCAGCGACAACCGGATGCCGATCTCGCGCTGGCGCGCCAAGGCCCGCGCGAGCATCATATTGGCCACATTGGCGCACGCCATCAGGAGCACCAGAACAAAAACCACGACCAATGGAGTGAGAATGAAAAGGGCTTCCCGTGAGACGTGCACGGCGGTAGCGCGCGATTCCAGCGTCACGGAACTGGCTCTGTCCCCTTCTGTGACTCCGGGTGTAAGGCGCGGCACGAAGGCGTTGAGCAGCGCTTGTGCACGGCTCTCCTTTATCCCGGGCTTCAGCCGCGCGACCACGTATAGCAGTTCAGGCCTGGATGGGTCGAAGGGATTGGGACCCTCCACCATTTGCGAGTACATGCTCAACGGGACCCAGAAATCACGGGCCAGATCGCCCAGGCCACCGAAGCCCTCGCGCGCGACGCCCACCACTTCGAGAGGGTAGCCGTGAACCAACAGCTTGCGCCCCACAATGTCCGGATCGGCCCCAAACAGATTTCGCCAGGCGGCGTAACTGAGCACCATGACGGCGCCTTGCCCGGGAACGGATGAATCGGAGGGCTTCAGCGTTCGTCCGCGCGTTGCGCCCCCACCGAGCATGCTGAAGTAGTTGCCGGTCACAAGCTCTGCAAAGCACTGGCGCCCATTTACCCTCAACTGAAACCCTCGAACGGCGTGGATTTCCGAGAGGGCCGGGCTGTCCGCCTGAAGCCGCCGGTACTGAGGCCAACTGAAAAGGTGCCGCTGCCCGGATCGATTCCGCCACTCGATTTGATATAGGGAATAGGGATCGGAAACAGCGAGGGGCCGAAGAATATACGCGTTGAAAACTGTGAATGCGGCAGTATTGACGCCGAGCCCCAGACCGATCGTCGCCACGACGGTGAAGGCGAATGCCGGCGCTCGCCGAAAGCCCCGGACCGCATAACGGATGTCCTGAACAAGCGTTTTAATGAGACCGATCCCGCGCTCATCACGGCATTCTTCTTTCACCGCGGCAGGCCGGCCGAACTGAACCAGCGCCTGGCGGCGGGCTTCCGTTTTGCTCATGCCGGCATGGCGGTTCTTCCGCACCTGCATCTCGACGTGGAAAACAAGTTCCTCTTCGAGTTCCCGTTCTTCGCGGCCCGGGAAAAAGACGGCGCGCATGCGCTTACAAAGGTCATTCCAGTTCATTTAATCCGACTCCAGTACACGTCCGATCGCAACCGTAAGTCGCGCCCAGTTCTCGCGCTCTATATCCAGTTGCCTTCTGCCCGCAGCGGTCAATTCGTAGAATCGCGCCCGGCGGCCGAGTTCTGACACTCCCCACTTTGCCCTGATCCAGCCCCGATGTTCGAGTCTGTGCAACGCCGGATAGAGCGATCCCTGATTAACCTGAAGGACGTCTTGCGAGATTTGCTGGATGCGCTCCGAGATTGCCCAGCCGTGCATGGGAGTGAGGCGAAGGGTTCGAAGAATCAAAAGATCGAGTGTCCCCTGAAGGAGGTCCAGGCGTGATTCAGCAGGCATGATGTCGGATCTCTACAATATTGTTTTCCAGGTTGCTGTCGAATGTCAACAACAAGCATCGGCGGTTCGCAGCAGGCGTCCTGACATTTGCGGACGGATCGTGATTTATGTAACGGTGCGGCGGGTGCGACGGTGGAACATTACGTGCCGAATGAGATTGTCTCCCTGGAACCGCAGTTGCCGCGGGGGGCAGCGTATCTAAAACGGATTAGTCACGGGAAACGCGGTTGGTCCGCGGATCGCACAGCATATCTGATCGGCGAAGGTTGTTGACCGAGCATCTCCCGTGGATCCCCGTGTCAGACCACCCTTCGCCGCCCGCGGCGGGCCAACGGGCGGACGGTTGATCCGTGGTGCAACCACAGGCGTGATTCGGCCCGCAACGCGTCCAGCGGAGAAATTAAACTGGCTCGAATGGCAGGGACAATAGATGCCAGCAGCGCCGACAACCCTAGCGCAACGACAGCTCCAGTCGTTACTGCGGGATTGTATGGATTCATGCCGTAGAGCTGATTTCCTAACAATCGTCCGGCCGCAAACGTCAACGGCAAGCCAATCGACAGTCCAGTGAGAATCAGCCAGAATGCGTCTTTAAGGACTAGCCGGACAACATCGCCGCGAGTAGCTCCGAGCGCTATTCGCACACCAACCTCGTTGGCTCGGCGTCCGGCGTTATACGCAACCACTCCGTAGAGACCGATTGAGGACAAATCAGGGAAAGCACCCCGAAGAACGGCGTTAGACGCGCGATGAGCCGCTGCTGAGTGAACTGGAGGCCGATTTTCGCTCTCGACGTTTGAATCGAAACGATCGGCAAGCCGGGGTCCACGGAAGCCATCGCCTGGCGCACCCGCGCAATCGACAGGCTGGCCCCGGGCCTTGTTAGAACTACGATATCGTGCAGGAAAAGTGAGCCGAGGCTCTTCGTGTAGTCGGCCTGTGCCGCCGGCAAGAAGAACGGACCACTTGGCTGGTCCAGGTTGTTTGTCATGTAACGCGCATCTTTCGCCACGCCTACCACCTCGAATTCACCGCTGGCTCCCGCGTTCTGGCCAAAGTGCCTGCCGATTGGATCTTCATTTCGGAAAAACTTCCGGGCAAACGCCTCACTGATGACCGCGACGTGGTGCGAGGCCGCTGTATCTTTTTCGGAGATGCCGCGCCCTTTGACGATAGGCGTTCCGATAACGTCGAACTATCCCGGTGTAATTCGATCCCACGAACTGGAGTTATCATCCCTCGGGCCCGGAGCAGAATGACCGTCTACCCATACGCCGGAACCCCAACCCCCGCCAGGGGGTGAGTATAGACAGAGGGCTACGGAAGATACGCCGGGAATGCCGGCTATCGAATCGTGAATGCGCCGATAGAGCTGCGAGAGTTGCGCCGGCTGGTAACCGGCTAGCCTTGGATTCATCTTCGCCACCATGCGCCCTTCCTGCTCGAATCCGAAATTCTGAGTCTCCAGGGAGTGGACCGCTGAGGTAAGCAGTCCCGATGCGGACAGCAAGGCGAGAGAGAGCGCGATCTGGAACACCACTGCTGCTTTCCGTGGGAGAGAACCGGCGCGAGCAGTGACACGGCTTGCACCCCGTAGTGCTTCAATAGGGTACGTCCGTGTGGCCATCCGTGCAGGAGCGATTGCGAAGGCAATTCCCGCAATCGCCGAGACACCGAACGCGAACAGTAATACGGGCGGCGAAGGTGACGCATCGATGGGTGCAGTAGTCATGGCGTTGTTCGAAGGGAAGGCAAAATGCAGAATCAGGCGCGTTCCCGCGAATGCGACCGCTAAGCCCGCCGCACCGCCGAATAGCGAGAGCAACCTGCTCTCGGTGAGTTCCTGCCTTACGATGCGTGAAGTTCGCGCCCCCAGCGCCATGCTCAATGATGTCTGGCGCCGCCGCTCCATCCCGCGAACAAGCATGAGATTGGCCACGTTGGCGCACACGATCAGCAGCACAAATCCGGTTACCGCCATCATGATCTGGAGCCATCGCGCGTATCGTTCGCGCATGCTCGTGATGCCAACGCCTCCGGGGACCAGGAGTAACGTCTGCTCGGGAAATTTCACGCGTTTGCCCGCGCTCATTTCACCCCAATGCGATCGAAGCCATTGCTTCAGTTCTACCCGCATTTCCGCTTCAATGGCCGCGGGCCGGCCGCCTGGGGAGATTCGGCCTATCAGTTCCAGCCAATGTTGGCCGTACTTGTTTAGATCGGCTTCGCTCTCGACGTAGGGTTCCGCGTTCAGAGGCAGAAAGAAATCGGGTGGAGTTCCGCGCAGAGTGTCGCCGAAAAAACCCGGTGGAGTGATTCCCACTACGGTAAAGGGCTTCTCGTTGACATTGAAAGTGCTGCCGATCACCGACGGATCCGACCCATATCTTTCCTGCCACAAGCGATAACTCATCACGGCGACTGGCGGAGCGCCGGGCTGATCGTCACCGGCATTTAGGGAGCGTCCGGCATACGCACCGATTCCGAACATCGCGAAATAATTGCCGGAAACGAACTCGCCTCCGTAGGTCTGCGCGGCCTCTGAGTTGCCCGAGCGCCGGATGCCGAACACCATATCGTCGGCCGGGAAAGCCGCTAATTCCACAAAGCCTTTGGTGTTGTCTCTGAAGTACTTGTACAAATCGTACGAGACGAGAGAAAACTCCTTG
>JBEEHH010000024.1:0-2539 GCA_041167325.1 Verrucomicrobiota bacterium | reverse complement strand
CGCTAACCTCGCGTGGCGCCTCCGAAAAAAATGAATCCAGCCATCGCCCTACCGTCGCCACGTGGCCGCTTCGCCGATTTTCTGTCGTCGGCTACTCGACGGCGTGTTAAGCCTAAGCGGGACGCGATGGAACAGCCGAAATCGGACGAAGATCAGCAACTCGTCGCCCGGACTCAGGCGGGCGAGGCAGCGGCGTTCGATCAGCTCGTGGTCAAATACACGCCCCGCCTTTACGGCCTGGTCTACAACATGACCTCGAACCATGAGGATACGAACGACCTCCTCCAGGACGTTTTTTCCAAGGCCTACAAGTCGATCGGCGGGTTCCGCGGGAAGTCGTCATTTTACACTTGGATCCACTCGATCGCGGTCAACATGACCTTGAACTTCCTCAAGAAACGCGGCCGGCGGTTTCACCTGAGCCTGGACGACATGGACGCGAGCGTGCAGAACGACAAAGAATTCCTCGAGCTCACCGCCACGAGCAGCCCGGTGCGTGAGGCTGATTTGTCCGAACTCCAGGGAAGATTGAACGCGGCCATGATGAAATTGTCTGAAGAACACAGAGCCGTGGTCACCATGTTTCATATCCAGGGGATGCCCCATGCCGAGATCAGTAAAATCTTGAAAGTCTCCGAAGGCACGGTACGTTCCCGGCTCTTTTACGCGAACCGCCAATTACAGAATTATCTGGACGAATTTCGGAAGATCCCTGTTTCCTAGAACACCCGCTGCATGGACCCATTGAACGAAGAACAAATCGGCAAACTTTTGCGGCTCAAAAAATTCGAGCAACCGCCGCCGGGATACTTCGAAAATTTCCTGCACGAATTCCACCGTCGGCAACGGGACGAGCTCTTGAAGGCACCGGTCTGGCGCATCGCTTTGCAGCGCGCGCAGGACTTCCTCTTCCGGCTCAATATTCCTGGCCTCGCTTCCTATCCGGCCCTGGCCACCGCGCTGGTCATCTGCGCAGCAGTGATTTCCCTGAAGGTTTACCAGACCCCCGAGACCGTGAATGTCGCGGCTCAGAATCGCGCCCCTGTGGTCGCGACGACAACTTCGTTGCCGGATGCGCAGTGGAGTCTTTCCAATCCGGTCACGACCCGCGCTCTTGGCCCGTCGCTCGTTCGCACTGTCAAAGACAGCTCCACCACTCACCGGGTCGCGGCGCCTCCGCGTTACGTGCTCGATAGTACGCCAGTGAGTTATGAGCCGGCTTTCAGGTTCTAGTCTGCTCAAGCGGCGGCGGTCTCCAGACCGCCGAATTCTTTCTTCGGCGATGACATTGCGTTTGGTTTTCGCCAGCTCGCTCGCGCTCGGCATCGCCTTCGTTCGCGCCCAGGATACAACTCCGGCTCCCGTTTCGGAATCGCCGCGGACGCAAGAGCCTTCAACCAGTTCCATCAGCCGCGAGGTCAAAGAGATTTACGAGAAGTCCGGCAAGGCAGTCGTGAAGATTCGCGGGACCGATCAACACGGCGATCTTTCCGGGACCGGTTTCTTTATCGATCCCGCCGGCACGCTTTACACCGCCTTCTCGGTCGGAGGCGATACGGAGAATCTCACGATCGAGTTCGACGGGAAAACGTATCCGGCCCGGGTCATGATGGCGGATTTGCGGAGCGGGATCGCGATCCTCAAGGCGGATATCGCCACGCCGGCGTTGCCCATCGGAAAATCAGAAACGATGGAAATGGCGACACCGGTCATGACGATCGGCTATCCGCTCGATCTTCCTTCCACGCCGAGTTTCGGAATGGTCGCCGGGTTCGACCGGAAATTTCTGGAACGCTATTTCTGCACCACGCACGTCCGTGTGAATCTGCCTACCCAGCGCGGTGAAGCCGGCGCGCCGCTCCTGAACTTCAAGGGCGAAGTCATCGGCATCCTCGTCGCCCAAATTGAAAACGGTTCCGCCTGTTACGCCCTGCCGATCGACGCCGCGGAAAAGATCCGGAACGACTTCATCCGCTTCGGAGAAGCGCGTCACGGCTGGGTCGGCATCTACGTCGCAGCCGCCGAGAAGCCGGTGGAAGGTTCCACGGCCCAACTGACCGAGATTATGAAAGACACGCCGGCCTTCGGTTCCGGTGTGCAAGCGGGCGACATTTTGCTGCAGGTCGGCAAGACGCCGGTGCACCAGCCGGAAGATGTCATCGACGCGTCGTTCTACATCACCGCGGGCGACACCGTCCCGATCACCGTCATCCGCGGCGCGGAAAAAAAGACGTTCGAGGTCCAGGCCGATTTTCATCCGCAGAGCCACCACGCTCCGCTCTTCGCCTCTCCCGGACAAAACGGATTGCCGCTGCAGATCGATTCCACGCGGCGGACCCCGTAGTTAGTTCCGCTTCGCGACGCGAAGCGCGTCTGCTTTCAGTGAAGGTGCCTAGCCTTCTCGATCCACCATGGCAGCAACGCCAGCGTAGTAGCGTCGAACATGCCGTGCGCGATAACCGCGGGCCAGATCGATTTATGCAGGATAATGATGATGCCGAGCATCAGACCAAGAACTCCGGCGCCGATGGCCGCGAGC
>JBEEHH010000023.1:0-2505 GCA_041167325.1 Verrucomicrobiota bacterium | reverse complement strand
AGATGGAGGAGCGGCGCGCGACCGAGGAAGCGTTACGCAAGAGCGAGGAAGAGCTGCGCCATTCCCAAAAAATGGAAGCGGTCGGCCGGCTCGCGGGAGGCGTGGCCCACGATTTCAACAATCTGCTCACGGCGATCATCGGTTACGCGGAATTGATCGCTACCCGCACGAGCAGCAATTCGCTGGCGAAACAGAACGCGGAATTGATTCGCAGGGCCGGCGAGCAGGCGGCCGCGCTGACCCGTCAACTGCTTGCCTTCAGCCGGAAACAAATCCTCCAGCCAAAGGTCATCGATCTGAACACCCTCGTCCTGTTGTTCTTGATCCACTTCTCCATGGTTCGCTGGGTGAGCCAGCCGCTCCGCCGGATCATGACAACCTTGCAGCGGAACGACCCGAAACCGATTGAACGCCTCTGTTCGGATCAATCTGAATTCGGCGAGATGGCGAGAACGACGAAGAAATTCTTTGAGCAGCGCGACAATCTCGTTCGCGAGATGGAGGAGCGGCGCGCGACCGAGGAAGCGTTACGCAAGAGCGAGGAAGAGCTGCGCCATTCCCAAAAAATGGAAGCGGTCGGCCGGCTCGCGGGCGGCGTGGCGCACGATTTCAACAACCTGCTCACGGCGATCATCGGCTACGCGGAATTGATCGCTACACGGACGAGCAGCAATTCGCTGGCGAAACAGAACGCGGAATTGATTCGCAGAGCCGGCGAGCAGGCGGCCGCGCTGACCCGTCAACTGCTTGCGTTTAGCCGGAAACAAATCCTCCAGCCAAAGGTCATCGATCTGAACACTCTCGTCCTGGAGATGGAAAAACTGTTGCGGCGGGTGATCGGCGAGCGGTTCGATTTACAAGCCCACCCCGATGCCACAGACGGACGCGTGAAAGCCGACCCGAGCCAGCTCGAGCAGGTCGTGTTGAACCTCGGCGTGAACGCGCGCGATGCGATGCCGCGCGGCGGCAAACTGATCATTCGCACCGAAAACGTGCGGCTGGACGGGGAGACCGCTCCCCAGATCGCCACGACTTTGGTTCCGGGCGATTACGTGATGCTCTCGGTCACCGACACCGGCGCGGGCATGAACGAAGAAACGAAATCGCACATCTTCGAGCCCTTCTTCACCACGAAAGGGCCGGGCAAAGGTACGGGCCTTGGCCTCGCTACCGTTTACGGAATCGTGCGGCAAACCGGTGGCGGTATCTCGGTGGAAAGCGAACCTGGCAAAGGCAGCACCTTCAGGATTTATCTGCCGCTGGAATCGGCGCCAGTCGATTTCACCCGAACCCCGCTGATGCCCGTCGAGAAGACGGACAACTTCGAGACGGTGCTCGTGGTCGAGGACGAAGACATCGTCCGCGATCTCGTTTGCGATGTGCTGGAAGACCAGGGTTACAACGTCATCTGCGCGCGGGACGGGATTGAAGCGCTCAACATGGCGGAGGACTGGGATGGCCCGATTCATCTCCTGGTGACCGACGTCATCATGCCTCACATGAACGGCCACGAACTTGCCGGGAAACTCAGCCAGCTCCGGCCAGACATGAAGGTCCTTTACGTTTCCGGTTATTCCGACAACGAGATCGGCGACCACGGCTTGCTCGATCCACGCTATGAGCTCCTCCAGAAACCGTTCACTCCCCAGACCCTCGCGCGCAAGATCCGCGAAGTCATTCGCGAGGGCAGTTATGCTGTTGCCGCCAAATAATTGCGGGCGCGGACTGCTGCGTCTTGGGGTGGCGATCTTGTCGTTAGGCCTGCCGCTGGTTTCGTCCGCCCAGATGATGAATCCGACAAAGCCGGAACTGAAAGCGCCCGCGAAAATCGAGGGCAACGCGGTCTGGTACCAAGTGCCATCGAAATCTCTCGCGAAACGACGGGCCAGCAAAGATGAGCTCACGGCGGCGCATAATCGTCTACCGCTCGGCACGAGGGTGCGGGTCACTCACCTCAAGAATGGAAAGAACGTTGTCGTCCGCATCACCGATCGCGGGGTAAGTGTTCGGGGTGCGATTATTGACCTCTGCAAGGAAGCTGCAGAGAAACTCGACATGATTCACGAAGGATCGGCCCGGGTGAGCCTGGAAATTCTGCCCGACGACAAGGCGCCGCCCTCGAAAACGAAAGCCCCGTCCCGGTAGTTCGCTTATCCCGCCGGATCGCCCGGCGGCGGCGCGGATGATTGCGTTGCGGGAGCGGGCAATGCGATCGTAGCCCAGGCATCGTACTGGTCGCCGAATTGGCGGAGAAATAAAAGCCGGAAAGCCGCGAGCCAGACGATGGCCGGCAAGAGCAATACCGTGCTGATGTAGGGCAGACCACCGACGCAGCAAGTCGCGCACATGACGACGGTGCCGACGAGAGCGAGACCAATCGCGAGCGCAATCCCGAACAAAACGTACAGGACGAATGGCGCCGGATTGTGAAAAATGAGTCGGGCCACATCGACAAATGCTTCGCGGGCCAGACAGCGCCGGCGGTACATCACTGGAACCATGAGG
>JBEEHH010000022.1:0-28312 GCA_041167325.1 Verrucomicrobiota bacterium | reverse complement strand
CTCGTTCGTGCCGTGCGTGGTGCCGCGATACTTGACGATGCGAATCCGGCGGGTCGTTACCTGATCGACCACGCGATGATCGAGCGAGATGACGCAATCCGAGACGTATTCCTCCAGGCCGTAGCGGGTCAGCGTGCCCTCGCCGCGCTCGCCCGTCATGATGACCGTGACCCCTTTTTCCTTGAGCCAGCGAAAGAGCCGGCGGAGTTCCGCACGCACGATGCCTTGGTTGGGCAGTCCGGCGAAAAGCCCTTCGATCGTGTCGAGCACGACGCGCTTCGCCTTGATGGTATCGATCGCGTGACCGAGCCGGATGAAGAGCCCTTCGAGATCGTATTCGCCCGTCTCTTCGAATTCGCTGCGATCCACGTAAACGTAATCGAGCACCAGCTTCTTGCCGGCCACGAGCGCCTGCAAATCGAAGCCCAGCGACGCCACGTTTTCGGTCAGCTCTTCGCGCGTTTCTTCAAACGCCATGAAGACGCCCGGCTCGCCGTACTCCGTTGCGCCGCGGACGAGAAATTCCATGGCCAGCAAGGTCTTGCCGCAGCCCGCGCCGCCGCAGACCAGGGTAGGCCGGCCCGCGGGCAAACCGCCGCCTGTAATTTCGTCGAGCCCGCGAATGCCGGTAGGCGATTTCCGCAAAGTCTTCGGAGCGGATAATGTTTTCTTTTTTTTCATGAGCGTGGTGCGTTGAGGGTTTGCCTTATTAGAGCCCCCCTTATACCCGCGGGAACCGGGTCATTACGCGCTTCGGATCACGGCTACTACGCAGAGGAAATAATCCTCCCGGGCCTTGCTCAAAGTGGAATCCGAAGTTTGAGCGAGCCAATGTCAGCAAACGCTATTTCCAAAGCCTTCACTCGATCCGCGAGCGTTGTCTGCGACGCCATCACGCGCAGACCAGCCACAATGCGTGCGTGCAATTCCTCGGCATGGAATGGCTTCACCAGGTAATCATCCGCGCCGGCGCGCAAACCTTCGACGACGTTTTCTTTGCTGCCGCGGGCGGTCAGCATGATGATGTAAACCATTTTTCCCGCTTCGCGGACGCGGCGACAGATATCGAGCCCGTCCATGTTGGGCATCGATCCATCGAGAATCGCCAGAGCAGGCGCATCAGGGCCACGCAGAACCGCCATGGCTTCGGCCCCGTCATTTCGCAGCACCACCTCATAGCCCCATTTTGTCAGGCGGGTCGCAATGAGGATGCGCGATACCGGGTCGTCCTCGGCCACGAGAATGCGCGCCTTCGATGGGACGTCCGCCTGCGGCTCGTCTGAATCAGGCGAAGGCAGTGTAAATTTTATGAGTTTCTCGTTCAAGTTCTGTGACCCTTTCCTTTGCTCCGCCGAAATCATTTTCCTCCGCGTGCTTCTCCAGACGCAATGCCAAAGCGCGCGCGCGTCCCGCCCCGAAAACTCCCAGTGAGCTCAGAAGTTTATGAGCCTGCGCCGCCAGGGCCGGCGCGTCGCCCTTCTCCACGGCCTCATCGACCGCCTGCAAAATCTGCGGAGTGTTATCGTGAAAAATCGAAACCAGCTCGGCCATCAATGCTTCATCGCCATCGCATTGCGAGAGCAACTGTTCGCGGTTGTAAAAAAGCGCCGCCTCAGTCCGGTCGTCGGACTCTGCCCCGCTCGCTCCTTCAAGCGCCCGAAGAAGATCTTCTTTCCGCAACGGCTTGGAAACGTAATCGTCCATTCCCGCCGCCAGGCAGCGCTCGCGGTCGCCCGCCATGGCATGCGCGGTCATCGCGACGATCCTCATATGACCGCCGCGCGCGCTTTCCAATTCGCGAATGCGCCGGGTTGCTTCGAATCCGGCCATCTCCGGCATTTGCACATCCATCAAAATGAGGTCGAACGTTTCCCGCGCGACCGCTTCCACCGCCTCGCGCCCGTTGCCCGCGTGCACGAGCGAATGACCACGCTTCTCGAGGATGCCCTTGGCGACGGCGCGGTTGATCAGGTTGTCTTCTGCGACCAGGATACGCAGGCCGGTCGCGGCTCGCGGGATCGGTGAGGTTGCAACGGCGGGCTCGATCTCAATCGCTTTGCCGATCGCAACGAGGATCGCATCGATCAGCTCGGCCTGGGTCACCGGCTTCGTCAGGTAGCTCGCCACCCCCAGCTCCCCGCAGCGCGCAACCGCGCCGGCAGGCATTCCTGAAGTGAGCATCATCAGCGTCGCGCCAGAAAGCTCCACGTGTTCGCGGATTTGCTCGACGACCATGAAGCCATCCATTTCGGGCATCATCCCGTCGAGAATGACGAGCGGAAACGGCGTCCCGGCATGCGCCGCGCGCAGCATCTCCACGATCGCCGCCGCGCCGGAGGCGACCACCGTGGGCTGCATCCGCCAGTGCAAAAGCATTTCGCACAGGATCCGGCGATTGACCACGTTGTCGTCCACCACCAGCACGCGCATGCCGTCTAGTTCACTGAGGTCAACATGCCGAACGTTCGGCGTGGGCGTGAGCCGCGCAGGCATCCGCACAGTAAAGTGGAACGTCGTTCCTTTGCCCAGTGTGCTCTCGACCCAGATGCGTCCGCCCATATGCTGCACAAGCTGCGTCGCGATCGAGAGCCCGAGGCCGGTGCCGCCGTACGTTCGCGTGGTCGTACCGTCGGCTTGCGCGAACGCTTCGAAAATTAGCGCCCGCTTTTCTTCCGGAATGCCCACGCCCGTATCCGCGATCGTGAAATGCAGGCAATGCTCGTCGTCCGTCGCCGACTCGACTGTGACACCCAGCGTCACGTCACCGCGCTCGGTGAACTTGATCGCGTTGTCCGTCAAATTGATGAGAATTTGTCGCAGCCGCATCGGGTCGCCGATCAGGTGATCGGGCACGACCGCAGCGATGTCCGCCGTCAATTCGAGTCCTTTTTGATCCGCGCGGACCCCGAGCGGTTTGAGCATCGAGCCGAGGCAATGGCGGAGGCTGAAGCTGATCGCTTCCAGTTCGAGCTTGCCTGCCTCGATCTTGGAAAAATCGAGGATGTCGTTGATCAAGCCGAGCAATGAGAGCGCGGAGCTCTTCGCCATGCCGAGATATTCGCGTTGCTCGCGGTCGAGATCCGTTTCGAGGACCAATTCGGTCATGCCAATGATGCCATTCATCGGTGTGCGAATCTCGTGGCTCATGTTCGAGAGAAATTCGCTCTTCGCCCGGTTCGACGCCTCGGCCGCCTCCTTCGCCGTGATTATCACCTGCTGGCTCTTGCTAACTTCAAGAATCATCGCGTGGAACGAGACTGCCAGTTGGCCAATCTCATCTTTGCGCGGCAGAGGCATGGGCAAATCTGTCCGGCCGGCGGCAAATCCCATCGCCATATCGGTCAGTTGTTGGAGCGGCCTGGCGATTGAACGGCCCATATAAAATGCAATCAACAAGGCCAGGACGGCGCTGCTGAGCGCAGCCCAAATCACCTGCTCGATGGTGCGTTTCGTCAATTGCATCAATTCATCGTAGAGCGGCGTGTACTCCAGGATCACAGCGCCGATTATCTGTCCGGATTCGGCCGCGACCGGCACGACGATTTGCTTGATGCCCCCCGGATGGGTGTCGCCGGTCTCAACAAACGTGCGCACTTGTCCATCCTTTAGCGTGGCCCCGACTTCACCTCCCTGGTCTTGAGTAAAAGGCGTGCCGACCTCTGATGGATTTGCGTCGGCCAGAACCAGCAGATTGGCATCGATCAGGACCACGTCCCGCCCTTGTGTCTGACGCAGCTTGGTTACGATTTCCTGGGGAGACGCCGAGAGTTTGTTCGGATCTGGTGTAAGGAGGAAGCTCACCACGCGGGCGACATCATAGGCTTCTTTTGTCGCGGCGACCGTGGCGGCGGCGTGTTGTCGATTCACCGCCAGCGCGCCCACGAGCGCCACGAGCAAGGACATCCCAAGCAACGTCCAAAGAATTTTCGTTTTGATCCTCATGTTAGCTTAGGACCACAGGTCGCCGGGCTATTAACCCAGGTATCCCGAGCGACGCCTTGGGCGGAGTCGTCTTGCAAGGCGCAGGAGAAAGAGTGATCCACGTCTCCATGAGATAGCGAGGGGAGTGCGCGCGGAGTCGCGGGGAATGCGTGGATTCCAATGCGGAATCTACTTAGCTGGGAAGGGCGTCGATCGGCAGGCTTCTGCGGATCAGGCGGGGGACGCTGGGGAAATCAGCGAGGGCGGCGTAAATTCTGTCAGTTTCTCGTTCAAGCTCCGTGAACCTTTCCTTCGTTCCGCGAAAATCATTCTCCTGGCCGTTTCTTTCCAAACGCAGCGCCAGACTGCCAGCTTGTCTCGCCCCGAACGCTCCGAGCGAGCTCAACAATTTATGAGCGCTGACGGCGAGCGCCGGCGCATCGCGCTTCTCGATCGCGTCTCCAATCGACTGCACAATCTGCGGGGTGTTCTCCTGAAAAATCGAGACCAGCTCCCTCATCAATTCTTCGTCGCCCTCGCATTGAGCGAGCATCTCGGCGCGACTGTGGAGAAATACCTTCTCGCTCTTGTCCTCGTCGTCCTCCCCGCCCGCGCCTTTGAGTGCCCGCAAGAGATCTTCTTTCCGCAGCGGCTTGGAAACATAATCGTCCATCCCCGCGGCGAGGCAGCGCTCGCGATCGCCGGCCATGGCATGGGCGGTCATCGCCACGATGGTGATGTGGCCTCCGGTGGTCGCTTCTATTTCGCGAATGCGCCGGGTCGCTTCGAATCCGTCCATCTCCGGCATCTGCACGTCCATGAAAATCAGATCGAAGGCGCCGTCACTGAACGCTTCCACGGCTTCGCGGCCGTTGGCGGCGTGCACGAGCGCATGTCCCGCCTTTTCCAAAATGCCGGTCGCGACTGCACGATTGATGAGATTGTCTTCGGCCACCAGGATACGCAGACCCGATCCCGCGCCGCCAGTTTCGGGAACCTGAGTTTGGGCGTCGGGACTGCCCCCATCTTCCTTGTCGCGGCCGACCGCGATCAGAATGGTGTCGAGCAATTCTGATTGGGTGATCGGTTTGCTCAGCCATCCCGCGATCCCAAGCGCGCTGCAACGTTCCGCCGTTCCCGCCGGCATGGCGGAGGAGAGCATCATCACCGTTGCGTCCGCGAGCGCCGGCTGTTCGTTGATTTTTTCCGCCAGGGCGAAGCCGTCCATTTCCGGCATCATGGCATCGAGAAGCACGACTTGGTAAGCGGCGTTCGCGTTGGCCGCGCGCGTCATTTCCTCGAGAGCGCCAGCCCCCGATGCGACCACGGTGGGTTTCATTCGCCAATTCAGGAGCATGGCACTGAGCATGCAGCGATTGACCGCGTTATCGTCCACCACGAGGGCGCGCAGGCCGTGAAGATCGTGCGGCTCGGCGTGTCTGGCTGGAGAAAGCGCTGCGCGCACGCCGAGGCGCGCGGTGAAATGGAAGGTGGTTCCTTCGCCCACTTTGCTTTCGATCCAAATTCTACCGCCCATTTTTTGGATGAGTTGGGAGGCGATCGAAAGCCCGAGCCCGGTGCCGCCGTAGGTGCGCGTCGTCGATCCGTCCGCCTGCGCGAACGCTTCAAAAATCGCCTTCTGGTTTTCCTGCGGAATGCCGATGCCGGTATCGCTCACCGAAAAATGCAGTTCGCTTTCGTCATCGGTAATCGATTGACTGCTTACGCTGACCACTATCTCTCCGCGCTCGGTAAACTTGATCGCGTTATCGGTAAGATTGATCAGGATCTGGCGGAGTCGCATCGAGTCTCCGATCAATTGATCTGGAACGCCGGAGTGGATGTCGGCCACGAGCTCGAGACTTTTTTGATCGGCGCGAATGCCGAGTGGCTTGAGCATTCCTCCGATGCAATCGCGCAGGCTGAAATCGATCGATTCGAGCTCCAGCTTTCCGGCTTCGATTTTCGAGAAGTCCAGAATGTCGTTGATCAGGCCGAGCAGGGAGTGCGCGGAAGTTTTCACCATGCCGAGATATTCGCGCTGGTCGCGATTCAGGTCGGTTTCGAGCGCGAGATCGGTCATGCCGATAATGCCGTTCATGGGCGTGCGAATTTCATGACTCATGTTCGCGAGAAACTCACTCTTCGAGCGATTGGCCGCTTCCGCCGTCTCTTTGGCAAAACGGAGTTCCACTTCCGCGCTCTTCCGCTCGATGGCGAGAGCGATCTGATTTCCGACCGCGGAAAGAAATTCCAGGTCGCGTGCGCTGTAAGCGCCTTCCTTTTCGTAATGCTGCACCGCCAGGACGCCGATAGTGCGCGTGGGAGTCCGCAAGGGCACGCCCATCCAGGAAGCCGCTGCGGAACCGGTCTTGGCGATGGCGCCTTGTGCACACAGCCGAGCCTCGAGTTCTTTCGTCAGCAAGAGAGGCTTGCCGGTGCGCAGAATGGAATTGGTTCTGATGTGGCCTCGGCCGACGGGTTGTGGCGCGGGAAGGGGATCAAATTTGTCGATCCAGAACTCGAAATGGACCAGATCGCTCTTGATATCATGCAGCGCGACGAAGCAGTTCTCCGCGTAAAGAAGTTTGCCGATGGAGCGGTGGGCCAGATCGAGGAGCTCGTCGAGATTGCTCGTGGTGATGACGCCTTGGACGATTTCGGAAATGACGTTGCGTTCCGCTTCCGCCCGCTTGCGGTCCGTCATGTCCTGGACACTTCCTTCATAGTAAAGCGGCTCTCCTTTTCCATCGGAGACGATTCGTGTATTCTCCGAAACCCAGATCTTGCTGCCATCCTTACGATAAACTTCGTACTCGAAGCCAGTGATGACGCCGTCGGTTTCCAGCTTTTCTCTAAATGCAGTGCGCATCGTTGGATCGACGTATCCCTGGCGCCCAATGTCCCGGCGCGCGGACATCAATTCCTCCGGCGACTCGAAGCCGAGCATCCGGGCCAGGGCTGGATTAGCGGAAACAAAGCGGCCGTCCGGCGTGTTTTGGAAAATGCCCACCACCGCGTTCTCAAAGATGCCGCGATATTTCCTTTCGGCTTCTTTGAGCGCTCCTTCCGCTCTTTTCCGTTCGCCCACTCCCGAATTCAGAAAAAACACTCCAAGAGTGAGAATTGCAAAACAGACGAATACTCCAAGCGGCAACATCAGGAATACCTCTCGCGAAGCCTGGTCGGACTGGGTTTTGCGTTCGCGTAACCGCGCGTCTGCGCGACTGGAAATTATTTCAGTTAACCCATGACTCTGCTCCCGGAGGGCGGCGCCAGCACCGGTGGCGATCATTTTTTGGGCGGCTGGAAGGCCCAACTCTCTCCGGATCGCGGCCGTTTGCTTCGCTCGATTGATCCGCTGCGAAACGAGGACCGCCAATTGGCGAAGGACTTTCCGTTCGCGGGAATCGCCGGCCTCAAGCTCTCGCAACTTCTGCAGGTCCTCTCGAATCTCAGACTCTTTCGCGTCCCATCGCTCCAGCAGACGTTCGTTCCCGGTAATAATGTAGCTGCGCTGGTCGTACTCCAGTTGCAACAAGTCGTCTTCGGTTTCGTTAAGCTGCCTGCGAACTTCCTGTTCGTGAGCGACCTCGGCGGCCCCTTGCTGCATTTTCGCGGTGAAATTGTAAGTGAGTCCGGCTGCCAGGACCATTAACGTAAAGCCCCCCACAAATCCCGCAGTGGTAAATCCATCCAACGACCATTTCAGATGGACGTTGCTTCGAAGCAGCTCCAATAACCCGATCCCCAACAACAGGAATGCGATGGCTCCGGCAAGACCGGAAGGCGTCACGCCCATGTAATTCCAGCTCGGACCGAATAAGACCTCGAGGAGAAATCCGATCAATGGGACTGCTCCGGCCGCCGTCAGGGTTCCGCCCAGCGCTCCGACGAGCGGGAGTCGTGACCGTTTTTGAATTTGCCGGGATGCCAGGAAAAGAGCAACTCCCACCAGGATAAAGCACACCGCTGTTATCGGCGCCATCCGCCCCGGATGCGGATCTTGCAGATCTGCCCGGACGTCCCCCATGAGCCAGTGCTCGATCCCAAGGTCCAGACCAAAAATGTATTCGCCAATCGTCAGCGCGCTCAGGCTGATTACCGATGCGGCGATCGCTGCCGCGCAAATGCGGATCGGCTTTGTTAACGTCTTTCGTGATAAGAGCGACAAGGCCGCGCCGCAAAGTAAGATGGCCGTCGCCATGTTTGGCTTCATCGGGGCCGCCCCGGGAATGATTGACTTGAGCGCTTCGACATGAAGCACCCATCCGGCAAGCGCCAGGGCGCCGATCAAAGCAACGCCGACACCTGGGATCAGCGCGAATGCTCGATGAAATTGCCGGCCAGGCAATTCTGAAGATTCCGCGCCAGGTGTGACCCTCATAATGCCTCCATGCTATAGCTGCGGGCATGCGCTGGCCGTCGCGGGGACTGCGCAAGTTTCCGTGCGGAGATTACTTACTAAGGACAACTCAGTGCCACACGATGTGCGCGGCATCAGCTCAAGAGCATGATCTTTCTGAAAATGCTCGGGGGGGGACTTGAACCCCCATGCCTTGCGGCATACGCCCCTCAAACGTACGTGTCTGCCATTTCACCACCCGAGCCGGGTTCGCCAAATCTTAATCAGGAACGCAGGAAAGCAAGAAGGCAAGAGGATGGAGGATGGAGGATGGAGGATTGAGAATAGCGATGTAGACTCCTCGACACGATGTCCGAGGACGAGTGGATCAAAGTCGATCTTCATATCCACACGCTCGATGATCCCAAGGACGCGCTGGATTACTCCGCACACGAACTCCTCGAACGCGCCCGCGTCCTCGGCTTTCGCGTCCTCGCGATCACCTTGCACGACGCAGTCTTTGATCGTGCCGCGGTTTTCGCCGACGCGGCCCGCATGGGTATCCTGATTATTCCGGCAGCGGAGGTCCGGCTTGAAGGCGCTGACGTCATCCTGCTGAACGTGACCGCAGCCGAAGTCGAGGCCCTGCGGAATTTCGATGATCTGCGCCAACTCCGAGCGCGCCGCGGCGCGTCGCTTTTCACGATCGCTCCCCATCCGTTTTACGTTCTCGGCGGCTCGATCGGCGGCAGGCTGGTGGAGGAAATCGATTGTTTCGACGCGATCGAGCTCTGTCATTTCTGGGCGCCGTTTTTCAATCCCAACCGGCGCGCGGTGGAAGTTGCCACGCGTTTCCAGAAGCCGCTCATCGCCACCTCCGACGCGCACCGGCTCCATGCCTTCGGCTCGAATTACACCAGTCTTCCGCGCCCGCCGGAATTGACAGTCGAGAGCGTGCTGGCCGCTTTGCGAACGGGCCCCCTGCGCGCGACCAATCCACCGTGCGGTCTCGTCGATCTGATGAGCACGATTTATTTCGTCTTCGTAGCGCACCCGCTGCGCAAGCGAGGATTGAGGATGGAGGATGGAGGATGGAGGATGGAGGATGGAGTGCTTGTCATCCCGAGCCGCGCAGACGGCGAGGGACCTCACAGTTGCGCGGCCGATTAGCTTGCGCCCATGCGCGTCGCTAGCATGCGAAGTAAGGTGCTTCGCGGAAGCGTCCGGCAGAGCGCTTGTGAGGTCCCTCGCCGTCCGCGCGGCTCGGGATGACACTTCGAACGCCGCCCTGCTCCATTCTCGCTCCGTTCTCTCTATTCTCGCTTTGCTTCTGATCGGCAAACCTGACAAAAGATGAGTGAGATGAAAAAAATCAGCGTTCTCTTGCTTGCCTGCGCGATCGGTGTCAGCGGCTGCGGCATGTTCAAATCGAAAAAAGATAAGGACAAAAACCCGGCCGTGAACAAGCGGGCGCAAGCGGACCTGCGCGAGGAAAATTCGGATGTCGATTTTCAGGCGTTCGTCGGCCGGCTCAAGCAGGCGGTGCAGGCCCACGATGTGAACGCGCTCGCCGGAATGATGAGCGAGGATTTTGGTTATAGCCTCAATCCCGAGAGAGCGGGGGATGGCGTCTTCAAGTATTGGGACGAGAACAATCTCTGGCCCGAGCTCGAAGCCATCGTGACGACAGAGAAGTTCGCGAAGAAAGGCGAATTCTGGGTTTCGCCTCCGCAGTTTGCCAACGAGGCGCTCAATTATGACGGTTACCGCGTCGGCATTCGCCGGGTGAAGGGCAGTTGGAAGTTTGTCTACTTCGTCAATGGGTGAAAAGCAGTGACGAGTGACACGTGACGAGCAAGAAGAGCCAATAGAATCTCGTCACTTGTCACTCGCCACTCGTCACTTTCTTGGTTTACCTCATCGCCCGCCGTTTGTTTTTGTGCGCGCGGTGATCGATTGCGATCCCGGCCGTTCGGTTGAAGCGACGACTTCGTTCGCGGCTGACGATCCGATGTTTGCGGGGCATTTCCCGGGTAATCCGCTGGTTCCCGGAGTCATCATTACCGAGGCCCTCGCTCAAACCGCCGGTATTGCGGCTGCCTCCGGTTATCCGCAAGACGCGAGACCGCTCTTTCTTCTCTCGGCGATCCGGACGATGAAGTTTTTTCAAGCGATTCGGCCGGAAGAACAGGTCGATCTGCGCGCGGAAAAGATGGGGCAGGTCAAGGGCCTGGTGCAATTCAAAGTCGCCGCGAGCGTGAGGGGGACCGTAGTTGCCGAAGGCCAGCTCGTTTTGAGCGTGGCGACGAATTTTGCGCCGGACCCGGAATAGCGCATCGTTGGCGTAGCTCTAAGAATTGTGCACGACCCGCATCCGACATTTCAAGGTCAGTTCGCTCTCATCATTCCCGCCTGCAATGAAGAAGCCTGCATCGGCCCGGTGCTCGATGAGATCTCGGCCGTGCTCGATCCGGGAAAATTCATTGCCATAGTGGGCGTGAACGGGTCGTCCGATAAGACGGCGGAATTAGCGCGGGCCCGCGGCGCTTTGGTGGCAGAGACCCAGGAGCGCGGATATGGCTACGGTTGCCAAAGCGCGATCGATTTGGCCGGAAAGATTTTGCCCTCGGTGCGCGCCTACATCTTTCTCGCGGCCGACGGCGCCAGCGATCCGCGGGACGTGGCCAAACTCGTGGCCGCTTACGACCAGGGTTACACGTTCGTCCTCGGCGCGCGCACGGGCCAGATAAGTAACTGGCGGACGATGCGGGTGTCGCACGTCATCGCGAATTTCACCGTCGCCCTCTGGTGCGGCGTGCTGGCGGGCCGCTGGTTTCAGGATCTCGCGCCGGTCCGCTTGATCGACCGCAATCTGCTTGAAGCGATCGCGCCGCGAGAAATGAAGTTTGGCTGGACGATTGAACCCCAAATAGCTGCAGCGCGATTAGGCGCGGCCATCATCGAGGTGCCCGCCCGCGAACGACCGCGCCTGGCTGGCGAACAAAAAGTATCCGGCGTGACCTGGCGGCGGACTTTCCTGATTGGCTGCCGAATCCTTGCCGCCGGTTTCCGGGCGCGAATGCGGTTTCGCCGGCCGCGAAGCATCGAGTGCGCTTCGCAGAAGGAGTTGGTGATCGAGAAAGGATGAGGCGGCACGATGGACGGATGAAGGCGGGGCCGCGGATTCTTTCTTTCACCTGCGCTCGCGCAGCCTTCGTTCTTTGCCTTCCGCTTATCGTTTTTTCGAGCTGCGGATTCTTCGCCCGCCCACCGGCGTTGCCTCGACGCGCGGCAATCGACTCGACCGGGGATTCCAGCGACGACAAATTCACGTTGCTCGTCGAAAACGCCGACATCATTTATTTCCCCAGCGAACTGGTCGGTTCGGTGCGTAAATCGGAAGCCCCTTGGAAGCTGTTGGAAGCCTTGCAGCAGACCGGAGGACGTTTTGCTCTCGGCTGGGACCTAATCGGGAGCGGGGAACAATCGATCCTGCGGGAAGCGAGTAAGCGTGGGGCTCACTTTATCGCGTTGCGCGCCGAATCTGAAACCGCATTACCTCGCGAAGAATTCGCGGCGGAACGCATCGCGGGATATTTTCGCGAGCATCGCGACGAGAAGCTCCTGGTGTTCCTGCATCGGCGGCAACTCGGCAACAACCGCGGCGTTCCCTATTTCGTCGCGCAAAAGGTCAAGGCGCGGCAGCTCGTGCTCGATTCGCGGGAGCATCCGGAAAATTCCCGCCTAATGGCTGACGGAAGGAGTTGGCCGAGGCAAATTCCGATCCTTCGGAGATTCCAGATCGTAAATAGCTCCCCAAGTGCCGGCAGCGACCAGTTTTGATTCCGCCTCCCAGGGCCGCCGACTCTCCGGGTAAGCTATTTTCTCTTCCCGTCCCCAGAACAAATAACGCGCCTGCAAGGAATGCGCCGCCGCCTTCCAGCCCGGCTCGCCTTTCATCAACGACGTCAGTTTGTCGAACTCCTTCGAGTAATTGAAGCCCTGCGTCCAGAGGTGGCCCGGATAACCAAGGACCATCATCCGTCCCTGAAGCAGGACAGGATGATTGTAGGTCGGAAACCCGAGGTAGCGCGCGTCGGCCGGGAACTTGCGCACCGTGACGCCGACCGCGTCCAACTCCCCGCGGTCGATCAGACCGAATCCTTCTTTCCCGGCTGCCAGGCCCCCGAAGAGACTTATGAAACCTGAGGCGAAAAGTGCGACGCAAGCCACCGCTCGCAGAGGCAGCGGCCAATGCGAAATCAGGTCACTCCAAAGAAAAGGCAGAATGATGAAATAGGCCCAGACGATTATCTTGATGTTGTCCCATTCCCAAGGCGCGGTCTTGACCAGATAGCCGAGCAGGAAAATCGCGGCGGCCGGAAGGAGAAAAGCCACGGTAGCCGGGAGCTTGAAGTCGGAAGCTTGATATCGTTGCCAGACGCTTAGAGCAGATATACCAATAACCATCGGAAGCGGGACAATGACGAAGTAAAGCCAGATCGCTATCCCCGTGTGATGCGCTTGCCATAAGGCGGTCTTGACGAAATAGGTGAGGAGTAGCATCGCCGTGGCCGGAATTAGGAAAGCCAGTCCAACCGGCATCTTAAGGCTGGAGCTCTCATAACTCTTCCACGCGTTCAAGGCAGTCATCCCGACAAAAAAAGCCACGAGTGGAATCCACCCGCCGAAGTTAACAAGCCAGAACAGCGGGAAGCTCATGGCGAAGTCGCCCTGCTGTTGCACCCAGCCCGGCTTCCATTCCATGACCGAGCTGGCGTGGAAGTGATCGCTTATGACCCACACACAAAAGGTGGCCGGAATGAAGGCAGCGCCCACGAGAAAAACCAGTCGTTTGCCGGCTGCGCCGTTGCCAAAGAGAAAGAAGAAGGCCAGAACAATGGTCAGGGCGATGAAGGTATGGACATGGAAAAGCGGCATGGTCGCGTAGAGCGACAACTCGAGCCAGAAAGGGAGTGGCGGCTTCTGAGGCGGGGCTGTTTCAGAATCGCTGGAAGAGGACGGCGGGCCGGAAACCGCGGTTCCCTGATATTCGGGGTAGAACTGAGCTCGCCACTGATAGAGTAAGAGCAGCCCGGCTGGTAGAGCGTAGAGCAGGCCCCGTTGGGTAACGAACATCGCCAGGGGAATGCTCTTCCAGGCGATCGTGCTGTCGCCTTGATAATCCAAAAAGCTGTAAGTCTGAAAGAACTGATAACTGGCCACGCCGCCATTGAAAAGGAATGCCGCAATGCCGAAGCTGCCTGCCCAGCGATACAAAGCATAACAGGTCGCTACCGATGCCAGCAGACCGGTCCAGACCAAGCCTCGTATGATGTCCACTCCAAGGCAGCTCAGCAGCGCATTGAATAGGTCGATGCCCGCCGGATAGCGAAGTTTACTGAAGACATAGATGGGGTTGTCCGGCCAAAGCGGGACTCCGCTGGCAAAGGTCTTTATGTAAGTCAGGTGAAGGGAAAGGTCCCCCAGGTTGTTCGGAGATTGGACCTTCAGCTCGTTGTTATCGAAGTACAAGAGCCACACGAACGATCGGAAGGCGAATATGGCGAAGCAAGCGAGCAGGAGCCAAAGCCAGATTGACCGGTAGCGTTGACGCGGTGGTATCACGACCGGAGGGACGGGCGCGCGCAAGGGCCGCGCCCGCGAGCGCCTGCCGGCAGAGTCTGGAGGCGTTGGCAGTTCGGATGGCTTCGGACGCAATGGTCCATCCGCGGCAGTTACCCAAAAAGCAACGGCCGCCCCGATCAAGCCTACTGTTATCGACAAGATCGCAGAAGATTTACCCAGACCTTGCGCCACGATTCCCGATAAGAGACCGCAAATCGTCGCAGCATTAACAAAGGTCAGTCCTGCCGACAGCCACTTGATCCCCATATTGCCCCTGGCTATGGTGATTGCTTTTGCTTCCCGGAAAACTCGGGAACTCGCCCCGGGAAAAGTTTCCCGAAGACCGGAGCGCTGAAGTAAAGCTTGGACGTATCCTGGTAAGGCCGAATGGTGAAAGGCTCGGTGTAATAGCTACCTTGAAGTTTCGCTTCCACTTCCTCGATCTTGTCCTCCTGCACGACAAGAAAGTCGGCATCGACTTTGTCGGGCAGATTATTCTGTTCGTAATAGCCGACCTTCGTAAAATCACCCAGCATCCAAGGCAAAGGATACGTGCTCGTTCGGATCAGGTGACCGACAAGTTGGTGGTAGGTCGGATTGGCTTTGGCAAGGCGCAACAATGGTTTAGTCAGTTTCCAGACATCATTGTAGGTCTGCACGTAAACGTACGGCTCGGTGTCGGTCGTGCACTGGAAGTAGTTTAACCGGACACTCAAACCGAGCGAGGCAGCGAGAAAGATAGCAGCTATGACGTAGCCCCCTCCGGCCTTCCGAAATGCTATGGGAAGAAAGTGCAGGGCCGCGCCGAACATGAAGAGAAATGGCCAGACGAAACTGATGATGCACCACGGCGTCTTATACCTGACAATGCTGTAGGCGATGAGAGTCCCGACACCGTAGATGGCCAGATAACGCAGGCTGAGATTCTTGATGAACTGGCAAAGAAGACAGACGCCAAGCCCAAGCAGGATGGGTTGTTCGTAGCGTGCCAGCAGCATAAGCCAGTAGTACCACTCTTTTTCATGCCCGTTTCCATTGCTTCCCGTCTTGAACCAGGCGTCGAAAGTCTTGAAGAGGCCCGCGACTCCCGCCCAGTTGAAGAAGGTCCCCGAATAAAAGAAAATGATCAGCGCAACACCGGTCCCGGCAACAACCGCAGCGTCGATATAGGTCCAGGTCTGCCGGGCCGGCGCCGCGTCCGGGACCCGGGTGATCTTCTGCGAGATCCAGGTAACTAACGCGGCCAGGGCGGCGCAACCGACATGGATGATGTAAGTCTCCTTCGTCAAGATCATGCCGGCCAGGCCCATCCCCGCGCACCAGAGATAGTTCACGGTTCCGCGTTGCCAGAGTCCAAGCAGACCCAGGATGAAAAGCATGGAAAAGAGAAGCAGCCAAACTTCGTGGATCGAATAGCGGCCGTAGAAAACAAAGCCCGGTGAAACAGCCATCGCGAGGGCGGCGAGGCGGCTGACGTTGCGGCCGACGAACGGCTCGAACTTCAGGGTGAGATGCACGCAAAAAATGCTGGCGAGCACGACCGGCAGCCGCAGGGCCCAGAGATTGCGTCCCCCCAGCGTTTGCGAAATCAACAGGATGTAGAAATGGAGCGGTCCGTGGTAATTCGTCGGGTCGTAGCGGTAGAAGCCGTTCTTTACCATTTGGTCCACGAACCAGCCGTTTATTCCCTCGTCGAAATGCGGAGGTTTGATGT
Source organism: Verrucomicrobiota bacterium (assembly GCA_041167325.1). GTDB lineage: Bacteria > Verrucomicrobiota > Verrucomicrobiia > Chthoniobacterales > UBA10450 > AV80. The sequence continues at coordinate 12,704 of JBEEHH010000022.1, read as the reverse complement.
CGAGGAACACGAGACGGAGCAACGCGCCGAGCCCGACGATCATCCACGGCGTCCAATCGATTTCCGCTGTCCGCTGCCTCCAGGCTTCGGCCTGTCTGGCAAAAACTGCTGGCGCGGCTTCGGCTCCGCTGCTAGTAGGCGCTTCGATGCGCATTCTTGTTACCGGTGGCTGTGGATTCATCGGGAGCAACTTTATTCGGTATATTCTGCAACATTACAAGCCGGCTTCGGTGACCAATGTGGATGTCCTGACTTATGCCGGGAACCTCGCGAACCTGGACGGCGTCGCGGAGGAACATGGAGAGCGCTACGAATTTTTCAAAGCCGATATCGCCAATGCCGACCAGATGGACACGCTCATGAGCGAGCACCCATTCTATGCGGTGGTGAACTTCGCCGCTGAGTCGCACGTCGATCGCAGCATCAACGACCCGCTGAATTTCATCCACACCAACGTCGTCGGTACGAGCATCCTGCTCGACTGCGCCCGGCGCCACGGCGTCCAGCGTTTCATCCAGATCTCGACCGACGAAGTTTACGGCTCGTTAGGCGAAACCGGAAAATTCACCGAGCAATCGCCGATCGAACCGAGCTCGCCGTATTCCGCGAGCAAAGCAGGCGCGGACCTGCTCGCGCTCGCCTGCCACAAGACCTTTGGCCAGGAAGTGATCGTGACCCGCTGCTCGAACAACTACGGCCCGTATCAATTTCCCGAGAAACTCATCCCGCTCATGATCATCAACGCCATGCGCGACGAGCCGCTCCCGGTTTATGGCGACGGCATGAACGTGCGCGACTGGATTCATGTGGAAGACCATTGCGCCGGCATCGTGGCCGCGCTCTTCGAGGGAAAAGCTGGCGCCGTTTATAATTTCGGCGGCGACAGCGAGATGCCGAATATCGAGACGGTGAAAGCGATCCTGAAAAAGCTGGGCAAGCCGGAGAGCCTGATTTCCTTCGTCACGGACCGGCTCGGTCACGATCGTCGTTACGCGATCGATTCTTCCTTTGCGCAGCGCGAGCTGAAGTGGAAACCGCTCCATAACTTCAAAGAAGGTCTCGACTCGACCATCGATTGGTACGCGAACAATCGGGCCTGGTGGGAACCGCTCCTCGAACGCACTGGCCGGCACTAAGATTTTAGTCGCTCCAATCCAATCGCAGGGCGGCCAGCTCTCGGCGAAGCTCCGGCAAATCCCAGATGGCCACCTGTTCGCGCGAACCGCACGCGGCGAGATAACGGCCGTCCGGACTGAAACGGACAAAGCCAAGGCCGAACGCTTTCGGCGGCTCGAGGGTGATCAGTTCGGCGCCCGTCGCCATTTCCACCACTCGGATGCGATCGCCTGACTGCGGGAGCGCGAGCCAGCGCCCTTCCGGACTGAGAGAAGCGAGGTTCCAAAAGGTTTGACCCGGGTCGGGTTGCCAGACTTGATCGCGTTTCCATTTGCCGGTGGAGTCTTCCAGCCATTGCCCCGCCTGAGTCAACTGAACGGTGATGATCTTGTTTGCCGAAGGCCAGAGGACGAGAGCGTTTTCGCCGGCAGGGAGCGTGACCAAAAGCCGGCCGGTGGCGATTTCCCAAATCTTGATGTCGGTACCCTGCCACGTTCCGGTGGCAAGGCGCTTTCCATCCGGGCTCAGCGCGACGTTATGCATTGCGAGGTGAGGACCGATCCGGCGGCCGGCGGGATATTCGGACGAAATAATCTCCGCCATCCCGAGTTTCGAATTTACCAGGATGACGCGTCCATCGCGCGCCCGTAACGTTGCCTGCCAACCTTCGCCAGTCCGCCACGGTTCGAGAATTGTTTTAAGATTTCCATCGGAACCGCTCGCGGCGATCGGTTGGTGGGTAACTCCGCGGCTTTCGTCCGCAATCAAGAGAGAGCGATCATCGGCGAACATGCACGTCACAGCCGTCGCCCCGGGAAGTGGGACGCGGGCGCTCTCGACTCCGGAAGCGATATCCCAGACCCGCACGCATTCAGCGCCGGTGGAGACAAGCCGCTGAGAATCGGGACTGAAATCGAGCCAGCGATAAAGGAGCGGAGCAAATTGGCGCGTCTTCGGCATGAACATTCGCACCGCTTTGGTTGAGGCAACGCGGTAAAGCTCAACGGTGCCGTCGTAATTCGCGACGGCCAGATGCGAGCCGTCGGTGGAAAACCGTTGCCAGTCATGGCAGGCAGGTCCGTTAAAAAGAAGCCGCCCACTGCTCGGCGCCCAAAAACGCAGAATCGCGTCCCATCCCGCAGTAGCGAGAATTTGGCCGCCTGGATGGTAGAGCGGACGCACCGCAACATTCTGGTGACCCTCAAGAAGACGCAGCAAGGCGCCCGTCGCCGCATCCCAAATGCGAACCTGAAAATCTTCGCTGCCGGTCGCCAGCTCTGTCCCGTCGGGACTCCAATCCACGCCGGTCGCGCCGGCGGGCTGCGATAATTTGTGGAGAAGGCGGCCCGTGGAAACTTCGCGAATTTCTATGACCGCGTCAGCGGCGCTCGTGATCGCGAGTCGTTGCCCGATCGGATCGAAGCGAAGGCCGCGCACAGCCGGCAGACCATTCCATTGCGCGGTCCGGCTTGGCTTTGCGGTAGTCAAGTCGTAGAACGCCAGCTCGCCGGATCCACTCGAGACCGCGAACAAGCGGTTATCTGGAGTAAAGGCCATCTCGGAAATCTTTTCGGCTCCAGTCAATTTCAGAACCGGCTGCGGCTGAGCGGAGGGATCGTCGCTCACGGACCAGAGCCACGTCTCGGCCTCGGAAATTCTTCCCGCGAGGAACCGTCCGTCTTTGCTGAAGAGGAGTTGGGTGACTGACGGAGCGAGAAAGTTTGCCAACTCGAAATTGTCTCGCAACCTTCGGAGACTGATCCGGTCCCCGGTTTGTGGAAAAGCGTAGCGTTCCAATTTTTCATCGAACGCTACCGGCGTGTCGATCGATGATCGCATCGCGGGCCAGCGGCGTTCGAGCACGATGTCTTCCAAGCCAAGGGCGGCGGCCGCGGCGTTGCGGAGCTCCAGCGCGGGACGAATTCGCGCAGCCGCTGCCAGCGCCTCGATGGCGGCGAAACGGCGTCCCATCTGAGGTGCAATACGAGTGGCGAGCGCCTGTTCGAGATAGGCGCGCCAAAGCTGCAACTGGGCCTCCTGTTCCGAGGCAGTGGCGCGGTCGCGTTCTCGAGCCACTCGTTTTGTAAAGAGAGCGGCTCCGGCGAGCGCGGAGATCAACAAAAGAACGACGGCGACAGAGAGCGCGGCCAGCGCGGGTTTGCGCCGCGCCCAGCGGCTGAGGCGCACCAGTCTCGGGACAGGACGGGCGAGAACGGGATGGCCGCCGAGAAAACGCTCCAAGTCATCGATCAACGCCGCTGCGGAGCGGTAACGCGATGAGGGTTCACGTTGCAAACAGGTGAGGCAAATCGCTTCGAAATCTTTTGGGATTCGCGAATCCAAGGCGCGGAGTGAGGGCGCTGTTTCCTGGTCGGCCAGGCGTAAAGCCTCGAGCCCTTTCTCAGTCCCAAACGGGAGCTGCCCCGCGACTAGCTCGTAAAGGATCGCGCCCAGACTGTAGATGTCCGATTGGACCGTCGGTTCGGTGCGGGGACCAAACGCCAGCTCGGGCGCCAGATAGCCGGCTGTGCCCAGAAACGAGGCGGGTCCGGTCAAACCGCTCGGTTCTGATTCCAAAATGCGGGCCAGACCGAAATCGCTCACCATGGGAATCGGCGCGGCGTCCTGCGCAAAATCGTCCAGGAGAAGATTCGCCGGCTTCAGATCTCGATGAAGGATTCCACGCTCGTGGGCGTGCTGCACCCCGCGGGCCGCTTCGGCCAGAAATTGTGCGCATAAGCGCGGCATTCCTAGAAATTCCTTGCGTCGCTCGGCCAGGCTTCCGCCGGGAACAAATTTCATCGCGATAAAAGGCGCCCCCCGATATTCGCCGGCTTCGTAGATGGGCAGGACATTCGGATGATCCAGCTTCGCGACGGCCTCCGCTTCAGCCTCGAAACGCCTGCGCACATTCGGAGAGTCGAGCAACTGCGGCAGGATCATCTTCAGCGCGACGATCCGGCCCGGATGTTGTTGACGCGCGCGATAGACCACGCCCATGCCACCGCGTGAGATTTCCTCGAGGACGGTATAGCCCGCCACGAGGGATTCGGAATCGCTCTCGTCTTCCTCTTCACTCAGCGCAGTGATGAGGCAGCGCGGGCAGATGCCCGCCATTTTTCCTTCCGGCAAAGGCATGCCGCACTTTGGACAAAGTGCCGGCAAGGGAATGGGCTCAGCGGCGCTCACAGGTTGAAGCTCAACCTGACAGAGCGACTACTCGTTAGGCAACGAAGAAGAATGAAGAAAAGATCCGGCGAGTAATTAATGCTCACGATCGTGTCGTCAGCACCAACCGCAGGTGACGGAATTCTTCTTCCACTTCATGCGGTGCAGAAACAGTCCGGGCAATCTCAAGGCGCAATTGTTCGGCAAATTGTTTCCGCAACCGGGAAATCGCCGTGCGCAGCGCGCCCCCGCTCAAGTTCAATTCACCGGCAATTTCCTCCAGCGCTGAGCCCTGGCAGGTGCCGTCGAGAAAACCTTGCAGGGCGTCGAACACTTCCGCGCGTTGCTCACTCGCGAATTTTTCGCGCAGTCGAACGAGGGCACGGTGCATCACCTCTTGCGCCCACGTTTCCTCAAACAGATTATCCGCCTCCGATTCGCAGGACGGTTCCGGAACCCGGCGGCTTGGATCATCGAGCGATATGATTTCGCACGTGCCACCGCGCTTCTGACGGCCCGCGCGTTCCGCTTCATTCGCCAGGTAATACTTGAGCGCCCCGAGAAGGAACGAACGGAACTTCCCTACCTCCGAGTCGGCCCGGCGAACCGTGCGATGCTCGAGCAAATGCAGAAAAAATCCCTGGGCAAGATCTTCAGCGTCGGACGCAGAGAAACCGGCGCGCCGGACGAAAGCAAAAACGGGTGACCAATAATCCCGGCAGAGAATCGCGAAGGCATCGTGTCCTTCAGCGACCGAATCTCCAGCCGCGCGCACCCGGCTCCATCGCGTGGTCGGAAACGTTCCCGGATCCATGGATTTCGTCTCCGCGAGGGGATCGGTAAAGGCGGTGTTCGGACGGCGAAACATGACGGATTTCCGTTTATACGAGAGAATTCCGGCGAAGACAACGGTCCGGAGGAGGCCGGCGCTTACACCGCCGCCACCGGCATAAAACTTTTTCCAGAACGCGTGTAACACCAGCGAAGAAATGCCGGAGTACCAAGTGGAAGCAGGTGTGGACTGCGCCCATGGGCAGCGGCGTCAGTTATCGTCGGCTAAATGAAAGGATTCGCGTGAAGATTCTGTCGTATTTGTTCTCGGCTGTTTGTGGGGTCGTCGCCGTCATTCTCGGCGGCGCTGCCCTGCGCGTGCAGCCGGTCACTCACAGCGCGCGATCCTCCCCGTCGCCCTTATCGGGAAGAAAGGCGGCGGATTATCTTGTCGAAACCGGCGACGGACAATCTTTGATGCGAGCTCTGACAGCGGCACGCTTCGGATTGCAGTGGCAGGAGCATGCGCCAGGCGATGACAAGACTGGAGGCGGTTATTTTGGGATGAGCCACGACCAGGATCTGAATGCGTGGTTTGCCGATGATGGCGTGACGGTGCGTTCGGCGCTGTCGCAAGAGAAACGCGACCAGGCATGGAGCGTGGTCTTGCGATTGCAAGCGTACGGCTACGGCAAGCCACCGGTCGATGCACCGCCCATCGTTTCGCGTCAGGTAAAAGAGAATCGGATCGAGTATCAGAGGCAGAGGTCAGAGGTCGCAGGTCAAAAGCCGGAAGTTAGAGAGCCCCAACTGATCGAGTGGTACGAGAACCGTGCGGAAGGAATCGAGCAGGGCTTTACTTTGAACGACCGACCTGAGCGACGGAATGGGGTTGGACCTGACGAACCCTTGCGGATTTCGCTCGCCGTAACAGGCGATCTGCGGGCCCGAAAGAAGGACGAAGGAACGATCGAACTAGCGAAGGCGGAGGGCAGAGGCGCCCTGAGTTACAGCAAGCTAGTAGCCCAGGATGCGGATGGGAAGAAGCTGGCGGCACGAATGGAAGCGAGCGCGGATGGGCGCGAGATAGCTTTAGTGGTTGAGGACGCGGATGCACGATATCCAATCGTGATCGATCCCATCGTGGCGTCGCTGGAGAAGAAATTCGGAGACGGCTATACTCCCCACGCCGAGGCCCGTTTCGGGTTCGACGTTGCGATTGATGGCGACCGGGCGGTAGTCGGCGCCTGGAGAGACGCTTCGGATACAGGCAGAATATATTTCTTTTCTCGATCCGGTTCTACCTGGAGCAATTTTGTCCTCAACCGGGATGCAGACCCTGGCGGACAATGTGGTTACAGCGTTGCGATTAAGGGTAGTAAGACTGTATTTGGTTGCCCCGGAACAAACGCAGCTGCTGGCACAGCTTATATCTACGACGTCGTAAACGACAATTTCCCACGCCAGCTTATTCCATCCTCGGGTAGTCGGAACGCTGGCGACCGTTTCGGATCGAGTGTCGCCATTAGCGCCAACAAGGTGATAGTCGGTGCGCCTTTTAATGACAACCAGGCGGCAACAGACGCGGGCAGGGTTCACATCTTTACTTTCGCCTCTGATTTCAGCGCTTATTCGACCGCGTTTGTTGACGATTTTCAGCGCGCCGGAAACGGGCAATTTGGTTTCGACGTCGCGATTGATGGGAATACTTTCGTTGTGGGCGTCCCAGGGTCAGGCACAGGAAAGGCGGCTGTCTATAATTCCACCACTCTTTCGTTTTCGACTTATCTCCTCGCCAGCGATGGGGCGGCGGGCGACAATTTGGGACAAAGCGTCGGGATCAGCGGCAATACCGCTGTGGTGGGCGCGCCGTTGAATAGCGAAAAAGGAAACGGCGCGGGCGCGGCCTATGTCTTCGTGCGCAACGGGAGCGGGAACTGGAGCCAGCAGCAGAAGCTCACCGGAAGCGACTCTTTTGCAGGAAACTTTTTTGGCGCGTCGCACATTGACATCGAAGGCAACACGATCGTGGCCGGCGCTTACGGTTATTCATTTTTCGACTTTAACCAGGGAACTATTTCGAGCGCGGGCGAGTCCTATGTCTTCATGCGTAACGGCACGGTCTGGACAGAACAGGCGACAACTGGGGGGGATAAACACGCGGGGGACGAGTTCGGCATCGGGGTCGGCCTTAGCGGCAACAGTGTCATCGTAGGGGCACGCAACGCTACAGTTGCAGGCGTGGCCCGCTCGGGCGCGGCCTACGTCTATCGCCTGAGCTGCGTGCCGCCGTATGCGAGCGGGGCTTCGATCGATGCGGGCGGGCATAGCACTTCTAATTTTACCGTGTGCCCGGGATCCACAGTCTTTTTCAATGTAACTTACGTCTTACCACAGGGTTTGCCTCAACCGAGCTATCAATGGCGCAAGAATGGCGTGGATATTCCAAACGCGACTAGCAACTTCTACACGGTTTCCAACGCCAGTCCGTCAGATGCTGGCAGCTACGATGTCTTCGTTCGCAATTCCTGCGGCGGCGAGGTCTCGAGCCCTGCCACGCTCAACATTTTCACTTTCAGCCTTAACCCGACTTCGCAAAATTTCGGCGCGAGCGGCAGCAATGCCATCGTCAACGTAACGGCTACTTCCGCAAGCTGTAGCTGGACAGCGGTTAGTAACTCTTCCTTCATTACGGTGAACTCCGGCAGCAGTGGCACCGGCAACGGCACGGTTGGTTTCACCGTTGCCGCGAATCCCAATTCAGGTCAACGAACCGGTACGATAACTATCGCCGGCCAGACCTTCACTGTTACCCAGGACGGTCTAAATTGCAGCTATTCCATCGCTCCTACCTCGCAAAGCTTCGCGGCTGCTGGCGGCAGTAACTCTGTGACTGTGACAGCGACTGCGGGCTGTGCCTGGAGCGCTGCAAGCAATGACACCTCATTCATAACCATCAACTCAGGAGCGGGCGGCAGTGGCAACGGCACGGTAACCTACACCGTCGCGGCTAACTCCAGCACCTCGCCACGCACCAGCACGATCACTATTGCCGGACAGACTTTTACCGTGACGCAGGCGGCGGCAGGCTTGGTCGCCAACGTCTCGACTCGCCTTCAGGTAGGCATGGATGACGACGCGCTCTTCGAGGGCTTCATCATTCAAGGCCCGGCTGGTTCGACTAAGAAAATCATAGTCCGGGGGCTTGGCCCTTTTCTCGCCGGCTTTGGGGTACCTGATTACCTGGCCAATCCGACCCTGGATATCTTTCAAGGAAACAACAGGATCGCAATGAATGACGATTGGGGAACCACGCAGACAGGAGGCATTATCACAGGCGATCAGTCGACGGACATCGCTGCGAGTGGATTCGCTCCGAGCAATGGGTTCGAGTCCACGATCATCGCAAACCTGGCGCCTGGGAGTTACACGGCGGTGGTGCGCGGCTTGGGAAACACCACTGGCATAGGCCTGGTCGATGCCTTCGACCTGAGTGGGTCTTCTCAGGCGAAGGTGGTAAATTTTGCGACGAGAGGTTTGGTTCAACCGGGTGACAAGTTACTGACCGCCGGCTTTATCATCCAGAATGGTTCTGTCCGCGCCGTCATCCGTGCCATCGGGCCTTCGCTGGTTGGCGCCCCCTTTAATATTACTAACGCTTTGCCCGACACCACCCTTCAGCTAAGGGACAAGGACGGCGCACTCGTGCAGGAAAATGACGATTGGCAGACAGACCAGAAGACGGAACTCGAGGGCACCGGCCTGCAGCCAACCCACATCAAGGAAGCGGCCCTAGTCCGTACGATACCACCCGGCCAATACAGCGCCCAAGTACGCGGAAAGCCGGAGTCAACAGGCGTCGGCGTCGTGGAAATTTATTTCATTCAGTAACGGGAGAAAACGAATCCACGGCTGAGAATCCGTGCGGGGCGGTGCTAGAGACTTTGAGCGAAATTGCTCAAGGAAACGCGCAATTTCGCTTCGGCTTCGAATACCGTCGGACCGGGAAGCTGAAAGGCATCTTGCGTGATCAGATCGCTGACGATCCGCTCCGCGACTAGTTGCCAATCGACGGTGATCAGATCGACCTGGACATCAGGCACTCTCGCGAAAGGCATGCTGACCGCCCCGTTAATGAAAGCCACGCGATGCGCTTTCAGCACATCAGCGACCGCGTCGGGAGCGCGGAAGCAAAACTTCGAGGCCAGGGCTGAAGAGGAAAAAATAATGCCGCCGGTTTTCTTTCTTTGCAGCTCGCGCAGGAAGGACTCACTACGCTGGCCCTGGTAGGTGGCCACCGACCATGCGATTTCCAACTCGTCCAGAATGGCCTGCAGGGTTTCGTCCAAGGCGGCGGAGCGTTGATCTTTCGATTGGACCAGAGTCACGCGATCCGGCCGCTGTGTTTTCCAATTTGTCAGCAAAGTCTTGATCGCCGCGTCCCGGCGCACCTGATACCGGCATGGGATCGGTGGGGAGCTATCGTTTGCAACGGCGAGCAACCGGATTCCCAGGTCGGAAAGGTGCAACGCGGTTTGCCTGGCTTCTTTGCCCGGCTGAAACCAGATGACGGTGTCCACTTCATAAGCCTTGAGACGATTGCTCAAGGCATCGGAGCTGGCCTCGGCCGGCTCGAAAAACGCGGTCGCCGCGGCAAAGCCGCGCAAGCGAAGTTCCCGCCGGATCCGGATAAAAAATGTCCGATAATCCTGGAGAGTCACGAAGGCCGAGAGTGATGCGGGAAACCCGACGAAGGCGCGGACACTTAGTTGCCGGTCGAAGTGAAGACCTTGCAGGAGAGTCTTTGATCCACGGACCCGGCTAAGGAGCCCTTCCTGCTCGAGATGGCCATAGGCCCGCGACACACTGGAAACCGGCACGCGAAAATGCCCGGCCACGGCCCGCACGGAATGGAAGGCGCGCGGTTGCTCCCGCTGATTCTTTACCGCCACGTCGCGTAAAATGGCAATCAAGGCTTCCGTCTTATGATGGGCTTTTTCCAGCGTTCGCCGGCTTGGGAGAGGGGCCAGTGTGCGCGAAACTTTTTTGCGAGCCATATTCCAGAGCCGAGCCGCGGGGCGAGCAGAATCAATTCTGTTCTCAAAGTGTTCGTAACTGTTCTCAATCGGTTTGTCTAGCGGCGGGTCGCGCGGTCGTCTACAGGTCCCGCCGTGAACGACGAACGACGAATGAGGGTCAGAAGGGGTCAGTCTGTGATTCTCGCTGTTTCGGCGTTGATGCGCAGCTGAGTGCCCGTTAGCCTTTTCGTCATGGCCCGTAAAAGGAATTTGGCTTGAATGATGAGCGAGAATCACAGACTGACCCCTTCTGCCCATTCTGGCCTCAACCAGTATCGAAGTTGGACTCCTTCCGTCATCAACTACGATGACGATATTGGAGGGACTTGGGGAAGCCCGGGAGCGGCCAATGGAGTGTTAATGCAGGACGGGTGGATCACAGCCGGGTTTAACGCGCTGAACCAGCCGATGTATATCTGGTCGTCCACTGTCGGATGGATGAATTTCGGTTACGATCCGCTGGGGCGCTGCGTGAAGCGGTGGAACGATAGTGGCGTGACTACCTATCTCTACTACGACGGCTGGAACCTGATCCAGGAAGGGCCGGCCAGCGGCGGCACCATCTGGGATGGGTGGAGCCAGACGCTCGGTGGCGTCGGGGGCGCGAACCTGGTTTATCTCAACGGGGCGCGAGTAGACGAGATCGTATTCAGCGTTGATTTTAGGACGATGGCGCAAGCTTTTTTTCAATACGATGGGACGGGGAATTGCAGTGTCCTGACCGATTGGAGCGGCAACATCATGGAGCAGTACGATTACGACGCGTTCGGCCAGCCATATTTCTATGATGCTACTGGCACGACCACGTATCTGAATGGCCAGCCTGGTTCACCATTCGGCAATCGGTTTCTGTTCACTGGTCGCGAGTGGCTGGGCGACCTGAAGCTCTACGATTATCGCAACCGGATGTATCAACCGGAGCTAGGCCGCTTCCTCCAGCCCGACCCGAAACAGTTCGCCGCTGGCGATTACAATCTCTACCGCTATTGCCACAATGATCCAGTAAACAAGAACGATCCTACGGGGCTTAGACCGCCTGAGCTTGAGTACGGGGCTGACAAGGCGCAGGATGCCCAATCACAGCAAAATGCATTACGCGCAGTGCCCGGATTGAAGGATACCTACAAGACGATCGATGAATCACCAATCCGCAACGTTATTAAAGACGCCCAAAGTAAAGACAACCCGGCACGGCCTGGGAAAAACAGACTGAAGCTCAACTACACCGACTCAGGCGATAGCTTGTTCGACCGCATTCGTAATTGGCTAACAGGAAGGGAGAGGACGATTACGTCTTACGTGGATCCACACAATCGCGAAACAGCCACGGGTAAGGTGAGAGCTCCAATCTTCGGTGCGGCAAATGAGTTAGGCGAAATGTACGAAGCAAATAGAGGTACTTGGGGGCAAGGGGGTGACGTAGCGCATGATAATCGAACTATCGACGTGGAGAACATCGCTCGCGGATACTGGGGTGTACCACACCGGCCTCACAACACAAATACCGTCTGGGTCCAATGACATTCAGTAAGATGGCAGCGACGGCTGGCCTCATACTGGTCGCCTTGGTCGTGGGAGCGGCAATAGCTGTTTACGCAATTCGAGTGCCTCAAGTTGAACGGAATCCCGCATCATTCTGGAAACAGCAGGGCTTTAAAGAGGTGACAATAACTTCGAATCTGTCCTGGCTTATTCGACGCGCGCAACTCGACTTTATGCTGTTTCCTACTGAGGTAGGACCGAGGAAGCTTGTGTTGCAAAGCCTAAGTCAGAGTCCGGAGATCATGTACGCTGTATTCCGGCCTAGGGGGTCATCCCACACAGCTATCGTATACGCATATTCGCTTCCTCAGCAAAAGGCGTTGTGGAAGGCGCAGATTGCGATGGATTAAGACCGGGGCAGAAGGCAACCGGGGCAGAAGGGGTCAGTCTGTGATTCTCGCTCTTTTGAAGGCGGCAGAAGGGGTCAGTCTGTGATTCTCGCTCTTTTTGAGGCGGAAAGCAAAAGGGGTCAGTCTGTGATTCTCGCTGTTTCCGCGTTGATGCGCAGCTGAGTGTCCGTTAGCCTTTCGCCACGGCCCGTAAAAGGAATGATGAGCGAGAATCACAGACTAACCCCTTTTGCCCCACCCCAGGATTATCCGTACAACGGAACGAGTACCGCTTTCGGTTACGACGATCGAGGGTTTGTTAGTTCGGTGTTGCATAAGCAGAGCGCGACCAATCAAACCATCTCGTCGCGCACTTATACGCGGGATAGCCGGGATCGGATCACCTCGTGGGCCCGGGGCACCGACACGACTATCAACCCGATGGAGAACGGACGTGGCAATCGCTACGCTTACGATGCCGAAGGGCAGCTCGTGGAGGCGTGGTATGGCGCGACCAACCCGGCAGTCTCTGGCGATGGCAACTCGCGTTATGACGGCTTTAACTACGACGCTCTGGGGAACCGCAAGGGTTCGAATTATGTGGCCAATCGAGGCTTGACGGACTTCAGCCGCAAAGACACTGGCCTCAACCAGTATCGGAGCTGGACTCCATCGGTCGTCAACTACGATGACGACATCG
>JBEEHH010000021.1:0-257473 GCA_041167325.1 Verrucomicrobiota bacterium | reverse complement strand
GGTTTGGCACCTCGATGTCGGCTCATCACATCCTGGGGCTGGAGAAGGTCCCAAGGGTCCGGCTGTTCGCCGGTTAAAGTGGTACGCGAGCTGGGTTCAGAACGTCGCGAGACAGTTCGGTCCTTATCCACTGTGGGCGCAGGAGAATTGAGGGGTTCAGACCTTAGTACGAGAGGACCGGGTCTGACGAACCGCTGGTGTTCCAGTTGTCGTGTCAACGGCAGTGCTGGGTAGCTATGTTCGGAAAGGATAAGCGCTGAAAGCATCTAAGCGCCAAGCCTATCCCAAGATGAGATCTCCCTGAAGAGTCGTGGTAGACCACCACGTTGATAGGTCACTGGTGTAAGTGCAGTAATGTATTCAGCTAAGTGATACTAATAACTCGTTCGGCTTGGTCATTTACTTTTCAATTAACCCGTCGCGCCGGTCGCAAGACTGGTGCGGCGGTAAATTGAGGGGAATGACATTAAATAAAACGAAGCCTTGAAAATTGCGGACACTGTCCCTGTATGTAGATATCAGAGAATCAGCGAACTGGTTCTTTAGGAGTAGAGAAATGGCGATCATCAGAGATGCCGCGTCGGTGCAAAGCACCGAAATGCCAGTCCGGCTCGGACCTCTGGTGATCATAGCGCAGTGGCCCCACCCGTTCCCATTCCGAACACGGAAGTGAAACGCTGCAGCCCCGATGGTAGTGCGACGATAGGTTGTGCGAGAGTAGGACGTCGCCAGAACTAAATGCCCGGTGAGTTTATCTCATCGGGCATTTTGCTTTCGGGCACGCTCGCTCGCGCCCGCGACTTGAAGTGCCGGCGTTTTTCGTCCTAAACTCGTTTCCATGTTTGAAGATCCCGCTCAGTTTCCCTTCGCGGCAAGTCTCGAACGCAATTGGCGAATCATTCGGGACGAACTGATCGCACTGCGCTCGACGGCCTTCACGGCCTGGCCGGAGAAGTCACTTTACGGAGAGACGGGTTGGAGCACCTTCGGTTTCTACGCCTTTGGCCAGAAACAGGCCACCAACTGTGCACTCTGCCCCCGCACTGCGTCCCTCGTGGAATCGGTCCCCGGTTTGGCCACGGCGGGCTTTTCCCGTCTCGCTCCCGGAGCACACATCCAGCCCCATGTGGGCTACGACGAGTATTCCCGCTACGTGCTGAGGTTACATCTGGCGCTCGAAACAAATGCAAATTGCGCCCTCCGGGTCGCCGGCGAGACGCGGACTTGGGAAGAAGGTCGCGCGCTAATTTTTTGTGACGCAATCGAGCACGAGGCTTGGAATCGCGGCACGACCACACGCACCGTTTTGCTTCTTGATTTCAAAAATCCGCGCTATCGGTTCCGCATTTTGAATCCAGGATTCAGTGTTGAGTTTGTGGAATTCGTTGAACAGGTGCGCTGGCCGGAAATGGGATTTCGGGAGCGATTAAGCTGGCGATTATGGAAACTTGCGCACCGGGGAAGAACACTGCCGCCAGCTGGACGGTCTGCGGTCGTCCCGCCTAGCATTTGAGGCTCGCTCATTATCTTGGGTTTTGCGCGGAGAGCCGAAATGTTTGATCGCTCAGAAACCGGAGGCCAAACCTACCCCGCGCGCGGGAAATTTTCACGCGACTTCCGAAAGGTGTTGCGCAGAAATCCGGGATTTTCCAAACCTCCGGCGGAACTGTGCGGTCAGGTCGCTCCTAAGCGGAGTGCCTTCGTAATTCAAGGCTGCGGCGCTGAATCCGAGCTCGGCCAACGCAGTCCAATGCTGCCGGGTAGCAGCTCGCGCAGCGGGACCGATGGTTGGCGCAAGCTCGGGTATCGTGGCCGAGAGGAGGGCCGAGAGAATGCAAGCGGTGACATCATAGGGAGTCAGAAAAGAGAGAAGAAGTTGCGGTAACTCCGCGGAGAGGCCGGTTGCGATCGAGGGCGGAACGTGGGCGATGCGCGGCATCGGCACGCGGCCGCGAACGAATCCGCCTTCCGTGCAAAGGATGTCTTGTTTCTCACTGAACCGTGCCAGCGCTTCGGGCCCGTTAAGACAATGCGGTGCGGAGTCGTCCACGATGAGCGTTCCCGGCGCAAGACGCGCGACGTCCATTACGTTTTGCACGTTGGTGGCGCCGACGATAACGCTGGCATCATAAAAACCGGTGGCTGAATCAACGACGTTCAGCGTCCCTTCGTAGCCGTGGTCGTTACGCAACGTGAGTTCCAGTTCCGCGAAATATTCCGTCCTTCGAAAAGGATCGCAGAGGTTCAGTTCGAGTGGATGCGGCAGAACGTCGAGCATCAGTCGGAGGGCGCCCAGACCGATCGAACCAAGGCCGTAAAACATCACGGTCTCGTCCTTGAGATCGCGCTCTGCTTCGTGCAACAGAGCCGCAAGATTTAGGATAACCGCAGCGACCGTCGTGCTATGACCGGTCGTCACCGCTGCCAAATCATTTCTCTTCTCGCACGCGGACTGCACCATTAGCCCGTAATTTGTAGCGGAAGATATTAGTCCCGTAAGCGCCACACAGCGTGCGCCGCAGACAGATGCCTGCGCGATGCCATCCAACACATGAGGGAGTAAAGATTTTTCACCCGGTTTAATCTGTCCCGTCGTGAGCGGGAGCATGAATATCCCCACAGAGCCGAGCGGTGTCGTGAAAATCAAGTCGAACAAGACGCGGCTGCCATTCAAACGCTCGAAAAAAACGTCAGGCGAGATTTGCGATTGCTTGAAAAGGCTATCCGGCCACGACATCAACGCGCCGGCCGTGAGCCGTTCCAGTTTTCCTTCACGCACCAAATCAAACAATGGTGTCTCCTCCGTCCGAAGGAGTGGCGCTACAATTTCGCCGACCCAGCCAGCGTCTGCGGAGAGCGCGCGTGAAATCGGCTTGGGATCCGAAATGGATTTGCTCATTTGTTTGAGCAAGCGCTCCGCGAGCGCGGTGGCGGTGAGGTCGGCATTAAAAAGATCAATCGGCAATTCACATGCCGCATGACTCTCAATGCGGACCTTCAGTTCGACCGCCATGAGCGAGTCCATCCCGCTGAGTGGTCCATGGCGATCGATCTCAGCCGCGTCCATGCCAAGCGTCGCAGCCAATTGGGTGACGACCAAATCCGAGACGGCCGCAACCTGCTCTGCCGGCGGAAGGCGCCGGACAACCTCCCCCCAATCGCTGGTGCCATCATGAATTTGCTTCGACTTTCCGACGACGACCAAATCGTGAAAGATGGGTGAATCGCTAAATTTAGCGCTGACGCGGCTAAGTTTCTCCCAGTCCACATCAATGACGCCCACCTGAGGTTCGCAACTCGCAATTAATCGCGGCAGAGTGGAGAGCGCATCTCGCGAAGACAACGGTCGCACCCCAATGCTGTTAAGGAAGCGCCCTACCTCCGGCCGGTCTGCCACCGTTCCAACGTCGGAAATCTGACCCCAATTGACGCTCAGCGCCGGAAGCCCTTCCGCGCGGCGATAATGGGCAAGGGCGTCAAGGTAGGCGTTGCCGGCTGCGTAATTGGCTTGTCCCGGCGGGCCGATGATCGATGACAGCGAAGAAAATAGAACGAAACAATCGAGTGGTAGCTCCTGGGTCTGCGTGTGCAAATTCCACGCGCCGGCGATTTTTGGGGCAAGCACCGCTTCCAGGTCTTCCGGTTTCATCTCGGGAAGCGCGCGATCTCGAAAGACAACGGCGGAATGAAAAACACCCCGTACCGGAGGAGCAATTTTTTTTAAGTGACGCAAGCCGGCCGCGAGTGCCTTTGGATTGGCAACATCTGCGGCAAGCGTCACGATCGAGATGCCTCGCGAACGCATCGCGTCGATCAACTGTGAGTCATGCGCAGATGCGGCGCCGCGACGGCTAATCAATGCGACGTGCATCGCCCCGCGCTCAGCCAGCCACACCGCGGTGGCCAGGCCGAAGCCGCCCAATCCCCCCGTTATTAAATAGGTGCCACCCGGGTTCGGCCAAAACTCCGCTGCAACTTCAGGAACGCGATCCGGATCGAATTCGAGAACGATCTTGCCAATATGTTGCGCGCCTTGCATCCGGCGAAATGCGGCGACCGCGTCGCTGGCCGCAAACGTCGTCCTTCTGATCGGCTTGAGTTCTTGGCGGGCGAATCCTGTCGTTAGAAACCGCCGCAATGCCCGCTGGTCCACGCCACGAGAGCCGACAACGGAACTGAGGTCGAAGGTGAAGAAAGATAGCGATCGTTGAAATGCAGACAGGGGCAACGCGTTATTTTCAAACAGGTCCCGCTTGCCGATTTCCACGAATCGCCCATGCGGCGCGCAGACAGCTAGGCTCTTCTGCTGAAATGCGCCGGCGAGCGAATTCAGGACAACGTCCACCCCTCGGCCACCGGTGAAACGGAGGGTTTCATCGACGAAATCGAGCGTGCGAGAATCCATCGCGCACTCGACACCATTTGAGCGCAGAAAAGCTCGCTTCTCTGCGCTGCCGGCTGTGGCGAGAACAATTGCGCCCGTCTGTTGCGCCAGTTGCAACGCAGCGAGGCCAACTCCCCCGGCTGCGGCGTGGATCAGCACCGTCTCGCCACGACACAGGCGCGCCAGACTGTGAAGCGCGTGATACGCAGTGCCGAAAACCACTGGGATCGACGCAGCTTCAGTGAAGCTTAGATGCGCCGGGATCTTCCAGACATCGTCCGCCATCGCAATCAGGTGCGAGCCAAACGCACCTCCGGCCGCAAGACCCATGACGCGATCTCCCACCCGAAACTTTCGCACCCTTTTTCCTACTCGAACGACCCTCCCGGAAAATTCGTCGCCGAAGGCCAGCGCCTCATCTTCCTTCGATGGATAAATGCCCAATGCCTTCATCAGATCGCGAAAGTTCAACCCGGCTGCCGCGACCTCGACTTCTACTTCGCCCGCATTCGGAACTAATCGTGCGCGGCCGCTGAATTGGAGCGAGTCCACTCGGCCAGGCTGCTCGATTTGAAGGGCGTAGGCAGGCGGGTGCGTCACTTGCGCAGAGGTTCGTGGCTGGAAATGCTGGAGACGCCGAACGCGGCGGCCGTCCGCACGCAAGGCGACTTCGGGTTCAATTTCCGCGGCGAATAATTCCCTCAGCAGTGCCTCCGGGAACGATGCGTCTGCGCAATCCACCAGTGACACATGCCACTGCGGATACTCGGTTTGGACGGTTCGAACGAATCCCCAAAGCGCCGCAGGCGCCGGAGTGATGCTTTCACCCTCATCGACGGATTGCGCACGACGAGTTACGACTAGCCAACGCGAAGGATCTTCGGTGCCCTGCAGCGCAAGTCGAGCCTGACTGAGCGCGAGAAAGCCGGAGCAGTCGTGTTCCTCGCCCCAACTCCAGAGATAGAGCATCCGCTTTGGAAGGGGGCCGCAGGCAGCAATAGTATTCCACAAGCGGACTGCCCATTTCTCCTGCCGTGAATCCACGGCGAGCGCGCCGGACTCTTCGCCAGGCGCGCCTTCCACATCCCGGAATACAAGAGTCGTCCGAATATTTTGGGCGTTCAGGCGCTCCGCCAGGGACGAACCAAAT
Source organism: Verrucomicrobiota bacterium (assembly GCA_041167325.1). GTDB lineage: Bacteria > Verrucomicrobiota > Verrucomicrobiia > Chthoniobacterales > UBA10450 > AV80. Next base: position 251,939 of record JBEEHH010000021.1, on the reverse strand, counting down.
TTTTCCTGATCGGAAAAAATGAGCACATCTTCGGTCTGGCCCTGGGTTGTCGCGGCACCCGCTGGTGACGGTTCCCATGCGAACCTGTAAAACTTGCGCTCGCGCTGTCCAGTTCTCGGCTCGGACTCAACCGCACGCAACTTTACTCCCTCTATCTGCGCGACCACGACGCCCGTCGGGTCATAAAGCGTAAGGTTACCGAGGTGAGATTTCTCAGAACGCTCGATCAATCGCAAATAACTCCAAACCGTTTTCGGCAGCGGCTGAAACACGCGCAGTTGCCGCACCGACATGATGATAAATGAGCCGGATTCGTGTGGGCGTCTGAGGGCAATTCCGGAGTGAAAACAGCTGTCGAGGGCCGGGGGAAACAAGAAATATTCCGACCTGCCGCACTCGACTGAGGGCGCCACGACTCCGAGCACCGTTTCATCCCCTCGAACACGCAGTGAGGTCAGGTTTTGGAACATCGGCCCATAGACCTGGCCCATGTCGCTCAATTCACGATAAAGCTTTTGCGGATCGCGCTCCTCCTCGCAGTGGTCGCGCAGAACGGCAAGATCGGCCGGCGGCGGAATCTGCAGGCGACCCGGTCGATAAATGCCCTCAGCCTGGATCTCCCATTGGGTAGGAGCGTCCGGCCGTGCCGACAGAATTTGGAAAGAAGAAGCGCCGGGATCGAGCCGCACGCATGTTGGGATAGGCCGTTCTTCCGGTAGAAAAAGCAAGTGATGAAACCTAATCTCTTCCAGGAAGACGGTTTCTTCGCCAAGGAACTCCCGCACCGCAGCTGCCGCCATTTCCAAGTAGGCGGCCGCGGGGACCACGGGCGATCCGGCGATGCAGTGGTCGGTCAGCCATGGAACAAGACGCGCGTCAAGATAGCCGAGCCAGGTTGGCTGCGGGTGAGGTTGTCGGTCGCCGAGCAACGGGTGAACGGGAGCGCTCCGAAGTTCGCGCGCCGCTCCGGAAAATTCGTGCCAAAGGCGTTGGCGCTGCCATGGGTAGTCCGGCAAACGAATCGCCGCCGCGGGTCGACTGTAAATCCCCTCCCATCGCACTGACGCTCCCTTTTGATAAAGCGCCGCAAGACCTTGCAACATCATGCTCCTTTCGCGCTCCCCGCGGCGCAATGAGGCCAAATTCAATGCGGTGGATTTCTGCGCGACGGCGATCTCCACCAGCGCCGCGGCCATGACGGGATGCGGCCCGATTTCGACGAGGGCCGTACAACCTTCTCGGAGCAGGCGCTCGATACCCGGGGCAAAACGCACGGGTTCCCGAACATTGCGCCACCAGTAATCCGCGTTGATTTCGGGACCTTGCACCGGCTCTCCAGTCACTGTGGAAATCATCTGCGTTTTCGATGCCTTCCCGACAATGCCAACGAGATCCTGGCGCAGGCCATCCTCGATCCGGTCCATTTGTGCGCTGTGAAAGGCGTATTCGGGCCGCAGAAATCGACAGAAAATCTCCTGCTCTTTCAGCGCGGTTGCGACGCGGTCCAATGCGTCCGAATCACCTGAGAGTGTCACCTGTCGCGGTGCGTTAAAGGCCGCGATGCTGATCCGTCCAGCAAATTTCCGCTCCCAGGTTTTCGCGGCCTCTTCGGAAATCGAGACAGCGAGCATCCGACCAAGGCCGTGGGTTTTTGCCATCCATCGACTTCGCGCGAGGATGACGCGGAAAATTCCTTCGAGATCAAAAATACCTGCGGCCCATGCGGCCGCCGCTTCGCCGGCGCTGTGTCCAATGACCGCATCCGCCTCGATTCCCCACGCACGCCACAACTCCACCAGACTTGCCTGGAGTGTGAAAAGCGCGGGTTGCGCGATATCGGTCTGATCAAAACGCGAATCCGCTTCGGCCGCGAGAAGCTCGTCGAGCAGATTCAACCCGCCCAGGGTTCGACACGTCGCATCGCACTGCTCCCAAAAGTCGCGAACAATCTTTTCGCGCTCGTAAAGCTCACGCCCCATCGCCCACCACTGCGGCCCCTGACCACTGAAAACGAAAGCGATCTTTGGGCGCGTCGTCATCGATGATGGGTCGATTGGCGATTTCGCAAAGGCCGATAACTGCATTTGCAAACTGGTTGTAGAATCAGCGACGAACGCACGGCGGAGCGGATGGTGCGACTTCCCAAGTGCGGCGGCGGCGCAAACGTCATGGAGAGAACCGGGCGCTGACGAGTTCGCGGCAATGAACTCTGCGAAGGCGACGGCATAATCGGTCAACGCTCCCGGACTGCGCGCGGAAAGAGGAAAGATGAAAGCCTCGTCCGCCCTCCCGACAATAGTGTCGGACGCGGGCACGGAAGCCAGCAGCGCGTGCGCATTCGAACCGCCGAAGCCGAAAGAATTCACTCCGACCAGCGGCATCCGGCCGTTGCAGGAAGGCAATGGGGTGAGAGCGGTCGGGACCCTGACGCGATCCACCGGGAGAAGTGCATTTGGCGTTTGGAAGTGGAGATTCGGCGGAATCGCCTGTTGTTCCAGCACAAGCACCGCCTTGATCAGTGCGGCCAAACCGGAAGCAGATTCCAAATGCCCGATATTGGTTTTGACGGAGCCGATCAGCAGAGGTTCGCCGGGAGCGCGCCCGTCCGACAACACCGCGGCCAAAGCGCAGGCTTCGATTGGATCGCCGACAGGTGTTCCTGTCCCGTGCGCCTCAACATAAACGACATCCCGCGGGTGGGCGCCAGCGGTGTGTAATGCCTCGCGGATCATCTCCTCCTGCGCCTGTTGGTTCGGCACGGTCAAACTGCTGGAATGGCCGTCCTGATTCGACGCTGTAGCGACCAGCCAGGCCCGCGCCTGAAGCTTCAGCGCACGCACAGTGCGCAATGGCATCAGGAGAACGGCGGCAGCGCCTTCTGCGCGAACATAGCCATCGGCGCCGGCGTCAAAAGTGCGGCAACGTCCGCGCGGCGAAAGCATGCGCGCCTGGCTCAAACCAATACTCGACTCCGGCAGAAGCAATGCATTGGCGCCTCCGACCAACGCGTAGTCACATTCGTCCGACCAAAGAGTGCGGGCGGCCAGGTGCACCGCAACCAGAGATGAGGAGCAGGCAGTGTCCACCGCGAGACTCGGCCCGCGGAGGTTGAAAAGATATGAGACGCGATTTGCCGCGATCGACAATGCACTGCCGATGTTCGTATATGCTTCGATCGACAGCGTGTCGCGGCGATGAAGCGTAGGATAATCGCTGTGCGAGATCCCGACGAAAACACCCGTGCGGGAATTGGCCAGATGTTCCGGCGGCAATCCAGCGTCTTCAATCGCCTCCCACGCAGTCTCAAGCAACCAGCGGTGTTGCGGATCCATGCATGAGGCTTCGCGAGGCGCGATCCCAAAGAATGCCGCGTCGAACATATCCGCATTGTCCACGAACCCGCCCCAACGGGTCACCATCCGGCCCGGGGCAGCCGCATTGGGATGATGAAAACGAGCGGCATTCCATCGCTGTTCCGGTACTTCCGTGATCGCGTCAATTCCGTCCCGCAGAAGTTTCCAAAACAAGCTCGGATTGTTTGCGCCGCCGGGAAAACGACACGCCATTCCGACAATGGCGATTGGCTCGTTAACTGGCATGGCTCGGAGAGAGTAAGTTCCGATTTGAGAATAACTCACGCCTAAAATTAGCGTCACCAGTGAGCGCGGTTGGCGGGGCGGCAGCCCTCGCCGTGCAGAAGGCGATGAGGATGCAGTTTGACCGGCGGCGGTGCAGTTGATAACAATCGGCCTCGTAGGACCAGAGCGATCGACTGCCTCGAGAGGAAGAGTGATATCTAATCAAAACCGAATTTCCTGGCGAGCTCTTGGGCTCCTTGCCCTTGTTTGGGCGGCGATTAACAGCGGTTGTTCGAAACGCGATGTAGGAAGCCAAGCCCGTGATCGCGGCGGCAACCCCATTTCCGCTGTAACCGCCCTTGGCCGGGTGACACCAGGAAGGGCTGTCATTTCGATCGCCGCTCAACCCGGGAGCCGGATCCTGAAGCTGGAAGTTAATGACGGGCAAAAGGTAAAGGCGGGAGACGTCCTGGCCTATCTCGAAACCTACAGCCTGAAAACGGCGGAACGCGATGCCGCAAAAGTTATCCTCGATGAAACCCGCGATCGCCTCGAGATGGAAACCACCTATGGGGAAGCTATCATCGAACAAAACCGACGGGCCGTGCACTTGCTCGAAATCGCGGTCGATCATGCACACAAGGAAATGAAACGTCTTGAGGCCTTGCGCCTGGTAAAAGTTATTCAGGATCAAAGTGTCGACGATCAGAAGTTTCTCGTGGACAGCCGAGAAGGCGAATTGGCCAAAGCTCAGGCCGAGCTCCGTGCGGCCGAGGCTGCTCTAGGGCGAATTCGCAGTACGGTGGCGGTGAAGTCGGCCGAGGCCCAATTAAAGTCCGCCGAGGCGCAGCTCGAGCTGACCATCATTCGCGCCCCGATTGATGGCGCAATTCTCAAGATTTTGACCTACCCGGGAGAACGGATTGGCAACGATCCGATCCTGAAAATGGGAAACACCGCCGATATGCATGTCATTGCCGAAGTGCACGAAACAGATGTTGGGTTTGTCCGAGTCGGCCAGCGGGTCGCGATCAACAGCGACGCTTTGCATGAGCCAGTGCAGGGGATGGTGGAAGAAATAGGAGAGCTCATCTACAAGAATGACGTCCTGAACGTCGATCCTCGCGCTGACAAGGACACGCGCATCGTGGAAGTCCGGGTGAAGCTCGAAAACTCCGAGGCGGTTTCGCGTCTGACTCAATTGGAAGTCTCCGTTCGAATCGACCTCGAGACGAGGACCGCCGTCGCAAAGCCGGTCGGGCGATGAAGACACCGCTGGCCTGGCGAAATGTATCGCACAAAAAAGTCAGATCGCTCGTTGCCCTCTGCGGTATTTCGTTCGCCATCCTGCTCATTTTTATGCAACTCGGCTTTTATGCCGCGGCGCGCAACAGTGCCACGAGCGTTTACAATGCGCTCGATTTCGATCTCCTCGTCCTATCACCTCAGTACGTTTTCGTAGCCCGCCCGTCAGATCTGTCGCGCTCGCGTCTCGAACAAGTGCGTGCCATTCCGGGCGTCTCGTCGGTTGTGCCAGTTTGGATGGCCCTGGGTGAATGGCGCAACCCAGAGACGCGAGAGCGGTGGAATATCCTTACTCTCGGAGTGGACCCGGCCCAGCGGCCCTTTCGAGATTCGGATGTGAACGATCGACTCTCACTCCTGATGCCTCGCGATACGGCGCTCATGGACTCGCTCGCGCGACCCGAGCAGGGACGTTTGGCTCCGGGCGTACATTCTGAAGTGCAGCATCATCGAATTCGCATTGTGGGTCAGTACGCCATCGGCGGTGGTTTCGTCGCTGGAGCAACTCTGGTTACTAGCCGGGAAACATTCCTCGAAGTTTTTCAACAAGCCTCTGGAGACCGGATCAACGTCGGGTTGGTCAAAATCGCATCCGGAGCTTCCGCCCGGATTGTCGCCCAGGAAATAAAAGCGCGACTGTGGCCCATCGCAACTGCCTTGACCCGCGCTGAGAGCGCCAAAGCGGAGCAGAACTTCTGGTTAACAATAAAACCAATCGGGATAATGTTCACCTCAGGCGTTCTCGTGGCGTTTGTGGCCGGAGCCGTCATCCTCTACCAGGTCCTCGCCAGTGAAGTGCAGAATCGCCTGCGCGAATATGCCACCCTCAAGGCGCTCGGCTACGACACGCGATTTGTTTACGGCATCGTCGTGCGCCAGGCCCTAATCTTTTCCGGCCTCGGTTTTGTCCCCGCATTCTTCTTCGCGCTCGGCCTTTATTTCCTGCTGCGGACTCAGGCAATGGTGCCGGTGACCATGGAACTTCCTCGTGTGCTCGGCGTATTATTTCTCACTTTCGCGATGGGCGTGAGCGCCAGCTTTCTCGCCATTCGTAAAGTAAGCCGGGCCGATCCGGCGGAGCTCTTTTGATGCGATGATCGATAAGTCCTGGCAGCAGACCGGCTCGAGCCGCCGCCGGACGCCACTCGCCTGGCGCAATATTGTTCATAATAAGATTACGATGTCAGTCTCGGTCGCAGCCGTCGCCTTTGCCGTGATCATTATGTTCATGGAGTTAGGGTTTCTGAACGGCCTCTACGATAGCCAAACCGGGGTGCTAACATTCCTTCGCGCGGACCTCGTTATGGTTAGCCGGGCGCTGCACATCTTTAACACTCACGAAACATTCCCGCGTTTCCGCCTGGAGCAATCCGCAGGAGTTCAGGGCGTAAAACGGGTCTATCCGGTTTACATCGAGGACACGTTCTCTTATCTCCGTAATCCGAATACGGGCATCAGAAATACAGTCCGAGTCATCGCCTTCGACCCGGGCGATCCCATCTTCCAATCGCCTGAGATGAACTCTTCCGTCGACCGCCTGCATTCGCCTCTCACGATCCTGTTCGATCAAAAATCGCGGCCCTTTCTCGGAAGGCTGAAAAGGGGGATGACAACCGAACTCGCTGATCGTCTCGTCACGATTACCGGCACCTTCGATCTTGGTCCCGATTATTACTATGACGGGAACGTGCTGGCCAGCGCGGACACTCTCTTCACGCTGTTTCCCAGCCAACACCGCGGCGACGTCTTCATCGGCCTCATCCAACTCGAGAATAACGCTTCGCCCGATACGGTCCTACGCGAAATGCGCAGCCGAATGGGAGACGACGTCGAGGTCATGACCAAGGCGGACATTGTTGCGCGGGAAAAGGCGAAGTGGCAAAAGTCGACGCCCGCCGGTTACGTTTTCACGATGGGAGTAGTTGTCGGCTTCCTCATCGGAGTCTTTATTTGTTACCAGATCCTCTTTACCGACATCTCTGATCATCTTCCTCAACTCGCCACTCTCAAGGCCTTGGGATATCAAAATCGCCATCTCGTCCGGCTGGTCCTCACTCAAGCCGCTCTGCTTGGCGTGCTTGGTTTTTTACCTGCTGTGCTCCTGACGTTCGGCCTTTACTCGATGCTGACAACGTTAACCGGCATCATCACGAAATTGACGGTCGGGCGTATCGCGCTCGTCTTCCTCCTCACGTTGGGCATGTGCCTTGTGGCTGGCCTGCTCGCCGTGCGAAGAGCGGTCGCGCTCGATCCGGCGGAACTTTTCTGATGGTCTCGCCAGCGATTCAGTTACCAACGGTGCGGGTCCGCGCGCTGAATCACGCATTTGGGATCGAGCAAAACCGCAAACGAGTGCTGCACGACAACAGCCTCGATCTCATGCCCGGGGAGATTGTTATCATGACAGGCCCGTCTGGTTCCGGAAAAACAACTCTGCTCACTCTTATTGGAGCACTGCGTTCCGTTCAGGAAGGCAGCATCTTTGCTTTGGGCCGAGAGCTACGCGATCTAAGCCAGCCTCAACTCGTCGATGTGCGCCGTGAAATTGGCTTCATTTTTCAAGCACACAATCTCTTTGACTCGCTAACTGCGCGCGAAAACGTCAACATGGCTGTCGAATTGACGGTCCGAGATTCGCGTGAACGAGACCGGAGGTCGGCCGAAATCCTAACCAAGCTTGGCCTCGGAGAGAGAATGGCCTACAAGCCGCAGGCGCTCTCGGGTGGCCAGAGGCAGCGCGTGGCCGTCGCTCGCGCACTCGTCAATCGACCCAAACTTATTCTCGGCGACGAGCCAACCGCCGCGCTGGATAAGGAATCTGGCCGAGAGGTTGTCAGCATCCTGAGAGACTTGGCGGAAGAGGAACGCGCGACGATTCTCATCGTCACCCACGACACGCGCATCCTCGACGTCGCGGATCGCATCATCAACCTGATCGATGGTCGGATCACGTCTGATGTTGCAGTCAAACAAACCATGAGGATCGTCCAGTTTCTGCAGAAATGCCCGATTTTCGCTCAGCAGCCGGTCGCCATGCTGGCAGAATTTGCGGCTCTTGTGAAACACGAATCCTTCGACGCCGGCGAAGTGATCATCCGGCAGGGAGAAGTCGGCGACAAATTCTACATCATTGAGTCCGGTACGGTGGACGTCATTGGCGAAAAGCAGGGTGTGCCTTTTCAGGAGGTATTCCTTGCTTCCGGAGACTTTTTTGGCGAAGTCGCGCTTCTGACAGGAGCCCCGCGCAATGCGACTGTAATCGCCCGCGACGACGTAGAGGTCTTCACCCTTGCCAAAGAACACTTTGACCAGGCTTTGCGGCGCAGCAAGACTTTGGAAGAACGGCTCAGAGAAGTGCTTTATCGCCGGGGATGACCGACACGATCATCTTCGAACCGATGGCCTCTTCTTTCGCCGGTTACAACAGGAGCGAGGTAAGAACAAAGGAACAACATGCTAATCAGCAACAAAGTTATCGACGCCATTAACGAACAGATTGGATATGAGTTCAGCGCCTCAATGCAATACGTCGCGATCGCGGCCCATTTCGCGGCGGATGCGCTTCCGCAATTGTCCCAGCATTTTTTCCGGCAGGCCGAGGAGGAGAACGAACATGCGATGCGGTTCATCAAGTACGTAGTGGATGCCGGCGGGCGGGTGGTAATTCCGGCGATCGATGCGCCGCAGGCCAATTTCAAAACGGCGGAGGCGGCGATCAAGCTTTCGCTCGACCAGGAAGTAAAGGTCACCCATCAGATCAATGCTCTCGTCGAGTTGGCGCGGTCGGAGAACGACTACATCACGATCAATTTTCTCCAATGGTTCCTGACGGAGCAACTGGAAGAGGTGTCATCGATGGATAATCTGCTGAAGATCGTGCAGCGCGGCGCGGACAATCTTTTGCAGGTCGAGGAATACCTGGCGCGGGTGGGATTAAAGCCGATGTCGGGGCCGTCGAAGGAATGATACTTCTGTAGCCGTCGCCCTGTGGGCGACGCGAGAGCAGACACTGCCGACATTGTCGCACCGGCGCTTCGCATAGCGAAGCGGCTACAGGGATTTTTTCTTTGCCAGACGCTTCACCGCGGCACGGCGCCGGGCAAATTCGTTGAAGGGTAAGGCAGGCGAACCCATCACCTTCGCGTCGTCGGGCACGTCTTCGAGGACGGCGCTCTTCGCGGCGACTTGAACGCGGTGGCCGATCTTGAGATGGCCCGAGAAACCGCTTTGTCCTGCGACGGAAACGTAATCACCCAGCTCCGTCGAACCCGCGATGCCGACCTGTGAGACGAGCAGGCAGTGCTTTCCGATTTTCACGTTGTGCCCGATCTGGACGAGATTATCGATCTTCGTCCCCTCGCCTATCACGGTCTCGCCCAACGCGGCGCGGTCGATCGTTGTGCCCGCCCCGATCTCGACGTCGTCTTCGATTCGGACAATGCCGATCTGCGGAATCTTGTGATGTCTGCCGTCGTGCATCGCGAATCCGTAGCCATCCGAACCGATGACGACACCCGCATGAATAATACAGCGGCGGCCGATCTGCGTGCCGTCGTAAACGACCACGTTGGGATAAACTATGCAGTCGTCTCCGATCGCTGATCCGGATTCAATCGAGACGCCTTGAAAGATCGTGACGTTATTTCCGATCACAACATTCTCTCCGATCGTGGCGAAGTGCCCGACTGCTACGTTCGTTCCGAGTTTGGCGCTCGAGGCGATGCTCGCTTTCGGCGAGATGCCTTTCGGCATTGGTCGCGCTGAAAACCAGCGGGTCATGATGCGAGCGATTGCGAAGTAAGGATCGTCGACGCGGATCCAACGCTGATCGTCACCCTCGATATTCTTCGGAACGACAATGGCGCCGGCCTTGGTTTGGGCCAATTGGTAGGCGTATTTGCGATTGCTGAGAAAGCTGAGCTGGTCCGCGGTCGCGTCGTTAAGCGACGCGATGGTGGTGATCAGAATGTCGCGGTTTCCCGTATAATGGCCGTCGATAAAATCGACGATTTCTCCCAGAGACACAAACGGCATGGCTCAGAGGGTATCGGGTTGCCTGGGAAGAAGAAAGGCTACTCGACGGCAACCGCCTCGGCCGGAACTTCCGTCAGCGATGGGTCGGGCGGCGTGATATCCACCGGCGCGGGCTCGATCGAGATGATCGCGAAGCGCCGGGTGTCCTCCTGATCTGTCAGCGTCACGACTTCACCTATCTTGTGGCCCAGCAACGCCTGACCGATGGCTGTCTGGTAAGAAATGATGTTGCGGTCCGGATCACCATCCCAGGCACCGAGCACGGTGTAGACTTCTTCCTCGCCGGAATCGGAGTCCCGTAACGTGACGATCGTGCCGATGGAAACCTGCGTCGTATCGGGGCTTTCGAAGGCAGTTCCGCGAGCATTGTGCAGAGCAGTTTCCAGTTCCGACTTCCGCCGCATCAGCACCGCCTGCATTTCCTTCGCGGCTTTGAACTCGAAATTTTCGCGCAGATCGCCGTACGAGCGAGCGACGCCGATCTCCTTGCTGTTCTCGGGGATCTTCTTGTTCACGAGCTCCTCGTATTCCGCTTTGCGCTTGTCGAGACTGCTCCAGGAAACAACCAGCGCCGCGCTCTTCTCTTCCTTCTGTTCGCCGGTGATGACGCTTTCCAGTTCCGGATAAAGTTTAATGATCCGGGCGAGCAACGAGCGTTTGGTCAGTTCGTCGAACACCGGGGTCAACATTAGCCGCCGCATCGCATCGCGCGCGACGCCGGGCTCCGCGCCCACAAACATGTCGGGAATCAATTCGCGATCGTCGAGCAACAGATCGCGCAATTTACTGCCGCGGCTGTTCTCGTTATGCTGGTCGCGCTCGAGCGCAGACAAGATCGCACCCAACAGATCGGGCGCGATCAATTCGCGCCATTCGCCCGCGCGCTCCTTGCAAAGCCAGACCAGCGCTTCGCTCGTGACGGAATGCTCGCGGATGCCGCGCTGGAGAAAAGCATGGAGCTCGGCCTGTGCGCCTGCTTCCGCGAAAACGCGCGGAATTTGTAAGACAGCCCGCGCGTGATGGCTCTGCATCAATTGCAAGGCGCGCACCGTCCAGCCCGGGCCGAGGGCCGCCGGCAAAAGGTGCAGGATGCGTCGCTCCTTACTCGCGGGCAGCTTTGGCAGGATCGTGATCAGACGCGTTTCTTCCTCGGCGATCAAGCGAGCCAGCGTCAGACCCGGATTCGTGCTTTTGAGCTGCGGACAACGCTCGATCAAATCGTCGCGCGCCATGATCAACTCGAAAACCAGCGCCGGATTCAGCCGCTGATTTCGCGCTGCCGCTTCTTCGATCGTCGCGATGATCGGCTGCAATTGCGCTTCCGGCTTATTGAACTCGTTGTGAAATTTAATGATCTGATCGAGCGCCGCGGCCTGCTCCTTCGGCTGGCGCGCCTGATTGAAAAACACGATCAACTCGTCCGCGCGCGAAACTTTCTCTCCACGCAACTGGATCGGCTCGTTCTTCTTGGTCGGGATGAGGAAGTAGCCCTCTTTGTTCAGGAGTTTCTTGGTGGAATCCCACCAGCGTTTCCATTCCGGCTCGCTGAAGATATCGCCGAGCATCAACTGGCTGATCTGCGCGACTGTCGCCGAGCCGCCCAGGCTCTCCAGAATGTTTCGCATGAGCGCGGTCGGATCTTTCTTGACCAGCTCCTTTATCCCCTTGAGGTCATTGGCCTTCTTCGCCAGAAAATGCTCCGGCGGAATCACCGTCAGGTTTTCCGCGGCGTAAGAAAGCTGCATCGGATGCGCCTTCTTTCCCGGGAAATCGATCAGAATTTGGTTGAGAAGAAGGTTCCATTCGGCCACGCGGCCGAACCCCCAGCTCTTATGGAGACAGAACGTGCCCGGCGTGAGCTTCTCGAGGTGATCCCCCTGACGCGCGGTGAGTTTTCCTGATTCGACCAGCTTTTCTAATTCGGCGTCCATGCGGTCGAACAAGCTACGTTGAACGTCTCGGTGCGCGAGCGAAAACTGGATGCGCCGAGCCATTTAGCCTGTCGCCAATCGAGTGCAACCGCGGTTTACCATTGCGACTGCGGGCACGGCATGGGACGGTCTGCGCCGTGTCCACGAACATCTGGTTTTGGGTGGCCTTCCACGTGGGCGTCTTCATCGCGCTGGCCGTCGACCTGATCAGTTTCAAGCGGCGCGACCGCGAATTGAGCATGCGCGCCGCCATCCAGCGCAGCCTCATTTGGATCGTTCTCTCGCTCGCTTTTAACCTCTTGGTTTGGAAATCGAAAGGCGACGAGGCCGGCCTCGATTTCCTGACCGGCTACGTCATCGAGTACTCGCTGAGCGTCGATAACATCTTCGTTTTTGTCCTCATCTTTACCTACTTTCGCGTGCCGCCGCGGTCGCAGCATCGCGTTCTGGTTTGGGGAATTCTCGGCGCGCTCGTCATGCGCGGCGTCATGATCTGGCTCGGCGTGACGCTGGTGGAACGGTTCCATTTCGTTCTCTACATCTTCGGCGCCTTTCTCGTCCTGACCGGTTTGCGCATGCTTTTCGATCGCGATGCGAAACTCGATTTCGAGAAAAACTTCTTCATGCGTTTCTGCCGCAGAATGCTGCCCATCACCCACGAGTTCCACGGCCGCCGTTTCGTCGTCCGCGTTCGCCCGCCAGGCACACACGGCGGCGGCGGCCGGCTCATGTTCACCCCGCTCCTGCTCGTCCTAATTCTCGTTGACGTCATGGACCTTGTCTTCGCGGTCGATTCCATCCCAGCGGTGTTCGCCATCACGACCGATCAGTTCATCGTCTATACCTCGAACATCTGCGCCATTCTCGGATTGCGGTCGCTCTACTTCCTGCTCGCGCGCATGGTCGACCGCTTCATTTATCTCAAGACCGGCCTCGCCATCATCCTCGGGTTTGTGGGAACGAAAATGATCCTGGCCGATCATTTTCCCATTCCCAACTGGATCTCGCTCGTGATCATCATCGTCATTCTCGGAATCACGATAACGGTATCGATGCTTGCAACCCGCAGGCAGGTCCGGATCGCGAATTAAAACTGAAGTTGCTTTGCCGCGTCGAAACGGGTTAGCTGCAATACCGTATGAAAAACCTGTTCGCCGCTGCGCTCATCATCGGCTTCGCGACTTGTGCTCTCGCCGATATTCAGGACCCGCCCTCAAACGATTACGGCCCGACGCGCAAGCTCGGCCGCGGCCTCTCGAACCTGGTCTTCGGCATTGCCGAGTTGCCCGTCACCATTGCGCGGGTCAACGATCGCGAAGGAAATTCTGCCGCCGCGGGTTACGGTGTCGTACGGGGATTGGGCCGCAGCTACATGCGCTTTCACGCGGGAGTTTTCGAAATCTTCAGTTTCCCGTTCCCGGTCAATCGCGGCACCTACTATCCGATTTTGCCGGCGCACATTCCTTATATCCATGCCGGATATGAAGAATTCCCGCCCGAGCTCGGCAACGAGTCGAAGTATCCTTACGTCCGGAATTATTGATTTGCTGACGCGCGCTCGGCGGCCTGCCTTGCCAAGGAAGGGCGATTTCCAAATCGCCCACAGCGGTTTGTAAACCGCCGCTCCTTGTGATAAGAACTCGCAGCCGGTCCCGGCAATGGATTCCCGACGCACTCGAACGGCACTGACGGTTGGCATTCTCGCCGTCGTCTATTTTTTCGCCGCGAAGTTCAGCCTGAAGCTGGCCTTTCTTCACGCGAGCGCTTCACCGGTTTGGCCACCGGCCGGAATCGCGCTCGCCGCTTTGCTCGTGGTCGGCTATCGCGCCTGGCCCGCGATTTTTGTCGGCGCCTTCGTCGTGAATCTGACGACGGCGGGCAATGTTTTCACTTCCGTCGGCATCGCCACGGGCAACACACTGGAAGCAATTGCTGGCGCGTGGTTGATCCATCGTTTTGCCGGCGGCACGCAGGTCTTTGATCGCGCCCAGGACGTTTTCAAGTTCGCGCTCGCGATTATTGTCAGCACCCTCGTTAGCCCAACGCTCGGCGTGACGAGTCTGGCCCTCGCCGGTTTCGCGGATTGGGCGAACTACAGCGCGATCTGGGTGACCTGGTGGCTGGGCGACATGACGGGCGATTTCATCGTCGCTCCGCTCATGATTCTTTGGTTCGCCGCGTCGGCCCGCCGGTGGGACCGGGCGGCGCTGGCGGAAGTGATCTCGCTCTTTCTGTTGCTCTTCGTTCTCGGCCAACTGGTTTTTGGCGGCTGGCTGCCGGTCTCGGCGAAAAATTATCCGATCGCATTCATCTGCGGCCCGATCGTGATCTGGACGGCGTTCCGCTTTACGCCGCGTGAAACGGCGACCGGCATTTTTATTCTCTCCGCCCTGGCCGTTTGGGGGACGCTCCGCGGCTTCGGCCCCTTCGTTACCGAAAGCGGAAATCAGTCGCTCCTCATGCTGCAAACTTCCACCGCCATTCTCATTGTCACCTCCATGGCTCTGGCTGCGGGAATGGCCGAGCGGCGACGCGCCGAGGCCGCGATCGAACAACAGCGCGCGACGGTCGAGGCCGCGAACCGGACGAAAGATAATTTCCTGGCGATGCTTTCGCACGAACTACGGACGCCGCTTACGCCGGTTCTCGCCGCCCTTGATGCGCTGAAGGCCCAACGCCAGCCGCCGGCGGAACTCGATGCGACCCTCGCGATGATGCGCAGAAATATCGAGCTGGAAAGCCAGCTCATCGACGACCTGCTCGATCTCACCCGAATCACGAAAGACAAACTGCAGCTCCAGTTCGAATCCGTGGACGCGCATCAGGCCATCGCCGAAGTGGTCGAAATTTGTGCCGCCGAAGCGCGCGCGAAAAAACTGGAGGTGCGGCTCGACCTGCAAGCGAGCGATTTCCATGTCATGGCCGATCCGGCCAAGTTCCAGCAGATCATTTGGAACCTTTTTAAGAACGCGATCAAGTTCACGGGCGAAAACGGCATCATCACGATAACGTCGGCGAATCACTTGCCGCATATTCTCACCATTGGCGTCGGCGATACCGGCATCGGCATCGAGCCCGAGATCATGGAACGGATCTTCAATCCGTTCGAGCAGGGCGAGCGATCTTTTCAGAGAAAATTTGGCGGCCTCGGTCTCGGCCTGACCATTTCCAAATCGCTCGCACAAGCGCACGGCGCTTCGCTCATTGCCAAAAGCGAGGGGCGCGATCGCGGCGCCACCTTTCTGCTCACGATGAAGACGGCGGGACTGGAAGAGGCTGCCGCAAAACCGAGTGCTCTCGAGACGCAAACCGCGCCTGCCGGCCTTCGTATCCTGTTGGTCGATGATCACCCGGACACATGCGCCGCTTTGGAGCGGCTTCTCACGTTGCGCGGACATGGCGTCGCAACCGCAAACAGCGTGGGCGCCGCCCTCGAGACCGCAGCCCAAAGTTCCTTCGACCTCCTCATCAGCGATGTCGGATTGCCGGACGGCAACGGCATGGAACTTCTTCGGCGTCTCCGCGCCGTCCAGCCCATCCGGGGAATCGCGATCAGCGGTTTCGGCATGGACGCCGACATCGGGAAGAGTCTCGAGGCCGGCTTCGCTGAGCATTTGGTGAAGCCGGTGAAGTTGGAAAAACTCGAAGCCGCGATCGCACGGGTGATGGCCAGCTAGCTTCTTCTGTAGCCGCTTCGCTATGCGAAGCGTGGGAGAAATGGCCGCATCGTTGCGCCGCCCACAGAGCGACGGCTACAGTTGCTGCAATGCGCTCGGTAGAACTCCAGATCGAAGACGTCGCCTTTGGCGGCAAAGGCGTCGCGCGCGACGACGGCAAAGCTGTCTTCGTTCCGTTCACCATCGATGGCGAACGGATCTCGGCCAGGCTGGTGCGCGAGAAGAAACAGTTCGCCGAAGGCGAACTGGTCGAAGTGCTCGAGCCGTCGCCGCATCGCGTCGAGCCGGAATGTCCATACTTCGGGCGCTGCGGCGGATGCAGTTACCAACACATCAGCTACGCGCACCAACTGGAACTAAAGGCGCGACAAGTCGAGCAGGCGATGCGGCGCATCGGCAAGTTGTCGGAGCCGCCGATGCGCCCCATTGTCCCCTCACCGTCGCCCTATGGCTATCGCAACCGGATCACGGTCCACGCCCAGGATAATGTCGTCGGCTTTTATCGGCGCGATGTTCACGAGCTCATGGACATCGTGCACTGCCCCATCGCGATGTCGGAAGTAAATGACGCGCTCGCTCAGTTGCGCGCCAAGCGAGTGCGCGATGGCCATTATACTCTGCGCGCGCAGAGCGGCCCGCGCGTTTTCGCGCAAACGAACGACGCAGTTGCGGATGCGATGACCAATTTAATCGCGGACATTCTTGGCAGTGAGAGAAAACTGCTGATCGACGCGTTCTGCGGCGCAGGATTTTTTGCGAAACGACTCGCGCCGCAATTCGAGCGCGTGGTCGGGATCGATTGGGACCGCTTCGCGATCGAGGCCGCTCAGAAAGATGCCGGCCCGAAAGAAGGTTACGTCGCCGGCGACGTGACGACAGAATTGCGCTGGCTTTTGGAACAGAGCGATCTCGGCTCGACCGCATTAATCGTCGATCCTCCCGCGACTGGTCTCTCCGCCGAAATGCGCCGGGCCGTTCTCGATTCGGCGCCGCAAACCATGATCTACGTTTCGTGCAACCCGCCGACGCTGGCCCGCGATATTGCCGAATTGCAGCAGCACTTCGCCATCGTCTCCATCACGCCCTTCGACATGTTTCCGCAAACCGCCGAGATCGAAGCGGTCGTGCATCTCAAATCCCTGTAGCGGCGGTCTATGACCGCCGAAACCGCGTCACGAAGACGGCGGTCATAGACCGCCGCTACAGCCAGATTACTCCGTTCGCAAAGCTTCCACCGGATTCAGCAAACTGGCGCGCCGTGCCGGAAACAGACACGCCAACAGCGCCGCGAAGGCAAGCACGGCTGCTGTCCCCAAAAGCAAAACCGGATTGTGCGCTGAGACTTGATAGAGCTGCGCCGCGATTAATCGCCCGAGTGCCAGCGCTGCCGCGAGGCCCACGATCAGTCCGATAATCACCGGCGTCATTCCCTGCATCACCACCAGCCGCAACACGTCGATCGTTTGCGCGCCGAGCGCCATCCGCACACCAATCTCACCGGTGCGCTGCTCGACCGTGTAAGCGACCGCGCCGTAAATGCCGACCGTCGCCAACAGGAGCGCCACCGCGGCAAAGACGCCCAGCAACGTCATCATCAGCTTCGCCTGACCAAGCGCCTGCGCCATGATCTCGCTCACCGGCTGCGGCTGAATCAGCGCGAGACCCGGATCGATCGCCTTCAGCGCGGCCTGCACCGTTTTTGTCACGCTATCCGGGGGCAAGGGACTGCGCACCGTTATGGTGAGGAACGGAAAATTCTCCTGCGCGAACGGGCGATAGAATTCCATGTCGTTTTGCTGGTCGAGCCGCGCCGAGCGCACATCGCCAACCACGCCCACGATCTCCACCGGCACGCTGCCGCTGGTAACGAGCAAGGTTTTGCCGACCGGATTTTCATTCCCGAAGACGGACTTCGCGCCGGCTGCACTGATCAGGATCACATTTGGGTGGCCTGCAACGTCCTGCTCGTTGAAGTCGCGACCGGCCAGGAGCGGAATGCCCAGGGTCCGCACCCATCCCGGCGTAATGTCATTGGAGGGCGCGCCTTTTCGTTCGGCGACGGGCGGAACGTTGCCGTCCGCGCGCGTGTAGAGTGTCGCGCCGCCGCCATTGAAGAGCGGGAACCCGCCGCTGACCGATGCTTCCTGCAGACCCGCCGTCGCGCGCAGGGCGTTCGTCATCTGATCGGCAAAACGGTTGCGCGACGCGACGTCGGGATATTGCGCCTGCGGCATTACGGTGAGGCCGATCCAAAGATTTTCCGGCTTGAACCCGGGATTCTGATTGCTGAGGCGGGTGAAGCTCGCGATGAGCAGCGATGCCCCCGCCAGCAAAGTAACGGAGAGCGCCACCTGTGCGCCGACCAGCACCTTGCGGAAACGCTGCTGCCGCACGCTGCCGGCGGTTCCGCGGCCACCTTCCTTGAGCGCGTCCACCATGTCCGTGCGCGAGCTTTGTAACGCCGGATACAAACCCATGACCAATCCGGTGGCGAGTGAAAGCGCGACCGTGAACGTCAGGACTGGAAATGAGATCGCCGTCGCAGCCCCGGGTTCAATGGGAAGAAAGTTGGTCGCCAGTTTCGGGACGAGCGGCACAAGCTGCCAGGCGAGAAGCGCGCCGAGAATTCCCGCGAGGAGACTGATCAGAACGCTTTCAAACACGAAAAGCCGCAGCACACTTCCCCGCGATGCGCCCAGCGCCATGCGCAGCGAAATCTCGCGGCGCCGGCCGCTGAACCGCACGAGGAGAAGGTTTGCGACGTTGCTGCAGGCGATCAGCAGGACAAAGGTCACCGCCGCGAGAAGGGTGGCGAAGCCCGGGCGCAGATTTTCCGTCACCGCTTCGGGCAATGTCTTGGCGATTGTGCCCGACTTCGCGTCGATCTTTTCCGGGTATTGGGTGCGATAGCTGTCACCGAGGACCTGCAAGGCGGCCCGGGCCTGTTCCACCGTGAGGTTCGGTTTCAATCGGCCGACCGCGCGGAGGAAGGCCGTCCCACGCATCATCCGCTCATGCGAAAACCCCGGAATGATAAACGGCTTTGTTGTCCAAATATCCGCGTTCGGACCACTCCATGAAATCGGCGGTGTCGGAATCACGCCGACGATCGTGTGTGGCACGCCATCGAGTGTAAGCGCGCGCCCAACCACGTTCGGATCGCTGCCCAGCCGCGCATTCCAAAAGCGTTCTGTGACGACTGCCACATCGGCGCCTTCTTCTTCCTCCGGCCGGAACGTGCGGCCGCGCGTCGCGCGCAAACCAAGGACATCAAAGTAATTGGCGGTCGTCTTGAAAAGCGGCACTTGGAAGGGATCGCCCAGCCCGGTCACCGTCGTGCCCAATCCGTTCTCGGCCGCGAATCCGTTGAAGATGGTTTGGCCATCGCGAAAATGGATATAGCGCGGCGCGGAGAGCGGGAAGTCGACCGTTTGTTCCTTGAAATGCGAGAAGACCTGGAGAACTCGCGACGGCTCCTGGAACGGCAAGCCCTTTAGGAAAAGATCGTTGATCAACGAAAAGATCGCCGTGTTCAGCCCGATCCCGAGCGTGAGAGTGATCACCGCGAGAAGCGTGAACCCCGGCGATTTGCGAAGTTGCCGCAGAGCGAAACGAAGATCAGTCATCATAGGAGAAGTCGAGTTATGTGGTTGCGGGGCCGCAAAGTTAGGATGTACCAACTCGGGCAGTTGGATTCAATAAAGTAACGCCGCCGGACTTCTCTTCTGTCTGACTTCCGACCTCTGATCTCCGACCTCATATCGTCCGCCCTTGAACTTTTTAGCGGCTCGGCCTGTCAGAGAGCTCGTGAAACTCGCTCTTTTTCTTCCTCTCCTGCTCACGCCCACGCTCCTCTTCGCCGATGGCCTCAGCGATGTGCGCGCGACCCTGCAAAAATTACAGAGCGACCAATTGCTGCGCGCGCGGGTAGAAATCAAGACCCGGCGTTCCGGCGGCGAGAGCGGTAAACAAAAACAATCGGAGAGCGTCAGCACCGTCATCGTGGAGAACGGTCCTGACGGTTTGAAACTGAGCTGGTCCCCCGACCAAATCCGGCAATCACGCAAAGCGGCCTGGAACGAAGTGGCGAACCCGGACACGCCGCGATCCGATCTCGCCACGCTCAAGGCGCTCGAGCCGGCGCAAGCGCTCAATCTCCTCGACGCCGCCGACGGGCTTCGTCGCGCTCTGGAGAAATCCGAACTGCGCGAAGACAAACGCGAAAATTACCAGGGCAAACCAGCACGGGTCCTTGTCTTTCGTATCGAGCTTGGTCTCGACGAAGAAGAGCGCAAGGCGCTGAAAAGCTCGGAGACGTACCTAAAACTTTGGCTCGATGGCGACGGCGTGCCGCTGGCGATGGAGCGCGATATCCAGGCGAAGTTCAGCAGATTCCTCATTGGCTTCCGCATCCACGAACACGACACGCGCGCCTACCAACGCGCCGGCGACCGGCTCGTCGTCACCCGTGCCACTCACGACACCTCCGGCGCCGGCCTCGGCCACACCGAAGAAGCTCACAGCACCACAAACGTGACTCTGCTGCCATGAGTGCTAACCAAATACGTCGGATGTTTACGCGTCTTCGCTCCAACGGTGCCATAGTCGCCAGCGCCACCGCGATGGCGCTCACCGTCTGCGCGCCTTCAGCCAAGGCAAGATTTTGGGGAGGCGACGTGGTCCCCGCCACTTCCGAGCACGACCCGGCTTTGACGGCGGGCCTTGCTCAACTCTCCCCCAGTGTTAGTCCTGACGAAGCCCGGCGCGTCGCCTTCACCGCCTACACCACGGGCCGGCAGCTCGCCATGGAGTGGCGGATGGTGTCGCCGGCGACCATGCAAAGTTTTCTTATCCACGTCGGAGCAAGAAAAGCCGGACACTGTTATCAATACGCTAACGAGCTCTTACTTCGGTTGGATGCGCTGAAGCTGCGAACGCTCGAGTTACGTTGGGCCGAATGTGGTCCGGGGGCTTTCGACGAGCACAACGTCATCGCGGTCACCGCCCGAGGGCAGCCTTTTGAGCAGGGCATTCTGCTGGATAACTGGCGGAACTCCGGACGTTTGGTCTGGGGGCCGGTCAAGGGTGACCCCCCTTTCCGGTGGCAGGAAAACCAAGCGGAACTCAACCGCCGATTGCAACATCCCCGTCACTACTCGCGAATCATACCGCGCCCCGAACCTGAGCGTTCTCCAACTCCAAAACGGGAAAAGAAGAAACCGTGAACTCTTCTTCTGGCGTTCATAATCTTAATTTTTCCTTCTTACCTTCCGACGCGCCGCGCGATCATCCGCCGCTTTCCCACCGGATCGTTCATATTCTTCCCGCCCTGTTTCCGGCCTGGGCCACTGCGATGAGAGTCACGCCACCATCACGGTGACCTTACTATCGGACTAGGTCGTCGCTTTGATTTTCCAGATCCGTCCAGGATCTATTGCGTCGCCAATTCAAGAAGACTACTCGCCAGAACAACACCCGGTGGCCGCGCGCCCTTCAAGCCCCAATATGTATGCCGGCATCTAGTTTTGCATCGATCAGCCCCTGATCTGATGAAAAGGTTTCGGCGAACATAATGAAAACTCTGCGGCGGATGAAAACCTCGTTGTGTGCGCTTCAAACACGAAAGACAGGTCGATACTGCTAACTTCCACGCACGCTTAATTACGAGAGCATGGCCAAGAATCTTCCCCGCGAAATATTCAAAGAACTCCTTTCGCGTGATACCCGCTTTGGCACCATAACGATTCCATAAAACGGATGGACTAGCTGAAACAACCTTCGCGATTTCGAATGCTCCTTGAAGTTGCTTTATTGGCGAAGACACATAAACGATCGCGACGCCACCTTTGCCAACCCTCGGCCGAACTCGGCGCAGCTCCACGGTCTTGCTGCCGTCGAAAATCATCTCTGCAAATTTAGGCCGGACCGAGATCAACAGTGTGTCGTGCGGAGACATTAGGTTGGTTCCATTCCGGCGCGATAAATCGCGGCGAACTGCTCGTCCGTGATTCGTCGAGGATTCTGCGGCTGGGGAATCCCCGTTTGCAACATTTCTTCGCGGCTGACGGGGCGAACAAATCGCTCCGTCCTGGAGAATCGAAATGCCATTAGCGGTCGGTTAAGGTCACCACCAGCAGTTTCGAACACGTGTTTCCAGCTGTAGACGCCAAGGTGGCGCAACTTGCCATATAATTCTTTTGGAGTTCCGAGCATGATTTCTTCTAGATGTGAACAGGCCTTAATCATCATCGAATCACCTCCACTGACATACCAAAGTAATCTGCCCGGTGCCGTCAAATGACGGTTGTTAGCCGAGCAATAATAAGCACCCTCGATACCAAGATGAAGGCGTTCGTTTAGATCCATCAGCATCTGGCTCCCCACCGGGATATCAAAAAAATGCGCCGCCCAGCTTGGGCGGATGCTGACGACGAAGCAGGGAGTTTGCGGAGAAACAATCTTTACTGGACTGAATAATTGTTCCAGCCGGGCAATGACCTGACTATCAAATGTTGTTATGGACGATAAAAGACGCGTCCCGAGTCCGTTTTTCATTTCGTCCGGAAGTGACGAGTTTTCAATTTCCCCACCCAGTTGTTTTGGAGTGACAATTCCTGCGAGGGCGAGCTTCCACCAAAACTCTCCGTTCGGAACAAATCCTAGTTCCTCGAGTGCTGTCTTGGTCTCGTTGCTAATTTGCTTTTCCGTAACGCAAATCAACTGTCGCCGCGAATCCTCCGGTCGGCGATTAAGTTCGTGAACGACATGCCGTACGAGCGTGCCGCTGAGCGCGTGATCTAAATGACGAAGAACGCGGATTTCAACTCGATCAGGCATGCTTCGCGAAACGACAAAGTAGACCGAAGGCTTATCCGTTTCGTCCACTATAACGCGACTTATCCAAGCTGTGTTGTGAGCCAGATAATGTCGAACGACAGTTTGAAATTCGCTGGTTCGTTCGTCCCTCTTATGCTTGAAGGCTTTCGATAGGAAGGGGATATCTTCGGCAGTGACTAACCTGGCGCGCCATCGAGATCCTTCTAAGCTTGCCGGTCTATACTCTGCGGCGCGATGAAGGGCATCGAAACGGGCAATGAGATCTACCGGATGAATAATACGAATGCCATATGTCTCAAATACTTGGTCACTATGATCCAGTACGGGCTGGTCGCGTGTCGCGAAAAATGGAATGTCTGCTGCGATTGCGTGTGCTATTTGGCGGACATCGGATTCGTCGCGGTGAACACTTCCCTTATTAAACATCAGTCGGAGATCCGTCTCGATCACGGCCACCCTCGAGTCGTCTGTCTTTAGTTCTTGCCAATTCTGCGCCGCAACGCGCGCTCGCTTCTTCTCTCCCTCGTCTTTGGCCCGATGGATTTCATTGTACAGTTCCGGAGTAATTCGGAGTGATATGATTTCCTGTAGCCAATCCGCTTGCAGCACGCGTGTATCGATACCTTGCGGCCGTGGATCACCTATCAGATCATAGAACACGTTGGCATCGATTGCTACGGGAACGACAGTTTCTGCCTCGTCTCGAGCTGCAGCCAATGAAAACAAATCGTGGTGGTTATGGTCAAACCACCAATAATCAAGCAGCGCTCCATCCGCACCGCGTCCGGCCTTGGAATGCCGAACTGTAAATCCGAAATGTTCCCACAATGAATCTAGTCCATAATCACGGCGGCATTTCAGGCTTATTCCCAAGAGGTGTTTTGTTTCAATCTTGAGCTGGTCCATGAGAACACGCGCGACTCCCCGCCGGGTGAACGCGCCATCAATAGCGAGGTGAACAATGCCAGCACGATTCTTAGCAACTCTGTACAGCAAATAACCGCTGAGATTTGCGTTAGCAGCCACGGCGCCTAGCACTAATCTACGAGACGCGTATTCGCGGAAAGCTCCTTCCGGAAACAAACCGAGCCTTGCGCTCTTTGTCGCGTGCAAGGCAATTACGGAATCAAGCAACGGCGAGTTAAACTGGACATGCTGAACGGTAAATCCAGTTGTGCGCACCGTATTGGATGGCTGGTTCGCGTCTTGATTTAGTTTATCAACCATTATGTTAGAGGCGTGCGATGCATTTTTTGCAAATGTGACTCCGACTCATCTCGCAGTTCCGAGCACTTGGTTCCACAATCCCTAGGCAACTCCAAACATAAGCTGCCACCGGGTTGGGTTTGCGATTCGTGCAACCATTATTTCGCGATCAAGGTCGAAAAACCTGTTCTCGATAGCGATTACTTCCGACACGCAAGACACCGCAACCGCATCATCAGCAAGAAGGGACGGATTCCGCCACTTGAAGTTGTGTTTGGGCCAAACGGCGAGGAACTCGGAATGTACGTGACGCCGAAAGGGCAGAGGGGGATATATGCGCTTAGCGAGGCCGCTGAGTCGAGTTGGATCAACCATCTTTTTACCAAAGGCGGTGGATCTATTTACATCGTAGAGCCGCGAAAGGCCGATAGGCGTGACGTGTCGAGGTTGCTCACAAAAGTCGCGTTGGAAATCTTCGCGTTCAGACTGCATCACATGATTGGTTGGAATGACGTGATAGTAGATCACCGCCAACTTGATGAGATCCGAGGATATGCGCGGTTCGGGGTTGGGATGATGTGGCCGTTCTATGAGCGTCGTATTTATTCGGAGAACAAGGAATGGATTTCGAAGACCGGCGAATCCACAGAAGTCTTACACGAATTCGATGTGCTCGTGACTCCTTGGCAGGAGTATTTTGCCATCATTTGCATTTTAGGGGTGGAATACGTGGTGAATCTAGGGGGCGCGGAAATCGACGGCTATGTCCGATGGTTGAACGAGAACGAAAGCGTCAGTCCACTCTACAGCGGCAGAAATGCTTCCGTCTAGCTTGCAATTCTAACCTGCGGCAAGTGACCGTCTTAGCGTAACCCTGACGGCGACCAGGGAGCGATTGCTGGCTTCCGTCGTCGGACCTCTGTCTTCCCTCTTGGCTCTGTCGTCGATTTCGTAGAGGACGCGGTACACGCCAACTCGGATGCGCCAATCGTTGGTGCCTCCAATCAATTTCCGGCAGCCGGGCGGCCGTGGATCGTTCGCCAGCTGTCGAATCGCGGCAATTATTCGGGAATGAAATGCTGGAGGCAGTCGATCCAGATCCTTCTCAGCTTTTCGCTCGAGAAGAACCTTATGCACGCGCCTTCGCCTTGCGCTCGCCAATGTATTCTTCGAGCGGCCGATATTGAAGCTTGCCTGCCCGCGCTCGTTTGAGCCATTTCAAATCAGTCGCGTCTTCGGCCCGTTCCAAGAGCTCCTCGTATTCCACGATGGGCACGATGACGGAGACGGCTTTACCGTTCCGAGTGATGATTCGAGGCGTCGTCTTCATTATTTGGCTTGGGCGGCGCGGAGCATATCTGTCGCCTGTTCTCGATTCACGGAGGGAAAAGTTTCTAAAAAGTATTCCAGGGAGAGTCCGTCGGAGAGATAATCGAACAACGTGCGGACCGGAACGCGTGTGCCTTTGAAGACCGACGTGCCATCAAGAATTTTCGGATCCGAGGTGATGAGAGATTCCGCAGTCATGGATATGCAAATGGGACTCTATGATAGGCAGAGTGGAAAATGAAGTTCGCCCAGAGAGAGCGCGGATATTGAATCTTAAACGCTATGGTCCGGCGGCCCGGCGATATGGCGTTTGAAGATCCGCTCGGCCAGGCGTTCCAGCGGGCGGCCCATGAGCAATGTGACCGTGGTGAGGACAAAGGTGATTCCCAGAATGAACCAGTAACCGAGTCCGCACACGATCCCGAGCACCGCACACATCCAAATCGTCGCGGCGGTCGTTAGGCCGGTGACGTGGCCGGCCGGATCGCGCAAAATTACTCCGGCGCCCAGGAAGCCGACACCGGTCAGAATGCCCTGGACGACCCGGCCAATTGCGTTTTGATCGGCGACAGTCAGAGAAGCCGCGGGCGATCTGAGCACAATAATCGTGGCCACAGCCGCGCCGAGGCTGACCAGGGCGTGCGTCCGCAGTCCGGCTGGTTTTCCGTGCAGCTCGCGGTTCAACCCGAAAAGGCTTCCGAGCAGGAGCGCGGCAACCAGGCGCAGGGCGGTTTCTTCATTTCCGCTTAACACGACAGGAAGGATTCAGCCGGAACTACGGGATTGAACACAAGCCTTAAATCTGAGTTCAACCCGAGGCGTCGCTGAGGCACGATATCGATATAGGTGAGAGTCCCATTTCTTTCGATCGTTCTGCCGGTGCTCAATGAAGCGCCGCTCATCCGAGGTTTCCTTCTCCACCTCCGGGCTGTCGCGCCGGAGGCTGAGATCATTGTTGTGGATGGTGGAAGCCACGACGGAACAGCGTCAATCGCGGAGCCGCTGGCCGAACTGGTTATCTCGGCGCAGCGCGGCCGTGCTTTGCAGATGAATGCCGGCGCGGCCGTTGCGCAGGGCAACGTGCTTTGGTTTCTGCACGCGGACCTGAGAGTGCCGCGCAACTCGCTCCGCGAAATCGAAGATGCGTTGGCGGATCAGCGCAGGGTCGGCGGCTGTTTCCGGCTGCGATTTCCGGAGAAGCAACGCATCTATCGCATCAGCGATTCTGTGGGAAACATCGGCGTGGAAGTATTTGGCTTTGCTCCGGGCGATCACGGAATTTTTTGCCGGCGCCAGGTTTTCAACCAACTCAGCGGGTATCGCGACGTTCCGATTCTGGAAGACGCCGAAATCTATCGCGCGCTGCGAAGCTGCGGCCGGATGGTGCAACTGCGCGCTGAGATTCTGTGTAGCCCGCGCGCTTACAAGAAGTACGGACCGTATTGGACGACCGCGGTTTATTTTCTGATTCTCGCGCTTTACGTCGCGGGCGTTCCGATCAGCCGGCTCAACCGGATCTATCGCTGGTTCCGCGGAAGCGCAGTTGGCGTCGCGCCCACGCGGCAGCTTGCTCACGCCTCGCGCTGATTCGTTCGGGATCGGTCGCAGGGACGGTGCGAACGCGTGACAACCGCAGGCGCGGACTGATACGGTGCGCGCAATGGAAGCCGGCGATTGGGCATTACTCAGCGACCAGGAATTGCTCGAACGGCGCATTTCCAAGCTCGACTTGCGCCTCGAGGGAACGCAGCTCGAACCGCTCATCCGGCAATTCTACGACGAGCTTTCAGCGAAAGGGTTGGTGTTCCATCCGCCGACTCATATCGGCGATGAATGGTTCGTGCCGGTGGGGATCCCGGCGATCTTCGTGCCGTTTTTCCTGGTGCACGATCGGCTCCGCGCGCTCGAGAAGACGATGATGCTCGAAGTGGAGGGCGGGACGCGCGATTGGTTCATGAGGCTGATCCGGCACGAGGCGGCGCATGCTTACAGCTACGCCTACCGGTTGCCGCGGAAGAAAAAGTGGCAGGAGATTTTCGGGCAGACCTCGCGCGACCAAACGCCGGATTTCTATCAGCCGCGGCCGTTCAGCCGGAGTTATGTGGTGAATCTCGACGATTGGTACGCGCAGAGCCATCCGGATGAAGATTTCGCGGAGACCTTCGCGGTCTGGCTCACGCCGGAACTCGACTGGCGCGCGCGTTACGCGGGGTGGAAGGCGCTCGAGAAACTTGAGTATGTCGATGAGCTGATGCGTTCGCTGGCGGGCAAGCCGCCGCTCCACGCGCCGGAGTATCGTGCCACGGATTACGATTGTCTGAACCTCAAGCTCAAGACCTATTACGCGCGCAAACGAAAGCTCTACGAGGATACCTATCCTGATTTTTACGACGCCGATCTACGGCAGCTCTTCGGCGCGGCCGCCGGACCGGGGCGGATCAAGGCAAGTTCGTATCTGCGGCTGCGGCGCCGGCGGTTGATGAACTCGGTCTGCGAATCGACAAATGAGAAAAAATACCGGGTGAACAAACTGTTGGCCCGGCTCATCGATCGCTGCGAGGAGCTCGATCTTCATGTCCTCAACGACGATCCGCAGCAGGATTTCCGCGTCTCGGCTTTCATCACCACGCTCGTCATGAACTATCTCTTCACCGGCAAATTCAAACGGACCAAATAGCTTGAAAAAGAAACTCAAAGTCCTCGCCCTTTTCGACGCCGTCCGTCCCACGAAGATCGACCAGGATCTGAGCAAGGAGATGAAGACGGAGGATTGGAAGACCGAGAAGGATGTTTTCGCCGCGCTCGGCGAGCTCGGCTACACCGCCGAACATCTCGCCATCTTCGACGACCTCGATCTCGTGCGACAAAAGCTGGCGAGCTTTGCGCCCGATGTTCTTTTCAACCTGGCCGATCAGTTCAAGAACAACCGCGGGTTCGACCAGAACATCGTTTCGCTTCTCGAAATGCAGGGCGTTCCCTTTACCGGCTGCGGCGCGACCGGGCTCGTCCTTTGCAAGCACAAGGGCATCTCGAAAAAAATCCTCGGCTATCATCACATCCATGTGCCGAACTTCGTGGTTATCCCGCGCGGCCAGCGCATCGCGCGGCTCAAGCGCCCGAAGTTCCCGCTCCTGGTAAAGCCGGTGAAAGAAGAGGCGTCGTATGGGATTTCGCAGGCATCATTCGTGACGACCGACGACCAGTTCCGCGAGCGGGTCGCTTTCATTCACGAGAAACACGACAGCGACGTGATCGCGGAGGAATACATCGAGGGCCGCGAGTTCTATGTGAGCGTCATGGGCAACCAGCGCCTGACGGTGTTTCCGATTCGCGAGCTGGTCTTCCGGGAAGTGCCGCCTAACGAGCCGAAGATCGCGACCTACCGGGCGAAGTGGGATGAGGAATATCGAAAGCGCTGGGGGTTGGAGAACAAGTTCCCGGAGGACCTCGAGCCTGGACTCGTCACGCAGATCGAGGAGACGTGTAAGCGCATCTATCGTCTGCTCACCATCGAAGGGTACGCGCGGATCGATCTGCGGCTGACGGCGAACAACGAGATTTACTTCATCGAGGCGAACCCAAACCCGATTCTCGCGGCGGATGAAGACTTTGCGCAGGCGGCGAGCAAGGCAGGTCTTTCGTATCCGCAGTTAATCGACCGGATCATTCGACAGGGAATGAAGACGGTTCGCGGCTAACGATGAGGACGAAGCGTTCTTTGCGTCTCGCCCTATTTGCTACTTCAGAGAACTTAGAAATGCGATGAGCGCTTGAACCTCGGAGGCGGAGAGCTTTTGGTCGAAGCGCGGCATTTCGCCTTTGATTCCATTGTTAATCAGTGCGCCGAGACGCGCGTCCGTCTTGCGCAACCCGTGCAGGTCGGGTCCTTCGTCGCCGCGGGCGTCGTCACCGTGACAATGCGCGCAATTCATCAAAAACAAGTGCTGGCCTTGCGCGACGAGCGGACTCTGCGGCGACTTGTTTGAAGTGAGTGCAGACTGGAGTGCAGATTTTTTTTGCGCATAATCGGCGAGCGCGAGGGTGCCGCCCAAGATGCAAATCGCAATCGCCCCCGCGCAAAGCGCTGCCTTCGCCGCTGTGGGAGCTGTCATTGACCCGCCAGAGCTAACTCGCCGCCCCAATAACCCGCGGCAAAAACGAGCGCCGAAGCGGCGACCATTCCCACAAGGTAAATACCGAACGCGCGTGAGGACGCTCGCTCACGCATGATCAAACGCCAGACCACGAGAGCGATTGAAATTCCGAAGACAGGCCACACAAAAATATGGTGGCGAAGAAGCGATCCACTGCCCAGAACGCGCCATCGGCTAATCAATAAACCGGAAGCGACGGCGAGAAAGGTAAAGCTAACTCCGATGAGCGCGGCACAGAATCCGGCGAGGTGCAGGCCACGGCGTGTGGATCGATCCGGCCAACAGAGGCCGAGCGCGTCGAACAGCACCGACACGAACAACAGGACGATCGGAAAATGCGTGCTGCCGCCATGAAGACGCAACCAGAACTCTTTACCCATTGCTTCAGTCTGGAAGCTCAACCGAGGGCAGCATCGACTACGGCCAGCGAATGCTTGCTTTCGGTGTAGGTAACATCCGTAATGCCGAGCACGCTTCGCAATTTTCCGGCATCCACTTTCATCGGCCCAGGCTTCGGCGCAGATCCGGGCGCAGGCTGCGGAAAGGCGGTGGACATCGCGGTGTGAAAATTGAGGTTCCCCTCGGTCTTTTTCATCACCTGGTGGATGTGCCCGTTGAGCACCGTGACTGAGCCGAAGCGTTTCAAGAGCGCGAGGGCGCGGGCGCCATCTTCCGTCCCCCAACCCCATTGTGGATAAACTTCCCAAAGCGGGACATGCGCGAAGACGACGACTGGGGTGCTATCGGAAACAGCTTTCAGGTCGTCAGCTATCCACGCGAGTTGGTTCTCGCCGAGTACCCCGAGCCCGCCCTCGCGAATGTTCAAGACGTTATTCAGGCCAACGAAGTGCGTCCCTTTGTGATCGAAGCTAAACCAGCCGCTGCCTTTCGTTCCTTGGCCGAAACGCTCGAGATATTGTTTGCCGTTGTCGTTCAGGACATCGTGCTCGCCGGGGACATAAAAAATTTTGCCGGTCTTACAGTCCTTCAGAATCTGGTCGAGCGTGTCGAACTCCTCCGGCTCCGAGAGGTGGGAGAGATCGCCGGTGTGGAGAATGAAATCCGGCGGCGCAGGCAGCGCGTTGATCTTGGCCACCGCTTCCTTCAAGGTGCTGAGCACATCCTTGTTGGCTTCCTTGTTGAAACCAATGTGGCTGTCGCTGATCTGCACGAAGGTGAAATCACTGCCGACCTCCGCCGCCTGGGCGCTGCCTGGCCGCAAAATTCTCGAGACGACGAGGCCGCCGCTGGCCGCCCAGAGCATGCCCGTGCCAGCCCAGGCCATGCACTTGAGAAAGCCGCGCCGGTCGACGCCATCGTCGTTGTGATCGTGAGTAAGGTAGTCGTTGTGCATAAATGAATTGGTTCGACCTTCCTGACCGCGCGGCGCTGCGGTTTATTCCCCCGCGAAAAAAATTTCAACGGCGGGAATAAAATCGCGCCTTTACTGGTCTGGACTATTTTGAACCGGATGAACCCACGCCCGGTGGAAAACGAAACCACGGACTTTGAGAAAACGATTTTGCCGCATTTCGATGCGGCCTATAACCTCGCGCGCTGGCTCACCGGGAACGAGCACGATGCCCGCGACATGGTCCAGGAATCCTGTCTGCGTGCCTTCAAATTCTTCAGCGGTTTTCGCGGGGGCGACGCGCGGTCATGGTTCCTCACCATCGTTCGCAACACCGTTTACTCATGGGTCCAGCGGCGCCAAAAGGGCAAGCACGTCTTTCAGCCTGAGGAAGAGATGGAACAATTCGAGGACGTTTCCGTTAATCCCGAGCAGATGTTTGCGCGCAACGCCAACATCGAAACGGTGCGCGCCGCGATTGCGCAACTGTCACCTGAATTTCGCGAAGCTTTGGTTTTGCGCGAGATGGAAAATTATTCCTACAAGGAAATTGCCGACATCACCGGCGTGCGGATTGGCACCGTCATGTCGCGGCTGGCGCGAGGCCGCGGACAATTGCAGCGCATCCTTAGTCAAAAGGAAGAGAGTTCGGGAGGAATCGCTTCATGAATTGCGATGACGCGCGGCGGGTGCTCGCGGCCTACAGCGATGGCGAGCTGGATCTTGTTCGGAACCTGGAAGTGGAAGAACACCTGCGCAGCTGTGACTCATGCGCCTTGGCTCGCGAGAATTTGCGCGCGCTGACACGGGCGGCGCATTCGGCCTATTTTTCAGCGCCCGATGGTTTGCGGGAAAGCGTTCTTGCAGGACTCCGTGAATCAGAGCCCGCCGCGCGAAGCGTTGCAGGACGACACGATTCACGGCGTTGGATCACGACAGGTTTGGCTCTGGCAGCCGGGATTCTCCTGGGGTTTTTCGTAGCACAAGTTCTGGTTCGTCATTCTGGCGAGCAGACTTTGCTGGCCGAACTGACTGACAGCCATGTTCGTTCCCTAATCGGCACGCATCTCATTGACGTGGCTTCTTCGGATCAACACACCGTGCGTCCCTGGTTTGAAGGCAGATTGGATTTCGCGCCGCCCGTCGCGGATCTTTCGGGCCAGGGCTTCCCGCTGGTGGGCGGGCGGGCCGAATACATCGGCGGCCGCACGGTCGCGGCGCTGGTCTACGAAAGGCGCAAACATTTCATCAATCTTTTCATCTGGCCAACCGCGGCGGGTAATCAGGAGGTGAAAGAAGAAAAACCTCAGCGTGGTTATCACATCGTTCGCTGGCGCGCGGCCGGAATGAACTATTCGGCAATTTCGGAGATCGCCGAAGAGGACCTTCGAAAATTTGCGGTGGCGTTCTCCGAGGCGAACACTTCTTCGCATTGAGACGCTCTGATCTCGCGAACGCTGTTTTCCGAGAAGAATGCAGGGTCGGTCTCAATTCTTGACGCCTCTGTCCTAACGAGCCAATACTCGCGGCCTAACAAGGAGAAACCAATGTTACACCTCGATACCGGAAATACTGCCTTCATGCTCTTGTGCGCGAGCCTGGTGATGCTGATGACGCCGGGGCTGGCGTTTTTTTACGGCGGACTCGTAGGACGAAAAAACGTGCTCGCCATCATGATGCAGAGCTTCGTCTCAATGGGCTGGACGACGGTCCTGTGGTGGGCCTTCGGATTCTCGATGTGCTTCTCGGGCGATCAGAAGAGCGGCACGGATTTCTTTGGCATCATCGGCAACCTGCACTGGGCCGGCCTCCGCGGCATCACGTTGTCCACGCCCTCGCCTAACGACACGATCCCCATGCTCGTCTTCTGCGCCTATCAGATGATGTTCGCGATCATTACGCCGGCGCTGATCACGGGCGCCTTCACGAACCGCATCACCTTTAAGGCCTACATGCTGTTTCTGACGGCGTGGCTGATTCTGGTTTACTTCCCGTTTGTCCACATGGTTTGGGGCGGCGGCATCCTGGCGGAATGGGGCGTAAAAGATTTCGCCGGCGGAATCGTCGTGCACAACATCGCAGGCATCGCCGCCCTCGCCTCCATTCTCTACGTCGGCAAGCGCAAGGTTGTGGATCGCGGTCCGCACAGCATTCCGCTTGTTGCGCTCGGCACTGGCCTGCTCTGGTTCGGTTGGTACGGCTTCAACGCCGGCTCCGAATTTCGCGTCGATTCGATCACGGCGGTGGCATTCATCAACACCGACATTTCCGCTTCGTTTGCGGCCATCGCGTGGTTGCTCGTGGACTGGCGAGTATCGAAGAAACCGAAATTCCTCGGCTTACTTACCGGGGCCGTAGCAGGTCTGGCCACGATCACGCCCGCGGCGGGCTATGTCTCTCCGACTACGGCCGTCATCATCGGAACCACGGCGGGCGTCGTCTGCTATTACGCTTGCGCGCTGAAGAACAAATTAGGATGGGACGACGCGCTCGACG
Organism: Verrucomicrobiota bacterium; assembly: GCA_041167325.1. Classification (GTDB taxonomy): domain Bacteria; phylum Verrucomicrobiota; class Verrucomicrobiia; order Chthoniobacterales; family UBA10450; genus AV80. The sequence continues at coordinate 219,041 of JBEEHH010000021.1, read as the reverse complement.
TGTGGGGCGTGCACGGGGTCGGCGGCTTGCTGGGAATTATTCTGCTCGGCGTCTTTGCTTCCACGGCGTGGAACCCCGCAGCCAACGGCGGCGTGAATGGATTGCTCGCCGGCGACTCTAGTTTCTTTTTGAAGCAGCTCGCCGCGGGACTGTTCTCGTCGGTTTGGGCACTGGGTTTCACCCTGGGGATGCTCTGGATCATCGACCGTATCACTCCGGTCCGCGTGGAAGATGCGCACGAAGAACTCGGTCTCGACGAGGCGATCCACGGCGAGACGGCCTACGTGGAAGTGGATGTGGCGGTGATCCGGTCGGGCCAGCCGTTGTGATTGTGGCGCTGGCCGCATTGGCTTCGCTTTGATGACCATTCAATTTCTCAGCGCCAGATCCGCGTCGCTGGTTGCCGCCCTTTTCGTTTCGATGACGGCGGGTCAGCTAGCCGCACAAACCCTCACCCCGGCGGAGGAAGACGCACAGAAAGTTTTTGTCGAACGCCAGGAGGCGAAGTCGCGCCTCGCCATTTACGGCTGGGTCGAGACGGGCTTTACCGGAAATGTCGATGCTCCCAAAGACAATCAGAATTTCGGCAGGCTTTTCGACGATAGGAGCAACGAGTTCGTGATGAACCAGGCGGTGATCACGGCGGAACGCGTCCTCGATCCGAAGGTTGGCTTCGATTGGGGATTCAAATTGCAGCTCATGTTCGGAACCGACGCGCATTTCATCCACTCGCTCGGGTTACTCGATCACACGATGAGACGCGGCCTTTATCAGCCGGACATTCCCGAAGCATATCTGAGCCTGCACTTTCCCATTTTTACCGAAGGCGGCGTCGATCTGAAACTCGGCAAGTTCGTCACCCTGGAAGGAGCGGAAACGATCGACCCGCGCACCAATCCTTTTTATTCTCACACTTACATTTTTAATTTCGGCATCCCTTTCAACCATACCGGCGCGCTGTTTACTCTTTACGCGACCAAATGGTTGAACCTTCTCGCCGGCGTGACGCGCGGCGTGAACACCAGCATCGACGACAACAACGACGCCCCGGCATTCCATGGCGGAATTGGACTGCATCTCAATGAAGAGAAGCTCGTCATTTCTGCTGCGACACACATTGGTCCCGAAACGCCACACAACAATCACGATCTCCGTTATCTGAACACGATTACCACGACGTGGAAGATCACCGACAAGCTTACTTCCATCACCGACCTGAACTTCACCCACGATGATGGCGCAGATGCCAGCGCCTATGGTGTCGCGCAATACTTGACCTACGGGATCAACGACAAGATCACGGCCAAGATTCGCGGCGAGCTCTGGCGCGATGACAAGGGTTTCTATGTCGCACAGTTTGCTGATCCACAGGATCCGATCCGGGGTCTCGCCGGTGAGTCGATAATCGACCCGCGCACCGTTGGCGGTGGCCGGACAACTTATGGCGCCCTCACGATCGGTCTCGACATCAAGCCGCCGGTTCCGAAACCGCTCACCGGCCTGACCATTCGCCCCGAGCTGCGCGTCGATCATTCCTTCAGCGATACCCGGCCGTTCAACGACTCGAGCGATGACACAGTGTTTACGGCGGCGATCGACGTCATCGTCACTTTTTAATTGCGCGAGAGTGAGCGGTTGGTTCACGCGCAGACGAGAAAATTCTTGCCTTACCTACTCCGCCAAGAGAATGTGCGGGCCAATGGAACGGCAGCTCACGCGCTATTTAGCCTCCTCGTTGATACGCGGAGCCTTGGCGGGCTGGGTCTGCGCGGCGTTTCTTTTGGCGCTGGCGCTCAGCGTCTCGCCGCGCTGGCACGAAATGCTGCACGTCGATGCAAAGGCCGCTCAGCATGAATGCGCGGTTACGCTCATTGGTTCCGGCAACTATCAGCAACCCGCGCCTGCGCCTCTGGTCGCAGCTCCGGTTCCCGCCCTTCAGTTTTGTTTTGTCCCGGCGTTGCGTCCCGTCTGGGTCGCCTCGCCTTTTCTCGGCGCGCGCATTTTCGAACACGCGCCGCCGGCGTTCGCCTAGGCACGGGCTCTAGCCGCGTTCTCGCGCGGAGTATCGGCGTTTCGATTCATCGCGCGTTTTGCGGCACGGATTCCGTGCCCGCCCACCCACCCTTGCGGCCTCGCCTTGCGAGCGCCGCAGCAACCGCACTCACAAAAATGATCTTCAAAAACTTTATCCATGAAAAACTTTCTTATCACTGCAGCAGCACTGCTCGCCATTGCGACTGTTGCCGTTGCCCAGGATGCCGTCCGACCGACGGCGTCACCAACACCATCCACCACCGCTGAAACCGAACGCGTCGTCGTGGTCGGCGGCGCCATCGAGCAAAGCGAAACCGACAAGGCGCAATCCGTCACCATCCTCAACGAGAATAATCTCAAACAACGAGCGGCCCCGACGCTCGGGGATACGCTCTCGAATGAGCCGGGCGTGGCCGGAAGCGGTTTCACAGCCGGCGCGAGCCGTCCCGTTATTCGCGGCCAGGCGGACAACCGCATTCGAGTTCTAAACAATGGCACGGAGGTGTTCGACGTTTCGAACCTCAGCCCCGATCACGCGCCAAGCGTGAGCGCGCTTCTTGGCCAGAGTATCGAGGTAGTCCGCGGACCTGCGACGATTCTCTTCGGCTCCGGCGCGATCGGCGGCGTTGTCAATTTATCGGATAACGTCATTCCAGTTGAGCAGCCTCCCAACGCTCTCAGCGGCGAAGTGGATGGCCGGTTCAACAGCGCCGATCTGGAACGAAGCGGCGCGATCGCGCTGACCTTGTCGCCCATCAAGCACATCGTGTTGCATGGTCAGTTCTCTTACACGCGGACCGACGATCGGCGTATTCCTGGCTTCGCCCTCGACGAGCGGATCCGGGCCGGGCTTACTCCGACGCAAGCCGCGGGCCGCGGGTTTGGTGAAAACCCGGAAGGCGAAGTGCCGAACACGTTTGTCAAAACCAAGGACTACGCATTCGGCGCCTCCTACGTCTGGGATAAGGGATACATCGGCGCATCCTACACGCAGTTCCTTTCCGTTTATGGCGTTCCCGATGACCCGGAAGTGGACGATCCCACCATGCCGCCGGTGCATGTGCGGCTCGATGTGGACAAGCGCCAGATCAACGCCCGCAGCTCGATCATCGATCCACTGCCCTGGTTTTCGACGATGAACGCCAAGTTTGTTTACACCGATTACCAACACCAGGAGCTTGATGACAATGAAGTGGGTACGACCTTCAAAACCAGCGGCGTAGATTCACGACTCGAGCTCGTGCACAAGCCGATCGGACTTTTGGAAGGCTCGATTGGGGGGCAATTTTTCTACAAGGAGCTTTCCGTCCTTGGGACCGAATCGTTTCTTCAGCCTACTCAAACCACCCAGATTGCGGGGTTCCTGTTCGAGGAGCTGAAACTTGGGAAGGTCCGGCTGCAATTCGGCGCGCGCGTCGAACACCAATCGGTCCACATCGATAGCAGCGATCCGATGCTGACTTCGCTTACCTCTCCGAACCAGACGGACCAGAATTTTCTCCCCGTCAGTGGCGCGGCCGGGGTTCTCTATGATTTCGCCGAGGGCTGGCAGCTCGCGGTTAACGGGACCTACTCTCAGCGGGCGCCGACCGCGGAAGAGCTTTTCGCGAGGGGCCCGCACGCGGCGACGTTCCAATTCATTATCGGGGACCCGACGCTGACCGAGGAAAAGAATATCGGCATCGACGTGAGCTTGCGGAAGACGGCCGGGTTCGTTACCGGAACCATCAGCGGTTTCTACAATCGCTATGAAGGCTTCATCGATTTCACGCCGACCGGCCTGATCCAGGACGGGCTGCCCGTGTTTGTTTACACACCGAAGACCGCCGAGTTCTACGGCGCTGAAGCGAAAGTCGATTTCCACTTCCTGCCTTTGAACATCACCAGGATGCGAAACCAGGAACCCAAGGATGCGAAATCGGTCATTACCAGGAACGAAACTTCCGCGTCGGAAAAGAATCCGAACGATCTATTTCTGCGCCTTCAGGCGGATTACGTCCACGCCACCGATCTCGACACCGGCGAACCTCTGCCGCGCATCACGCCTTTCCGCTACACCGTGTCCCTGAACTACGAGAGCGAAAAATGGAATGCTAGCATCGAAGGCCAGCGGGTCGACGCGCAGGATCGCGTCGCGCCCTTTGAGACTACCACGCCAGGCTACACGTTTTTGAATGCTAGCATCGGCTACAAATTCCGCACCGGGCCGACCTACAACTACGTTTATGTCCGTGGCACGAACCTAACTAACGAAGAAGCCCGCGATCACCTCTCGTTCCTCAAGGAAGTGCTGCCGCTGGCGGGACGTGGCGTCGCCGTAGGATTTCGCACCACGTTTTAGACGCGTTCCTCGTCAACCGCTGGGGTCAGGGTCCCATCCCCTTCTCCAGTTTCTTCCTCAGCGCCGACGGGTTTAGTCACCATGAAAACGGCAGCCGAAATCGCCAATCATCCCAAAGCGCGCCTTCATCAGGAACTGGTCGCAACGCTTCGCGCCTCAGGGAGTGTGAAAGGCGCTGAGCAAACCTGGATTCGCCTCCGGCTCAATCCGCGGCTTTGGAAGCGGATTGTTACCTACGGACTTGCTCTCGATGAGAAGCAATCGCTCTTGAACAAAATCGCGTTTCCGGAGTTCAACGTCGCGGAGGTCGATGCGGCGCTAAGCGCGGGAAACAATTTGAACCGGCTGCATGAGCTCGCCTCTGGCCGCGCCTCCATCGCGAAGGATTCCGTCGGCCATTACAAAGTCGGGAAACAAGGATTGATGATCGTCAAGCATGCGACTGCAACTGCAACCTTTCGACACACCTGACAACATCAAGAAAATGCTTGTTTGCGGCTAGCGCAGGCGGAGACTTCCGCGAACTGCGATGGCTGATCTAATTCTCGCGGAGACCGCCACGCACCGGCCGCGCAATGTCGATTGGAAGCGCGCGGCGGCGCTGCTCTATGGCGACTGGGGCACAAGCAAGGCCTACGTCATCGGCCTCGCGTTCGTCGCCGCGGGCTTTGGCTCTCTGCCGATCATCCTGGCGGTCTGCGCGGTGACCGGCTTGGTCGGGATCAACTACGCGATCATCTGCCGCTACTTTCCTGATGGCGGCGGCGTTTATTCGGCGGCGCGTTCGCAGGGTCGGATGCTGGCGGTGATCGGCGCGCTCTTGTTGGTCGCTGATCTGACGGTAACGGCGGCGCTGAGCGGCTGGTCGTCCCTGAGTTATTTTCCGATCGAAATTTTCTCGCGGCACATCGTTCTCTCAACCGTCGCCGTGATCCTCTTGCTGGGGGTCGTAAATTACTTCGGCCCGAAGCACAGCGGCACCCTCGCGATGGCGCTCGCCCTGCCGACGCTCGTCGTCGTGATTTTGTTGATCGCGCTGAGCGCGCCGCATCTCACCCTCGCGCACCTCGAGCCGCCGCATGAAAGCTTCAGGCAACTCTGGGTGCAGTTCGTGGGCGTTATCCTGGCGTTGAGCGGTGTCGAGGCTATCGCCAACCTGACCGGCGTGATGAAATTGGATCCAGGCTCGACGCCGGAACACCCGAAGGTGGGGCGGGAAGCGGCCAGGGCGATCTGGCCGGTCGCGGTCGAAGTGGTTTTCGGAACGGCGCTGCTGGGCTGGGCAATGCTCTCGCTGCCGGGAGTTCTTCGGACCAACCTCGGCCTCGTCGACAAAGCCCAGGTCACGGCCATTCTCGACCAGCACAAAGAGGACATGCTGCGGTTCATGGCGGAGCAATTCGCGATGGCGACGTTTGGCCCCGCCGCGGGCCAAGTCTTCGGCGCGATCGTCGGAATTGTCTTCTTCCTGCTGCTCTTGAGCGCGGCCAACACCGCGATCGTCGCCCTGATCGGTTTGATGTTCATGATGGCGCGCGACGGCGAAATGCCGCGGCCCTTCACCCGGCTTTTGCGGCACGGCGTGCCCGCGTGGCCGCTGGTGATCGCGGTCGCGTTGCCAACGGTTGTCCTGCTGTCATCGGCCGACTTCGAATCGCTGGCCGGCCTTTACGCGATCGGTGTCGTGGGCGCGATCGTGCTCAATCTCGGATCGTGCACGTTCAACAAAGCGCTGCCGCTCCGCTGGTTCGAGCGCGCGCTCTTTGCGTTTACGTTTCTAATTCTTTTCGCGGTCGAGCTGACCCTTGCCCACGAAAAACATGACGCGCTCTTCTTCGTGATGTGTGTGCTCATTCTCGGGTTGGGCCTCCGCCAATATACCCAGCGGCGTTCCGGCCTAACGACTCTGACCGTTCCGCATGAAGTCGCTCAAATGGTCGGGCCCGACTTGATCGCGAAGATGCAGCCGCGCTTGGAGGAGGGTCAGAAAATCATGGTGGCAGCGCGCGGGCTCACGCCGGTTCTGCGATTTGCACTCGACGAAGCGCAACTGCGCCAGGCGACGCTCTGTGTTCTTTATGTGAAAGAAATCGCCGTCCATTTCCCCGGCCTTACGGCCGGTGGCCTCGGCCGCGCCAAATGGCAGGACGATCCCGAGGCAAACACGATCATGTCCCTGATGTTGAGGCTCGGCGAAGAAAGAGGCGTGGCGGTCTTGCCGGTTTACGCGGTGAGCGAGGACGCGGCCGCGACGATCGTCGATCTGTCGGCCACGATGGGAGTGGATTACCTTCTCATTGGCGCGTCCCAGCGAAATGTGCTCGCGCACCTGCTACGGGGTAGCGTAGTGACCCATGTGGCGGAACAGTTACCCGATACGATTGAACTCGTCATCCACGGGTAAAGTGTTAGCAACATTCGCTGCACTCCCTCGGAGTTGTTAATGCCTACCATTCTTGATCCCACCGCCGTTCACCGACCGCGCAATGTCGATTGGAAGCGCGCCGCGGCGCTGCTCTATGGCGATTGGGGAACGAGCAAGGCCTATGTCATCGGCCTGGCCTTCATTGCCGCGGGCTTCGCGTCGTTGCCGATCATTCTGGCGGTCTGCGTCCTCACTGCCGTCGTCGCCTACAACTACATCATTGTCTGCGCGCATTTCCCCGATGGCGGCGGCGTTTATTCCGCGGCGCGGCAACAGAGCCGCTTTCTTGCTTCGACAGGCGCGCTCCTGCTTATCGCGAATTTCATCGTCACCGCCGCCTTGAGCGGATGGGCTGCGGTCAGTTATCTCGGCGTGCCAAGCCGATATGCTCCGGTCGCGACGATGGGATTGATTCTCGTGGTCGGTGCGATCAATTATTTCGGGCCGAAACATAGCGGCAGCGTTTCGATCTGGCTGGCGATTCCGGCGGTGCTCATGGTGGGGGTGATCGTGTTGTTGAGCGCGCCTCATCTGAACCTGCAGTATCTCGAGCCGCGCCACGAGAATCTCGGTCACACCTGGGTCGCTTTTGTAGGCGTGATTCTGGCGCTCAGTGGCGTCGAAGCCATCGCGAACATCACCGGTGTGATGAAGACCGATCCGGACTCGACTCCGGAGCATCCGAAAGTGACGCGAACGGCGACGAAAGCGATCGTGCCGGTGGCAATTGAAGTGGTTGTCGGCACTGCGCTTCTCGGCTGGGCCATGCTCTCATTGCCGAAAAATCTCCTGCCGCAATTATCCTCGCACAGAGAAGACATGCTCCGTTTCCTGGCGGAGGTTTACGGGACGATGGCGGCCAGCCCGGCCGTCGGTCAGGCCTTGAGCATGATTGTTGGCATCGTCTTTGGCCTCTTACTTCTCAGCGCGGTCAATACCGCGATCGTCGCACTGATCGGCGTCGTTTACATGATGGCGCAGGACGGCGAGATGCCGCGCCAGATGACCCGGCTCAATCCGCATGGCGTGCCGCTTATTCCGCTCATCGCCGCCGTCGCAATCCCCATCGTGGTTCTCGCGGCGACAAAAGATTTCGAGGCTCTGGCCGGCCTCTATGCGATCGGCGTGGTGGGCGCGATCGCCGTGAATCTCGGTTCGTGCACTTTCAACAAACGGCTCGGGCTCCCGTGGTACCAGCGCTTCATCATGGGGCTCACCTTTTTCGTTCTCGCCGCTGTGGAATTGACGATCGCGAAAACGAAACCGGAAGCGCTCTTTTTCGCCATGTGCGTCCTGGGTGCGGGCTACGCTTTGCGCGCTTATTCTCACAAGGCTTCCGGCTTGCGGACGATGACGGTAACACGTCAGGTGGCCGAGATGGTATCCCCTGATCTCGAGGCAACAATGATGCCGCGTCTGTCGGAAGGTCAGAAGATCATGGTGGCCGCGCGCGGCGTCACTCCTGCGCTGGCGTTTGCACTGGAAGAGGCGCGATTGCGCAAGGCCACCCTTTGCGTGCTCTATGTAAAGGAGATCTCGGTCTATTTCACTGGCGGTCCCACGAATGTCGGTCGCGCCAAATGGCAGGATGATCCCGAAGCAAACGCCATCATGTCGCTCACCATGAGGCTCGGCGCCGAGCACGATATTCCCGTGCAACCGGTGTATGCGGTGAGCGAGGACGCGGCTTCGACGATTCTCGATCTCTCCGCCACCCTGGGAGTCGATTACCTCATTATCGGCGCGTCGCAACGCACGGCGATGGCGAAGCTTCTCGGCGGCAGTGTCGTGACCAGCGTTGCGCAACAATTGCCGGACTCGATCCGTCTCGTGATTTTTGGTTAACGAAGCAGCGATGAGCGCGCAGAACGAAATCACCGATTGCCTCGAGCTGATGCAGAAGCTGATCGAGTATCGTTACCAAAAGGCGTTGCACCATCAGCTCATGAAAGCTGCCGATCATTCCATGCTCTCGATCGACGTGCTGGTTTTGATTTACCATTTCGCCAAAATCACCGAGGGCAGCATTCTCGAGATTGGTTCGTTCGTCGGCGCATCGACGATCGCCGCGGGCCTGGGTGCGCGCGATTCCGGCAGGCCAAAAAAAATCATCAGCATCGAACCGGGCGGCCCTCTCAGGGACCATCGACTGGCCACCAAAGATATTTTCAAAGACCTGAAAAAGAATTTATCGCGCGCCGGATTGCTCGATGCGATCACCTTGATCAACGGTTGGTCCTTCGATCAAACAACGATCGCAGCCGTCCGGGAAATGACGCGGCCTAACGAGGTCGGCCTCTTTATTTTCGATGCCGACGCGAATGTGCGCCGCGACATCGACCATTATGGCGACAGGTTCGCGCCAGATTGTTGGATCGTGATCGACGATTACTTCAGTGCGACAGAGAAAGGCGGACCGACTCGACATCAGGTGGACGAACTGGCGACTGCCGGGCGGTTGCAACCGGTGGGATTCTACGGCTGGGGAACTTGGGTCGGACGCTGGCTCGGCTGAGTCCAATTTTTTTTCTAGCCTGCAAGCATCGCTGGCAGAGCTCTTTATGAGGCGAGCTGTTGCCGACTTGATTGACTTCTCAGCCGACGATGGAATCTTCTCCTCGCGTTAAGATTGTTCGGGCCAGCTTTAAGAAGGCGCCTCTCCCTCTTCCGCGCTCAAATAGCCTATCGTTTAGTTTTCAACTCAGATTAACTTTTCGGCACTCGCCGAACCCAGAAGCTCTTCGAGGAGCTTCCTCAGTAAAACCCGCTGCCTGGCATGGCACGCATGCTGCAGCACATGAATTTCGCAGAGCTCGAACTCTGCCTCTCAATTATATGAAACCTCTATCTCACATCTCGTCGAAACTTGGACGCTCGTCGGCGCAACTGCGCTGCGGCCAACCCCTGATCGATTACCATTTCCACACCAATGAAATGCCAGCCGGCAGTAAAGGCGGCAGACTTTCACCACCGGTGTTCGCTCCCGGTTTTCGGGATCTCAGCAACGAGTTCCTGGGCTCGGAGACTACACGCAGCTACGTCGCTGAAGTCCTCTTCTTTGCGATCATCGTGGGAGTCTCAGCCTGGCCGATTGTGTCGATGGTGCAGGCGCTCGGCCAACTGTTGAAGTAATTACGAGGAGGGGCGGTTTTAAAACCGCCCCTTCTGTCGGCGTCTGAAAAACGCCGCTCGTTGCTACCGACGGGCCGCCGATTCGTAAAACGAACGCTTCCCAATCTGGTGCGCGCAAATTACTTTGCGCCCATGTCGGACAGTCTTCCCTGGGTCGTGGCAATCTAGATGAGCCGCTTTCTCGTTACCTCGGCGCTGCCTTACATCAATGGCGTAAAACACCTCGGCAATCTCGTCGGCTCGATGCTCCCGGCGGACGCTTATGCTCGTTTCCAACGCGCCCGAGGAAATGAAGTCCTCTTTATTTGCGCGACCGATGAGCATGGCACTCCAGCCGAGCTGGCCGCGCATGAGGCTGGTCTGCCGATCGAGGAATACTGCGCCAAGATGCATGCGGTCCAGGAGGAGCTAGGCACACGGTTCGGACTTTCCTTCGACCACTTTGGTCGCTCCCACTCGGCGCAGAACCACGAGATCACGCAACACTTCTATCACCAGCTGGATAAGCACGGTCTTCTGGAGGAGAAGACAACGACACAAGTCTATTCGATCGATGACAGGCGGTTTCTCCCTGACCGTTATGTCGTCGGCACCTGCCCACATTGCGGCTATGAGCGAGCGCGCGGCGATCAATGCGAGAACTGCACCCGTGTCCTGGATCCGGCAGATCTTATCAACCCACGCTCAGCTGTTTCGGGCTCTACCAACATCGAGCTGCGCGACTCAAAGCATCTCTTTCTCAAGCAATCTCAAATGGTAGGACGCTTGCGGGAATGGATCGACTCGAAGAAGGACTGGCCGCTGCTAGTTACCTCGATCGCACGAAAGTGGCTCGATGAAGGCTTGAACGACCGCAGCATTACCCGCGATCTTAGCTGGGGTATTCCCGTAGCTTATCAGGCCAAGGTGCGGCCTGGCTTTGAGGGCAAGGTCTTCTATGTCTGGTTCGATGCTCCCATCGAATATGTCGGCGCCACCATGGAGTGGGCTGACGCGACCAAGAACAATTGGAAACGCTGGTGGCGCGAGGACGAAGGCGCTGCGGACGTTCGTTACGTCCAGGTCATGGGCAAGGACAATGTCCCCTTTCATACCGTGGGTTTCCCGGTGACTCTATTCGGGTCGCAAGAGCCATGGAAAGTCGTGGACTACATCAAAGGTCTTAACTGGATGAACTACTACGGAGGAAAGTTTTCCACCTCCGGCAATCGCGGCCTTTTCATGGATCAAGCCCTTGAGCTGCTTCCGGCCGATTACTGGCGCTGGTATCTTTTGGCTAATGCTCCCGAGTCAGACGATTCAAATTTCACCTGGGAACATTTCCAGGCCACCGTGAATCACGAGCTCGCCGATGTCTTCGGCAATTTCGTGAACCGCATCGCGAAGTTCTGCACGGCGCGCTTTGGCGGCGTTGTCCCAGCCAAGGGCGAGTATGGGCCCCTTGAAGCGGAAACGACGAATGCCCTGGAACAGCGACTGGTTACTCTGACGCGACTGCTGGAAGCCTTGGAGTTCCGCAAGGCCGCGATCGAGCTAAGGTCGATGTGGGTAATCGGAAATGAGTATCTGCAAAAAGCGGAACCGTGGATGCGGATCAAAACAGATCCGGCCTCGGCGGGAGTCTCCATTCGCTATGCTCTTAATCTTGCGATGGTCTTCGCCGCCCTCGCCCAGCCGTTCATTCCGGAAACATCAGTGAAGATTACACAAGCCTTCGCCGGTAACGAGCACTCGCTAACCTGGCCGATAGCAGTGTTAGACACTCTCGAGCCCGGTTCTAACATCAAAGTGCCCGATGTTCTCTTTGCCAAGATCGAGGAGACCCAAGTAGCTGAATGGAGTGAGCGCTTTGGCGGCGCCGATACATGAGTCGGTCTATCCGCTGCTTTTTGTTCGCTGTTTTCTTCGGGTCGGGCTGCTGCGCGCTGATCTATCAGGTCGTCTGGACCCGGCTCGCTTTTGCTTCTTTTGGGATCATTGCTCCGGTCCTCTCGGTAGTCATTTCGGTTTTCATGCTGGGACTCTCCGGCGGCGCCTGGGCGGGAGGAAAGTGGATTGGTCCGCTCGTAAGGAAAACCGGATGTTCCGCGCTCCTTTTCTATGCTTTAGCCGAACTCTTGATCGGCATAGGAGGCTTATTCGTTCCGAAACTATTTTCGGCTGGTGAGCAACTCTTGCTCTCGAGCGGCCAGATGGATTCCTTTCGTTACCTATCGCTTTCGGCCCTGGTCCTCGGCTTTTCCATTCTACCATGGTGCTTCTTCATGGGAGCTACATTCCCTTTTATGATGGCTTATATGCGGGAAGCGGACCCACGAAGCGCGGACAGCTTCAGTTATCTTTACCTGGCAAATGTGCTCGGGGCTATGACCGGGTGCTTACTTACCGCCATTCTGTTCGTGGAAATTCTCGGCTTCACCCACACCCTTTGGACCGCGGCGATAATCAATTTCGCGATCGCCGCAACCAGTGGATACCTTGCCTGGCGCCGACCGCGTCGCGCAAGCACGGTTGAGTCTCCAGCGAGACCCTCCACTAAGACCCGCAGAAAATCAGTGGCGTCCGTCACTCGCCGGCGCGTGATCAAATGGATTCTGTTTTCCACCGGTTTCAGCGCCATGGCGATGGAAGTGGTCTGGGCGCGTGCCTTCACGCCGATAATGACCACCCAGGTCTATTCCTTTGCCTTGATCGTCTTCGCTTACCTCGGGGCCACCTTCTTCGGATCCTTTCTCTACCGGCGAGATCTTAGAAAGGGTTCGGTGCGGTCTACGGCCAGCCTCATCGCCATTCTCTCGATCACGTCGTTCCTTCCCATTGTCTGCAATGACGTCCGCTTTCTTACTAACACGGCAAATTTCGCCGGCTACCTGAGTGCTACCGTCCTACTGCTCAGCATCTGCCCGCTTTGTGCGCCCCTCGGCTACCTCACTCCTAGCTTGATCGATGAGCATTCGCTCGGCGATCCCGCCGCCGCAGGCCAGGCTTATGCCATAAATGTGACAGGCTGTATCCTGGGGCCTCTGACTGCGTCCTATCTCCTGTTGCCGTGGTTGGGCGAACGCTACGGTCTCGTCCTCCTTGGCTTGCCCTTCCTCGCCTTTAGCCTTTTCGGGACGAACTCCCTTTCACTGTGGTATCGCTGGAGCTCCCGGCTAACTGCCAGCGCGGTTCTCATCTGGTCGCTCTTCTATTCGGTAGACCTGGCGGCCCTCGTTCCCAGGATGGCCAGCAAAGCGGAGATCCGGCGTGATTACGCGGCATCGGTCATCGCCGCCGGTGACGGCCTTTCCAAGGCATTACTAGTGAATGGCGTCGGCATGACCGGGTTGGTGCCGATCACAAAATTTATGGCTCATATGCCGATTGCCTATCACAGGGAAAAACCAGAATCGACGCTGGTTATTTGTTTCGGCATGGGCACGAGCTACCGCTCGGCCCTAAGTTGGGACATCGAAACGACCGTGGTGGAATTAGTCCCGAGTGTGCGGGATTCCTTTACCTTCTTCCACGCGGATGCGCCGCAGGTCCTGGCCAATCCCAAAGGACGCGTTGTCATCGACGATGGGAGGCGATACCTCAAACGCGCCGCGGATAAGTTCGATGTCATTGTCATTGATCCGCCACCGCCGGTAGAGGCCGCCGGTTCCAGTTTGCTCTACTCTGAGGAATTTTATGAACTGGCGAAAAGGCACTTGCGGCCAAACGGGATTCTCCAGACGTGGTACCCCGGCGGCGAGGCGAAGATCGGCCGGGCCGTCGTCCGCTCCCTCCAGCGTTCTTTTTCACACCTTCGATGTTTCAGGTCTCCCGGAGGAGCGGGGATGCTTATCCTGGCTTCGATGGAACCTATCGATCCTCTTACTCCTTCCCAAATCGCGAGATCCATGCCGTCTGCCGCAGCAGATGACTTGTTGGAATGGCGGGATTTCGGGACTCTGCCCGAGTATCTCGCGGCGGTCGTTTCAGGCGAATTTGAGATGGAGCAAGAGCTCGATCCCGACCTTCGAGTCCGGATCACCGACGACCATCCCTACAACGAATATTTTTTGTTGCGACGCTGGGGCCTGTTTTAGTTTTGATTACCCACTGCGCGCACCGAAGGATCGGCGATCAACGCCTCTCGCGTCGTTCGGCGTCCCGTTCCATCGATCTCACGACGATCGATGATCCTGACCGGTGAAACCGTCGAGGTGCCAATTCGTTTCAGTTTGACCCGTTGCGGGATGAGCGAACCAGTAACAAAGACCGTTTTCTCGTTTCCATTTTTCTTGTGCTCCGGCGCCTGGTTGACCGGCTTATCGGCGAGCGCGGCACCGGCAAGCAGGCCGACGGCGATGAGATTTGCAAGGCATGGAGCGAACGGCATTCTCATACGTGACGCTACTGCTACGATACCGCCACGCAAACGAGGAAATCGTAATGCGATGTTCGCAGCATCCATCTCAGCGGGGAGGGCGAAATCCGAATTCCGCTTGTAATTCCCCCCAGAGCCAATCAACGAACCAGTCTTTCCGGATTGATCCTGCCTGGGCGGTGGCCACGGCTTCCGCCTTTTCGACCCTCCCGTTCACACAGTAGAGATACGTGAGCAGGTGAAAGTCATTGATGTTCGCGAAACCGCGATCTTTTTCGCCCTCGAGCAATCGAATGGCGACCCCAAAATCCCGGCGGGCCAGCGCACCCGCCACGAGATCGTGCAAAGCGTCTGGCGGTAACGGATGTGAGTCAGCGACCAATCGCTCCGCCAGCACAAGGCGAAACTCGTCGCTGTTCTGGACAGCCAGAACTGGCGTTCGCAGCTGCGAATGGCGCAAGTAAAGATCGAGCTCGGCTAACCAGTTACTTCCAGACATTTCCGAGCGGTAACGGGTTTCGCGAAGGAGAAAGAGCGGCTCCAGCGTCTCTTTTGGCTCGTTAGGCCAGATCTCACGGATGAGAGAAGAAGCGAAAAAACGCTGCAGAGCGCCGGAGCTTTCGAGATAACTATGACCCAGCTCGTATGCTGCCTTCAGATCAGGCAGCGCGTCGGTCAGGCGCTTGGGATAAAGATCATCCAGAGGCTCGACGCCCTGAGTCATCCGATCGATTTCTTCGCCATCCATGACGAACAAAGCGGGCATCTGCTCGGGGACCTCGAGACCGATTCGGACCAAATCAGATCTTGAACTGGCCTCGGTCCAGAGTCTGCGCCCGAATTCCTCGTCAAGCTTTCGCAGAGGCGGTTTCATTCCGATCATGATCCATTCCAAATCGGAGGTGGCCCATAGAGACGCATTCGGGAAGACGTTGTGAAAAGCACGCAGGATCGCTTTAGCTTCGTCGGTCGTTAGTTGGTAAAGCGGCAACCAGAAGCTGGCGATGCCCCCATCCTTTAACCGGCCCTTCATCAACGAAAAGAATTGCTGGGTGTAAAGGTTGACCGTTCCTGCTGTCTTCAAGGGCGGTGGTTCCCCGGTAATAATGTCGTAGCTTGCGGGACACGCTTGTAAAAAAAAGCGGCCATCTTGCACGAAGGTCGTAACGCGCGGATCGCGCAGCGGATTCGAGTTACCTGGGCCGGTATAGAAATCGGCGAGATCGAAGACTTCCTTTGAAATATCGACGATGTCGAGATGTTTGAGATGTCCGTCGCGCATGAAAGCATCGGCGGTGACACCGACACCGTAGCCAATCAAGAGGGCGTCTTCGCTTTCTGGCCGGAGCGCGAGCGGCAAGTAAGCGAACAAGCGCATGTAGCGCTGACTCCGCGGGAGTGTTCCCGACATCGAGTAAGAGTTAGTGACCAGGCGATAGGAGTAAGGCTGGCCGTAGAGATCGCGGCGGAGGAGTTGAAAGGTATCTGCGGTGCCTTCGATCTTTTTGAGCAGAAAGGAACCGTCGGCTTCGTAGGGGTGGCGCGCATTCGCGAAATGGATCTCGTCGCGATGATAGGGAAAGATCGCGAGGACGAGGACAAAGACCGCGCTAAGCGAAACCATTGCGATTCCAGAGAGCCGCCGCAAGGACCCGCTCTGTTTTTGACTCGTTAGGCCGGCGAGTCCGGCGTAACCGGCCGCGCAAACAATCAAGCTCGATTGGAATCCAAGCCAAGGCAGGAGGAGGAACCCAGCGAGGAGCGGCCCGCAGGCGGCGCCAATGGTGTTAAACAAGATCGTGAGGCCGGTGCTGTTCATCCGGCCGGTCCCCTCGGACTGAACACAGGACACGATCGCTGGAAGCAGAGTGCCGGAGAGAAAGGCGACAGGAAACATCAACGCCAATGAAAGCAGCCCAACCTGTCGCGAGAACACTGGGTCGCTGGCAGGAAGATCCGGTGGAAGAACCAGCCCCGGAAAGAACAGATAAGAGAGAAGCGTAGCGCATGCAGCGAGCAACAGCAGCACGGGCACAAGGTGCCGCCGCGAGATCATGCGGTCTGGAATTGCGCTCGAAACAAGGCTGCCCGCTCCGATGCCGGCGAGCACCACCGCGAGCATGACGGAGAAGGCGGTCGAAGTTGAGGCGACATACAACCGCAGGAAACGGAACCAGATTACTTCGAGACTGAGAAGGACAGCCCCAGCGCCGGCGCTCACAAAAAGCAGACGCCATGGCGGTTGCGTTTCTCTCGCTAGTCGCAAGCGAAATCGCAGCGGAGTTTGGCCCACTGCTACCGGCTTTGCTCCCGCGAATATCAAAGCAATCAAGGCTGCTCCGCAGCAGATGCCGGCGGATGTTAGTGCCGTCCCGAAAAGGCCGCAGGCTTGGACCAGATAAGTCTCGCCGAGCAGCGCTCCGGCCATTGCCCCCAGGGTGTTGGCTCCATAAAGAAGGCCGATGCTGCGGGCGAAGTCCTTGCGTCTTAAGAGTGGATCTTCCAGCAAAATGGGGAGGGTTAATCCCATCGCAGTCGTCGGGATTAGGAGAATGAGAAACGACACCGCGACCCGCAGGACGTTGAGCCATTGCTGGTGATTCCAGAGCGCTTGAAAAACTGGACGCATCCATTCTCCGAGGTGCGGAAGACCGAAGACCAGAGTGCAACCAAAGATCGCGACAATCATTTCCAATCCTGCGTAGAGACGCAGCGGTCGCAGCCGCGGAAGCGTCGTCGAGGCGGCGATGGCACTTCCCAGAGCGAGGCCCGCCATGAAACTCGAAAGAATCAAAGCCGCGGACCAAACCGAGTTTCCAAACGCCAAACCGCTCAGACGCAGCCAAAGCGTTTGAAATAGAAGCGCGCTACATCCAGAGAGAAAGAGAATGACGGAGACAATCGCGACACGCACTTTGTCCAAGCCCTCGATGTTCGCCGCTCGCGCCGGAAGAAGGCGCGAGCGGCAGTTGGGTAATCAGGTCCGGTAGGTGCTAGAACTTCTTCGTCAGGCGCACATAGTAGAAGCGCCCCGTCGAGTCGTAGGTGAAGCCCGGATAACCGGTCGCATTTCCACCAAAGCCGGAGGCGAAGGGCGGATCTTTGTCGAAGAGGTTATTGCAGCCGACCGTAAAGGTGGTGCCCTTCAAGAGATAGTCCCAGAAGCTCATCTCGCTGGCAGCGACAGTGGAAGCAGGGGCCTTGGCGTCTTTGGAATAGTTGGGGCTAGTCTCCGACGATGTGGTAACAAGGGCGCTGAAGTCGTAGGAGGCTTGAATATCGAACAGCCACCGCCTATCCACGTTACGAGTGTTCCCGTCGGCATCCAGCTCAATAAAGCCGCTTATCAAGCGAACCGTTCCGATGAGATCGAAGCCTTTCCAAGCCCAATCGAGGCGGCTATTACCTCTCCACCTGTAATAACCCTCTTGGGACGCGCCAGGATCGGTCGTTACGCCAGCTAGTTGTTCGATTGGTCCGCCGGCGACGCGTTGGACCTCGAAAGAATTAAGATAAGTAACCTGCGTTATCGAGGTAAAGGTACCAAAGGACTCCGTTGGGTACTGGTATTGCAGACCGAAATCGACCCCGTTGGCTTTCTGGGACGCTTCGTTCCGATTGGAGACGACGATGCGCGTAATGCTGCCGTCCGGCAGGCGTTCGACCCGCTCGCCCGGCAACAATGTGCCAGCCACTTCGCGCGCCAAAACCGCATCGAGAAAGGCCGACTGAACTACTCCCGTCCGATCGATCTGCCAGAGGTCGGTCGAGATGGTCAGACCCGGCATAAACTTCGGCGTCCAAACAAATCCGCCGCTGAAGGTCTCCGAATCCTCCGGGGCCAGGTTTGGGCTGCTCTGAATGAGGGTGGTAGTTTCCGGCTCGAAGGCGCCCCCATTCTTAGGATCGTGCGACGGTTGGATATCGGAGATGGGAGCGGAATATAATTCCTCCAGCGACGGTTCACGGAAGCCTTTGCCCCAGGTAAATCTCAGCGTGAACGAGTTGTCGAACGGCTGCCAGCGAGCTCCAATTTTCGGTACCGCCACATTAGTGTTGTTGTTGCGGAACTCCTCATAGCGTCCGGCCGCGGAGATATCGAAGGCGTGAAATCCGGGGATGGCATTTTTCTCGCTGAAGATAGGGATGCTCGTCTCCACGAAGATGCCATAGGACTTCCGGCCACCGCGTGCGGTGGCGATCGACGAATTGCCGGAGATATCGCCGGCGATGTTGAGCTGGTCGGGATCTTCGTTCAGCGATTCACGCCGGAATTGTCCGCCAACGGCAAAACCAATTCCGCCTGCGGGCAAGGTGAAGAGGTCGGTCGTGTAGAGGGTCCCATCGAGCGTGGCTAGTTTCGAAGTATCTATGTCTCTCGGATGGACGCGAGCGAACTCGATCGAGGCAGCATTGGATGCAATGGGAACGCGAAAATCGCCGAATGGGTTGAAGGCAACCGTCGTGCCGATGTATTGCGACGAGGCCGGATTAAATATCGGGTCGGCCTGGTTCAAGATGCGGTTAAAACGCGAGATAGAGACTTGCGTTCCTGTGGTGGTGTTCCTGATTTGGCTGTAGCGAAAGCCTGTGTCGTAGCCCCAAGAGCCGTCGAATAACTTGTCGCCGCGAAAGCCGATGGTGCCGAGGTATGCGTCACTTTCGTTGTCGAACTTACGGTTGCCGAATTCTGCCAGGCGCGCGCGCGTTCCGCCGGAGATGATTTGATTGAACGGGTTGAAGGGATTGAAAGCGCCGGGAGTCACTCCGGTTTCGGCATAAGTGGGCCCGCCGAACGGAGTCGTTCCCGCAGGATTGGGCACCCGTGGCGGGATAGCGAGTGTGGTAAACCCGGGGCTCTGGAAATTCCCCGTGGCCGGGGCGGCCAGCTCATTGTGGGTCTTCACATTCTGATACATACCGTCCGCGTAAATGACGAATTGATCGCCGAAGATCTTGTGATCCATCGCCATGTAACCGCCAAAGCGCTCGGAGTCCGGAAACGAGAGAGAAAATTCATTGAAGTTGAAGCCATTGGGGCCGGATCTGGGCCGGCCGGCCCCGTAGAGATACGTGCTGGCCGGAGCCAAACCGTTCGTGCCGTTAGGCGCGCTGGCGAACTGGTTCCCACTTCCACTCGGAATCACCGTCCCGCCAGCTTGCGCCACGGCGGCGTTGGTCACCTGGAGGTTATAAGGGCTCGCATTGCTGCTCAGAAACGGCGGCACCGCCGAATAACTGCGGTCATGATTGAAGATCGAATTACGATGGTAATAGTTGATCGTGCCGGAGATGTTCGACTTTCCGTCTCCTACCCCGAAGAGGAGCGAGGTGTTGAACATGCCCGAGTCTCTATCGGTTGTGTTGCCGTACTCGACCCTCGCCTCCGCGCCGCGATAATCGTGAAAGCGCTTGATGTTGACCACGCCTGCCACCGCATCCGCGCCGTAAGTGGTCGAGGCGCCATCTTTCAGGATTTCAATGCTTTCGATCGACGCTTCCGGAATCGTATTCAAATCCACGAAGACGACGCGCCGGTTGCCCGTGGGATAAGGCGCGACGCGGCGGCCATCGAGGAGGATGAGAGTTGCCCGTGCGTCGAACCCGCGCAGCGCGATGGTGGCTGCGCCCACCGCGGTGTTCGAGCCGTTCTCGTTGTTCGATACCGCCACGCCATTGGCGTTCGCCACCGGAAGATTGCGGAGAAGCTCCTCGGTATTGCGCTCACCGGACTTGTTGATCAGGTCGCGGGTGACGTTCAGCACCGGGTTCGGCCCCACTTCCCCGGCAGTGGGAATGGCCGAGCCGGTCACGATCACACGTTCCGTGGAAGTTTCCTCGGTGCCGTTGGCATTGAACGTCCGGACCGAGGGCGCCGTTTCGCTTGTCGGAGGTGAAGGCTCTTGCGCAAACGCAGTGGTCGCCAGGACAACGGGCAGACTGACTGCGAGGGGTATTCGGAAAAATCCAAACTTCGCCAATCCAATTTTGATCATAGTGTCTCCTTCGGTTCCCGAAGGGACTAACAAAAAGCGCCGGAGGGCATCAAGACATTTTCGCAGACATTTTTTCGAACGTCCGTTTTGCCCGCGCGCGGGGGGAAGAATAGCTAACGAGTTGGCGCCTTGTTTCGGGCGAGCAGCACCAGCGCCTTACTTAGTGATCGTAACTCTTATCGTCTCCTCTAACTCGTCGTTAACGTAGAACTCGAGTCGATATTTTCCCTCGGCCCACCCGTCCGGTGGTCTGCCCAGGGTAAAGCGAGCGCTCGCATCGGGCGCCCCGGCAATTGTCTCCGTTTCGTCGACGATGAAATTGGGTTCAACCAGATCGCCCACATCTTCCGCCACCCATGCGACCCGTACTTTCGCGCCGACGGCCAAACCGTGGCCGTGCCAGCGCACGTAAATGTTCGCAACGTCGGATTTGAATTCCGTCTTTGTTCCGCCCGCGGAATCGCTCGAGACTTCGACGCTCAATTTCTTCCCGGACGCGGGCTGCTGCTCGTTAGGTGTCGGGCTTGCCTCTACCGCCGGCGCTTTGGATGGCGGCGGAGCGACCACCGGCGATGGCGCCGGTTCAGGCGCGGCGACAACTTCCGGACGCTTTTGCAACTCGAGGGCTACGCGTTGCAGCAGTCCGCCGGTAGGACCTCGGACCACGGTTGTTTCCTTTACGAAACCCACGCCGGGCACGAACCATCGATCGAGCGCGATCGACATGACCGAAGAATCCGCCGCGTGAATGTGAAACGCGCGAAATGCTCCTGCCGGCACATGCACCATTTCTTCGGCCAGAACAGTGAAGTGCTGATGCATCTCCATTCCGGCCACTTCGCCGTCAGAATCCCACGCGCCCCCGACCTTTAACGTCGCCGGAACGATTGTGGCCGGCGGATCGAGTTTCACGATCTTTCCATCTCGGCCGCCGCGCGCCGCGCAGACGACGCCCTGATCATTCACGGTCACCAGCTCGGTCTTGGAAACAACGTTGCCGGCAAGCGTATCGAGTTTTAGGAACTCTTTGCCTTCAAACATTTGTTTCCCCGCTCGGATGGTGATCGTCGAACGGACAGCAGGAGCCGCATCCGCTCCGCCAAGCTCCTCGGTGGATTGATACAGCCAGGTAGTCCCCTCCGCCGTGGGCATGAGCTGATCGGCGCGGGCAAGCGCGGCGCAAAAAATCACGATGGCAGTGAGCCCGAGTTTTCTCATGAGCCGGAACTGTCAACCAACTGGTTTCGCTTGGCGAACGCGCAGACTGAAATTCGAAGAGATAGAGGAAGATTTTGATCCGGAGTCTACGGGGCTCGAACCCGCAACCTCCGCCGTGACAGGGCGGCGCTCTAACCAATTGAGCTAAGACTCCTCGCGAAAAGCGATGCAGGTTAGGTCGCGCCCTCTACGCCTTCAACCTCTTTTTGAAATGGAGGGCGGAGCTCTGCGAGGCCGCGATTCTCTGGAGGGCGGAGCTCTGCGACGCCGCAGTCTCGCGGGAGCTCGACCCTCCATTTTCAATTTTCCGCCACGAGTTTGCGGCAGGCCGCGCGCAGCTTATAATCGAGCAGCCTTAGGCATGGACGAAGAGCGCAACAAGGAATCCGAAAACGACGAGCCCGCAGGCAAGCGCGAGCTGAGCTTGCTCGAAGCGTTCGATCTCGTGGTCGCTTCCATCCCGCCGGAGCATCGGCATCGGCGGGAATTGTACATCGTGCGCTCGGAAATCGCGGCGCAGGAGGAAACTATTGGCGAAGCGCGCCAGATGATCGAGAAGCTGGAGGAAGTGATCAAGAAGGTCACTTCGCCGGCCAACCGCATCGGCACTTATCTCGACAATCCAGCGCGCGGCACGGCCCACATCGTCGTGGGTGGCGCGGACTATTATTGCAACGTCGATCCGCGAATCAGCCTGGCGAAGCTCAAGAGAGGCACGCGGGTTTTGGTGAACGAAGCCTATGTCATCGTTGGCGATCTCGGCTTCGAAACGGCAGGACCGGTGACGAAAATCACGGAGGTCCTCGGCGCAGACCGGCTTCGGGTTGGATCGGAGCACGGCCTGCAATCGTTGATCCTCCAACGCTCCGCCGAATTGATGAAAGCCGCTCTCAAATCCGGTGATGAAGTGCGGGTCGATCCGAACTACCGGGTGGCGCTCGAAGTTCTTACTCACCCGCAATCCCGCGAACATTACCTCGACGACGTGCCCGAACTTCCGTGGGAAAAAGTCGGCGGCCAGGACCAGGCGTTGCAGGCGATCAAAGACGCGATCGAGCTGCCATTGATCCACGGCGAGCTCTTCGAGAAATTCCAGCATGCCACGCCGAAGGGTTTTCTGCTTTACGGCCCGCCGGGCTGCGGGAAGACGCTCATCGGCAAAGCAACGGCGTACAATCTGACCAAACGGCTTCGAGAAAAAAGCGGCGAGGAGATGAAGGAATACTTCATGCACGTCAAAGGGCCGGAGATCCTGAACATGTGGGTCGGCGAATCGGAGCGGATCGTCCGCGAAATTTTTTCGACCGCCCGCGAGAAACGCCGCGAAGGTTACCTGCCGTTTTTGTTTATCGACGAAGCGGAAAGTATCCTCGGGACCCGACGCGCCTCGCGTTACTCGAATATTCTCTCGACGCTCGTGCCGATGTTTTGCTCGGAGATGGACGGGATCGATTCGCTCCACGACGTCGTCATCATTCTGGCCTCGAATCGCGCAGACCTGATCGACCCGGCGATCCTGCGGCCGGGCCGGATCGACCGGAAAATCAAAGTGAACCGGCCGAACCGGGAAGGCGCGAAAGAGATTTACCGGATTTATCTCACGAACGATCTTCCCTACGATGGCGCGCTCGCGAAGGAAGCGGGGAACATCAGCGCCGCGATCGATCGCTTAATCGAGCGGATTCTGGAAGTGCAGTTCGCTCGGCGCGAGGAAAACAAGTTTCTCGAAATCACCCTGAGAAGCGGCCGCAAGGAAACGCTGTACCGGAGCGATTTGCTGAGCGGAGCGATCATCGCGTCGGTTGTGGAGCGGGCGAAGGGATTAGCCATCAAGCGGGCCATCGCTACCCAGCAAAATGAAGGAATTAGCGAAAACGATTTGCAGCAGTCGTTCGTGGCCGAGTTTACCGAGAACGACATCTTCCCCCCGACCGACATGACCGAGGACTGGTTCAAGCTGATCGATTTCGATCCGGAGAATGTCGTGAAGATTTCGCCGGTACGGCGCGACGCCAATTCGAAGGCGGCGCGCGGCGGCGTCATCTAGGTGGATCGAGCGCTCCGTCGCACGATGTTTCGGTTTGCGACTACGTCGCGGTTTTGTAATCCAGAAAACGGCGGTTTGTAAACCGCCGCTCCTTGTGACTAGCATCCGCGTATGAAACTGATCCTTGCGCTTGGTGTATTCGCGGCTGCATCGCTCATTGCCCAACCGACGCCGGAACCGAGAAGCGACGTTTCCAACAAGGCGTTGATCACAAAGTCAACGCCGACCAAAGCCGAGACCGACATTACCGCGCTGCGTAAGATCGCGGACGAATTCTACGCGTGGCGAAACGAAAACTTTCCGGTCGGCAGCAGCGACTCCGGCCTCCATACCTGGGATAACCGGCTCACCGATTATTCCACAGCCAAAATTACGGAGCGCGCTCAGCACGTCCGCAAATTACTCGACCAAGTCCGGGCAATGCCGGCGGCGAAATGGGCGAAAGACGATCGCATCGATTGGATGCTCTTCCGCGCCCAATTGGAAGGATTCGACTTCAATACTCGCGTCCTGCAATCCGAGAAAACAGATCCTCAGGTTTACGTGGGGGAATGCTCGAACGGTATTTTCTCGCTTCTGAAAAAGGAGTACGACACGCCGCGGAACCGCGCGGTTGCGGCAACTGCGCGCCTGCGGCAAATGCCGGCGATGCTCGGGCAAGGCGAACGCAACCTGGAGAAGCCGGTAAAACTTTACGCGCAGCTCGCGATCGATTCCGCGCGCGCGATCGATCCGCTCTTTAAGGACAGCCTCATGACGCTGACGCGCGATCTCGCGCCTAACGAACGCGACGATCTGGTGAAAGCGCGCGATGCGGCCCTCGTCGCGATTCATGGATTCGCCGATCGCCTGGAAAAACGCCTTCTTACGATGGCCGCTTTCGTCCCAATGGGCGTGGCGAATTACAATTACTACCTGAAGCACATCCTGCTACTTCCGCTCGACGCCGCGCAGGTGGAAATGCTCGGGCGCGCAGAGCTGGCGCGTTACCGCGCGCTCGAATCGCTCTTGCCCGATCCTTCCCTGGCCGATCCGAACCCGTCCCGCAGCCAAAACATTCCGCCGGATCAGGCGTCGTTCCTCAAGGCGTACGAGAGCCGCGAGCAGGAGATGATTAATTTCCTGAAAGAGCACAAGCTCGTAACGGTGCCGGAATATCTCGGCCGTTTCGAGATCCGGCAGTTGCCGGAAGCGTTCAAGCCGACCAGTCCCGGCGGTTTCATGAATCCGCCCGGCGTTTACGATAAGGATCCGACCGGCTTTTATTTCATTCCGACCTACGATCCGCAATCGAAGAACTTCTACATCCGCGCGGCGATCGAGGACCCGCGTCCGATCCTCGGGCACGAAGGCATTCCCGGCCATTTCATGCAGCTCTCGATCGCGAACCATCTTCCGAATGAAATCCGGCGCCAGCACGGCGATGGCGTCTTCGTGGAAGGCTGGGCGCTCTACGGCGAGGAAATGCTGATGCGCACCGGACTTTACCCGGACAACTCAGCGGCGCAGGGACAGATCCTGCGGCTCTCGCGTTACCGCTCGGCGCGCATCGGGGTGGACGTGAATTTGCACACCGGCAAGTGGAGCTTCGAGCAGGCCGTCCAATATTTCATGGAAGCGGGCGGGCTCGATCGCGAAGCCGCCGAAGGCGAAGCGGCAGGCGCGGCTTCGAGTCCGACGCAGAAGATCAGCTACATCGTGGGCAAATGGCAGATCATGAATTTGCTCGGCCGTTATCGCGACAAAGCCGGAGCGAACTTTCGGCTCGGACAATTTCATGATGACCTGATCAAGAACGGCAGTCTCCCGCTCTCGATCGTCGAGTGGATCCTGCTTGATGATCCGACATCGATCGATCAGGTGACGAAGTAAGCGTTAGGCATGTCATCCTGAGGCTGGCGAAGCGCGCCGAAGGACCTCACAACTGCAGATTGCGCTATCGCGAAACATCACGCGTGACATGAGGCACGCGCCTGTCGCAGCGCGGAAGCGGTAGAGCGCTTGCGAGGTCCCTCGCCGTCTTCGCGGCTCGGGATGACGACAACTGCGCTACAGTCGTCGGATGCGCCGCCAATTCTGCTCGATGATCCGACGTCGATCGATCAGGTGATGAAGTAAGCGTTAAGCATGTCATCCTGAGGCTGGCGAAGCGCGCCGAAGGACCTCACAACTGCAATTGCGCTATCGCGAAACATCACGCGTGACATGAGGTACGCGCCTGTCGCCGCGCGGAAGCGGTAGGGCGCTTACGAGGTCCCTCGCCGTCTTCGCGGCTCGGGATGACGACAACTGCGCTACAGTCGTGGAATGCGCGTCAACTCCGTTCTCGTTATCGGCGGTGGTCCTGCCGGGCTCCGCGCGGCTGAAGTCGCCAATGCCGCCGGCTCTCGCGTGACTGTCTGCGATGGCCAACGTTCTGTCGGCCGGAAATTTCTCGTGGCCGGCCGAGGCGGCCTCAATCTCACGCACGGCGAACCGGTGGAAAATTTCCCGGCCCGTTTTGTCGACGAACCGCAACGCTGGCGCGATTTGCTGGAAGACTTCGGACCCGACGATCTCCGCGCCTGGGCGACGGAACTCGGCGTCGAAACCTACGTGGGCACGAGTGGCCGCGTCTTTCCGCGCGGACAAAAAGCTGCCGGTCTTTTGCGCGCGTGGCTGCGACGTCTGCGTGCGAGCGGCGTCCAGTTCCGCACCGGCGCGCGCTTTGTGGGTCTCGCGCGCGAGGCTAACAAGTGGCGAGCCGAATTTCGATCCCAAGGAGCGGCGGTTTCCAAACCGCCGATGCAGAAAAACGAGGCGATTTGGAAATCGCCTTCCCTTGTAAAGGGGGCGACCGGCAACTTCACCGCCGACGCCGACACGATCGTGCTGGCGCTCGGCGGCGCTTCCTGGCCGGAAACCGGATCGGACGGCGCCTGGCCCGCGATCCTCGCCGCTCATGGAATAGAGATCACACCGTGGCAGCCGGCCAACTGTGGCTGGGAAGTCGATTGGCCGCCGGCTCTGCTCGCGCGCGCTGAAGGATTGCCTCTGAAAAATCTCACGGTCCGCGCAGGCGAAGAATCGGTCTCGGGCGAGCTGCTTATCACGGCGCACGGCCTCGAAGGCGGCGCAATTTATCGTCTGGGTCGCACGCTCCGCGGGATGAGCGAGCCATCCGTCGCGATCGATTTCAAGCCCCAGCTCACCGTCGAGACTTTGCGCGAGCGGATCGTGAACCTGCCCGACGCGCGCGAATGCTTTCGCGCCTGGAAGTTGAGCGCCGGCGCTGTGGCTTTGCTCGAAACCATTTCGCCAACTGAAGATCGCGAGGAACTGCTGGGTCGCGTCAAAAATTTTGTGATGCCATTACGCGGGCCGCGTCCGATCGCGGAAGCGATCTCATCCGCCGGCGGAGTGCCATGGGCCGAACTCGACGAAAGCCTGATGCTACGAAAGCTCCCAGGCGTTTTCGTTGCCGGCGAGATGATCGACTGGGAAGCGCCGACCGGCGGCTATCTGCTCCAAGGCTGTTTTGCCACCGGCACTCGCGCGGGTCGCGGCGCGGCGGCGTTGCAGTTGGCCTAGGTCGTTTTGTTTGTCCCGAGAACGAAGCTCGCCGCGGCGGTGCGGTTCTCGACGCCGAGTTTGGGAAATATCCGCTCGAGATATTTACCGATCGTTCCCGTTTTCAATCTCAGGATCGCGGCGATCTCGGCGTTCGTCTTGCCGCGGGCGACCCAGGAGAGGACTTCGGTTTGACGTCGAGTGAGAAGTCCCCCAGCGCCGTTGCTCCGGCGCCTTTCCGTTTCCTGCTCCAGAAGCAGGCAAACGGATCCCGTTTCTCGGAAGAGGATCTGGATCGAGACACGTATTCCGGGCCGATCCACAATGAATCGAGAGAGCCGGCTCGAAGGCATGGCTTCTTCCAGCCAATCGGCCACAGCCGGCGGCAAGCGATCCGATGGGGAGAATGAGAATTCACGCAGCCAGGACTGCGCGCGCTCGGTGGCGAATTGGATGCGGCCATCGGGGGCGACAACAACCAGCGCATGGAGCGGCGCGCGCAGGTCAGGCGCGGTTTGACCGTGGGAGGGATTGAGGGACATGAGTCTGCTGCTAGTTACGAGGTCCACGAGGCGAAGTTCGCAAATTTTATTGGGATCGTTGCTCGTCGCGGCGGAGGACCGGATCGCCTGGAGTGTAGGAATTCTCCCACTTTACGGATTCCTGTTCCTGCTGAAAGACTCCCCCGGATCACTGCAGGGGCTAGATGGCGCAATACAAGTACTCCCATTACCTGACGAATCTGTCTCACCCCATGTTTGATCCCGCCCATCCGCCGGGAGCGGTGACACCGCAGTCAGGGATCTACAAATGTCAGGGCTGTGGCACCGAGATTATCTCGACAGCCGGTGATCCGTTGCCGCCCCAGAGCCATCATCAACACTCCCTGACGCAAGGTGGCATCGCCTGGCGATTGATTGTCGCGACGATGTAGTGCGCTTGGTTGTAGAGGCGCTCGCCGCGGCGAGCGCCTGACTTAGGATAGGCGCTTGGCACAAGCGCCTCTACATTAAACCGGCGATGAAAAGGGTGTTCGGACTTGAGACGGAATGCGGGATCACGATTCAGGGGGCGGACTCGGTTGATGTCGTGGCAGAATCGATCGAGCTCGTCCGTTCCTACACCGAGCATGGGGCCCACATGAAGTGGGATTATCGATTGGAAGATCCGCATCGGGATGCCCGCGGCTTCCGCGCGGCGGAGCTGCTTCAGGACACGGACGAATCGGCCTATTATGAGATCGACCGCAAGCGGCCGCTGAGTTTCGAGGAAATCAAAAGCGACCTCGTCCTTTCGAACGGCGCACGCTTTTACAACGATCATGCGCACCCGGAATACTCGACGCCGGAATGCACGACGCTGCGGGAATTGGTGGCGCACGAAAAAGCCGGCGAGCGCATTTTGGCCGAATGCGCGCGACGCCGAAATCTGAAACTGCCCGCCGGGCAGGAGGTGCGGCTCTACAAGAACAACACCGATTTTGTCGGACACAGCTACGGTTGCCACGATAATTACCTGATGCGCCGCGACGTGCCGTGGGATCGGCTGGTAGCGGATGTTTTGCCGTTTCTGATCACGCGGCAGATCTTTGCGGGCGCGGGAAAAATTGGAATCGAAGGCGAGAGCGCGGCGGGCCAGCCAGGTGTGTTCCAGATTTCGCAACGCGCGGACTTCTTCAGCGCGCTGGTCAGCATCGATACGATGAACAAACGCCCGCTCGTGAATACGCGCGACGAACCGCACGCCGAGGCGAAGAACTACCGGCGGTTTCACGTCATTCTAGGCGACTCAAATATGAGCGAGTGGGCCACGGCGCTGAAGGTGGGGACGACGGCGCTGGTCCTCGACTTGATCGAGCGTGGCGAAGCGCCGCAGATCGAAATCGCGCAACCAGTCGGCGCAACGAAATCGATCAGCCGCGATCAGGATTACCATTGGATTATAGAACTGAGCGACGGGCGGAAAATCTCCGCCATCGATGTGCAGCGGCTCTATTTGAAGGCGGCGCAAAAGATCGGCGACAACGACGAGGAGACGATCTGGCTCCTGCGCGAATGGGAAACGGTGCTGAACGATCTCCAACGCGAGGTCGCCCTGACGCGCGACCGGGTCGATTGGGTCGCCAAGAAATTCCTGCTCGCAGCTTTTCGTGAGGAAGAAAAACTCTCGTGGAGCGACCCCTGGCTCCAGGCGATCGACTTGGAATATCACAACATCCAACCGGACCACGGGTTGTTTTATGAGTTGGTGCGGCAGGGCTCGATGCGCACGATCGTTCCAGAAGAAGAGATCAAGGCGGCGATTTTTTCGCCGCCGGAAACGACACGCGCCTTTTTCCGCGGCCGTTCCGTGGCGCGATTCAACGACGCCATCGCCTCGATTCAATGGGATGAGATTGCTTTTAGAAATGGGAAGCACATTCAGGTGGTCCGCCTCCCGGAGCCGGCCGGCGGCGAGCGCCTCGAGGCGCTGAATGAATTAATGAACGCCGACACTAACTTCGGGGATTTTTTTCAGCAGCTCGCTCGATCTTAGGCTGTCATCCCGAGCCGCGCAGACGGCGAGGGACCTCCCAGTTGCAATACCGATCACGCAAGCGGATGGCGGGCGCGGCTTTCCGAAGATGCCTCAATATCACGGTACAGTAAGACCGTCTGCGGGTTCCCTCGGCGCGCTTCGCCACCCTCGGGATGACAACGTTGCACGCGTGAACTACGACCACGTGATCAAGCGCAACTCATGCGTTTGCATGAGATGCGGATGGATCGGGACGACGCGCACGCTGAAACCGTACGTGCCGCTGTCTGAAGCCGGCACCGCGCCCTGGTATATGTAGTTCCCCTCGCCTTCCCCAGGCGAGCTTCCGTCGAGAACTGTGACAGTCGGATTTTTGATCCCGCCATTATCCGCTTCGCCGTGATAAGCCTCCACGCGCACGTGGTCCGGCGCGACGGCGCCGAGATGAACCTTGGCCGAGACTTGCAGCGCCTCGCCCACCTGGATGTTTTGCCGATCGGCGTTGCCGACTTGCACTTCGAGGATGCTGACCTGCGGCCAATCCTTGCGCATTTGCGCTTTCCATTTGCTCAGGCCCGTGGCGGCCGCGCATTCGTCCCGCGCGAATTCCTTGTGCGCCTTCGCCGCCGGCACGTAGAGACGCTCGGTATATTCCTTCACCATCCGGTGGGTGTTGAAGATCGGCGTAATGCTCCGGATCGATTCGCGCATCAACTGGAGCCAGGCGAGCGGCAGTTTCCCGTCCGGTTTCGCGTAATAAAGGGGAATGATCTGGTTTTCGAGCAATTGATAGAGGCTGCCCGCATCCACTTCGCTCTGGAAATCGACGCTGCCGCCGTTGATCTCCGCGCCGATGGCCCAGCCGTTATTGCCGTTGTAGCTCTCGCACCACCAGCCATCGAGCACGCTCAAATTCAATCCGCCGTTCGGCGGCAATTTCATTCCGCTCGTGCCGCTCGCTTCCAACGGACGCAGCGGATTGTTCAGCCATAAATCGACGCCCTGCACGAGCCGGCGCGCGATGTAGGTGTCGTAATCTTCCACGAAGACCATCCGATTTTCGAAACCGCGTTCGCGGCTGAATTTGTAAACCTGCTGAATCAGCGCCTTACCGCCTTCATCCTGCGGATGCGATTTTCCGGCGAAGATGAATTGCACAGGGCGCGTTTCGTCATTAAGCAAACGCTTCAATCGTTCCTGGTCGCTGAAGAGCAGCGCGCCGCGTTTGTAGGTGGCGAAGCGCCGCGCGAAACCGATCGTCAGAATTTCCGGATCGAGAATGCGGTTGACGCTCCGGATGGACTCCGGCGATTCGCCCGAACGTTCACGCGCCACCCGCACCCGGTCGCGGACGAATTCAACCAGGCGCAGCTTCAATTTCTGGTGCGTCTCCCAAAGCTGCGCGTCAGGAATGTCGGTCACGCGCCGCCAGAAATCAGGGTCGGTGAGATGCTCCTCCCAGTCGCCGAGATATTTTTGATAGAGCGCGGAGAACTCCGGCGCCATCCACGTTTTCGTGTGGACGCCGTTGGTGATGCTGGTGACAGGAACTTCATGACCGGGCACGCCGGCCCAGACATCTTTCCAGAGCGATCGGCTAACGTCGCCGTGCAATTTGCTCACGCCGTTCGAATGCCGGCTGACGCGCAATGCGAGCACCGTCATGCTAAAGGCGTCCTGCGGATTCACGCTCGTCTGGCCGAGCCGGAAAAATTCTTCAAACGGGATTTGCAGCTGCGCCGCGAACTCACGGAAGTAACGCCTCATCATTTCGCGCGGAAACGCATCGTTCCCGGCGGGGACGGGCGTGTGGGTTGTGAAAACATTGGCCGAAGCGACGAGCTGCAGCGCGGAATAGAAATCCAGTTTTTTCTCCGCGACGTTGAGCCGAATCCGTTCGAGCGCGAGGAAGGCCGAATGCCCTTCGTTCATGTGGAAAACCTCTGCGTCGATCCCGAGAGCGGTGAGCGCCTTCACTCCGCCGATTCCGAGCACGATCTCCTGCCGGATGCGCATTTCGAGGTCGCCGCCGTAAAGCTCGGCCGTGATGCGCCGATCTTCCGCGGTGTTCTCCGCGATATCGGTGTCGAGCAGATAAAGATTGATGCGCCCGACGTGGAGCTCCCAGATCTTTGCCCAAACTTCGCGGTCCAGCAGCCGCACGGAGATGAGCAGATTCTGATCGCCCTTTCGCACTTCCCTGATCGGGAGGTGATGAAAATTCTGATTCAGGCTGACGGCGTGTTGGAGTCCGTCCTTGTCGATCTCCTGTTTGAAATAGCCGTGGCGATAAAGCAATCCGATCGCGACGAAATTCAGGTCGAGATCGCTGGCCGACTTGCAATGATCTCCCGCGAGAATGCCGAGGCCGCCCGAGTAATTCGGGATCGATTCGTGGAACCCAAATTCCGCCGAGAAATAGGCAACCGGTTTCTCGATCGCGTTGCCGCTGCCGGTTTTCCCATACGTATCCTTGCGCGCGAGATAGTGGCGAAACGCGTCGTGCACTTCCTTCAGTTCGCGGAGAAAATTTTTGTCCTGCGCTACTTCGACGAGGCGGGCCTGCCGCGAGAGCTGGAGCATGCGCAGCGGATTATGATTCGTTCGATTCCAGAGGTCCGGATCGAGATGCCGGAAAAGACGGCGGGCGGAGGGCTCCCAGGTCCACCAGAGATTGAAAACCATTTCCCGCAGCGGCTCGAGCGCGGCCGGCAGCGTCGGGATCACGTTATACGTGTGATAGGTCGGCATAGAGCGTGTGAAGCGGCCCGATAAAAACGAAGCGTGAATCTGACAGGAAAAACTTTAGCATCAAGCATTCCATAAGCTCGCAGAGCCACTCTTGCTCGTGATCCTGATCATAATCCTAATCTCTAGGGGAACCGACACCTTCTCCAAAGATCAGGAGCAAGATCATGATCAGGAGCAGGAACGGACCTAAGAGACGCGCCGCGACCTCACCAGCAACCCGAGCGCAACGCCGCTGAGCAATCCGCTCAGATGCGACGCCATGCTAACTTGCGGCGTGGAAAGATCGAAAGCGGTTTGGATCGCAACGATCAGGAGGATGTTTTTCAACCGGCGCCCGGCCATTGGTTGATGCCGGTGCCGCAAAAGAAAGCCGGCCCACACGCCCACGATTCCCATGACGCAACCCGACGCTCCCACGAGTTGTTCGTAACGGCTGAGATCGAGGCCGCGCCAGAGCAGGACGCCGACACACGACCCGAGGCCGGAAAGCAAATAACAAAGCCCGAACCGAACCGAGCCGAGAAGCCGCTCCAATCCCGGGCCGATGATGAAGAGCGCATACAAATTGAAGAGGAGATGGAGCGGACCGTAATGGAGAAAAAGCGACGTAAGAAGGCGCCAGTATTCACCTCCCAATCGCACCGCCCACGGCTCCAACGCGCCGAGCCGATGCAACGTCCGCGGATTCGTCGAACCGCCCATTGCCACTTCAAGCAGGAACATGCCGACGTTGAGTCCGATGAAAATGAGCACCGCAGTAGTCGGCCTCGTAGTCTCCGATCCGAACACGCCGGATGCAGGGCGATCGATGAGTTCGATGCGCGAAAGAAGCGCCGCCGCGGATGGGGCGAGCGGCCTGGCCGCGATCGAATTCGCCGTTGCCAGACGCTGCGCCGCTTCCGCGCGCAGTAATTGATCTGTCGTTGTCGCGTGCAGTTTCTCCAGGCGCGAGCGCCCCGCGGAGATTTCACCGGCCGCAAGTTCGCCCGTGGCCCTCCAGAATTCGCCGAGATCCTGCGGAAGTTTCCGGAGTTTGGTCTCGACAAGATTCGCAAGTGCGGGGAGACGACCGCAAAAAGCCAGGACCAGCAGCAGACTGGAGTGGTAGCTCCAGGCCGGTTGTTGCGCGGGAGTGAGCGTGCTCGCCATGGTCGCGAATTCGATCACGAGTTCGTTCCGCGAATCGGTCTCGCCAAGCGCGCGGAAATAAACCGGCAGCAAAGCAAAATCTGCCTGGCGCACGTCGGGCGGGACCTCCCTGCGGACCCATCCCACCAGGTTGATCCATTCGCCGCGCAGCCGAAAAGATTGAGCGGTCGCTTGCCGACCGACGTTCGTGTCGTTGTTCCGCAACGGTCCGAGGATCGAAAGCGCCGAAGAAATGTCGCCGCGTTCCGCCATCTCGAGAGCGCGCAGCAATTCGGCTTCGGCCTGCAAGGCACCAGCGGGATGCAAAAACCAAAGCGCACGGCTAAGTCGCCGCGCTGGAGCGAAACGTTGCTGGGAAGCAAGCTCTGCCGCCTTCCGCAACCCGACCGCGGGCAGGAACAGCAAAGCCAGCCACGCTCCACCGCCGACGAATCCCGCCGTTTCGGGTGTTATCAACCATGCAACGCCGGTGACGATCAGCACCGCGAAAGCCGCCAGGCGCCAGGCGCGCTGCAATCCACCGCGGCGCCACGTCTGGCCCAATAAGACCAGCGGCGAAATGCACGCGATGAAGAGAAGGATGTGATTGAGATCGATCATCTGGCGCGGTCAACTCACGCCCGCCTCTTCCATTGAGCGTTGGACGTTGAACGTTGGACGTTGGACGTTCAATTCACCATGACAAGCAGATTAACCAACCAAGCGGAGCCATGACGATGAAGCTGAAAGCAACCATGTACCTCGACGTCATTTCCTCCTGGTGTTTTTGGGCGCAGCCGGCGTGGGAGGAATTGAAGAAACGCTACGCGGACCGCGTCGATTTCGTTTGGAAGATCGCCTTAATGGATGCATCCGGTTTCCCAAAATCGATCGAGCAATCCGAATGGTTTTATCGGCGCAGCGGGATGATGATGCGCTCACCTTTCATGCTCAAGCCGGGTTGGTTCGAGCCAGATATCCAGGAATGTCTGGCGCCCAATCTCGTGGCGGAAGCCGCGCGGGACTTCGGCGTAACGGATGATCGCGTGCGGATGGCGCTCGCCAATGCGACCGAGCGCGAGGGGTTGAAGACCAACAACTGGGAACTCGCGGCGGAGATCGGGGCGAAGGCGGCCGGACTCGACAAGGCAAAACTGCTTGAGCGCGCGCGTTCGCCCGAAGTGGAGGCCCACGCGCGGGCGAGCACGGCAGAATTTCACGCGCTTCAGGTCACGCAACGTCCCACCTTCGTCGTCGATAGCGAGATCGGGGATCGCGCGATTTTCTCCGGGTTCGCCAAGCTCGAACCCATCGCGGCCACGATCGACGCGATGCTCGATGATCTCGCCGCCTATGCAGCGCACGCCGCCCATTTCGGCGAGCCGCCGCCGGCGTGATTCCGCGTTGAGAAGGCGGCCCAAATCAACTAAGATTGAGGCAATGAATCCCCTGGAAATTAACCAACATCTGCGAGCCACGCCGTTCGTTCCGTTTCGCGTGCACACTAGCGACGGCAAACACCTCGATGTAAATCATCCGGAAATGGCGATGCTTACCCGAATCGCGCTGTTGATTGCGCGAGCCGTCGTCAATCTCACCGACGACATTCCGGCGCGTTACGATTCGATCTCCCCTTTGCACGTCGTGCGGCTCGAGCCATTGGTCCCCGCCTGACCGAGTAGATTAGCCTTGCTACCGCGCGATTGTTGCTTACTACTTCCAGTCGGCTTGCGAAAAGCAGGCTCGTCACCGCGAGGTCCGCAACCACGGTGAGGCAGAAGTGTTTCGGTCGTCAGCCATGATGCCTGGAAAATGCGGGAAAATTACATACGGCGTCGCGGTTCACTTCCCGAGTCGCCGGTCAGGAGCTTTGATTTAATCTGCAACCACAAATTCGTGTAAACGGTCGGATTCGCGCCCGCGAAGTGCGGGTCATCCTCGGATCCACCAGCGAGCAACTCGGCGTCATGAAGCTTTCGGACGCGTTGCGCAAAGCTCAAAGTCTCGGCCTCGACCTGGTCGAAGTCGCGCCTACCGCCAATCCGCCGGTCTGCAAGATCGTCGATTTCGGGAAATTCCGGTACGACATCTCCAAGCAGGAGAAGGAGAAGAAAACTTCAGGGACGAAGCTGAAGGAAATCAAGTTCCGGGTGAACATCGACGATCATGATTATCTGACGAAGATCCGGCACGGCGAAGGATTTCTCGACAAAGGAAATAAGGTGCGCGTGCAACTGCAATTCCGCGGCCGCGAGATGGCGCACCAGGAATTTGGAATGCAATTGATGGAGAAGGTGCGCGACGATCTTGCCGGAATGTCGCAGGTGGAAATGGAACCGAAGATCGCCGGCCGCAACGTGACGATGACTTTGTCGCCGCTGCCGGCCGCGCGCAGAAAACGCCGGTTCTCCGTGCAAGCGGACGACGCAGACGACGAAACCGCCGAGAAGAGCGCGGCCGCGGTGCAGGAATAATTGCAGCTGCTACGGCACCTTAAAAGGCTTGCCGGTATTCGGGTCGTTGACCTCCGTCCCCGGCGGGAACCCGCGAACGTCGATGAGAAACTTGGGATTGTGCGGACTGTAAACAAAACCGGGTTTGTCAGGAACCGGACTTGCATACGGCACCGCTGAGGAACTCTCCCGATTCGCATGAAGCGGCGTTGGAGAAGCCGTTACTGGGTTGGTGGCAGTCGCATTCTCGACAGGTGCGCTCTGCCCTGGCCGCGGTTGAGGCGCGAAGGGGCTCGGCGTAATGGCGGTAATTTGCGCCTGACTCTGAACCGCCGCAGCAGGTGACGGGGTTAGTCCTGGTCCGTTCCGCAACAACGCGACCAGCTCCTTCGGCTCCGACCGCTCGGCTTGCAATTGGCCGTCGAAATAAACCCGCACCACGAATCCGCCGTAGCGAAGTTTTTCCGCTGATTTCCGCGACTTTCCCGCACCGAGATATGTCGCGACCAGATATTTCGGAGTCGGCTCCGTCCAGTCGCGAACGGGCGTCAGCCATTCGTAATTGACCTCCGCGTCCGTTGGCCGCATCTCGCCGTTTGGCGTCACGTCGAAAAACAAAACGCGAATCTCGACTTCACCTTTCTTCGTCTTCGGCCGCGGCGTGACGCCGATTCTTACTGCGACATCTCGTTGGCCGTTCCGGACTTTTGTTTCGGTGGAACCAATTTCTGTGATCGCAATAATCGCATCCTTTGGAGCCGAGACCGCAGCCGCGGAATCCGCTTGTTTCGATCTCGGCGCCGCGCTGGACGAAACGAGATGCACGAGTCCGACAGCGGCCAAGGTCAAAAGCAAAAGCGCCGCTGCAAGGAGGTAGAGCCGCGCCGGGCCCATTCGACTCCAAAGCAAAGACAGAGCGCGAAAGACCGGTCGCGATTTTGATGGCATCGATTCTGGCAACGGTTGCAGCGCTTGCATCTCCCAAATGGTTTCGGGTCTGCGCGCGGTCCCGGTCTTTCCAGGCCGGCAGATCAACCAATCGTCCGCGCGGCGAGATTGCGCACCTACGCTCCAGTCGGCGCCTCGGACGTCTCAGGAATCAGTTCATTTACGCGCGTCATACTCAGCGCGCGGCCAGTCGATTCGTCGATCGAAACAACCACGCCGCATAAGCGCACATCGCCTCGCGCCACCGGAAACGGCGCCGGCAGATTCGAAATAAAGCGCCGCACGATTGGATCGACCGCCCGGCCGAGAATCGATTTGGCGGGACCGCACATGCCGGCATCGCAGAGGAACGCGGTGCCTCCGGGGAAAATCTGTTCGTCGGCCGTCTGGACATGGGTGTGCGTCCCGATCACAGCCGAAACCTTTCCGTCCAGGAAACGCCCGACCGCGATCTTCTCGCTCGTCGTCTCACCGTGCGCGTCCACGAAGATCACGGGCGTTTGTTGTCGCATCGCCGCGACTGCCATTTCGACTGCGGGAAACGGATTCTCCAAAATCGGCTGCATGAAGGTCCGCATCTGGACGCTGATCACGCCCACTCTGCCTTTCGCGGTTTCGAGGACAATTGATCCGCTGCCCGGCGCGCCTGCTGGATAATTTATCGGACGCAGCAGGCGCGGCTCCGTGTCGATGAACGAAATAATTTCCTTCTGGTCCCAGACATGATCGCCCGTCGTGATAACGGAGACGCCCGCGCGCAGGAGATCGATCGTGATCTTCGGCGTAATCCCCCGGCCGCCGGCTGCGTTTTCGCCGTTCACAATCACGAAATCGACGGCGTGCGATTCTTTCAGGCGGGGTAGCTGCGCGATGACGGCGTTACGGCCCGGCTCGCCGACCACGTCGCCCAGAAAAAGAATCGTCACCATTCGCCGAGCATCGTATTGAACAGCCGGAAATCCAAACCGTGATCTTTCGCCTTCGTTATCTCCGAATCCTCCTCTTTCTCTTTTCGTCTTCCATTCTTGCCGCCGATCATCTCAGCAATCCGCTGGCCGATCCGCCTAACTGGAAAGCACTGGTCAAATTTCAGAAAACAATCACGCACGACGAATTCGAGCAGTTGCTCCGCGGCGTTTATGCCACGCATGAGATCAGCGAGGACTTGATTCGCGTCGATCCAGATGCGGCCTGCATTCTCGCGGACCGCGACGCCCAAACCTGGCTCACCCTGCGTTTCGCGACGGACGAACGGAAACGCAAAGCCGTTTCCCGAAGTTGGCGGCTCGCCGGGGCGCTGCCGCGCGGGAAGAAGGCCGGGATCCTTTCCGGACTGAAGATCGCGCTCGATCCCGGCCACATTGGCGGCGACTGGGCGAAGATGGAAGAACGATGGTTCAAATCCGGCGACGCACCGCCCGTCGAGGAAGGCGAGATGACATTGCGCGTCGCCAAAATGCTAGCGGTGAAACTTCGCGCCCTCGGCGCCCGGGTGTCGTTCGTGCGCGACAAGTCCGAGCCAGTCACGCCGTTTCGTCCCAAAGATTTCCGAGAAGCCGCGCGTCAAGTTTTGAAAGCCGGCGGAACGGAGAATCCGCGTGAAGAATTCGACGGCCCGGATGATCCGCTGAAAGACCAAACCGTTCGCTGGCAAAGCGAGATTCTCTTTTACCGCGGGAGCGAAATCCGGCAGCGAGCGCGCCGCGTTAACTCCAGGTTGCGGCCGGACGTTGTCCTCTGCCTGCACTTCAACGCTGAAGCCTGGGGCGACGAACGCAACCCGACGCTGAGCGACAAAAATCATCTCCACCTTCTCGTGAACGGTTCGTACCTCCCGCCCGAGCTCCAGTTCGATGACGAGCGTTTCGAGATGTTGCGACGCCTGCTCAGCCGCACTTACGACGAAGAGATCAAGATCGCGGACACGGCCGCGGCCACGATGGCGAAGAAGACCGGACTTCCGCCGTATCAATACACGACCGACAACGTCACCAAAGTCGGGGCGAGCGGTTATGTTTACGCGCGCAATCTGGTCGCAACGCGTCTTTATCAATGTCCGGTCGTTTACTTCGAGCCCTACGTCATGAACAGCCACGAAGTTTTCGCGCGCATTCAGGCAGGCGATTATGAAGGAACCCGGCCGATCGACGGTGTCGAACGTCCGAGCATTTATCGCGAGTATGTCGACGGCGTGGTGGAGGGATTGGTCGAATACTATCGCGCCGCGCGAAAGTGATTTTCTGTAGCGGCGGTCTATGACCGCCGTCCCCGTCGCAGCGAAAGATTTCGGCGGTCATAGACCGCCGCTACAGTTTTCGGATTGCCGCTTCGATATCTTCCATCGTCACATCCGCGGCCAGACGGGCGGAGCCGATGGCGGGCACTACGACAAACCGCACTCGTCCTTGCGCAAACTTTTTGTCGAACCGAATCGCTTCCAGGATTTTTTCCTTCGGGAAATCTGACGGCAATCGCGTCGGCAGCTCGAACGTCTCTAACGTTTGGATGATTCGAGCTGTATCCGCTTCAGGCAAATCCGCTTTCCGCACGGATATCTCGCACGCGGCGACGATGCCGAGACTGACCGCTTCGCCATGGAGAAAATCGTTATAGTCCCCTGCCCGCTCGATCGCGTGTCCGATGGTGTGGCCGAAATTTAGCAACGCTCGTTCGCCTGTCGTCTCCCGTTCGTCAGCAGCCACGATCTCCGCTTTGATCTCGACGTTGCGGCGAACAAGCGCCTCCAACTCCTTGCGATCGAAACGCTGCAGAGCTTCAAACATCTCCGCATCGCGGATAACGGCATGTTTCACGATCTCCGCGAAACCCTGCCTCCATTCGCGCGCCGGCAATGTTGCCAACGTATCCACGTCCGATATCACCAGCGCCGGTTGATGCCAGGCCCCAATCAGGTTCTTGCCCGCGACGGTGTTTACGCCGGTTTTTCCACCGACTGAGCTGTCCACTTGCGCGAGCAGCGTTGTCGGCATCTGCACGCACGGAATCCCCCGATGATAGATCGCCGCCACGAATCCCGCGAGATCGCCCACCATTCCGCCGCCGAGCGCGACGACGAACGAGCTGCGATCCAATCCCGCCTCGATCATTCGATCGCAGAGCTTTCCGGCTTCCTCCAATCTCTTCGAAGCTTCGCCCGGCCGAATCGTCAGCAAGGCCGGCTGGAAGCCAGCACTCGTTAGGCTTGCGATGACCGTCTGCGCAAAAAGGGCCGCGACATTGTCGTCGGAGATGACGGCGCACGCGGGCCCTTTGACCTTCTGAGAAACGAGCGCGCCTGACTTTTCGAACAGCTTCGAGCCGACGAAGACGTCATAGCTCTGCGTGCCTGTTCGAACGGTCACTGAATTCACAAGGCCCGGAGCGTACCGGCGGTCTCAGTGGCGCGAAAGCGAAAAGCACCGGCGCGAGTTACCTTGACAAACCGACCTGGCGTTCCTCTACATTGGGGTATGCCAGCTCCAGTCGATCCGACGCCTCTTCCGTCCGCGAATCCATCCCCCGGGCCGAGCGCAGTTCCAGGTTCAACCGGACTGCCATCCAATGTCGCCGCCGCCCTGGCCTGTATTCCTTTGATCGGCGGTTTGATTTTTTACATCCTGGAAAAGCACGACGCCTTCGTCCGGTTCTATGCGATGCAATCGATCATCTTTGGCGGCGTTTGGTTTCTCTTCAACATCATCTCCTGGGTGTTTCATGTGATCTTTTGGTCGATCCCCGTCGCCGGGCCGATCTTCGCCGCGCTGTGGGTTTTCGTTTCGGCGCTGATCCATCTCGGGCTCCTGGTCGTCATGATCATCGCGATGGTGAAAGCATTCAGCGGTGTGCGATGGGACATTCCGTGGGTGGGACCGATGGCGCGCAAGCAGACTGGCGAGGCGCCGTAATTTTCTCCTGTAGCCGCTGCCCTGTGGGCAGCGCGAGCTCACGCCCGGTTCTCCCCCGAGCCGCCCGCAGGGCGGCTGCTACAGGGGGCATCAGCAGGCGAGAAGCTTTACGACGATTTCCGTCAGCACCAGTTCGTGATCGAGCTGGCTGCTAACCAAACGCAGGTTTGCTTCCAGACACGCTTCCAAGCCGGCGATGAGTTTTTTGGTCTCGAACCGGTGGGCTTGCTGCGCGGCAATCCCCAACGCGTAACCGTTAATCGAGCCGTCTTTCTTGCGCGGCAGATGCTCAGTCGCTTCGGACGGCAGACGATTTAGGGCGGAAATGAAACTGAAGGGCGCCTGTGGACGCGCCATCCGATTGCGCTCGATCAGATCTTTCGCGAGCAAGAGATTTCGAATGGTCGGGAGAATGGCGACGAGCAGGATGCCGATCGCAGTTTCGCCCTGATCGAGCAAACGCTTTACCAGCATCAGCGCGCGCTCCAGATCGCAAGCGGCCAGCGCATTGCCCAGCTCGAAAATCACGCCCGCACGGGAAAGCGGCACGAGCTCGCGCACCTGCTCGGTAGAAACCCGCAGCTTCTGCT
Source organism: Verrucomicrobiota bacterium (assembly GCA_041167325.1). Lineage (GTDB taxonomy): Bacteria > Verrucomicrobiota > Verrucomicrobiia > Chthoniobacterales > UBA10450 > AV80. The sequence goes on along the minus strand of JBEEHH010000021.1, from coordinate 177,650 downwards.
GTCCATTCCCGAGATACAGATCGATTTTCTCCAGTTCGTTTTCGATCTGGCGCGTATCGCCGCCGGTCAGGAGCACGAAGAGATCGAGTGCTTCCTCGTCGAAACTCAGGCCGCGTTTTTTTGCACGCCCCCGCACGATCTCGGTGGCTTCCTCTTCCCAGCCCGCGCGCGACGAATCGAGCCGGTCGATTACCTGGACCTCGGCGCGTTTCGACAGCGCTTTGTAAAACGAGCGCCGCTTGTCGGTTTCAGTCGCGCTGATGAGAAGGGTCACGTCCGCGCCCAGACCGGCATCGAGAATTTCCGCCAGGTCCTCGAGCGCGGATTGAACAGCGGCGGAACGCCCAATGACGCTGTCCCCCAGACAATTCGCATTCTTCAACCAAACCAGTTTTCCACCGCCGAAAAAGGGGAGCGTTTGCAACGCTTCAATCGCCGACCTGATGCGCGAGACAGCCTGATCCACGTTATCCGCGCAGGCATCGATCACTTCCAAGCCGAATTCGCCCGCGTCGGGCGGAGCCAATTGCGCCGCCATTTCCGCGGCCGTGCGCTTGACTTCGCTTTCGTCGGAACCCACGACCGCGTGGATGTTGGAAGACGCCGGGCTAGCTTTTGTTTTCGCCATCGATGACGGCAATTTTAGCCGCCACCCGCTTGTTGCAAAGAAGTTCCGAACTCTTTCGTAACGTACTCGCGAAATTTTTCCTCGAGCGCCGTCGAGGTCGAAAATTTTCCGCCGTAACTCTGGGCAAGCGCAGAATCGAACGGCTGATGACGGGCGAGCGCGTCGAGGAACGTGAGGAAATTCGCTTTGTCAGCCGCAGCGAGAAAACGAACCAGCCTTTCGGATTCATCGTAAAAGGTCTCGACGCGATCGGACGGCGGATAAGTCATCTCGATCAATTTCGCCAACGAAATCAGTTCGTCGGGCGCGATCGCCTGCGAGTGCGCCTTCGCGTTGTAATTGCGCGCCCGCTGGTAACTCGCCCGCGCCCCTTTCGAGACGTATTGCGCAAAGCCTTCGTCCAGCCAGCACGGGATTCCGTCCGGATAAAACCGATGCAGGACCAGGTGGGAAATTTCGTGGCCAAGAAGAGGGCCGCTGAATTTGTAGGCGGGATTACGCAGGATAAACAGGCTTCCCTGGGAATGGATGCCGCCTGTCCACGGCTCCAGTTTTCCCGACGCCTGGAATTGCTGCCAATCGGCCGGCTGTTGGAAAATGTAAATGTGGGACTTCGTATCGCCGGCAGGCTGTTCGCGCCGCAGCTCCTTCGCCACCACGCGATAATAAAACTCCGCTTCCACGGCGAGTGGCGTCACGACAAAGCTGTCGACGAAATGATAAATGAAATGCTCGGTTTCCCCGTGTTTCCATTGTTCCGGATGGATGGCGAGCGCCTTTTGGCCCAGCGGGTTCGGATCGCGCTGGCTGAGGCGGGCGAATTCGATTTCGGGTAAGGCGTTGAGGCCTGGAGTGGAAGTTGGCGTCTGGGAAAAAGCGCTTGGCGCGAGAGAGCTCGCGAGCAGGAACAGCGTCGAGACAGATTTGGCCGAGAATCGCACGATCGCGAATGAAGCTAGTAGCGTGCGAGAGCTGCTGTCATCCCGAGCCGCACAGACGGCGAGGGACCTCACAGTTGCAATGCTGACTAGCTCGCGCCGCACAGACGTTCTTGCGGGCGATGGCCTGGCTCTTGCGCAAGCTAGCCAATGACCCCTTGTGAGGTCCCTCGCCGTCTATGCGCTCGGGATGACAGCGCCCTCAGACGCGCGAACTGCGCCGGCGCTGCGGGCCGCCGCGTGAATATTTCACGGGTTTGCGCTTCGGTTCGATCTTCGTGAGCCCGGTGCCGCTCTTCACTTCCATGATTTGATCGCGCAGTAACGCGGCTCGCTCGAACTCGAGGTTCGCGGAGGCGGTCTGCATTTCGTCTTCCAGTTCGCGGAGCAATTCTGTGAGATTGAAATCGCCGCCCGCTTCCTGGATCACCGATGCCGCGATTTCGCGCCCGCGCAGAATCGTGTGCAGACTTTCCTGGATCGCGCGCGTCACCGTCGTAGGCGTGATGCCGTGCTTCTCGTTGTATTCCATCTGCTTGGTGCGGCGATAATCCGAAATCGAGATCAACGCCTGCATGCTTTGCGTCACGGTGTCGGCAAAGAGAACGACTTCGCCGTTGATGTGACGCGCGGCCCGGCCGGCGGTTTGGATCAACGACGTCTGGCTGCGCAAAAAGCCTTCCTTGTCCGCATCGAGGATGCAGACGAGCGAGACCTCCGGAAGATCGAGCCCTTCGCGAAGCAAATTGATCCCGACGAGAATATCGAAGTCGGCCGCGCGCAATCCGCGCAAAATCTCCACGCGCTCGATTGTGTCTATGTCGCTGTGCAGGTAACGCACCTTCAACCCGACATCGCGCAGATAGTCCGACAAATCCTCCGCGGTGCGTTTCGTTAAGGTCGTGACGAGGACGCGCTCCTGTTTTTCGACGCGTTGCCGGCAAAGCTCGATCGTCTCATCAATCTGGTTCTTGAGCGGCTTGAGCGTGATCTTCGGATCGAGCAACCCCGTCGGCCGGATGATTTGCTCGACCACGAGCGGCGATCCGGGAGTATGCACATCGAATTCATCAACAGGTTGATCGGTCCGAGAGATTTGTAGGGCGGGCGCACCGCCTGCCATGCCTGCACCCGGCAAGCGATGCGCTTGCCCTACAATACCCTCTCCGGCGACCAAGAACGGCACCGCTTCGTCCTCCCCGATCCGCTCCCGTTTATGCGGAAAGTATCCCGTGTTCCCGACCACGCTGTTCTTGATCTCGAACTCCGCCGGCGTCGCGCTTACGTAGGTGATCTGGTTCGTCATCCCCATGAATTCCTTGAAATTCAGCGGCCGGTTATCGAGCGCGCTCGGCAAACGGAAGCCGTATTCGACCAGCACCGTTTTGCGCGACTTGTCGCCTTCGTACATCCCGCCGATCTGCGGAATCGTGGCGTGCGATTCGTCCACGACCATCAGGTAATCCTTCGGAAAAAAATCGAGGAGCGTAAACGGCTTCGATCCCGGCATTCGGCCCGAGAGATGCCGCGAATAGTTCTCGATCCCGTTGCAAAATCCCATCTCCTGCAACATCTCGAGATCGTACTCGGTCCGCATTTTCAACCGTTGCGCCTCGAGCAGTCTGCTCTGCGATTCCAACTCGACGATGCGATGATCGAGCTCATTGCGGATCGATGAGAGAGCGCGATTCAACTTGTCGGCCGGCGTGACGAACTGCTTCGCCGGATAAAATGTGATCACGCTCAGGCCTTCATGCGCGTGGCCGGTCAGCGGATCGAAGCGTGTGATCGCGTCGATCTCGTCGCCGAAAAACTCGAGCCGGATCGCTTCTTCATCGGCGGTCGCCGGATAGACTTCGACCACGTCGCCGCGCACCCGGAACTTCCCGCGCGAAAAATTCATGTCGTTGCGCTCGTAAAGCATGTCCACGAGACGGCCGAGGACGGCTTCGCGCGAGATTTGTTGCCCGCGTTTCACGGTCAGAAGCATCCGCAGGTAATCCTCAGGCGAGGTGACGCCGTAAATGCAGGAGACGCTCGCGACGACGATTGTGTCGCGGCGCGAAAGCAGCGAGCTCGTCGCCGAGAGCCGGAGCCGCTCGATCTCCTCGTTGATCGACGAATCCTTTTCGATGTAGGTATCGGAGCGCGGGATGTAGGCCTCCGGCTGGTAGTAATCGAAGTAGCTGACGAAATACTCGACGGCGTTGCGCGGGAAGAATTGTTTGAACTCGGAGTAAAGCTGCGCCGCCAGCGTTTTGTTATGCGAGATGATGAGCGTCGGCCGGTCGAGCTCGCGGATCACGTTCGCCATCGTGAACGTCTTGCCGGACCCGGTCACGCCAAGCAGGGTTTGATGCTTGTTGCCCGCTTCGATCGACTTAAGGAGCTTCGCGATCGCCTGGGCCTGGTCCCCACGCGGCTTGTAATTTGATTCGAGCTCAAACGCCATCCGGCAAGTTAGCATTCAGCGCGCGAGTGTCATGGTGGATCGAGAGCGTGAGGATTATCCGCTTTTAGCTGGCAAAGGCGGGGCGCGAATTCATACTCGCGGCAGAAGCCGTGAACCCTCGCCAATTCTTCTCCGAACTGCAGCGGCGCAATGTTTACAAAGTCGCGGTGGCCTACGGCATTGTCGCGTGGTTGCTAATCCAAATCGCAACCCAGACGTTTCCGTTTTTCGAAATCCCGAATTGGATCGTGCGCGCGGTGATTCTGCTGCTCTTGCTCGGCTTCCCCATCGCACTCATTTTCGCCTGGGTTTTCGAATTGACGCCTGAAGGTCTCAAGCGGACCGAAGAAGTCCCGCGAGGAGAATCCGTAGTGCGCAAAACCGGGCGAAAGCTCGATGCGCTGATCATCGCCGTTTTGCTCTGCGTCATTGGGGTCCTTCTCTTTCAACGATTCCATCGAAGCGATACCTCTTCGATCTGGATGGACAAAGGCATTGCGGTGCTTCCATTCGACAACTTCAGCGACGACAAAGAGAACGCCTTTTTCGCTGACGGAATTCAAGACGACATCCTAACCAGCCTCGCAAAGATCCGTGGCTTGACGGTGATAAGTCGCGCCTCGGTCATGCCATATCGCGGCGCGAACAAAAATAATCTGCGGCAAATCGCGGAAGCGCTCGGTGTCGCCAATGTGCTGGAAGGGAGCGTGCGCGGCGGAGGGAACCGCATCGTGGTGAGCGTTCAGCTTATCGATGCGCGAAACAATCATCATATCTGGGCGAACCGCTATGACCGATCGCTGGCCGATTCGCTCGGTTTGCAAGGCGAGCTTGCGACAGAAATCGCCAAAGAGCTTCGCGCCACGCTCAGCCCTGAGGAAAAAATGCGGGTGGAAACAAAGCCAACGAACAACCCGGACGCCTATGTCCTCTATCTCAGAGCGCGCGTGCACGAGTCGAGTCCCGACAGACTGTTGGAAGACTACAAACTGGCAGTGCAACTCTATGGCGAAGCCATTCAGCTCGATCCATCGTTTGCGCTGGCCCATGCGCGGCTCTCCGCAAACATGGCGCGGATCTACCACTGGTTCGACCCGACTGAGACGCGCAAAGCCTCGATGAAAACAGAGGCCGATAAAGCTCTGCAGCTCCAGCCGGATCTGGGCGAGGGTCACGTCGCTCTGGCCCTCTATTATTATTGGGGGGAGAGACATTACGAAAAGGCGCTCGCGGAATTTGCCTTGGCTTCCAAGGCCTTGCCTAACGACAGCGAGATCTCCTATTTAACCGCCGCGATTCGGCGCCGCCAGGGCCGGTGGAGTGATAATCTCGAGCTGCTCCAGAAAAACCTGGTCATCAATCCGGCGGATGCCGCCAATATCACGGGAGAGATTGCGTTCACTTATAGTTTTCTTCACGATTGGCCGCGAGCGGCGCAAATGTATGACCGGGTGGTGGCGCTCCTTCCCACTTCAGCCAACATGCGAATCACCCGCGCTTATGTCGACTTCTGGGCAAGGGGAGATACCATCCTCTTGGAGAAAGTCCTGGCCCACATTCCGTCCGACGTTGACCCGTCTGGCCTGGTGACCCGAGCGCGCTGGGACCTGGCTATGCTCCGCCGCGATTACGCCGCGGCTGATCGGGCGATCGACTCCTACGCGCCCGATGTCTTTCAGTCTGATGGAATGCAGGCGCCGAAGAGTTTTTGTCGGGGTTGCACCGCCCTCGCGCGAGGTGATGGCAACGCTGCCCAAGGGCAATTTGCCAACGCGCTCCCGACGTTTGAGACCGCCGTCCGCGATGCACCCACCGCCGGCCTGCGTCACGCTAACCTCGGCCTGCTTTATTCCTTTATGGGCCGGAAGGAGGATGCCATCCACGAAGGCCGCCGCGCCGTGGAACTCGAGCCGGAATCGAAAGACATGGTTACTGCGCCTTGGATGAAAGGGTTCCTCGCGATGATTTATGTCCGCACGGGCGACTTCGACTCAGCCGTGCCGATTCTCGAGCGTTTGCTCGCTTCGCCGTTTCCAACGGACTACACCAACTGCAGCATCACTTACAATGATCTGCGCAGCCGCTGGCAGTGGGATCCAATTCGGAATGATCCTCGTTTCCAGAAATTGATTACCTCACAGGCCACGGCGGCTCCTTCATCTGCCGGGCGCTAACTTCTCAGCACCGGGTTAACGCGGCCCACAGGGCCGCGGCTACAGTTCGGATGTTGGAACTGGCGCTTTTGACTCGCTATGCGTTAGAAGCGCACTACTAATTCTCCGCGAGAGCGCATGAATGAAAGGAACTTTTTCGCCGAGCTTCGCCGGCGGAATATTTATAAAGTCGCGGTCGCTTACGGCATCGTCTCCTGGCTGCTGATCCAGGTCGCGACCCAGACTTTCCCATTTCTCGAGATTCCAAACTGGTGCGTGCGGCTCGTCATCGTTCTTCTCATCCTCGGGTTTCCCGTGGCGATGATCCTGGCCTGGGCCTACGAGCTTACGCCTGAAGGAATCAAGCGCGCCAAAGAAGTCATTCCCGAAGAATCGATCAAGCGACATACCGGCCGGCGCCTGAATGCCTTGATCATCGGCGTGCTGCTGTGCGCGGTGGCGTTTCTCGTTTACCAACGCTTTCATCCGAACGAGACGCCAGCCGGCATTCCCGAGAAAAGCATCGCGGTCCTTCCGTTCCAAAACTTCAGCGATGACAAGGAGAACGCCTTTTTCGCCGATGGCATCCAGGATGATATCCTCACGAGCCTGGCAAAAATTCACGATCTGAAGGTCATTAGCCGCACCTCGGTGATGCCGTATCGCGGCGCGAACAAAAATAATCTGCCGCAAATCGCGCAGGCGCTCGGCGTGGTCAACATCCTGGAAGGAAGCGTGCGTCGCGGGGAAAATCGCGTCGTCGTGAGTGTGCAGCTCATCGACGCCCGAAACGATCGCCATCTTTGGGCGAAACGTTACGACCGGCCGCTGGCGGATTCGCTGGGGCTTCAGGGCGAGCTCGCATCGGAGATTGCGGCGGAGCTCCGCGCGACCCTCAGCCCGGAAGAGAAAGGGCGCGTCGAAGCCAGGCCGACGGAGAACCCGGACGCCTACGTCCTTTATTTGAAGGCGCGGACCTACGAATCAAATCCCGACCGGTTGTTCCAGGACTACAAGGTGGCGGAGCGACTCTATGGCGAGGCCATTCAGCACGATCCTTCTTTCGCCCTGGCTCAGGCGCGGCTTTCGGCGACGGTCGCGCGGATTTATCGCTGGTTCGATCCCACGGAAGCGCGCAAGGCGCTGATCAAGAAAGCCGCGGACAAAGCGTTGCAGTTGCGCCCCGACCTGGGCGAAGGCCACCTGGCGCTTGGCCTTTATTACTATTGGACCGAAGCGAATTACGAGAAGGCGCTGGAGGAATTTCGGATCGCGGTGGCATCATTGCCTAACGACAGCGACATCGGTTACTTCGCGGCCGCGATTCGCCGCCGCCAGGGGAAATGGAATGAAAACCTGGAATTGCTCAAGAGATGCCAGGCGGTGGATCCGGGGAACCCGAATGTCGCCTACGAGATCGCTTACACTTGCAGTGCTCTCCACGACTGGCCGCGGGCCGCGAGCATGTACGATCGCGTGGTCGCGCTCGCGCCGGATTCCGCGAACTACAAAATCTTCCGCGCTTACATCGACTTTTATGCGAACGGAAACACCGCCGTCCTCAAAGCCGCGCTGGCTGAAATTCCTCCCGGGATCGATCCCGACGGCCTCGTCACCCGCGCGCGTTGGGATCTGGCCATGATCGAACGCGACTTCGCCGCCGCCGAATTGGCCATGACGTCGTATCACCTCGATGTGTTTCAATCGGACGGCATGCCCACGCCCAAGAGCTTTTTCCGCGGGTGCACCGCGCTCGCGCGTGGCGATCTCCCGGGCGCCCAGGCGCTGTTTGCCGCGGCCCTGCCTCAGTTCGAAACAGCGGTGCAACAAAGTCCCGGCATCGGGCTGCGTCACGGCAATCTCGGCCTGCTCTATTCTTTCATGGGCCGGAAAGACGACGCGATTCGGGAAGGCCGCCGCGCCGCGGAGCTTGAGCCCGATACGAAGGACGCCGTCAACGCACCGTGGATGAAAGGGTTCCTCGCGATGATCTATGCGCGCGGAGGCGACGCCGATTCCGCCCTGCCGCTCCTGGAACATTTGCTCGCGTCCCCCGGCCCAGTCGATAACACCAACGTCTGCGTCACCCCCAATGACCTGCGGAAGAGGTGGCAATGGGACCCGATCCGGAACGACCCGCGGTTTCAGAAGCTACTGGATGCTCCTTCAGCGAAGACTGCCGGCAACTAGCCTGCGCGGTCGCCGGCTCCGCCGGCCCAAACCAAGCCACAAGTCTCTTGCCGGTACGGGAGCTGCTTTTTTTCGGTTCATGCAACTCACTCAACCACGCAAAAATGCGATCGTCAGACCCGCCTTCCGTGTGCCTGCGCTCCAACCGAAAATGGCGACGCCGACTCGGTTCACCATGTCGACCTACGTGGGCGACGAAATCCAGGCCTACACGGCCATCCGCGACATCGCGCTCGCTGAAGCGGAAAAAATCACCACTTCCCTGAATCTCGAACGCGCCCGCATCGCGAATGAATTCGTCGAGAATTGCCTGAAGCCGGCCCGGGCGCCGTACGAAGCACAGCATCTGCCCGAAGGCGACGCGACCCGCGAACGCCAGCGTTGCGAAGCCGCCAAGGTCCGCATGTCGCTTCTGCGAGCGCACCTGAACGCAGCCTCTCGCGCGCAGGTCCGGGCAGCGTAACCCGCTTCTACTCCCGGCCCCAGATCATGGCGACGGCAGTCGTTAGGCTGCCACCCATATTGAAGGTCAGGTATTTTTTCGCGCCAGCGATTTGCCGCGCGCCGGCCTGCTCGGTGAGCTGTTGATACGCTTCGAACACCTGCCGCACCCCGGTGGCGCCGACCGGATGTCCGTCGCCGATTAGACCGCCACCCGCGTTCACGGGAATCTCCCAGGCGACACTCCCCTTGATGTGTTCCCCGCGGACCTGAGGCAAAGCCGTCGCACCACTCATGGCGAGCTCTGCACCTTTGCCCGGCTCCGCCAGCCCGAGAATTTCGTAGGCGACGATCTCCGTGATGGAGAAGCAATCGTGCACTTCGGCGCCATGCATGTCGCGCGGCTTCAAGTTCGCCATTCCAAACGCTTTCGTCGCTGCTTTGCGCGCGGTGCTGAAGGTGGGCGCGTCTTTCTTCGCGAGCGCCAGATAATCGGTCGTGCTGCCGAAACCGAGGAGCCGCGGCAGCTTCGATTTGTCGAGGCCCATGCGATCCAGATATTTGCCGGAGACGAGCACCAGCGAAGCAGCCCCGTCAGTGATCTGCGAGCAATCCGAAACCTTCAGCGGCGGCGCCACACTCGGGTTCTTGTCCGAGACTTGCGACGCGCAATCGTAGGTCAAATCCGCGTCGCGCATCTGCGCCAGCGGATTCAAACGCGCGTGCGCATAGTTTTTGAACGCCACCCACGAAAGTTCCTTCTCGGATGCGCCATATTTTTCGATGTAGATCTGGGCGATGCGCCCGAACAATTTCGGGAACATGAAGTCGCCGTATTCCGGCTTCTCGATGTGATAATCAGCGGCCGCGCCGAGGACATCAGAGCCGTCCAGGGAGGACATCGTCTTCTGTTGTTCGGCGCCGACGACGAGAACGGCATCGTGAAAGCCGCCCATAACCCATTGCGCGCCGAGCAAGACCGAGAGCGAACCGGAAGCGCACGCTGCTTCGGTGTGCATCGTGGGAATGCCGTGCAATTTCGGATCGATCTCCGGCACGAACGCGCCGAGGTGGAGTTGCTTGGTGAATTGCCCCGCATTGAAATTCCCCACCGCCGCCGCCTCAATTTCCGCCGGGTCGATCTTCGCATCGGCGATCGCTTTCCGGCCCGATTCAGTAATCAGATCGCGGATGGTTTTGCCTTCCTTCTTCAGGTTGCGCTTAAAGTCGGTCCGGCCACCGCCGAGGATGTAAACGGGTTCGTTCATAAGGAGAAATCTAGCCGATTGTTCTCCGCTGTCATCCCATGGCGAGATCAACGTCGAGGGAAATCACAATGCGGCGATTTCACTGTTTAAGCGCCACCTGTCTCGCTAGAAAGGGCGGGCCGTGACCGACCCATGAATCCGAAGAACTTCCTGGCCGAGCTGAAACGGCGCAATGTCGTCCGCATGGCCGGACTGTATCTCGTCGGCGCATGGCTGCTCATCCAGGTCGCGAGCACAGTGCTACCAATGTTCGGCGCGCCCGACTGGTTGCCGCGCAGTATTGTCATCCTGCTGGCGATCGGATTTCTTCCCGCGCTGGTTTTCAGTTGGGTCTTCGAGCTGACGCCGCAGGGGTTGAAGCGCGATGAGGATGTCGCACCTGAGGAATCGATCGCGCCGCAAACCGCGCGGCGGATGAATCGCGTCATCATTGCTGTGTTGATGCTCGCGCTCGGATATTTTATGTTCGACAAGTTCATGCTCGCGCCTCGCCGCGAAGCCGCGCGGATACCTAACGAGTCGTCATCCGCCAACAGCGCCAACTCGATCGCCGTGCTGCCTTTCGTCAACATGAGTTCCGACAAGGAGCAGGACTACTTCTCCGATGGCTTGTCGGAAGAATTGTTGAACCAGTTGGCGCAGGTTCCGCAGTTGCGCGTGATTGCGCGCACTTCGTCGTTTTCATTCAAGGGCAAGGAGGTGGACGTCGCGGCCATCGCCAGGACATTGAACGTGGCCAATGTGCTCGAAGGCAGCGTCCGCAAATCCGCCAGTACGTTGCGCATCACCGCGCAGCTCGTGCGCGCCTCCGATAGTTCGCATCTCTGGTCGCAAACTTACGACCGCCAGCTGACCGACGTCTTCAAGGTGCAGGACGAGATCGCCACCGATGTCGTCGCCGCGCTCAAGGTCAAGCTCTTGCCCACCCAGGAGCTACCGAAGGCGCAGCGCACCAGCAATCCCGAAGCTTACCAGCAATACCTGCAGGGTCGCTATTACCTGAACCGGTTCTCGATCGCGGATCTCGACAAGGCGCGCGCTTTCCTCGAACGCGCCTGCCAATTGGACCCGAGCTTTCCGTTAGCCTGGGCGGCCTTGTCCCGAGTGTGGGTTTTGCAGACCGGCTGGTCCGATAAACTCACGCGAGCGCAATTTGGCGCTGGCCTGACTCGCGCGCGGGACGCGGCGGATCGCGCCCTCCAGTTAGATCCAAATTTGCCCGAGGCACTCAGAGCGCGTTTCGAAATTCAATTCACCTCCGATTTCGACTGGAAAGGCGGCGCGGAGACGATCAAGCGGGCGAAAGCGCTGGCGCCTTCCGATCCGGTGATCCTCAAATCTGCGGCTCAGGTGGCAGTAATTTTTGGCGACCTTGCCGGCGCGGTGGACCTCGCTCGCCAGGCGGTGGCGCTCGATCCGGTGAACGCAGAGGTTCGCATTTATCTGGCGACCGCACTGTTGCAGGCGCGCCGGGCAGCCGAGTCACGAGTGGAATATGAACGCGTGGCCGAGCTGAATCCATCCGCGCCCTGGGCCTTTGCCGGCGGTGGAATGGCGGATCTTTTCGAAGGAAAGAATGCGGAGGCCCTGGCCGCCGCGGAGCGCGAAACCAGTGAGTTCGCCCGCTTGGTGGTCACCGCCGTCGCGCTTTGGAACCTTGACCGAAAAGAAGAATCAAATGCCGCGCTCGCCACGTTGATCAAGGATGATGCCGACGTGGGCGCCTTTCAGATCGCGGAGATTTACAGTGGCCGTGGCGACAAGGATCAGGCCTTCGTTTGGCTGGACCGGGCGCGCCGCCAGCAAGACGGCGGACTGGCCTATTTTCCTAACGATCCTCTTTTAGATTCTCTCCGGTCCGATCCGCGCTGGGCGGCCTTTCAACGCTCGATGGGCTGGGCGGTCGATCAACTAAAATGAGTGCTCCGGAGAGTCGATCCGATCCATGAGTTTTTTCTCCGAACTTAAGCGGCGCAACGTCATCCGTTTCGCCGGGCTGTACCTGGTCGGCGCGTGGCTGCTGGTGCAGGTGTCGAGCACAGTGCTGCCGATGTTTGGCGCGCCCGATTGGTTGCCGCGGAGCGTGGTGATTTTGCTGGCGCTCGGATTTCTTCCGGCGCTGATCTTCAGTTGGGTGTTCGAAATGACGCCCGAAGGATTGAAGCGCGATGAAGATGTCGCGCCCGGGCAGTCCATCGCGCCGCAGACGGCGCGACGGATGGATCGCATGATCATCGTCGTGCTGCTGCTCGCGCTCGGTTATTTTGTCTTCGACAAGTTCGTGGCCTCACCCCGCCGGGCTGCGCTGCCTAACGAGTCCAGGTCCGCCAACAGCATTTCCGCCAAGTCTATCGCGGTGCTGCCCTTTGAGAATCTCTCCGACGACAAGACAAATGCTTATTTCGCCAGCGGCATGCAGGACATGATCCTGACCAAACTCGCCACCATCGGTGATCTGAAAGTCATCTCGCGCACTTCGACCGAGAAATACAAGAGTCATCCGGACAATCTGAAAGTCGTCGCACGGCAACTCGGCGTCGCCACGATTTTGGAAGGGAGCGTGCAGAAGTCCGGCGATCAGGTGCTAATCAACCTCCAGTTGATTGATGCCGCTTCGGACCATCACTTATGGGCCGAGGCCTATCCGCGGACCCTGGAGAATATCTTCGGCGTCGAAGGTGAAGTTGCGCAAAAGGTAGCCGACGCGCTTAAGGCAAAACTGACGCCGGTTGAAACCGCCAATGTGGCCAAACCACCGACAGCGAACGCCGCGGCCTACGACCTGTTCCTGAAAGCGGAGTATCAGATGAAAGAGGCGAACGACGCCTGGCAGGAGTCCACCTTTTCCGCGGCCGATGCCTACTTTCGGCAGGCGATCGCTCTCGATCCTAACTTCGCCCTGGCCTACGCGAACCTGGCCTATAACCAGTTGAATCGACAGTGGACGATCAAGAACCTAACGAAGGAAGAACTCGCAACGGTTAAGAGTGATATCGACCACGCGCTCGCGCTCGCGCCAGATTTGCCGGAGGCGCACCTGGCTCTCGGCTACTACGAATATTGGGGTTTCCGTCGCTACTCCGCCGCGGTCACGGAGTTTCAACGCACCTTGCAACTGGCGCCAAGCAATGTCCTCGCCCTTGCTGGAATCGCTTTCGTCGCCCGCCGGACCGGGCATTGGCAGGAATCGCTGACTTACTTTGGAAAAGTTCTGCTCATTTCACCACGCGACGGCGACTTGCAGGGCGAGTACGGTACGACCCTGGAGCTTTTGCGCCGCTACCCGGAAGCAGATAAGCAGTTGAAACTTGCCTTGGCCATCGCTCCGACTGATGCGAACGCGAAGGACCACCTGCTCGTGGTTCGCTTATTCGGATTTGGCGACGCAGAGGGCGCCCGCAAAGCGTATCAATCGCCGCCTGAGTGGCGGATCGCAGCGGACCAATTCACCGGCGACGTCATGTATCTGATTAATCTGCATGCCTATCCGGACGTCTTTGCTCGTAACTTCGCCAGCGCCCTCCGCGCCTGGGATTCCGCTCCGGCCGATACGGCGGATGAACGTTTAACTAGTCGGGTCGCCCGCGTCGCGATTCAGATTATCGCCGGTCAACGCCAGTCCGTGCAACCTGAGTGTGAGCAGCTCGCGACCGAACTGCAGGTTGCGCTGGGCCGACAACCGGACTCCTCACGTTTGTTACAGCAGTTGAGCTGGGTGGAGGTCGGTCGCGGCCGGAACGTCCAAGCCATCCAGGTCGCCGAACGTGCGGTGGCCTTACTCCCGCTGGAAAAGGATGCCTATTTCGGCACCCGTGAGCTTGTGGGCCTAGCGCAAATCGCAGCGCAGGCGAATGCTCCCGAGCAAGCCTTGCGAATCATTCAACAGTTACTGTCCATACCGGCCGGCGGCGTGATGAGTGTCGAGCGGCTTAAGCTCGATCCGGTTTGGGACCCGATCCGCAGCGATCCGCGCTTCCAAAAGCTGATCGCCGATGGCGAAGCGGCTCAGGCGCAGAACCAAGTCAGGCCATGAGCACATCATTCCTGACCGAACTCAAGCGCCGCAACGTCGTCCGCATGGCCGGGCTCTATCTGGTGGGGGCCTGGCTGCTGGTGCAGGTGTCGAGCACAGTGCTGCCGATGTTCGGTGCGCCCGATTGGTTGCCGCGCAGCATTGTGATCCTTCTGGCGATCGGATTTCTTCCCGCGCTGGTTTTCAGTTGGGTTTTCGAAATGACGTCGCAGGGCCTCAAGCGGGATGAGGATGTCATGCCCGAGGAATCAATCGCGCCGCAGACCGCACGCCGCATGGATCGCATGATCATCGCCGTGCTCGTGCTCGCGCTGGGCTACTTCGCTTTCGACAAGTTCGTGCTCGCGCCTCGCCGAGTTTCTTCGCCTAACGGTTCATCATCCGACATCAATCCCAAATCGATCGCGGTCCTGCCTTTCGAAAATCTGAGCAGCGACAAGGAGAACGCCTACTTCGCCGAGGGCATCCAGGATGAAATTCTCACGCGCCTTTCCAAGATCGCCGCTCTGAAGGTGATCTCGCGCACATCCACGCAGAAATACAAAAGCGCGCCAGAGAACCTGCGCGACGTCGGCCAACAGCTGGGTGTCGCAAATTTACTCGAAGGTAGCGTGCAGAAAATCGGCAACGCCGCCCATATCAACGTCCAGCTCATCCGGGTCGCCAACGACGAACACCTCTGGGCGGAAAGTTACAACCGGAAGCTGGACGATATCTTCGCCGTCGAAGGGGAAGTCGCGACCGCGATTGCCGATCAGCTGAACGCGAAACTTACCGGCAGCGAAAAGGAATCGTTAACCATCAGGCCTACTTCCAATCCCCAGGCCTACGATGCCTATTTGCGGGGCCTCGCCTTTCAAGGACGCGTGGATGGATTTCAGACCAATGTAGTGAAGTCAATCGAAGCGTTTGAAGAGGCGGTCAGGCTGGACCCTCAATTCGGTCTGGCCTGGGCCCAATTGGTCCGGGCAGACGGCCTGGCTTATATTAACTGGGACCGTACGCCGCAACGGCGGGACGCAACACGGCAGGCCGTGGAAAACGCGGTAAAGCTGACGCCAACGCTGGCGGAGACTCTCCTGGCGGAGGGGTTCTACGCCTCTTACGTGGAACGCGATTATGAAACCGCGAAACATCACTACGAGACCGTTCGACAACGGTTTCCGAACAATGCGGTGGCGGCCGAACTCCTCGGTGCTTTGGCGCGGCGGCAAGCTAAATGGGAAGACAGCCAACAATATTACAAGCAAGCGATTGAACTGGATCCACAGAACGTTTTCCTGCTCAGCGACGCTAGCCTTACGGACTCTGGAATGCGCGATGTTGTTTCCGCCAGAAAAGTTCTCGAGCATGCTCGTGACCTGAGCCCGCAAAACTCCACGGTAATTGGAATGCTGGCGTCGACCTATCAAATGACCGGTGACCTTGCCCAGGCGCAGGCATTGCTCGATGGCGTCCGGTCGATCGATGCCGATAGCTGGTATTTTCAAGTCATGGCAAACAACGCCAGCTTCCTTCACAATTATGGGCCTTCGATAGCGATGTTAAAGGCGCTCTTGAGCAAACCTGAGCAGCTCGGTAATTCGTTAGGTGATTTTCACGAGATTCTGGCTGATCTCGAGAGGCACGCCGGACAGACTGAGGCCGCGTTGCAGACCTATGAGTTAGCGCGTGCCGCCTTCGAAGCTGCCCTGCGCCAGCAAACCGATAACGCTGAATTTATCTCCAATCTCGCCTGGGTGGAAGCTTGTCTTGGCAACGAGAGCAAGGCACTCGATCTGGCGCGCAAAGCTATCGCACTCGACCCGGCGTCGAGAAATAGTTACACCGGGCCATCCCACGAAGAGACCCTGGCGCGGATCGAGGCCCATTTCGGCGACAGGGACCACGCAATCGCCGCCGTGCAACACTTACTCACTACCCCCTACGGCCCGCCGGTGCTCACACCGGCGCTGCTGCGGATCGATCCCGATTGGGACAACCTCCGCGGTGATCCGCGCTTTGAGAAACTCTGCGAAGAGAAGAAGCCGTGAACCCGCGCAATTTCTTTGCCGAGTTGAAACGGCGCAACGTTTACAAGGTGGCGGTTGCCTATGCGATTGTCGGCTGGCTCCTTGTTCAAGTTGCGACGCAGGTTTTCCCGTTCTTGGAGATTCCAACCTGGGTCGTGCGGATGGTGATTGCCTTGGTCGCAATCGGATTTCCGATTGCGCTCGTAATCGCGTGGGCGTTTGAAGCAACTCCGGAAGGAATTAAACGCACGGAAGATGTTGATCTTGCTGTTCAACGCCGCGCAAAATCTCACGCCTGGATCTACCTCGTCGTGATCGCTGCTGCGATCTCGGTCGCCTTGTTTTTCCTTGGTCGCTACACGGCTCAAACCACACCGACGCCTCGATCCGCCTCAGAGGAACTACGGCGCGACAAGCAGACGGAGGCTACAAAATCGATCGCGGTGCTGCCGTTCGTGAACATGAGCGCGGACAAGAATGACGAGTATTTGAGTGACGGCGTCAGCGAAGAGTTGATTACCGCCCTCTCGAAGATCACTGGGTTGCAGGTCAAGGCGCGCACGTCGTCGTTCGCGTTCAAGGGTAAGAACGAAGACATCCAGAAGATTGGCGAGCTCCTGCACGTGAGCCATTTGCTCGAAGGCAGCGTCGCAAGGGACGGCAATAAATTACGGATTACGGCGCAGCTTATCCAGGCTTCGGAC
This sequence comes from Verrucomicrobiota bacterium, assembly GCA_041167325.1. GTDB lineage: Bacteria > Verrucomicrobiota > Verrucomicrobiia > Chthoniobacterales > UBA10450 > AV80. Next base: position 160,831 of record JBEEHH010000021.1, on the reverse strand, counting down.
GGCAACCATCTTTGGTCGGACACCTACGACCGCGAGATTCGGGACATCTTTGCGGTGCGCAGCGAAGTCGCACAGAAAGTGGCTGCGAAGTTGAAAATCCGTCTCCTCGGTGACGAGAAGAAGCGGATTGACAAGAAGCCGACCGACAATCTCGAAGCTTATCGGCTCTACCTGCTGGGCCGTTATCATTTCGCCAAGTTCACGCGCGCAGGTTGGACCAACGCGATTCAGTATTATGAGCAGGCACTGCAAGTAGATCCCAACTTCGCGTTAGCCTATTGCGGACTAGCTGACACCTACGGCTGGGCTGGCGGGCAGATTATGGCGGGCAGAGAAGCTTGGGCCAAAGAAATGGAACTGGCGCAGAAGGCGCTGGCGCTCGATCCCGATCTCGCCGAAGCGCATCTAGCCATGGGGACAGCTCTTTTCAGCATGCAGGGTCCGCACGCTTCTGAGAAGGAGCTCGATCGCGCTGTGGAATTGAATCCCAACCTGGCTCTGGCTTATGACCAATATGGTTGGACCTTCGGGGCAATGGGCCGATTCGACGAAGCGATCGCGGCAGAAAAAAAGGCGCTGGAACTCGATCCGTTAAGCACTTTTCTGAATACGAACCTCGCCTTTTTTCTTTACTGGGAGCGCCGTTACGAGGATGCGACTACGCAAATCCGCAAGACTTTGGAGTTGGATTCGAATAATGCGTTCGCCCACTCGATCTTCGGCTGGTGCTTGATTGCGAAAGGTAGCAAGGCCGAAGCAAGAGCGGAGTTCCAGACAGCTGCGACCCTGGATGACCTGCCATGGTATCTCAGTTCTCTCGGTTACGCTTGCGCCGTCTTGGGTGATCGCGCGCAAGCCGAGCAGATCCTGCGCGAGTTGGAAGAGCTGGCCAAGCAGCGATATGTCTCACCCGCCAACCGGGCGGCTGTTTACTTGGGGCTCGGCGAAAACGAGAAAGCTTTAGATTGGCTGGAGAAAGCTTATGAAGACCGGGACCCCATCTTTTGGTGGATCAATGGCGATCAACTTTACGACAGTGTGAGGAACGAGCCGCGTTTCCAGGCGCTGGTGCAGAAGGTTTTTCGCCAAACCCAGTGAAGACCGACAATTTCTTCGCCGAGCTAAGGCGGCGCAACGTTTATAACGTTGCCGTCGCGTACGGAGGTGTCGGCTGGCTCGTCGTGCAGATAGCCGCGACGACGGTTCCCCTGCTCCATCTCCCCGATTGGATCCCCTCTGCGGTTGTCGTGATGACAATCATCGGTTTCCCCGTCGCGATGATTCTCGCCTGGGCATTCGATCTAACGTCCGAAGGAGTAAGACGCGAAAACACCTATACAGTGTCTCCACAGCGCTCGCACAACCGTGCCTGGATTTACGTGGCGCTGCTCGCGGGAGTGTTAGCGGCGGCTTTGTTCTTCCTGGGGCGTTATACCGCCCGCAGTACGATGGATGCCGCTGATGTGCCTCTGAAATCGATCGCCGTTCTGCCATTCGAAAATCTGAGTGAGGACAAGGCTAACTCTTTCTTTGCCGATGGCGTGCAGGACGAAATCTTGACCGACCTTTCGAAGGTGGCCGACCTCAAAGTAATCAGTCGCACGAGTGTGATGCAGTACAAGAATGTGGTCACGCGTAATCTCCGTGAAATTGGGCAACAACTTCGCGTGGCCCATGTCCTGGTAGGCAGTGTCCAACGCACGTCCAATCGCATCCGCGTTACCGCGCAGTTGCTTGACGCACGCACAGACGCACATATCTGGGCCGAACATTACGATCGCGATCTCGCCGACGTTTTCGCGATCCAGAGTGAGATCGCGCAACACATCGCCGACCAGCTTCGTGCCAAGATTTCAGCGGGCGAGAAAACCGCCATCGCAAAAAAGCCGACGCAAGACTTGGAAGCATACGACCTTTATCTCCAGGCGAAGGAATTGGTGCACAACGTCGATCCGCAGGCCGACGCGAGCAGCGATGAAAGGTCGACGCAGGCGGGAGCTCTGCTGGAGAAAGCTGTCGCTCGCGACCCGGCGTTCTCGCTCGCCTATTGTTTATTAGCTGAAGTGAACCTCGCTAGATATTGGACTGATGAGAGGCAGGCTATCTATCGCGCGCGTGCCGAAACTGCGCTTCAAAAAGCGATTCAACTGGCTCCCGAGGCTGGCGAAACCCACCTCGCTCAAGCTCACTTCTACTATTATGGAAATCGCGATTACGACCACGCGCTGGAGGAATTGGAAATGGCTGCCCGTCTCCTGCCGAATAGTAGCGAGGTCCTTATTCTCAGCGGGTTAATCGAACGGCGCCTGGGCCGCTGGACGGACGCAGTGCGCCATATCGCAAAGGCGGTCGAGCTTAATCCGCGCGAGATGGGCCCCAGGGTGACAGCCTGTTCTACCTATGTGATGGTGCGTCGGTACGCAGAGGCGATCCAGGTGGCGGATCGGGCGATCGCCGATTTTCCTGCTGCGGCCAGCACCTTTCAGTTGCGCAAGGGCGAGGCGGCTCTGCAGGCAGGCGACTTGAAAACGGCTCGCGCGTCGGTCAACGCGATGCCCGCCGATAAGAGGAAAACTCCCGAGTTGTTTCTGCTTTGGTATGGCACCGCCATGTGCGAACGGAACTATGAGGATGCAAGAAATGCGATCGCTTCTAGGGTGCACCTCGCAAATCGAGAGGACCTGGCACCTGACCCTCTTTTTGAAGGCGAAGTGGCGCGCGCCGAAGGAAACCCGGAAAAAGCGCGCGCGGCATTTCTTGACGCACGGAAAGGCTGCGAAACGCTCATCGCAAATCATCCTCGTGATGGCTTGTATCTCTCGCAAGCAGCGATCGTGGACGCTGCCCTAGGTCGCCAAGAGGAAGCCTTGCGCGAAATCCAGAAAGCTCTCGATCTGGAAAAGGACCCTCTCCAACGAGTGGTAATACTGTTACACGAGGCAATGGTTTACAGCAGACTCGGCGACCGCGAGCACGCCTTCCGGCAATTGGAAGAGCTATCGAAGATTCCACTTGGCATCGACTACGGCTCTCTGCGCTTCGATCCGGAATGGGATGCTCTGCGCGGTGATCCGGGCTTCGAGACAATCGTCGCTTCGCTTCTTCCTCAACCAGCCAACAGCTCACCCGCGCGCCGTTGACCTAACGAGTGAAGAATCCAGGCAATTTCTTTGCCGAGCTTAAGCGGCGCAATGTTTACAGGGTTGGCGCGATGATCGGCTGCGAAAAGTTTCGCACCGAGCGGCGGTTAGCTGGAAAAGCGTTGACGATTGGAGCGATTCCCGGCTCGATGGAGCCATGAAAACAAAAAGGTTAATCCTGGCTGGCTGCATCGCTCTGCTTTCATTTATATTCGTCGGCACGGCGGCAGCGGCGGACACGAAGATGGAGCAAGCTCTTCGTGACGCCGATGCGGAATGGTCGAAAGTCGCAGCAGCGAAAGATGTCGATAAGACGGTCTCCTTTTATGCCGACGACGCCACGGTGCTGCCGCCGAACCAATCGATGGTCACATCGAAGACTGGCATTCGAACTTTGTGGAAAGGATTTCTCGAAAGCTTGACGAATATCAGTTGGAAAACCACTCGCGTGGAAATCGCGAAGTCCGGCGACATGGGCTATTTGATCGGCACCTACGCGATGACGATGAAAGATGGCGCCAAGGATACAGGGAAGTACTGCGAGGTTTGGAAAAAACAAGCCGATGGCAAATGGAAAGTCGCCGCCGACATGTTCAGTTCCGATTTGCCGGCCGCACCTGCATCATCTTCACCAGCGCCCGCGGCACCCGAGAAAAAGTAATTCGAGCTGAAGGGGATCCACAGTAGCTGGCCCACAATAGGAGACATATGCCAATCACTGCCTTCAGCAGTTTCACCGACGGCCTCGATGCGACTCAAAGGAGCCGCGAACATTTCATTGCCAACATCGACGTGGAGGACAACCGCCTCTGGGTTCCTTATGCGGAAGGCGTTTGGTTCCAGCCGTGCTGCTTTAATGTCACATCTGGAGGATTCAGCGTCGTTCTGAAAGGTCTCCCCGGCGCCAGGCTGGGCACTCACTACCACGTTGGCACCGTGCGTGGCTACACGATGCGTGGTCACTGGCGATACCTGGAGCATGACTGGATCGCAAAGCCGGGAACATTTATCTACGAACCCGCCGGAGAGGCTCACACCCTGGTGATTACCGACGACTCACCAGAGGCAGCGCTGATCCTTTTTATAGTCGAGGGCGGCCTCATCTATCTGGACAAGGCGGTAGACGGTGGTTTTGCTGCCTTTGAGGACGGATTCACCGCTCTGGAGCTGACTCGGAAGTACTATCGCGAGGCCGGTCTCGATGTGCGCCAGCTTGACCTGCTCGTGCGCTGATTCAGCGATTACGATGACACTGGTCGAGTTAACCAAATTCGCAGAGCGATATGCCGAGGCGTGGTGTAGCCAAACTCCTGAGAGCGTTGCAGCGTTCTTCGCTGAGCGCGGCTCAATTAGCATTAACAACGGGCCCCCCGCAGTTGGACGCTCCGCGATTGCCAAGGAAGCGCAATCGTTCATGACAACGTTTCCGGACATGATCGTGACGATGGATGATGTCTCGGGCGAATCGGACGGAACGAAGTTCCATTGGACATTAACGGGAACGAACACCGGGCCGGGCGGCACGGGGAAGCGCGTTCGGATCAGCGGCTACGAACTTTGGACGATCGACAACGACAGTCTCATCGCAGAATCGAAAGGCCATTTCGACAGCGCGGAGTACGAACGCCAGCTCAAGCCTGGAGTTGACTAGTCCGAGCCCGACCACGCCGTCCCCCGAGCGGCGTCGCGCACTCGCGAAATTCGCCGAAAACAACCCGGGCGATTTCACTGTTTCAGCGTCGCCTGTCCCGCTAGAAATGGCGGCGCGGTAAGCGCCATGAATCTCCGAGACTTCTTTGCCGAGCTGAAGCGGCGCAATGTTTACAAGGTCGCGGTCGCGTATGCGGTTGTTGCCTGGCTCCTCCTCCAAGGCGCCTCGATCGTTCTCCCTTCTTTTGAGGCACCGGCCTGGACGATGAAGGTCTTGATCATGGCCCTTGCGGTGGGATTGCCTATCGCGGTCATTCTCGCCTGGGCTTTTGAGATCACACCGGAAGGCATCGTCCGCGCGGAAGAGGTTACACCTAACGAGTCCACCACCCGTGGGACTGGGCGGAAACTAACCGGCGTTATTATCGCGGTCGCTCTGGCCGCGCTCGGTTTGCTTTTGTTTCAAACGCTTCGAAACAAAACTGTCGTCACATCGGCGGTAGCACCGGCGCCGCAGACAGTGGCGTCGCCGCCGAACAGCAAATCCATCGCCGTCCTCCCGTTCGTGAACATGAGCAGCGATAAGGAAAACGACTATTTCGTGGACGGCCTCACCGAAGAGATCCTAAATCGCCTCGCCCAAATCACCGAATTGAAAGTACCCGGCCGCACCTCATCGTTTGCCTTCAAGGAAAAGAATAGCGATCTGCGACTGATCGGCGCCACTCTCGGCGTCGCGCACGTTCTGGAGGGCAGCGTCCGCAAGTCGGGTGATCGACTTCGCATTACCGCTCAGGTCGTTCGCACGGGCGACGGCTATCACCTTTGGTCCCAAACCTACGACCGCAAGCTGGACGATGTGTTCGCCATCCAGGAGGAAATTGCCCGCGCGATTGCCGATGCGCTTTCCGTTCAACTCAAGGTCGCGGCTGGAGATAAATCAGAACCGCCCACCCAGGACATGGTCGCTTACGAAAATTATGTTGAGGCGCGAACTCTGATTGCGCTGCGCACACGGGAGAGCCTCCGGCGCGCTAACACGCTCCTCGATCAAGCCGTCCAGCGAGATCCGGGTTTCGGGAAAGCGTGGGCGTGGCTAGCCAACGTCCGAGCCGCAGGCCGTTTCTTTGAGCTGGCCCCAATGAAAGAATCGCTCGATGACGCCGAGAAGGCGGCTCGCAAGGCGCTGGCTCTCGACGGTTCAAACGCGACCGCTCACTCTGCGCTGGCGGATGTGCTGCGCGACCGGTTCCAGTTGCTCGAGTCGGAAGCCGAGAGTCGGCGCGCGGTGGAACTCAGTCCAGGCGAGGCCGAGACCCATTCGCATTATGCGGCCCTGCTCCTGACCGTTGGCCACCTTGACGCTTCCGTAGCGCAAACCAGGCGGGCGTCTGAGCTTGAACCGCTGGCGTGGATTCCTCCTTTGTTCGAGAGCCTCGTTCATCTGTTTCGTGGTGAGATGGCTCAAAGCCTTGATGGGATCGAGCGGTCAAAAACAATCAGCCGAAGCATTCAAAACTTTCAAAGTCGAGTGGAACTGCTTCAGGCGCTCTCCAGCAGCGAAGCCGATCGAGCCCGGCGCGTCCTCGCCCGGGCGCCAATGGAATGGCCGCTTCCCGCCGATAAAAAATTGCTCGCGGCGATGGACAACGCTCTGGTTTCCGTCGCCGGCGATTCAAGCTCGATCTCCCGCTTGCAAATCGCATTCGCGGAAACGCGCACATCGAGCGGAGAACTGAGCGGGCACGCCGGCCTGGCGTTCGCGGCTGTCGCAGTTTTTGCGAAACAAAACGAGGTTGCGCTCGACGCGTTGTGGTTCGATTTCCGTTCACCGACCGGCCTCGATTCCGCTTTGCTCTGGGCGCCCGTTTTTCGTCCGCTGTGGAATGAGCCAAGGTTCCATGAACTGGTGCGCGCTCTGAAGCTGCCGGAGTATTGGCGCGCGGCCGGCTGGGGGGATTTTTGTCGAGCGAAGGGCGCGGATGATTTCGAATGCATCGCGCCATGAATCCAAAGAACTTCTTCGCCGAGCTGAAGCGGCGCAATGTTTACAAGGTTGCGGTCGCATACGCAGTCATCGCCTGGCTGTTGATTCAGGCGGGCTCGATTTTGTTTCCGACCTTCGAAGCGCCGGGTTGGGTAATGAAAGTGTTTGTCGCTGTGGTCGCGGCCGGATTCCCGCTCGCGCTCGTCATCGCCTGGGCGTTCGAGATGACGCCGGAGGGAATGAAGCGGACGGAGGACCTTTCACCTAACGAGGTTATCCCATACTGGAGCAGGCGGAAATTCGCGGCGCTGATTGTGAGCGTCGCGGTCGCTGCCGCGGCGCTGCTCGTCTTTCAGTTTATCCGCGCGAAATCTTCGTCGTCGATGATCGTGAAGTCGCCGGCGGTAACGGCGAAGAGCATTGCCGTGTTGCCTTTTGAGAATCTGAGTCGTGATCCGGACAATGCGTTTTTCGCTGATGGCATCCAGGATGAGATCCTCTCCACCCTCGGGAAGATCAACGATCTCCGCGTCATCTCCCGGACCTCGACGGCGAAATACAAGAGCCGTCCGGATAATCTTCGGCAGGTCGCGACGGAGCTCGGCGCGGGGACAATCCTGGAGGGCAGCGTCCAGCGTGCTACCGATCGGGTGCGCGTGATCGTGCAATTGATCGATGCGACAACCGATGCCCATCTCTGGTCTGATACCTACGATCGCGAGCTCAAGGACATATTCAGCGTCCAAAGCGAGATTGCCCAAAAGATTGCCACCTCGCTCAAGACGAAGCTCTCCGCGGACGACAAGCAGTCGTTAGGTCAGCTTCCAACCCAGAGCGCGGAAGCGCATGAACTGTATCTAAAAGCGGGCTACTTCGTGCGTCAGGTCGATGCTGGCAACGGGGACCCCGCCCACGCCATTCCCCAGGCGATCGCTCTCTACCAGGAAGCCATCGCCAAAGATCCCGGCTTCGCGTTGGCTTACGCCCAGATGTCCTTTGCGCATTCCTGGGCGCATTGGTTCAGTGTGGACGATTCGCCTGAGCGCGTGCACTTGGCGGCAGAGGCGGCGCGGAAGGCGATGGAGCTCAATCCGCAATTGGCTGAAGCTCATCTCGCTCTCGGCTTCGTCGCCTACTGGGGCCGGCGGGATTTCGCAACCGCCATGGCGGAATTCGAATTCGCTCGGAAGCTTTTGCCTAACGACGCGGGGGTCAGCATCGCCATTGCCTCGATCCATCGGCGGCGTGGTGAATGGGAATCGGCCATTAAAGAGTTCTCGCGGGCGGCCACACTCGATCCAAGAAATCCGAACATCCCCGAATCCATTGCCTACTCGCTCGCTCCTTCCCGGCGTTACGACGAGGCGCTCGGTTATCTCGAGCGCGCTCTGGCGATTCAACCCGATTACTGGGGAGGGCTTTGCGGGACCGCGGCCTTCCACGCGCTGAACTCTGGCGATGCGGCTCAAGCGAAGGTCGCGCTCTCCCGGATCCCGGCAAATGTTGATCCCACCGGACAGGTCCGCTATTCCCGCTTCAGGGTCGCGATGTGGTTGCGGCAACTGCCCGAGGCAGTGAGATTGCTCGACGGCGCGCCGGATTGGATCCGCACCAATCCCGCGCATCGCCCGGTCGCGACGAGCACGTTACGCGGGCAGACCCTCGAGGCGGCCGGTCAAACGGAAGCAGCGCGGGTTGCGTTCGCGGCGGCAATTCCTTTGCTGGAAGAGAGGATCAAAACAGGCGGGGGCGAACCTTCGCTGCATCTTTCGCTCGGGCGCGCCTATGCAGGAATGGGACGCAAAGCTGATGCGCTCCGCGAAGGCCAGAAAGCTCTCGAGTTACTTCCTGTTTCCAAGGACGCGTTCGATGGGCCTTCCTATCTGGAACAATTCGCCGAACTCCAGGCCCGCGTTGGCAACACCGATGAGGCGATATCGATTCTGCGCCAACTGCTGGAGATGCCTGCCGGCCTTGTCCTATCGCCAGCCGTGTTGCGTCTCGATCCGGCGTGGGATCCCATTCGAAACGATCCGCGCTTCCAGAAACTGAGCGAAAAACAGAAACAGTGAGCGTCAAGGAACGGCGCTTGCAAACCGCCGTTCTTATTAGATCGGCAGTCTGGAGATCGCTGCTCCTTGATGAAGCTCGCTGAAGGCTGCGCCTAGGTTTTTGAGAACATCACGCGGCAGGAGCGACTCCTGGCTTTCACCTTTCTCGAAGATTGCGATCTCCGCGGCACGGCCGCAAACCCAGGCGCCAACGCGCGCGGCATCGTAAAGTGAAAGGCCTTGTCCAACTAACGCCGCGCAAACGCCGGTCAGGACGTCGCCCATTCCACCGGTCGCCATGCCGGGGTGGCCGGTCGAATTGTAACTGACCGCAAATCCTTTTTGGCAGACGATCGTCCTCGCCCCCTTCAGCAGCAGCGCTACGGGAAAGAGGTCGCAAAAAGTCCGGGCCAAACCTGCGCGCGACATTTTTCCGGGATCCATCAATCGTTTCATCTCGCCGGGATGCGGCGTGAGAAGGCGCGGACCGGCGCAGCGCTTCAGCAGATCAACTTCGTCCGCAAGAATGTTCAGACCGTCGGCATCGACCACCATTGGCTGGTTCGCACGCTCGATCAGTTTCGAAATATCTTTCGCCTGCGTTTTTCCCAAACCAGGACCGAGCGCCCAAACGTCAATCTTCTCCTCGAGCAAATCCCGGTAGGAACGGACCGGTTTGACCATTGCCTCGGCCGGCGCAGCGGCGGCGACGATCGGATAGATTTCTTTCGGGACGAAAATTTCCACAAGGCCGGCGCCTCCGCGAAGAGCACCTTGCGCCGTCATGAGCGCGGCGCCGATAAATCCCTGCGAACCCGCGACGACTCCGATGCGGCCGAACTCGTTTTTGTAGGCGTTAAATTTCCGCCTTGGCAAAAGCGAGCTGAGCGAAGGCGCAGTGGCCAGCAGATCGTTGAGCGGAACTGGAGCGATCGTCAGCTCGGGCAGCGGAACTACTACAATGCGGCCGACAAGATCGATCGCGCGATCGGCCACCAGACCGTGCTCGGCGAACGCGATCGTGATGGTGAAATCCGCGACGACGCAATCCTCCGGATCGGCTTCGCCCGTATCGCCCTCAAAACCGGTGGGAAGATCCACCGCGAACACGTAGGCCTTTTGCTCGCAACGCAGCCGGTTGATCTCCTGCGCCGCCGCACGGACCGGCTCACGCAATAGATGCTTCGAGCCGAGGCCGAGCAAACCATCGAGCACGATCAATCGTCGGTGCGTTTGCGGCGAGTCGCCCCGAAACCTTTCGGGGCTCCCCCATTGGGTTTCCTGGAGGTCTGCGATTTTCTTGCGCGTGAGTTCCGCGCATTCTTCCTCGGGAAAGATCAACCGAAGGTCGATCTCCCATCCCGATTTTTTCAGACACGCGGCGGCCACCAGCGCGTCGCCGCCGTTGTGGCCTTTGCCGGCGAAAACAACCGCGGTCCCTGGATTCGGAAAGAATTCGCGAACACATCGGGCGACGCCTGCGCCCGCCTGGTCCATCAAAGCTTCCGCTTCCACGCCGCGTGCGAACGCCTCCTCTTCGGCCGCCCGCATCGCCGCCGCGCTTACGATCGGGAAATCCAATTAATCCTCCGACTTCTTTTTCTTCGTTTTCTTCCTCGGTTTGTCGCTCTCGGTGCTGCTCTTCTTCTTCCGGCTCGCAGAGTGGCGAGAAGATTTCGACGAGCGCTTGCGATGGGTTGAGAACCTCTCCGCCGGCACGCGCACGAAATCGTTCCCGAGCGAGACGCTTCTCAAACTCGCGGTGAGCGGCCGGGAAGGCGCCGGCTCCCGCCGAATGCCGCGCGCAATTTGTTCCGCTAATTTTTGCCGGTAATCGCTCGTCTGCGCGAGCCGGCCTTCGGTTGGGTTGGTCAGGAAACCGCATTCGACCAGGACCGAGGGAATGGCGGTCCGTCGCAGCACGTAAAAGCCCCGGCGGCGGATGCCGCGATTTTCCGAAGGCGCGCTCGAGACCACGTTGCGATGAATACTGGCGGCGAGCGACGCGCTGTCGCCGCGATAATAATAGGTCTCGATCCCGTTCGCCCCGACACGTGACGCGCAATTGAAATGAATCGAGATGAAACTCGCGCCGCGATAGGAATTGGCGATCGCCACTCGCGTCGGCAACGGCACAAAAACGTCGCTATCGCGGGTCATGATCACGCGATAGCCGCTTGCTTGCAGGAGGCGCCGCAAACGTTGCGCAACATCGAGGGTCTTGTCCTTCTCGCTGATGCGCTGGCCCGGAACGCCGCCGCGATCGTAGCCGCCATGGCCGGCATCGAGCACGATCGTCCTCGATTGCCCGAAGGTTACGGAAGCGAGCGCGATAAAACTGGCGAAGGCGGAGAGTAAAGTAAGGCGGTGATGATTCATCAAAAGCTGGAAGTAGTTCTTATTGGTCGCGGGCGGCGCCGGGCGGCCGCGCGGACAATTTCGGGGCGGGGCTGCGCACGGCCTCGGCCACTGGGACGTTGAGCATTCCACCACTCACCGCGATAGCGCCATCCGCCGCAGGCCGCAAACGGGGACGCGATTTTGTTTCCATGAAAGTAGAGTGGCTCAAAAGTTCGCCGTTCAAACCGATGTGGGAGTAAGTCCAACTTCGCGGCGCGGCGCAATGAAGAACATGGAGCTGATTAGCGCGATCGATCTCGGCCTGCGGCTCTTCGTTGGCGATTACCCGGCCTAACGAGAAGGTACTGTAAACCGCGCCGCTGTTTTTGTTTTCCACCCGCACATAAAGCGCGGTGTGGTCGGAGAAGCGGTTCGAGAGCAGCGAGTAGGTGCGCACCTCACCCGCGCCCGGCATCCCATCCGGAACGCCGACCGTCTTTTGCCAGATGGCCCGGGCGTCCGTGACCTGGAAAACTTTGGTCGCGGAATAAAAATATTTGTTCAGGTCCGCGAAGTAAACGTTCGCCCGGACGTGATAGGCGCCGAAATCGTGCACCGGAAAAACCGGCGTCAGATTGATCTTGCGAGTAACGGTTTTGCCCGCTTCCACGTGCAGCGGCGGTTCCGCTGCCGCCTGCTTAAACGGCGCGAGAAGATGCCCTTCGCCGGCAGTAACTTCGAAGCCGAACCAATGCTGGCCGTTCTCGTCATGCAAATCGACGTCGCGTCCGGCGAGGTTCGCGATCTTGAGCGTGGCGACGATCGGCTCGTGCGCGATGTATTGAAGACGCTGAAATCTTAATTCCACCTGGATCTGGGCCTGCGTCGCCGTGGCGAGAAAAAGCAACGCGGCCAGGTGGACGATCAATTTCATCGGCGGCTAGAATAACACGGCCCACAGGGCCGTGGCTACAATGTGGTGAGGACGCCTCAGCTTCTTCGGAGCGAGGCGAAGAAACCGCGCCTGGCAGGCTTCGGCGGTGGCGCGTTTTCCGGTTCCGGCGGCGACTCGACTCTCGGCGCGGCATTCTCCCCCGGCTTGCTCTTCTTGTGTCGAACGACCGCTTCGATCAGTGCTTCGTCCCACGGCATCGAGATCGTTTCGGGCGCGCGAATGGAGAATTCGTAGGCGAATTCGATTTCGTCCCAACCGGCGATCTCCAACAGCGCTTCCGTTCCCCGCAGCACCGCGCTCTCGGCGTGAACGATTTTCCCATCGCGCAAATACACGATGCCGTTCTGTTTTTCGTTCACGATCTGGAGGGCGCCGCTGCGTTTGCTCAGGCAACACATCTGGAGGACGTCCAGGACCTGAAACAAATCCGGCGCATCCGGACTGCCCGCCGCGGCGGCTTCGATGGCCTCGAGCACGCGATCGCCATCGATCGGTTCCGGAAAAACTTTTGTCTTGGCGATCTCGAGGCGCTGCTCCGCGGCCGGATAGGCCGGCAGAAACATTGTTTGCAACCCGGGAAAAATTTCGCTGAGCGATCCGCCCAGAGTCAGGCCATCGACGCCCGGCCCTTCCAATTGCGCAAGCAAGAGCTCGCAGTGCCCATGTTTCTCCGCCCAACCCAGCGCCGCGGCATCGCTTTCCACCCGGTCGCCTTGGTGCTCGGAATAATCTGCCACCATCCCTGCTAACTGCTCCCCTACCTCAGCGTCGTCGTGGACGATGAGCAGTTGCATCACTGCGAGGGAGCGGTGAAAGGCGGCGGGAACAGATTGAGAAGTTTGGTCGGATCGGCGCGCACAGCCTGCAACTGATCGTTGTAATAAATCCGCACGATGTAGCCGAGATATTTCCGGTGACCGCCTTCACCCGGCAATTGCGTGGCCGGCTCCTTCTTGCTCGGCGTTTTTTTCTTCCCGCTCGCGGAAGGCGTCACAGCCGCCGCGGCGGCGGAGAGCTCGGCATCGGATGAAACCGTTTTCTTCGCTCGCAGATAAGTGACCGCCAAAATCTCCGGGTTCGTGTCCTTCCAATCGTGGCGCGGGGTGAGCCATTCGTAACTGACATCCGCGTCGGTCAGGACCACTTCCTTGTTGTCCAAGGTGTCATAGAAGAAGACCTGGATCTTGACCTTCGTGTGATCGATCGGCGTGTTCGGTCGCGACTTGACGCTGATCTTCAGCTTCATGTTGGTTTCCGACTCCGCGTCCGGGCTATCGACCGCCGTCACTTCCGTGATGCCGAAGGTGGAACCATCAGGAATGCCGTCCGCATCATTGCGATTCGTGCCGGCATCGAGCGGCGAAGAGCCGGCCATGCCCGGCCCGGTCGTGGTGGTTGGCGCCGGGGGCGTTGCGCCCGTTTTCAGTTTCATGTCGGCGAGTTCGTAGAGCGGTCCGGCGGAAGGGCCGATCTCCTGGATCTTCTTCCAGGTTTCGTTCGAGCGATCGAAAAGCTGGATCGATTCGTAAATCATCGCCATCTCGGCGAGCACGCTGGCGTTTTTCGGATCGCGCTGGGATGCGTCCTGGAGGCGGGCCAGCGCATTGGTCGTGTCGCCCTTGTCGCGCAACTCGGTCGCTTCCTTCAGGAGGCGCTCCGCTACGGAAAGCGCGGCGGCGCTCGGAGTAATTTGGGTTGTGGCCGGCGGCGGAGTCGTGACTGCAGCAACCGGGGGCGCTGTCGTAACGGCAGCGGGCGTCGTCGCCGGGACCGTGACCTTCGGGTGCGCCGCGACATATTCAGCACGCCAGCGGCCGATATAAAAAACACCGAGACCGGCCAGTTCCGCCGCGCCGAAGGCGATCACCAACAGGATCGCAATCCGGAGGACCTTATCCGGAGGCGGAGTCGGAGAGATGGCTTCTGCTTCCATAAACGATGCCGGGAATTATGCCTTGGATTCGACGGGGCGCAAAGGGGTCAATTCACCTCTCCTGCTCTTGATCCTGATCTTGCTCCTGATTTTCCACATTCGCCCGGGGAGCAAGAGCAGGATCAAGATCAGGAGCAGGATCGCTATCGCGAAATATCCGCCTGGCTTAGCAGCTTGAATCCCTCGCCCAGCAGAACCGATGAGGCGCAATCCGTATCGTCCACATGCAGGGCGAGCGCGGCGAACCCGCGGGGATGAGTCAGGAGCGGGTAAGTGAAATGCACATTCACCTCGGCCATGAGCAGGGCGGCCAGCAGTTTCGCAAGTTGCGTGGCCACCTCGCGCAATTCCACCACGACCATGGAGCAGAACCCGTATGCGACGTTATGCTGCTTAAACAGTTGCTCCACCTGCTCCGGATCGCTCACGATGATTCGCGCGATGGCGGAGTCGGTCGATTCCGAAATGCTCAGCGCAACGACATGGGTGCTGTGGGTATGGAGCAGCTTCACCACGTCGAGCATCGCGCCGACTTTGTTGGGCAGAAAAATCGAAAATTGTTTGACGAGAGGCCCGTCGATTTTGGAGGTGGTTTGTGGCAGGTCGACTTCCATAAGGAAAGGGGCGCTGCGAGCCCGATTCGGTCGGGCTGAGACGCGCGAGAGTATGCCATGGCCTCGGTTTTTTTTGCAAATGAATATTGGCTTGGTCGGACTAGAAGACCTCACACAAAGGCACAAAGGTTACGAAGGGGCAGAATTGGAGGGTCGAGCTCCGGCGAGCCCGCAGAATGCTCCCGCCTCCATCCGCATTCGCCGTTGTGTTCCTTTGTGACCTTCGTGTGAGATCTTCTTTGAGGCTGTTCATTTTGACGCGTCGCTCTAGATTCGGTCGCTCACGATGGAAGATGAAAACAATCTTATAGCGCAACGCCGCGAAAAACTGGAGGCGCTCCAGGCGCGCGGCGCGAACCCGTTCGGTCGCGGCTACGAAACTTCCGGATCCATCGCCGAGGTGCGCGAAAAATTCAGCGAAGGCGCAACTCTGCGTCTCGCCGGGCGCATCACCGCCCATCGCGACATGGGCAAAAGCCACTTCGTCGATCTGCGCGATTCGACCGGGCGGATGCAGGTTTACATCCACGCGAAGGAAGTCGGCCCGGAGACGATCGAGTTATTCAAGCTGGTCGATCTGGGGGATTTCATCGGCGTGGAAGGAACCTGTTTCCTCACCAAAACCGGCGAGGCCACCATCAAAGTCCATTCGCTTGAGCTTCTCGGAAAATCGCTCCGGCCGTTGCCGGAAAAATGGCATGGCTTGCAGGACGTCGAGGCCCGTTACCGGCAACGCTACCTCGATCTGATCACGAACGAACAGTCGCGCGCGGTTTTAGAAAAGCGGATCGCGATCGTACGCGAGATCCGGCATTTCATGGAAGAGCGCGGGTTTCTCGAAGTGGAGACGCCGATGTTGCAGGCGGTGCCGGGCGGCGCGGCGGCTGAGCCGTTTCGCACCCATCACAAAGCGCTCGGTCTCGAGCTTTATCTTCGCATCGCGCCGGAGCTTTACCTCAAGCGCCTTCTCGTCGGCGGCTACAACAAGGTGTTCGAGCTAAACCGAAATTTCCGGAATGAAGGAATTTCTCGAAAACACAACCCGGAGTTCACCATGCTTGAAGGGTATTGGGCCTACGCCGATTTCGAGAAGATCGCGGACCTGGTCGAGGAATTGATCTGCCACCTCGCAGCGAAGGTTCACGAAATGGAGGGCGGAGATCCCGCGACGCCGTCCGAAATCCAGGCTCGCGGGAGCTCGCCCCTCCAAATCGAGCATCGGGATGCCGATGGTAATCTGATTCGTTCGATCAACCTGGCGCGGCCGTGGCGCCGCGCGCGCTATCGCGATCTGATCCGCGAAATCGATCCGCATTGGTTCGATTACACGAGCGAGAAACGCCGGGAGCGCTGCGTTGAGCTCGGCGTCGAGATCAATCCACGCCTGGCGGATTACGAAGTGACGCAGCAGGTTTTCGAAAAGCTGGTGGAAGAAAAAACATTCGATCCGCTCTTCGTGACGCATTGCCCGAAGGAGCTGGTGCCGCTGGCCAAGCAGAATGCCGAGGACGATTCGCTCGTCGATGTGTATGAGCTCATCATCAACGGGCAGGAAATTTCTCCCGGTTATTCGGAGTTGAACGACCCGACGACCCAACGCCGGCGCTTGCTCGAACAGGCCGGCGAAGAGACGCAAAAGATCGACGAAGAATTCCTGCTCGCGCTCGAACACGGCATGCCGTCCGCGGGTGGATTCGGAATGGGGGTCGATCGACTAACGATGATGCTGACCGGCGCGGAATCGATCCGCGACGTGATCCTGTTTCCGCTGCTCAAGCCGAAGCGTTGAATCGCGAGCCGTCTTCTGTAGCCGCGGCTCTATGGACCGCGCATTCTTTAGCTATCGACGTCGCTCTCGCGCTTCGCACAGCGAAGCGGCTACAGAAGAATTAGACCGCGCGCTCGGCACCCAATGCGCGATGGATGCCCTGCTAATCAGACGCCAGCCGGAATCCACGCGACGCCCGGCCCAAGTGCGTTCACAATATCGCGATGCGCCCAACATCTGAAGCGCCTGGGAACAGCCCGCCCGCCTGTGTCGACGAGGTCGAACCGGGCGCAGCCGCGCCGGTACTCGGCATTCTCTTTGCCCTCAGCTTCTCCCATCTCGTAAACGACACGCTTCAGTCGTTGATCCCGGCAATTTACCCGATCCTGAAAACGGAGCTGCGACTCGACTACAGCCACATCGGCCTGATCACCCTGACGAACCAGCTCACCGCGTCATTGCTCCAACCGTTCGTTGGCGCGTTCACCGACAAACGTCCGCAGCCTTTCTCGCTCGCGCTCGGAATGGCTTCGACGCTGGTCGGTCTGGTCCTGCTTTCGATCGCGCCAAATCTCACGCTCGTTCTCGTGGCGGTGGCCTTCGTCGGGATCGGCTCCTCCGTTTTTCATCCGGAAGCATCGCGCGTCGCGCACCTGAGCTCGGGCGGGCGATTCGGTTTCGCCCAATCGGTATTCCAAGTCGGCGGAAATGCCGGCAGCTCACTCGGGCCATTGCTCGCCGCGGCTATCGTCGTCTATCGCGGGCAAAAATCGGTCATCTGGTTCTCGTTGCTGGCGCTCCTTGGCATTGTCGTGCTCACGCGGATTGGCGTCTGGTATCGCAACAACCTCGCGCATCATCACGCGGCGAAACGCCGCCCTGCCTTGCATCGCGACCCAGGACTAACCCGCCAACGCGTGATCTTCTCGTTAGGCATCCTGATCGTGCTCGTCTTCTCGAAGTATTTCTATCTCGCGAGCATGAGTAGTTACTACACGTTTTTCCTCATCCAGAAATTCAGCCTGTCAGTTCGGGACGCGCAGTTGCATCTCTTCATCTTCCTCGCCGCCATTGCCGCAGGCACATTTCTCGGCGGGCCGGTCGGCGATCGGATCGGGCGTAAAGCTGTGATCTGGGTATCGATCCTCGGCGTGGCGCCGTTCGCTCTCGCGCTCCCTTACGCAAATCTCTTCTGGTGCGCCATGCTAAGCGCGATCATCGGGCTCATCCTCGCCTCGGCCTTCTCTGCCATCCTCGTTTACTCGCAGGAGCTCGTCCCCGGGAAAGTAGGCACAATGTCCGGCCTCTTCTTCGGCCTCGCCTTCGGACTGGGCGGCATCGGCTCCGCCGTCCTCGGCGCCATGGCCGATCGCCACGGCATAGCGTTCGTCTTCCACGTCTGCTCCTATCTGCCGCTGATTGGCCTGCTCACCGCGCTTCTGCCAAACCTCGGCACGCCGCGCTTGCCGCGCCGTAGCCGAGCGTAGGCGGGACGCCGCATTTCGGCTGCGATAATTCAAGGAGCGGCGCTCTCCAGACCGCCGGTTTCAAGACGGCGGTTTGTAAACCGCCGCTCCTTGTTAGCGCTGTCAGTCTGCGGCGATTGATCACTTCCGATAAACGTCTCGCCGGTGCGCGATCAGTCCCAGGACAATTTGGCGCGCAGCTTTGTGTGCGAAGTAGAGAATTCGATAATCACCTACGCGAACGCGCCACCCGTCGCGATTCTTGAGCTTCTTGCAGCCAGCTGGAAAGGGCTCTTCTTCCAGCGAGAGAAGCACGCCGGCGACGCGCTTCTGAACCGCATCCGGATTTGCGCGTCCGACAAGGTTCTTTCCGAAGCGGAACGCGCCCTGGCATCGATTACCGAACAGTACTTTTCGCCCAATCTTTCCCTCGAACAGTGGCATGCCCTGGTGCGCGATGGCGCCAGATCCGATCCGCTTCGCTCATTCGCGGAAGCGTGTCGAGCGGAAGTCAGATCGATGCCCACAGCGTCTTAACTGATTCGTGATCTGGTTGCTGAAAACTGCGTGAAGCCGCCGGCTTCATAGGCGATCGGCTTTCGCGATCATTATTGTGCGGGTATGTAATAATGTGCCGAAGTTACTTGCGAACCAGCGCCTACCGTTCTCGCGGTTTTGGCTCCCGTTTCGCGGAACGGGAGAGAATCCCGGCATTCCAACGATTCGCCTGTATGATGGTATTCTCCCGGACCCGGAGGATGAATTTGGAAAATTCGCAAATCCTGGTCTGCAGACTATCGCGGAACTTAAGCAGAAGCGATGCTTCGCGCTTCTGGGACAGCCCGGTCTCGGCAAAACGATCGTCATCGAGCAGTGGATCGAGGAACTTCTCGAAGGCGCTGATCCTGAAGACGCGATCATTCATCTGACCGGGCGTGGTCTCGCGGCGCCCGATGAGGTACGCTATGACACGATTGAGTCCGCCGAATGGCGGCGGGCGCGCGCAGCCGGCGGTGAGATCACGTTGGTGCTCGACGGGTTAGATGAGGCATTGCAGAGGTTACCCGTTCTTCTGACCACTCTGCAAAAATGCCTGAGGAACGAGCCGCCAGATAGAACACGCCTTGTCTTGGTCTCGCGCGTCGCAGATTGGCGCGATAGCCGCGCCGAACAGCTTTTCGCGCTGTGGCCCGCTGATGGCCGAGGCGGAGCATTCGAGTTATGTCCTCTGCGCTGGCGTGATGTCAGGCTGGCCGCGGAAAAAAGCGGTCTGAATGCCGACAAGTTTCAGACGGCGGTAATTGAGCGACGCGTCTCCTGGATGGCGGGCCGCCCGAAGCTCCTGCTGATGCTTTTGGACGAGTTTCGTCAACATCGGCGTTTGCCAGACAGTCGACGAGAACTGTTTCGGCGAGCGGCAATGCGCATGTGTGAGGAGCACGAGCCCGAACGTCAGGAAGTGTTGGAACGATCCCAACGCGCCGTGTTTCCGGTAAACGAACTAATGCCGGTAGTGGCCCGAATCTCCGCCGCACTCCTACTCTCTGGGAGAACGTACGTGCTTTGGGACTCCGATATCGATGCCAAACCCTCTGATTTGAATGTCTCAGAGCTGATTGGCGGCGCTGAGCCCCTACACGAAGGAACAGTCGATGTTGATAGGGCGCGGATTCTCGCAGCGCTCGACACCTCACATTTTGTGGCCTGCGGTCCAGGTCGCCTCGGTGTTGATCATCAACAAATGGCTGAGTTCTTGGCCGCACAATACCTGCGTCGGTGTACAGCGCCGCAGTTGCGAAATCTCCTGATGCAGCGGATCGATAGCCAAGACTACCTGTCGCCGCAATTCAGAGAGCTTTCGGCATGGCTTGCCATCGAACATCGCGATTTCCGTAATGATGTAGCCCGAAGGGAGCCGCGACTTCTTCTGGAAGCGGACAGCGTCGAATTAGACGATGCGACGCGGGGAGCCGCGATCGCCGGATTATTAGCTCAGTTGGAGTCGGGAGAAGCAACGGATATGCACATGAGCGGCACGTTGAATCGCTCTTTACGCTACCCAGGGCTCGCGAAGCTACTCCGCAAGTACATCATCAGCGATTCATACAACATTGTTGCTCGCCGAACGGCCATTCACATCGCACGGGCTGCGAATTGCAGGAGCTTGAAAAAAGACTTATGGCGCGTGGTGTCGCATCAGGCGCAGGAAAGCGTGCTCCATTCCGCTGTGCTGGCTGTCGCAGAGATGGCATCATCGAAAGATACCTCGAAATTCAAAGACATTCTCCGGCACACAACGGACGAGGAACTGAAAGGAGTTGCTCTGCGATTTCTGGTCCCGAAGCACCTGCCTGTGTCGTCCGTGTTGAAATACCTTACACCGAGAGACGAGAACTTGTTCGGCGTGTACTACAACGCGCTTCATCACTATCTTCCAGATTCGATTCGCGAAGCGGACGTTCTGCCTATCTTGAAAGAGTATGAACGGCGACGGACGCGGCAGGACCGGACCGGCCCGATTCGCCCAATTGTTACAGCGGCGGTCAAGTTCGCGCTGCGTCACCACAGCAACCTGCGAATGCGAAGTGCTTGCGTTCGGTTCCTAGCGAGCGAACTGCAGCACCACGATTGGCGGGGAACTTGGGAAGCGTTGCGCCCCAACGATATGTCAGTCGCGCGGGAGCGTCAGTGGCGACGCACACTGCTAGAAGGCTTCGTCGCGCGCGCACATGGCCGCTACAGTTCATTCCTGAGGTTCAATCTCTGGCCCACGCGTGAGGATTTCCACTGGGTTCTAAAGAAAGTGCGGGCGGGTAAGGGTCAACAGTTGAGTGTTTGGTCGCACTTAGCTGCACGGGTGCTTTTCGAGGGGATTCCGTCCGAGGCGCTATCTGACGTTACTCGTACCTATCACGCCGTCCGCGCTTTTCGCCAGAAACTGCCGAAGCCACGTCGTTTTGGCTTGGAAGAGACGCTCGTGCGGCGGGCGCACGCGGTCGAACGTTGGCACGAAGTTTGGCGGCGAAGAACAGAACGGCGTAAAGCAGAAGAAGCGAAAGGCAAAGTTACTCTCCCCGAAGTTCTGGAGCAACTGCGCAACAACAAGCTCAACTGGTGGATCGCTTTTGTTCGCGTTCTTGATCGATTGCGTCGGGAGGCGAAGGAAGGTCACAGCGACACGTATGATCTTACAACTACTGCGGCCTGGCGCGAGCTGCCGGATCGCGACAGAGAATTGGCGAGGCGAATGGCTTCGCGCTTCCTGTTGGAGGTTCGAATACCGGTCCGTAAAAAGGGCTTCGTTTACCACGCGGATACGGCAGCAGTCAGGGCGATGGTAATCGTGCACTCACGTATTCTCCGGTCCCCGAAACTGCGGTCTGCGGTCCGCCGAGAGTGGATCCCGGCAATCCTCGCCGAGTCGTACAACGGGGAACCCGACTTGGACGCTCTATCGTGCCTCGCGTACAAGCTGAGTCCCGCAGCATGTGTCGATTGGGCTCGGCGTGAGCTTCACCATCAGGCCAAACAGGGTGCGGGTTTTCACTCGTTCGGCAGGTTCAGACGGTGCTGGGGTCGGCATCTAACAAGACTATTTTTTGATTTTACGCTGAGTCGAGCAGCTGAGCCTCGAGGGCTTGCTTATTCGTTCGCCCTGCTACGTGACTTGGCAGGCCCGGATGCTGCGGCGCTCTGGAAGGAATGCTGGAAACGCTCATTGAAGCATCCCACCACATCCCGTGCGCGTATTATCACGTTCTTGGGCTTGTTCGGTTTTCCAGAGGTGGGTTGGCAGCTCGCAATGGGACGGTTGCGGAAGTCTTCTCGGGCGGAACAAATACGAGTCTTCGCCAAGTACGTCCATCTGCTTAGCTTCAATTTCGGCGATTGGTTCGAAAAGCTAAATGATAAGCAGCTCGGTGAGCTGTACGAAATGCTGGTGGACTTATTTCCACCGGCTCGACTTCGTGATTACAAACGCGGTGGGTCACTCCGCCCGCGCGACCACTTGGGTGACATTCAGCGCGCGTGTCTCAATATGTTAGTCCAACGCGCAACGAAATCGGCTCGCGCCGAACTGAAACGCCTGTCTGAGATCGTTGCGGATGAGAATCGCCTGATGATGAAATGGCGCCTACGCGACGCTGTCGATCAGCGATTGCGAACTAAGTGGGTTACTGACCAACCCAGCCCGAGGACGGTTATGAAGATAGTCAGAACCGCGGATGCGTTGCGCGTCCGTGACTCGGGAGAATTACGACAGGCGATCATCTGTTCACTGACGCGCCTCCAAGCGAAGATGCGGATTGGTGAATTTCCGAAGCTCGCCGAATTCTGGTCTGAACCTAGCGTGAAGCCCAAGCGGGAGCGCGAAATCACGCGAGTCATCGGCGGCTGGCTTCAAGGGGATTTGCGCGGAGATGACGGGGTAGTCGTTGATCGGGAGCCGCAAGTGGGATTTAGCGGCAATATGGACATCAAAGTGGAGATTCCGGCGAGCCGAAGTCCTCATAAGTCGCGCCTGAGAGTCGTGATCGAGGTAAAGCGCTGCATGCACGGCGACGTCGAGAACGCATGCTCGACGCAATTAGCGGAAGGATACCTTCGTCGCAAAAGCATCGCGGACGGGATTTACTTAGTCGCTTGGTTCGATCGTCCGGACAGTCAAGTCTCTTGGTCCTCGCTCGAAGCAGCTGAGGCGGACGTACACCGCTGGGCGGACTCCAGTTCCACTGTGGACATGACAATCCAAGGCTTCGTCCTCGACTGCAGATGGACGGGCATGGAAGCGCCCAGCTCGTTGGCTGCATGAGCCGGCAATGATGCGGCGCTGCATGTTTGATGGTGGACCTGCAACTAACGACCGGCGCTGAACGATTCCTTCGCGCACTCGCAGAATTTCTCCGTGGCCGGACTGAGTTTTCCTTTTCGGGTAATGAGTGGAGGTCAGGAGAAATCACCGGCCGGATTTTCTTACAACACGCGGCTTACCCTCCGTCTTCGCCACCTGCAGCTCGGCCGGTTCGTCGCGCGCGAGAAACCGTGCTTCCGCCGCCGCCTTTTTCATACGCGTTTTCGCCTGTCTCAACTCTCCGCAGGCCCTTTGGCCTTGATCCACGCTTCTACCCGCTCCTGCAGCAGGTCGAGCGGCATGGCGCCGCCGTTTAGGATTTCGTCGTGGAAGGCTTTGATGTCGAACTTGGGGCCGAGCTGCGCCTTGGCTTCGTCGCGTAGCTTGCGAATCATGAGCTGGCCCATTTTGTAGGCGAGGGCCTGGCCGGGCCAGGCGATGTAGCGGTCGGCTTCGGTCTGGGCTACGGCGTCGTTCACGTCGTTGGCGTGCATGAAGTCGATCACTTTCTCGCGGGTCCAGTTCTTGTCGTGAATGCCGGTATCGACCACCAGTCGAACGGCGCGAAACAGCTCGGAGTTCAGCCGGCCGTAGTCGGAGACAGGGTCCTTGTAGAAGCCGATCTCCTTTCCCAGTTCCTCCGAGTAAAGCGCCCAGCCTTCGGCGTAGGCGGAGTAATTGCCGCGCAGGCGGAATTTCGGGATGCCCTGCAATGTCTGGGCGATGCTGATCTGCATGTGATGACCGGGAACGCCTTCGTGATAGGCGACGGCTTCGTCCAGGACCAGAGTGCGCTTGGTCGGGTCAGCTACCGCTACGACCACACGTCCCGGTCGCTTACCGTCCGGCGTGCCCGCAACGTAGTGAGTCGCTTCAGCCTTCGCGAAGCCGGGGATCGGCTCGACGGTAACCGGCGACTTCGGTAGCAGGCCAAAGAGTTCGGGCAGCTTCGGCTGCATCTGGTCGATGTATCTTTTAAAATCATCCACGATCTGTTGCTCGCTTTGCGGTTTCCATTTCGGATCGTTGTTGATTGCTTCGCGGAAGCTGGCGAGATCCTTCTTACCCTGAGCCAGCGCGAGTTTCGTCATCTCCGCTGTGATGCGCTCCACTTCCTTCAGCCCGATCTGATGCACCTCATCGGGCGCGACGTTCATCGTGGTCATCGCCTTCACTGCTTCGGCATAGCGGCGCTTGCCGTCCGGCAGGCTTTCGATGGAAATTTCCGGGCGCCCTTTCGGGTGGTACTCGGTGCGGAGGAACTCGGTAAACTTCTTGTAGGCGGGAACGATGTCGTCGTTGATCGCCTTCGTCATCTCGTCGGTCAGCCGTTTTTTGTCGTCGTCGGAGAACTCTTTCGGAAACTTTTTCGTTGGGAGAAGGAACGGGTTCGCCGCGACGATGCCCTCGCATTGGCCGGGCAGTTTTTCGAGGACGAGTTTCGGCGGCATGAGCCCGTCCTTCATTCCCTGGCGCAGCACCTCGGTGGTCTGAGCGAGCACGCGCGGGACCTGATGGAGCCGGGAAATGTAATCCTGGTAGTGCTGGACGGAATCGAGCGGCACCGAGAGCGGCAAATCGGCGAGGCCGGTGTGGACGCCTCTCTGTTGGCTCACCGGCATCTCGTAGTTCTTCAGACTGTAGTTGATGTCCTCGCGCTCCAGTTGCCGTTCCAGGAGTCGGTGGCTCAACAGGTCCGTGTCGCCCATTCCATCGGTGGCAATGGCTTTCAATCGCTTCAGGAAGTTGTCGGCTTCGGCATGTTGGCGCGCGATCTCTTCGAGCGAAACCTGACTGAGTAGCGCGTTGTAGCGGTAGTCGCCAAATGACGTCGCCCGCTCCGGCGAGTTCTTCAGTCCCGTCTCATAGAACTCATCGAACAATTTATTTTGCTCCGCCACGCGATCGGTGACAGACGCCGTTTCCGCGAAGACAGGAGACGCCAAGGCGAGAACCAAACCGAAAATAATTCGTTGCATAGGCCAAAGTAGCAGAGGGCGTCGGCGGTGCATCGGCAAAAGCTCCAAGCACCAAGATCCAAGCTCCAGCGAAATCCCAAATCTCAAGCTCCAAAATAGCGGCGACTGAGCGCCGCGGCTACAGCGCGAGTGAGGCTCCCAATTTGGATCTTGGTACTTCCTCGTTCCCAGGTTGCACTTGGGAACGCCGGTGTCTTCGAAGCTCCAGCTTCAGCCCGTACGCAATGCGACCCCGCGTCGATTGCGGGAAGCAAAGCTTCCGGGATCAGGTTCCATTCCCAAGTGCAACTTGGGAACGAGGAGTAGGAGCATGATTGGGAGCAGGAGTAATAGCGCTCGCGCCTAGATTGAGCGCTCGGCGACCCATTGCTGGGCGAAACGCGCGACTTGCCGCGCGTTCTGCAAATTCAGCTTCTCTTTAATATGAGTCCGGTGGGTCTCCACCGTTTTCGGACTGAGATGCAGCGCGTTCGCGATCGCTTTGATTTCTTTTCCCCCGCCGATCATTTCCAGGACTTCCAACTCGCGGTCGCTCAGCCGATCGGTGAGCTCTTCATCCGGCGCGACGCGGTTCACCACCACTTTGGAAATGACCTGACTCGCCATCTTCGGGCTCAAATAAGTGTGGCCATCCATCACTTCGCGCACGGCCTCGAGCACGCTCCCGAGCGCTTCCTCCTTCGTGACGTAGCCGCGCGCGCCGGCCCGGAGAGAACGGACGGCATAAAGCGATTCGTCGTGCATTGAGAGAATCAGCACCGGCAACCGAGGGAACTCGGCGAGGATCATTTTGGTCAACTCGATCCCGTTGGTTCCTTTCAATCCCAGATCCGCGATGACCAGATGCGGTTTTACTTTGCGGATGACGTCCATGGCTTCGCCCGCGCTGCTGGCTTCGCCGCAAACCGTAAAGCCATCATCGGAATTGAGTAACTGGATCAGCCCATGGCGGAAGAGCGGGTGATCGTCCACCACCACGATCCGGATTGATTCCGGCAGCGCGCATTTCGGATTCGCGACGGGGCCGGTGCCGAGTCCGCCGGTGGATTTCACGTCCGGCTGGATGGCCTGCCGCCGGGCTTCCTTTGCATCCGGCCCCGACGTCGCCTTCTTTGCGGAACGCGGCGGCTTGGGCTGCTTCAATTTCGGCTTAGCGGGCATTCAGACTTTCTGTGCGCCTCAGCGGCGCGCTCTGCAATTCAAGCTAATGCAGCACGGACCGGGTTCCGTCCACGCTCACAAACGTCATCGCACGCGGGCATTGGTCTGCTCGCATGAAATTTGAGTTAACGTGCGGAATCTGGGATACGTCTCGCGTCCACAATCGCGCATCCCGGAGCGCCCTACTTTTTGGTTGGAATCACACAGGTAATATCCATCCCGCCGCTGCGCCGGCGCTCGATCTTCAGCTCGCCGCCGAGCGCGTTCGCCCGGTAACGCATCATGTGGAGCCCGAGACCTTTTCCCCGCTTCTTTACAGCGAAGCCTTTCCCGTCGTCCTGCACGCTCACGCAGGTGTGCGTCTTGTTACGGTCCAACGTAATCAAAACATTTTTCGCCCCCGAATGTTTCACTGCGTTCGTCACCGCTTCCTGTGCGATCCGGTAAAGGTGGAGCGCGACCGTGTCATCGGGCACATGGACTCCGCGCGCCACTTTGACGTGACATTTTATTCCGCTGTTGTCGCAGGCGGTCGCCGCCAGACCACGCAACGCATTCTTCAATCCCGAAGCAGTCAACTCGACCGCCTGCAAACCTCGCGCGAGCTCACGGGCGATAACGACATTCCGGTTGACCGTTTGGGCAGATTCTTCAAGCGTCTTCGCCGCCGCGAGATTCTCAGCCGCGATTCGCGTTGCGGTCGATTTCAGGAACAGCGCGGTCGCCGTTAGTTCCTGGCAAACCATGTCGTGCAAATCCTCGCCGATGCGGCGTCTTTCGCGCTCGCTGACTTCAAGCAGCTCACGTTCGAGCTCCTGCCGCTGCCCCATGGTCGATTCAAGCTCCCGATTAATTGCCACCAATTCCCGAGTCCGCTCGACTACCCGTTGTTCCATCTCGTCGCGCGCGTGCGCCAGCTCATCTTCAATTCGTCGATGGTCGGTGGCGTCTCGCGCTACCTTGGCGAAACCGCGCAACGTCCCTCCCTCGTCATCGAGCCGCATCAGGACGCCATCAGCCCAAAAACGTGAGCGATCTTTGCGGACATGAAAACGGCGATCGAGCGCCCGCCCGTCGGTGAGCGCGCTATTGATTTCCTTTTCCACTTCCCCCTTCTTGCGATCCTCCGGCGTAAAGATGATGGCGCCCGATTGGCCGATCGCTTCCTTCTGCGTCCAGCCGAAAACACGTTCGGCCCCAGCATTCCAAAAGGTGATGACGTTGGCGGGATCGAGAAGAAACATCGCGTAATCGCGCGCGCCTTCCACGAGCAGGCGGAAGCGCTCTTCGCTGGCCCGCAACTCCTGTTCCGCCCGTTTCAAATCGTGGACGTCCGTCGCCGTCCCGAACCAACTCGTGACCCGGCCGGCGGCATCATGCAGCGGAACGTTGCGGCCGATAAACCAGCGATACTCACCCTTTTTGGCGCGAAGCCGGTATTCAGTCTCAAAAACTTTTCCGGCGGCGAGAGCGCGTTTCCAGCGCGCCACCGAAGTAGGCGCGTCGCTTGGATGCACTATCGCCTGCCAGCCCCGACCCACCGATTCTTCGAAAGTCAGGCCGCTGTATTCGTACCAGCGTTGATTGAAGTAATCGGCCTTGCCTCCTCCTTCATTGGTCCAGATGAGCTGCGGAACGGCATCGGCCAGGGTGCGCAACCGTTGTTCGCTCCGCTCGAGCGCTTCTTCGGACTGTTTGCGGTCGCTGATGTCGTAAAAGCAATTGATCGCGCCTATGATTTCGCCGCGGTCGTCCTTCAGCACGCGCGGGCCGACGATCACATTTTTCCGCGTGCCGTCCGCCTGGGCGACGACGACCTCACAGTCGCTCGCGGTCAGTTCTTCGCCCTTTAAAACTCTCGCCACCGGGCACTCGTGGTGAGGCATGGGAGTCCCGTCCGAATGAAACATCTTGAACGAACCGCAAAATTTTTCGCCCTTTGGATCGGGCGTCCGGCCCCACAATTCCACGGCCCGGCGGTTGAACTCCTGGATGATGCCTTGCGCATCGGTGCAATAGACCGCCACCGGAACCAATTCGAACAAGGTGCGATAGCGCAGATCGCCATTGCGGCCATTCGTGCCGTTGCTCTGTTTTTTCGCAGACTGGACAATGTTTTTCGGTGAAACGCCCATGGTATCGGTCCCTTACTTTCGCGTGCGTAGCAGATAAGTCGTCCACAAGATACGCCTTTCGCGGCTCCCTTGGCCGGAGAACCCTCGGCGCAGTTCCCGTTACTATCGTGCCGCGAGCCGGAGTCGGGTTTTTCCTGACGTTGCGTTCGGGAAAATATCCCGAGTCGGGCTGCCGGTGGCGCTTCGTTTCCACAGGAAATGACGTCGAAACATCTCGACAAGGTCGCGGCCAATCAGCGCGCGGATTTGTATTGTGAATTGCATCCCGGCAGTCCCTCCTCCGGTTGCGGTGCCCTACCCAGGAATGCAAAGCCGGGCCGATGGATTGGGTCGAGCCGGACGGACGCACATGATGCGTCCGCAATCCGGCCCTATGTCGCCCCCACTGGGCCGCCGCTCTGTTTCCAGCAGCTCGCGCCTCGATTGATGTGGCGGATCGCTTCCAGAATTTTCAGGTCGTTCATTCCGTTCTGCCACTGGTCAGCGAGCTCTGCTACTTCCTTCCACGCGGCGTGCCTCTCCGGGAAAAGTTCGCTGGCAATCTTTATTTCGCGGACGACCGCCCGGTCCACGAAGCTGCCGGTTTCGCGCACCTGCCGCTGTAGTCGCGCTATGGCTGTTTCCCGCCCGCTCCCCCAGTCCATTCCGGCGGATATTTCCTACTTCGCTACGTCACCGCGATCGCCCTGGCCCTTTTTCACTTTGGTTTTCGCGGTCCGCTTCCGATCGGCCGCGAGCGAACGTCCGACCTTCACCTCTTTCTTGAACTCGCCCTTTTTCGTTCGACGCACATAACGGCGGTCGCCTTTCTTCGGTTCGATTACAGTTCGTTTGGTCGTCTTGCTCTTTTTCTTTGCGGGCATATCCGAAAATCGTGCCGCCATTTAAAACCGGACGTTTTCTTTTTTACGAATCCGGCGGGCTATTACGAATTGCCCCATAAGCTAATGATGTCTTTTTGACATCCGCAGCTAGGGACGCCGGCGATATGTCGCGATGAAGAGTCTTAGAATCATTCTTTTCGCTCTCGTGGGTCTCATCGCGCCCCGGGCGGGCGCGACGACGAAAGGTCTCAGCCAAATCGTCACTCCGGACATGCAACCAGAGGGCGATGTATCAATCAGCTTTCAATTTCAAGATCGTCGTATTGCTAATCCGTATGAATTTCAAGCCGAGCTCGGATTAACGAACTGGGCTGAAGTGGCGGTGTTTAAAGGATTCAAACCGAACGAAGAGATTTTCGCGACGGAATTTGGCATCTTGAGAAAAGAGCCGGTTCTGCTTTCTGTCGGGTTCAATAATTGGTCGCCCAAAATGGGTATCGATCCCCAACCCTTTATAGAAGCCGGCTACTATACCGCCCATGACAAATTCATCATTGGCGCCATCCATGCCGGATACAAGAATGAGGCGATCGTGGGTTACGCCTATGATTTCAATAAGCGGTGGCGTGCTCAGGTCGATTTCCAGAGCGGTAGAGAAAACTCATCCACGATAGGATTCACCTGCAATATCACTCCGGATTTTCAGGTCAACCCCGCGATCTATTTTGCAAATTATCATCCGGAACGAATTATGGGCTACGTCGTGTTTACTTACACGTTTCATCTCTGGGCAAGAGACAAGAGGGAGAAAGACCAGAGCGTTCCCGGCGGATAGATCCCATAACGCTCAATTGTTTCAAGCCGACCTGATTCGATGACCAAGGCGAATAGGGAGTACCCAAAATGGAAAAATATCGTAGGGCGCTTCTCGTCCAACCCTCAGTCCTGGTCTCATCAACGGCGCCGCCGCTCGCCTGCGCCGGCACCCGGTATCAGTTACGGCGGCGAAGGTACGGTTCGGCACTGAAGTTATCCGATACGGCGTTCCCAGATGCGTCATCACGAACCGTAATGCGAATATTGGCAAATTGTTCATCCCGCGGCGCGTCGGCGAACGCAAATGCCTCTCGGCGCTCGAAGGTGCCGTCCGGCCTCGCCGTGACCGCCAAAGGCCCGATGTCCCCTCTCCGGGGAAAGCTGAAAATGTTGATGGTGACATGCCCGCCAGGCGTAAAGCCCTTCCCCGCGATGACCATCGTGGTCTGAGTTGCGATTCTCTCGTGGGTTACCCGAATGCCAAATCCGGGTGGGGGCGGGGTTGTTGTCTGGCAGGCGGTCAATACCGCGCTGGCGATAACGATATGGAGGATTTGCTTGTTTAGGTTCATGGGGGTGCTGTTGCCTTTTCTCTTGTTGGTTAGCTGGAGCGATATGCAAAGATAGCCATTGTCCAGGCGCAGGAGCTGTTGCGGCTCGCGCCTTGAGACAAAGGAATCAATGAAACCGGTTCCATGGGAGGTTGGTGAGAGCCCGACGCGAATTAGACGAAACTTGTTCGCCTATTTCCGGAGGGCATGACTCGGACCTTACCGGCCTGAGGACGCGGATAGCAAGCATAATGGCACCATTGCCTTTCTTAGTTTCCGCCGATTGATCGGGAGGATCAGATCGCTGCGCGGGCGATTCGTTGGTTACATTCATTGGAATCATCCAGCGAGAACCTCCCGCGCAGCTTTTCTCCTTTTCAGAAGACCCGCTAACGAAACGACGCCGCGCCCGGAGGCAGATGGATATTATTTATCGGTGCGGAAAGATCGGAATTTCACCGATAACCGCGACAGTTTTCCGCCCGATTGTCGCCTCGCCGACGCTCTGCGATTCTCCTGGCATGCGCGGATCACCCCCGATGAATCTGTCGCCAGAGGATCAGCTCGATCACTTGCGGCGCCTCGATGAATTCCGTTTTTGGCATTCGCTCGATGACCGCCGCTTTTGCCAGCAATGTCAGCGTTCGATCACCGGCTGGCAGGTCCAGGTAATCAAGTTGAACGATGCCCGCGGCACGTTGCGTCTCCAATGTCCGACCGATGGTTGCGTCTCGACTCCAGCCCAGTGGATTTATGCCGATCCGATTCTCGCGGCCGCGTTGAGGCGCGAGTTTCGTTCGTTCGGGCCCCAACCATCGACCCCGCCCGAGCGCCTATCGCTCACGCATCGCGGCCATGTTTGCAGCATCCGTCGCGCAAAGGGTCGTTATAGCGAAAACGCAGGAGCCATGACCCAGCTTGGCCGCGCTCGCAGCGAGCGGTCGTTGTCGTTCCGAGCGATCCTGGCGCGGCTGCCTATCTTGCGTTCGGTCGCGACAGGCCTGCGCGCGTTTCATCCGTTCGCTTAATGGCGCCTTCTGGATCGGGAAAAGTCTGACGCGAAGAGCAGTGCGGCGACCGATTGAGGTTAGGCTGCACGCCGCGATCTTTGATTTCAGGCAGCTCTCCGCATGATCGATCCAAGCCAAACCAGCACGCCGTCTTCCGCCGCCGACAATGCGGCATCTCCACGGCCGGCTCATGCGGGAGGTGCGTTCGCCGCGCCAGTCACGCATCGATCTCTCCAACCAACTCCGGAAGCCGCCAAAAGCCGCGTCGCACGGCTGCGTCGCAAACAACGCATTCTGATCCGGAACAAGAAACGCGCGTCGGTTTCGAGGCTCAACCGCCTTCCGCCCGCACCCGATCCACTGGCGCCATGAATTCAAGAAGCGGCGGTTTCCAAACCGCGGCCGCTGGTCACGACGCAAAAAAACTTGCTTCAGAACTCCGTTGCGCCGGACTTTTCGGATTCGAGCAGGCGCTGCCATGGTAGAACCAGTCGCTCGGCAGTGAAGCACAACCGGGCGTCGGACAGCGCGGTGAATACGAGCCAGCCGAATCGCGAACGATTTGGATGTCGCGGCCGGTAAACGCCCGGTCGCATAAGACACAGACGCGTTGATCGTCGAGCGAGTGCCATCTGCGCCGCGGATCGGCCGCTTGCAGGATCGCGAGTTTTTCGTCGGGTAAAAGATGCAAATCCATGAATCGCGAAGACGAAGTGAATCCGAACCGATTGGGTTTTGCCATAAGCTGCCCAGATGATCCCGTTATCAGTTAAACTCCTAAGGCGAAGGCGAGTTGCACGGTTCTTCGGGCGGTGAAACCGGAGCGCACCGCCGACGAAACTCGAACGCCGAAGCCGTCGGGATTTTTCCTACGGTTCAATGCGCCGCTCCGCCGATAGCCTGCCGCCGCCCTCCATTCGAATCTATCAACACTATGGCGTTATTTCCCGAACTTCAGATTCCACAGCCCGACGGTCCGGACGCTTCGTTCATCTGCGACGAAACTTTGATGGAGAAAATCACGCAGCGCCAGCAATACGCCTTGCACGAACTCCACTCGCGCTATGCCAGATCGCTGCGCGCCTTGATCGGCAGCGTTGTCCACGAAGAATCGGAAGCGGACGATGTTCTCCAGGAATCTTTTCTGCAAATTTGGCGCGAGGCGCACAATTACTCGCCAAAAGCTGGTAGACCGCTGGGCTGGGTCATCACCATCGCGCGACGGCGTGCGATCGATCGGGTCCGGCGGCGCGACAGTTACCGCCGTGCCAAACAGCGCTTTGAGGACGAACTGATGCCGCAGTCCAACATCGGCGGCGCGAGCGCCACGGCCTCCGAGGTCACGCAAACTGACCTGCGGCGTTTTCTCGGGCGGCAGATGCAAACGTTGCCGCGCGTACAGCGCGAAGCCGTCGAGCTCGCCTATTTTAGCGGGCTGAGCCAACGCGAAATCGCGGCGACGACGCGCACGCCGTTGGGCACGGTGAAAACCCGGCTGCAATTGGGATTGCGGAAATTGACGCAGTGCGTGCGGCCACTGCGGAACAAGATTTAGCGGCCTTCTTCGCGAACGCGAAAGCGTTCGTGGGAAATGGGTGGCCGGAGTTCCCGAAGGGCTGTGGGGCGGGGACTCCGGCAAGGGCCCCTGAAGAAGAGGCCGGAGTCAGAACTCGGGGCTGCGGAAAAAAGCTCGTGTGATCTAAACCAAATCGCACGCCTCGGCCGGCATCGGCGGCGAAGACTGAATGCAAACCTCCGAACCCCATGCTACCTTGCGCGCATAATGGATACGCCAAAGATCACTGCCTACCTGAAAACTACCTGCGGCTGGAGCGCCGGCGTTCGCGCGGTCCTCGCGAAATACAATCTCCCTTACACCGAGAAAGACATCATCCAGAACCCGGCTTTTCGCTGGGAAATGGAAACAAAAAGCGGCCAGCCGTTGTCGCCCTGCATCGAGATCAACGAAAAGATGCTCGCGGATGTCAGCGGTGAGGAAGTGGAAGAATACCTGATCGATCACAACCTCGTCCAGCCGAGTAATGCCGAGGCCGGCGTCCCGATCAATGCGCCCTGCCCGACCGAACAGCACGACAGCGCGGTGCGCATGCGATTGTAAAGCGTCGAGACGTTGAACGGTCGCAGCGTCACACCGCTCTAACGTTTCAACGTTTTGACGATGAAGTCGTTCGTTCGCGCCTCTTCCAGAAAAAGCGCCGGCTCGCGCACGGGCCGCGGCCGCCGCATCAGTTTCAAGCTGGCGCTGCTCGGCCTCCCCGTGGTGGCGGTGTTTGCCGTCCTCTTTTTCTACGCGCTCTGGGCTCAGACCTACGACCTGAAAACGGTCGGCGACATGCCGGAACGCAACACCGTCTTCGACGTGGACGGCAAGATTTACAGCCGCCTGGCCGGCGCGAACCGGGTCAAAGTCGCGCTTAACGAAGTCGCGCCGTTTTTCGTCGACGCCTTGCTCGCGCGCGAAGACACCCGTTTTTTCGAACATGGCGGCATCGATTGGCGCGGCATCGCGCGGGCGCTTTATCGCGATGTGATGAGTGGCTCGGCCAAGGAAGGCGCGAGCAGCATTACACAACAGCTCGCCCGCAACAGTCTGCCGCTCGGCGGACGCACCCTCAGCCGCAAACTTTTGGAAGCGATGGTCGCGTTGCGGATCGAGCGCGATTTCACGAAGCAACAAATCATCGAGCTCTACATTAACCGGATCTATTTCGGGTCCGGTTGTTATGGAGTGCAAACGGCATCGCTCGCTTATTTCGGCAAAGACGCCGCGAAGCTGAATCTGTCCGAGTCCGCCGTGCTCGCCGGTTTGATTCGCAGCCCGAATCGCTTTTCGCCGCTGAAGAATCCCGAAGGCGCGACGCTCCAGCGCAATGCCGTGCTCGATCGGATGCTGGATCTGAAGAAAATCAGTTCGGCGCAGGCCGAGGAGGCAAAGCTCGCGAAAGTCACTTCGCACCCGAAACGGCTGCCGCAGATCCAGGAGAATTACGCAATGGATGCGGTGCAGCGCGACTTGAACCTGCTGCTCACGCCCGATCAGATCGATAACGGCGGCCTCTTCATTTACACCACGCTCGATCCCGCGATGCAGACGGCGGCGACGCAAGCGCTCGAGACCCAGCTCGGCAAGATTGAACGCCAATCGAACTTCCGCCATCCGATCAAAGCGAATTATCGGCCGCCGGCAGAAGGCGAAGATTCGTCGATGCCGTACCTCGAAGGCGCGCTGGTCGCAATCGAAAATTCGAGCGGCGGGATCCGGGCGCTCGTCGGCGGACGCGATTACGCCCAGAGCAAATTCAACCGCGCGCTGTCGCCCGCGAACCGGCAGGTCGGCTCGTCGTTCAAACCGTTCGTTTACACCGTCGCATTCATGCACGGTCTCCTGCCGGGCGCCGCGGTCAGTGACGGCCCGATTGAACCGGGTGAAATCCAGGGCGCGGGGAATTGGACGCCGGGAAATTCGGACGGCACTTACGGCGGCATCCAACCGGTCTCCTACGGTCTCATTCATTCGCGAAACACGATGAGCGTTCGAGTGGGCGAGCTCGCGGGTCTGGATGACGTGCAGAAGATCGCGACCACGCTCGGGCTCGGCGAAAACATTCCGCACGGGCCGGCGATCTACATCGGGTCGTTCGAAACCAACCTGAAAGATCTGACTTCGGCTTACACGGTTTTTCCAAACGCCGGTGTTCGCAAACAATCGTACATTATCGAGCGGATCGACGACGCGGATCACAATCCGATTTACCGCGCGGCTCACGTGAACATTCCGGCGCTCGACCCGAGCTCGACCTGGATGACGTCGCAATTGATGGAAGAGGTGCTGACTAGCGGGACTGCCGCGAGCGCCCGGTCGTTAGGCTTCAAGCTGCCGGCCGCGGGCAAGACCGGCACGACCAACGATTACAAGGACGCATGGTTTGTCGGCTATACCACGGCACTGACCTGCGGAGTCTGGGTCGGGTTCGATCAGCCGCAAACCATTATCCCTCGAGGCTACGGCGCGGCGCTGGCCCTTCCGGTTTGGACGCAGGTAATGACGAAAGCGGCGCAGCGTTATCCGGCGCGACCGTTGGAGCCGACGATGCCGATGGCGCGCGCGACCGTCTGCTCGATCTCGAACCATCTCGCCACGACGGGATGCAACGCCGCCGGCACCGCTTACGAAATTATCTTGCCTAACGACAAGGTCCCGGCGGTCGCGTGTGAGATTCACGGCGGCACTCAAACTGAGTTCGTTCAGAAGTTGCAGGACTTGGAACAGAAGGCCGGCGCGCTGCCGAATCGTCTTTTCCAATCGTTCCGGAAATTTTTTGGCGGTAAGTGATCGGCAACATATTTATCGAATGACGCCCGTCACTCTTTTCCGGATCGCGGCCGCTCTCTGCTTTCTCGCCGTGGCGCTCGGTGCATTCGGCGCCCACGCCTTGAAGACGACGTTGCAAGCCAACGCGATGCTCGAAGTTTGGAACAAAGCCGTGCTTTATCATTTGGTGCACAGCGTTGCGCTTGTCGCTCTGGCGCTGCACGGAACTGGCAACCGCGCCGCTTATTACCTCATCACCGCGGGGATTCTCTTTTTCAGCGGCAGCCTCTACCTCATGGCGCTGATCCCGCAGCTGCGGGACTGGCTCGGAGCGATCACGCCGCTCGGCGGTCTGTGTTTTCTCGGCGGCTGGGTCTGGCTCATTCTCTCGCCACCAAAAATGTAGCTGGCTGGCTGCCATGTCATCCCGAGCCGCGCAGACGGCGAGGGACCTCACAACTGCAGTGTCGATTTGCTTGCGCCAGTACGATTACGTCAACATTCGAAGTAGGGTGTTTCGCGGAAGCGGCCCGGTGAGCGCCTGTGAGGTCCCTTGGCCGTCTGCGCGGCTCGGGATGACACGCAAATTCCGCATACCGTCGGAACGACGACACTTGTCGCGGTCGCCCGCGTGCTGATATTCTGCGCTGCCAATGTTCACCTTGCTCGAGACGCAGAAGACCGCCGTCACCGCCATCATTTTCGTCGCGACGTTTTTTCTGACGTTGACGATCGGCCGCTTGCTCAAGCGCCGCGCGGGCGTTCAGCTCGGCGTTCCTTTCCAACTTTTTTGCCTTACCCTGGCGTTCTACGCCGCGATCCTGTTCTACGGCGTTCACGTCGAATGGCGCAGACACGTCGATGCGGTCGCCATTCTTTTAACCACGGCGTTCATCGTCGCCCTGATTGATCGCTATCTCTGGGCTGGTTACTTCGAAAAGAAACGCCAGACCCCGATCCCGGAATTTCTCCGGCAAGTCGTCGCGCTTTTCGTTTACCTGATCGCGCTGCTCCTGGTGTTGAGCGTCGTCTATCACGCCGAAGGCCAACTCAAGACCCTGCTCGCCGGCTCGGGTATTCTCGCGATCGTTCTCGGCTTCGCCACCCAGGATCTTTTCGGCGGGATCATCGCCGGGATCGCATTGCAAATCGCGCGGCCCTACAAAGTCGGCGACTGGCTCAACCTTCAGGATCGCTACGCCGAAGTGATGGAAATCAACTGGCGCTCGACCCGGCTACGCACCAACGACGGAATTTACCTCGACGTTCCGAACTACACGATCGCCCGCGGTACGATCGTCAATCTCCATTACCCAACCCAGACGCATGCGATGCGGCTGCGCGTCGGCGTTGACTACAACGTGCCGCCAAATCGCGTGAAAGATTCGCTCCTCCGCGCTACGGCAACCGCCGAAGGCGTCATGCCGGAGCCGCATCCGAAAGTCTTCGTAATGGATTTCGCCGAGTCGGCCGTCATCTACGAGATAAAATTCTGGATGGGAAACCACGCCGCCTACAACGACGTGTGCGACGCGATCCGGACCAATGTCTGGTACGAATTGAAACGGCAGCGGATCAGGATCCCGTTCCCGATCCGCACCCTCCATCTCGAGCGCCGGCGCCTGCCCTCCGTGCCGGAAGGCTTCGCCGAAGCCCAGGCCATTTTGCGCGGCGAACCGCTTTTCGATTGCCTGGACGATGCGCAGCTCGACAACGTCCTGCACAGCGCGCGCATTAATCATTACGGCCGCGGCGAACGGGTGATTGAGGAAGGAGCGGAAGGCGATTCAATGTTCATCGTGCTGCGCG
Organism: Verrucomicrobiota bacterium; assembly: GCA_041167325.1. Lineage (GTDB taxonomy): Bacteria > Verrucomicrobiota > Verrucomicrobiia > Chthoniobacterales > UBA10450 > AV80. The sequence goes on along the minus strand of JBEEHH010000021.1, from coordinate 123,457 downwards.
GCAGCGTGCACGTCTCTGTGTTGCGAAATGGCTCGCACATCCGGCTCGGCAGCATGCGTTCGGGCGATTGCTTTGGCGAAATGTCGCTGCTCACGGGCGAACCGCGTTCGGCCACGATTCGCGCTGACAGCGATTGCGAAGTGCTGGAGATCAGCAAGGACGTCATGGGCGCGATCATGCGGGACTCGCCGCAATGTCTGAATCAGCTCAGCGACATCCTGGCGAAGCGAAAACTGGAGGGTGAAGGCATTTTGCGGGACACCGCGCATCCCGAGGATACCGCGGAAAAGGAACGCGCTTATCGCGCCTCTTTCCTCGGCCGTTTGAAGACGGTCTTCGAGCTCTAATGCGACGCATCGCCTGCGATGGAGCCGGTCGGCCCCCAGCCCGAAATCGCCGCTGCGTCCAAAGACAACGGCCCGAGGGCAGGCCGTCTCCATCTTGTCCCATTTACCCGTTGCCAGTCCGGCAAACCTAACTAGAGTCCCCCACTTTGAACGGAGCCTTCATGACTTTTCTCGCCTTCAATATTCTTAATTCCGGCGTCCCGATCTCGATGGTCCTGGCGAGCGTTGGATTGCTCTTCGCTTTTATCCTGATCAAGACCGTCATTCGCCTGTCGCCCGGGAATGAACGAATGCGGCAGATCGCGGGCGCGATCGAAGAAGGCGCAAAAGCGTATCTAAAACGGCAGGTCGTCACCATCAGCGCAATCGCCGCCGTCATTTTCGTTCTTCTCTTTTTCTTTCAAGGCAACAAATTCACCGCAGTCGGTTTCGTGATCGGCGCTTTCTGCTCGCTCGCCGCCGGGTACATCGGCATGCGCATCGCCGTGTTGGCGAATACGCGCACGGCCCACGCCGCCAGTCAGTCCCGGCCCGCGGCCATGCGCGTGGCTTTCAATGGCGGCGCGGTCACCGGACTTCTCGTCGTGGGCCTGGCGCTGTTGTCGGTCGGTATTTTCTACACGCTGGCGAAGCAATGGATCGGACATGACATGGCTGTGAAAAGCCTGGTCGGCCTCGCGCTCGGCTCGAGTTTGATCAGCGTATTCGCGCGTCTCGGCGGTGGCATTTACACCAAGGCGGCGGACGTCGGCGCCGATCTCGTGGGCAAGATCGAGAGCAATCTCGAGGAAGATGATCCACGAAATCCAGCCACGATCGCGGACAACGTTGGCGACAACGTCGGCGATTGCGCCGGCATGGCCGCGGACGTTTTCGAGACCTATGCCGTGAGTTTGATCGGCGCCATTCTGGTGGGCGCGCTCACGCTCGGCACTTATCCGGCCGCCATCGTTTATCCCTTTGTCCTCGGCGGCATTTCCGTGCTCGGGGCGATCATCGGAATTTTGTTCGTAAACATCAGCGGCGGAAAACCGGCGACCGTCTTGATGGGAGCGGTCGGAGCGAGTGCCCTGGTCTCGGCCATTTTGTTCTGGCCCGCGACCCATCTGCTTTTCCCGAGCGCCGTCATGATCGGCGGCCTCGCGCGCTCAGCCAACGACCTCTACTTCGCCTCGCTCGTCGGACTGCTCATGACTGGCGTCGTCGTCCTGATCACGAACTACTACACCTCGACCAAGTATGCGCCCGTCCGCAAGATCGCCAAGGCGTCTGAAACCGGGCACGCCACCAACATCATCGCGGGACTTGCCATCGGTCAGCACGCAACCGCGCTGCCGGTCGGCTTCATCGGCATCGCAATCCTGCTCAGCTTTCACTTTGCCGGTCTTTATGGAATCGCCATCGCGGTCATGAGCATGCTTTCCATGGCCGGAATCATCATCTCGCTGGATGCCTTCGGCCCGATTACCGACAACGCGGGCGGCATCGCCGTCATGAGTAACCTGCCGAAAGAAATCCGCGGCATTACCGACGAGCTCGACGCGGTCGGCAACACCATGAAAGCAGTGACGAAAGGCTACGCGATCGCGTCAGCCGGTCTCGCCGCGCTGGTTCTTTTCGGCTCTTACGTGGAGGAATTGAAAGCGCATTTCTCCGCGGCCGGGAAAGCGTATTCGTTCCAATTTTCTCTGACCGAACCGAAGGTCATCATCGGCCTCTTCATTGGCGGGTTGCTGCCGTTTGTTTTCACCGCGTTCAGCATGGATGCAGTCGGAAAGGCGGCCGGCGCCGTTGTGCGCGAAGTGCGGCGGCAGTTGACGGCGAAGCCCGGAATCTTGCGTGGCGAAGACGTTCCGGAATACGGCACCTGTGTAGATATCGTGACCAAGGCCGCACTGCGCGAAATGATTGTGCCGGCATTGTTGCCGGTAGTCTTTGTCCTTGCCGTCGCGATGATCAAGCCCCTTGGCCCGGTCGTACTCGGGGGCCTGCTCGTCGGAACCATCGTCACCGGGCTCTTCGTCGCCATCGCGATGACGTCGAGCGGCGGCGCGTGGGACAACGCGAAGAAGTACATCGAGGAAGGAAATCTCGGCGGCAAAGGTTCCTTCGCTCACGCCGCGTCAGTGACCGGCGACACGGTCGGCGACCCCTACAAGGACACCGCCGGCCCTGCGATCAATCCGATGATCAAAGTCGTGAACATCGTCGCGATCCTGATCATCCCGATTTTCTTTTAGGAAGCGCCGCTGCTAGCTGCCGCTCTTCTGTAGCCGCGGCCCTGTGGGCCGCGTGATTACGGCGTCGTTTTCCCTCACGCTCCGCATAGCGAAGCGGCCACAGAAGAGCAGTTGTTGCTATTCCTTTTTGACCTTCGATAATTGCGAATAGACCGCCTGCCACTTGCCGTCTTTCTTTTCGAAGACATCGACACCGCGGTAATTTCCGGAGAATTCCTTCCCCTCATCCGAGCCGCTCATCTTGAGCATGGTGGTGACGCAGGCGCAGTTGTCGCCAATCATCCGGCACTTGAAATCGCTCATCGTCGCAGACTTCAGGACGAATTTCTTGTCCGTGACCGATTTGATGTCTTCGGCCTTGGTCGTCACCGAGCCGTCGCTTTCAACGATCGTATAATCTTCCGCCTCGAGGTTCTTGATGAAGGCCGCGTCGCTCTTCATGTAAGCGTCCAGCCATTGCTGTTCGATCGTTTTCAATTCGGCATCGGCCGAGGCGCCGAATCCAGCCGTCGCGAGACCCGCGACCATAAGGAAGGTGAGTAGAGATGTTTTCATAGGACGGCGATTCTGGTTTGACAGAATAGGCGAGTCAATCCACAACTGTGCCCCACCCTTTCCACCTTTCTGGGGCAGGAATTGCGAGGGGAAAAATGGAAGAACCACGCGATTATCAGCTCGTCTCCGCGGATCAAACGGCGCTTAAAAAAGAGCTCGCCAAACCCGACGCGGGGGCGACTCCGTTCAAGGTCGTGGTCGATCCCGAGATGCGGATCAAGCTGCGGCGGGCCTTGGTCGAGCTGATCGATTATCACGACGAGGCGCTGGCCGAGCATTTCGCCGAAGGCAAACTGGCGTTGGAATCCTACAAGGAATACATCGAGCTTTTTGCGCGCAGTTTGAAGGAAACCATGGAAAGCCGGGAGGGCGTTTCCTATCTGCTGCGCGCGGTCGGATTCGAAGTCCCACCCGAGGAGATCAATCTTCATCCCGATTTGCGCTGGAAACGCGGCAAGCCGGGCGCGTTTGGTTCCAGCCTGCTCTAACGCCCGGCGAGAATCATCCCCGCGGCAAAAACTCTTGGTTTCGCGAAGGGCGACTGACAGAATCTCGCGCTAAGGACATGCCGACGGTCTTACTCATCGAAGACGACGTGGAGAGCCGAAGCCGGATCGCGGCGCTCTTTGCCGGAAAGGGTTGGGACGTGATCGAGTCGGAAGACGGAAAACTCGGCGTCGAACTCGCCTACGCGAAACGACCCACCGTGATCGTCTGCGATTTGCTGCTGCCGAAGATGAGCGGCCTCCAGGTTTGTCGCGCGATCCGCGAGAAACTGGATTCGCCGAAGATCATCATCATTGCCGGCCGCAATTATGAGATCGATCGCAATGCGGTTTTGGAAGCGGGGGGCGATGGTTATTTCGTCAAGCCCCTGAAGTGGGCAAGTCTCGCTGCGGTCATCAAACGCCCGCGCCGCCGGGCCGGAAAACTCGCCGCGCGCCAATCGCGCGCCCTGAAGTTTCATCCGCCTTCGACGCGAATAAAATTCTGGGGCGTTCGCGGATCGATTCCGGTCCCAGGTCCCTCGACCATCGGTTACGGCGGGAACACCACTTGTGTCGAGGTGCGGACAAACGGCGACATCATAATCCTCGACGCCGGTTCGGGGATTCGCGAGCTGGGGCTTTCTCTTGAAAAGGAATTCGGGAACGCTCCGATTGATTTGACGCTCCTGCTTACCCACACCCACTGGGACCACATCCAGGGATTGCCGTTTTTTCTCCCGGCTTACAAAGCCAAGAACACGATCAACGTTTTTGGCTACCAGGGGGCCCGCGATGGACTCGCCACGATTCTCGCCGCCCAGATGGAACTGCCTTTCTTTCCGGTGAGCTGGAAGAATCTCCCCGGTACGATCAAGGTTCGCGAGCTGAAAAAGATGGAATTCTCGATCGGCAAAGTCCGGGTGCGTTCGCGATTCTTGAATCATCCGGGTGTCTGCGCCGGCTACCGCCTTTTCACGAAAGAGGGCTCGATCGCTTTTCTGCCCGATAACGAGCCGTTCGAACCATTGACCCTGAAACTGGCGGCGCGCGATGGAATGCATCCTCACCGGGCCCGTGCCAAAGCGGTGGTGCAGCGATCGAAGCTCGTCGAGTTCTTGAAAGATACGGATGTGCTGATTCTCGACACGCAATACACGGACGAGAAATACCAGGAGCACATCGGCTGGGGACACGGCGCTCTCAGCCGCGTGGTGTCGCTCGCGCTGGAAGCGCGGGTAAAGAAATTATTCCTCTTTCATCACGATCCCAGCCACGATGACGCCAAGATCGACGAAATGCTCGAGCGCGCCCGGTTCCTCGTGGTGGAAAGCGGCCGCCCGCTAGAAGTGGAAGCGGCGAGAGAAGGCCAGGAAATCTGGTTGAGCGGGCGGGCGCCTGTTCGATGAATCTGTTTTTGTAGCGGCGGTCCATAACCGCCGACCTTGGCGGCGGCATATCGCCTTTTGGCGGTCATAGACCGCCGCTACAGGACTTGCGCATTTCGCGAGAGCGTCTTAGGTCTTTCGCTCAGCCGTTGATGCCTCGTAGTGTAATGGTAGCACCAGAGATTCTGGATCTCTTTGTCAAGGTTCGAATCCTTGCGAGGCAGCCACGTAAAAGACCTGCGGTTTCACGTGGCTTGGCCAAATGAACCGAGTAAACCGCGTGAGCGAAGCTTTTACGCGGTTCGAATCCTTGCGAGGCAGCCACGTAAAAGACCTGCGGTCTCACGTCGCTCGGGCCGGTCCCTTGATCTCGGTCCATTTGCCGTCCGCTTTGAGGACCGCGAGCCGGGCGCAGCCGTAATAATCCGCCTGATCGCCACCCGGCTCGTCGAGATGAGCGAACGAAAGAGCCATCGTGCCATCGGCGATTTGGTAATCAGCAGGTGCAGCAAAATCGGTCATCGCGGACTGCCGGACGAGAAATGCTGAGGGACTTTGTCGAGCTTGAAACTGTTTCTCACACCGCTTTCGCGAACCGCCCAGCCTTTGCCCTCCAGGCCTTCAGGCCCTTTGATTTCCACCCAGCGGCCGTCGCCCTTCAAGACCGATAGCCGCGCGCAGCCGAAGTATTTCATCTGCGAGCCGCCCGGGCCATCCAGGTAAGCAAAGGAAAGTGCCATGATGCCATCGGCGATTTTGTAAATCAAAAGATGCAGCAGGACCGAGTCGGTAAGGCTGAGTTCTCCGGTGGAGTAATTCCCGGCGATCTTGAATTCATTCGCCCGCTTAAGAGCGAGCGAGTCGTAGGCGGGATCGAGGGCAGGCCGGATCACGCGCGCCCCTGAAAGTTGCGTGTGCGACAGACGTGCGCGCACGACCACCCAATCGTCGATGGGGGACACGAGCAAGCTCTTGTAGAACCAGGGGCTGATCGATCTCTGCAGAACACGCGGAGAAATGGCGTCAGATATATCCCTGATCGTTTGGCCCCGCACCGGTCGTGCGCCGAAGCTGCCGGTCGGCGAAACCGCGGCGGCGATTCCCAAAAACAACATCCACAGACACACCCTTGTCATCTGCCCCCTCCAACTTCGACTCCTTTTTGCTACGGCAAATTTAATGCTCGCCGCACTGGAACTGTCAATCTGCCGTTCACACGCTGGGTGTGATTTTTCTGCACGCGCGCAATCGCGTCGCTCACTTCGCTCGACATGAGCCCGTCGATCGGCCCGCAATAATAGCCGCGATTCCGCAGGACAACCTGAAGCGCTCCGACATAGGCCGGATCGGCGAGGAGCTCATGTTGCGACTTGAAGTAAAAGTACCACCGGGAGCCGGAGCGGTGCGCAAAGTCGGTCGGATACAATGACGGGCTCTGGTGCAGAATGCCCCATTCATCCCGTGGTGCGAGCGGATCGGTCGAGTGAAAAAGCGGTTGGTCAGAGGCGCGAATCGAGGTCAGGCACAGTCCGAAAATCAAAACGGCAATTGAATAGCGACGAGTGGTTGCAAACATATGCGTTCACAAACTAGATCATGCGCCGCGACTTGGAGCGAGCGCAAAAATCCTCTGCGAAAAACACCCGACCGGGTCCGCCGGGATCGACCGGATGCTCACGCTGTCCTCTATTCCAAGTGATAGATCTCCACCAATCCAACTCCGCTTTTGCCGTTTGCCCCGCGCACAATTGCCGTATACGAACCGGGCGGCAGTGTCGCGATCAGGGCCGAATCGCTGTCGTGCGTGGAACCAAAACCAAGCGCGGCGAGCTGTGTCCATTGCGTTTGTTTCCAATCGTCGTTCTCGGCAACGACGGAACCGGATTGATCGTACAGAGTCAGGGTCGGGTCGGTTAGCGGGCCAGAAACGCCCGAAGAGGCGAGCGATGGTCCCAAGGCTCGAATGACAACCGTCGAGGTTTCCGAGCCGCGCAGAATGAAACCGCCGATCATGACTTGGTAGCCGCCGTTAACGACTCCGCGAGTGCTGATATTTGCGAGGCGTGAATTCGCCGCCGGATCGAGATCATAAACTTCGGCGAGAGCGATGCCTTCGCCGTTGTTGCGCCCCTGAATCACCGCCGTGTAGCTACCGGGCGCGAGCGTCGCCACGATCGCCGATTCCGCGGTGTTGGTCGGCGAAAGTCCGCTCGCCGTGATTTCTGCTTCCTGAGAGTCCCGCCAATCGTCGTTCCGCGCAATGATGGCGCCGGTGGCATCGTGCAATTCCAAAGATGGATTCGCGAGGAGGTCCGATCCGAGAAAGCCATTTGAGGCAAGCGAAGGACCAATGGCGCGGATGATGACTTTCTTGGGCGCATTGCCCGTAATAATGAAGCCGCCGATCTCGACCGACTCTGCGCGACCGACCTGCGCCCGGGTAGAAATATTCGCCAGCTTCTTCGGCGCATTCCCATTCAATCGAACGATCGCGTGCCGCTCGACACCGTTCACCTGGTTGAATCCGCCGGCGACAATAAGTTGACCATCGGCTTGGAGAAAGAGGGTGCTAAAGGTCGCGCCGGAATTAAAAGCCGGGGCGAAATTCGGATCGCGGCTGCCATCTGGAAGCAGCCGAATGATTCCTGGCTGAGAGGGAGAGTTGCTTGGCGCGATGTTAGCGGGAACGTAGATTCCCGTCTGATCGGCCGCCGCCAATTGTGCCCCAAGTTTAGGGTCGAATGTTTGGTCGATGCTGCCGTCCCGATTGAGGCGTGTCAGCCAAAGAGGAATTACGGAGCTCACGAACCGGCTAACGAGAAGCTTTCCGTCCGGCTGGAGGGCGAGGAACGAAGGAGCGATAAACCCGAGAACCCCGTCCGCGTGGAACTCGGTATCCATATAACCATCAGAATTGAGGCGAATGATCTGGTTGCTGTTGTTTAGCAAAATCTTTGCATCCGGTTGAACGAAAACCAGAGATCCGATTTCACTGGTGTGAAATGTGGAATCAAGCGATCCGTCGCGTGTAAGCCGCACCAATCCGTCAGGACGATTTAAGAGAACCCTTCCGTCAGGCTGTAGTCCGAGCGTAGCTACGAAACCATTCGAGCTATAATGAAACGTGTCATCGGCGCGCCCATCATTATTCAGCCGGACAACATTCTTCTCGAAGGCGACCAGGATTCTCCCATCGCTTTGCACAGCCACTGCGCTAAGGCTGCTGCTTCCATCCGAGCGGGGGCCAATCAGCGCGCCCGTGTCGAAACCGGCATCCACAGTGCCATCGGAATTCAAGACGGCGATCCGATTTCGCGCCGTGCGGTCGATGTAATTGAAGTTGCCGGCAATCACAATCTTGCCATTCGGCAAGAGACGCGCGCGATCGATCTTGGAGCTGGCGATCCAAGTCAGGCCTATTTCGGGAGCAAAGCTATCATCACGCGATCCGTCGAGAAACAGGCGGCGAATGCCATAAGGCCGGTCATATATACTGCCGACTGTAACCAGCTTTCCGTCCGCTTGCTCCGCCACCGACAATCCCAGTGTCTGCGGCTTAAAACTCCAGTCTGGTGTCCCGTCAGGGTTCAGGCGCGATGGGCCGTAAGTGAATGAGACGGCGATAATGAGCTTTCCGTCGCTCTGTAAAAACAAAGCTATCCCGCCGAGGCTGGAAAAGGATTGGAAACCAACATCATTGGTCCCATCAGCATTTAGTCGCTGAATGGTAGTCGGATACTCAGGAATAAACGTCTCTTGGATCGTAGTCCAAATCAGTTTGTCATCCGGTTGGACTATGAATTCGGCGCCGTAATTATTCGCGGGAGCCGTTGCAGTCACGAATGTATTATCGAGACTGCCATCGGCGTTCAGCCGGACGAGTTGATTCGTGCCAGCTGCGACTACCAATTTCCCGGTCGACTGAATAACGAAACGCAAACTAGCTACTGCGGATTTGAACGTTTCGTCCAAGGAGCCGTCGCCCTTGAGGCGCGCGAGATAAGGACGCGCAACACCGTTGATTTTATCGAAGCGGCCGGCGATCAGAATCCTGCCATCCGAAAGAACGGTTGCTTGTCGAACAGTTCCGGCCGCGGTGCCGTATTCAATTCGCGGACTGAATGTCGTGTCGAGGCTGCCGTCAGCATTCAATCGCGTGAGACATCGAGTGCTGCCATCCGAATTGCTGAATTTGCCGGCGACAAGAATTTGTCCATTCGGCTGCAAGGCCAGAAGCGCTGCCAAATTGACCGAAGCGAAGCTGGTGGGTGCAGGCAATGCCGAAGCGTTGAAGCTACTGTCGAGCGAACCGTCCGGATTGAAGCGGACTACTGCGGCGGCGAAATCCAAATTCACTCCGTTGAAGTCCCCGGTAACGAGAATCTTTCCATCCGGTTGAATCAGCGTCGAGTTGCCGCGGCTCGCGCTGACACCTAGCGGACCGCGACCCGGATCAAAAGTCGGATCGAGGCTACCGGGCTGGGGTGCAGCGCTGACAGAAATGAGCGTAATCCCGCTAAGGAACAGAACCCGCGACGAGAGAGAGAATGTTGACATAAGGGGAACAGCGAGAACCGCTGGTTCACAACCGCGAACCTTTTTACGCTGATCTCTTATTCCGAGCAAGCCAAAAGGATCGATCAGCTCTCGCGCGTCCGGGCGTAGCAAAAGCAATCGCGCGGAATCGAAGAAATGTTCGGGTGAACCGACCATCGCTTCAGAATTCCTTCCTGGCAAAATCCACTCTTCGATAAAAGCCGGGCGGATGCGCGGTTCTCGATATCGCAAACGGCCCAGACGCGGAAAACTGTTGGATCGGAGAAAGCCCAGTCGACTACAGCAGCCAGCCCTTCGCTCATTAATCCCTGCCCCCAGAAGGGGCGGGCGAGGAGATACCCGAGATTGATCCCCTGTTCTGGCCGAGCGGCAATACAACCGACGAGGTCGCCCTCATCACGCCGAAAAAGAAGCCAACAAAAGGAATTGCCGGCGCGCCAGCCTTCCAGAAAACGGCCGACGGCTTCCTGCGCCTCGTTCAAGTCGCGATGCGGCCTCCACATCAAGTACCGGGTTACTTCCGGATCCTGTCCGTATGCGGCGAAGATGAGCGCAGCGTCGTCCTCGCGAGGTTTTCGCAGAAGCAATCTTTTCGTAGCAAGAGATTCCGGAGCCTTCATCGAATCAGGCGTCAGGAACGTCGTTGGGTCTTCGTGCCCGGAAAAAAGTTTTGAGGAGGTTCGCGCAGTCCGCCGCCAGCACGCCTCCAACGATTTCGCAGCGGTGATTCAGGGTAGGCATTTGCAGCAGATTCATCGCGCTGCCGGCGGCGCCGCCCCGCTCATCCGGGCAGCCGAAAATCACGCGGCGCATTCGCACATGCACGAGCGCGCCGGCGCACATGGCGCACGGTTCTTTCGTCACGTAGAGGTCGCAATCGTTCAACCGCCAGTCGCCCACCGCGGCTTCGGCCTGGGTAATGACGAGCATCTCGGCATGAGCGGTCGCGTCCTTGAGCATCTCCACTTGATTGAACGCGCGGGCGATAATCTTTCCGCCGCGCACGACGACCGCGCCGACCGGGACCTCCTCTTTCGCATACGCTTTCTGTGCCAGACGCAATGCCTCGCGCATGAAGTCGGCGTCGCGGGGCAGATCGATGAGAGTGTCCATCCGCCTAACGACCAATCGCTCGACGTTGGAATACGTCCATCCTGTCCGGAAAACGCGAATCAGCTATTGTCATGAAAATATTCTGCGTTCTTCTGGTTACTTCCATTTTGTCACTCTCGGCCGCGATCGCTGCGACCGAACAGGAAATTGTTAACGAATCGGCCGCGATCCTGCGAGACTTTCGCCGGATGCCGGAGAGAGGTATCCCGGCCGCAGTGCTGCGTGATGCGAAGGGACTTGCCATCGTTAAGGTGGTGAAGGTCGGGCTCGGGATAAGCGGCAAAGGCGGCCAAGGCGTCGTCGTAGCGCGGACAGGCGGAGGCTGGTCGGGTCCATCTTTTGTCGGAACGGGTGGTGCTGGTTGGGGGCCCCAAATCGGCGCGCAGGTGACCGACTTCGTATTCGTTCTCAACACCAACGCCGCCGTGCGCGCTTTCTCGAAGGATGGCAACGTGACCCTTGGCGCCGAAGCGAGTGCGGCCGCCGGGCCAGTTGGCCGCGATACGCAGGCTAGCGTGACGCCGACTGCGGCAATCTACACTTACAGCCGGAGCAAGGGATTGTTCGCCGGCGCCTCGCTCGAGGGAGCAGTGATTGCCACGCAAAAAGATGCGAACGCCCGCTACTATGGCCGGTCGGTGCGGGCGATCGATATTTTGAGGGGAGGTGTCGCGGCGCCGGCGAAAGCGAGAGTGTTGCGCGCGGCACTCGGTCGCTGAGCTGCCGACAATTTGCTTTACAACGCGGCGCGCATTTCGGCACGTTCAGCGACGTGCGAAAGATCGTTGCACTCCTGACGCTGTTCGGCGTCGTCACCGCTTCCGCCCAGGAACAGGAAAGCAAGCTGGTCGATCGATTGCTGAAACCAAATACGTCGCTGGCAAATTCAGCGCAGGACAAGAAGTTCGTCGCAAGCGGCATTTCCATCGACAAACAGTTTCCAGCGCGGCGTTTTTATTCTCGCGAAAAATCGCTCACGAAAACTTTCTCGGACGAACGCGCTTTCACGCCCAAGCAATTTGCGGCACGTCATTTCCGGTCGGGCGACTCAGCGGCAAATCTCTCGTCACGGTCACGGGTGACTAAAAGCGACACCGTCATACCGAGCCCGGTCGCTCCGGTTACTCGTGTCGCTCCGGATAATGGCTCGACGGTTGCGGTCGCCGAGTTTAGCAGCAGCCGCCCGTTTCTCGATCGAGGCAAGAGCCAGAAAGCTCTGAACGTGTCCAATCCGCCGCTCACCATCGAGCAGGTGCGGGAATTGTTGAACAAGAGCAAGTAGTCCGGGCTACTGTACCCGCGCGGCACATGCAACCGGACGAAGCCCTTTCCATTCTCAAACAAGGCGCGGCCCAGATCATCAGCGAGGCTGAGCTTCGCCAAAAGCTCGCGCTCGGCCGGCCACTCCGCGTAAAACTGGGCGTCGATCCGACAAGTCCCGATCTGCATCTCGGGCATGCTTTGATCCTGCAAAAGCTGCGGCAATTCCAGGACCTCGGTCACCAGGCCGTGCTGATCATCGGTGATTTCACGGCGATGATCGGCGATCCGAGCGGACGATCGGCGACGCGGCCGCAGCTGAGCCAGGATGACGTCTTGGCGAACGCCGAGACGTATCGCCAACAGGCGTTCAAAATTCTCGATCCGGCGCGCACGAAGCTGGTCGCAAACGGCGATTGGTTTTCAAAGATGGGCTTCGAGGAAGTGATCCGCCTTAACAGCATGGTGACTTTGCAGCAGATGCTCCAACGCGAGGACTTTCGGAATCGGATCGATCAGGCACAGCCGATCCACGCCCACGAAATTCAGTATCCGATCATGCAAGGCTGGGACTCCGTCATGGTGCAGGCCGACGTGGAGCTCGGCGGCACGGACCAGCTCTTCAACATCCTTGTCGGTCGCGATCTCCAAAAGCAGGAAGGACAGCCGCAGCAGGTCGTCTTCGTTCTGCCGATTTTGGAAGGACTCGATGGAACGAACAAGATGAGCAAAAGCCTCGGGAATTATGTCGGGCTCACCGAACCCGCATCGGAAATGTTCGGCAAGCTGATGAGCATTTCCGATGAGCTGATGGCGCGCTATTATCCGCTCCTTCTCGGCAATCCGTTGGATCCCAAGGCGCATCCGCTCGAAGCCAAGAAGCACCTCGCCTCCACGATCGTGGAAAAATATCACTCTCGGGAAGCCGCGCAAAAAACGATCGCGGATTGGAACGCCCGCTTCAGCGAAAAACGATTAGCGGAAGCCGATCTGCCGGCGTTTCATCCGGAAGATTCCGATATCGTTTCGATCGCGGCCTCAGCGTACGCAAAAACATTTGCGTTGACGAAATCGCGTGCCGATGTCCGGCGACTGATCGATCAGGGCAGTATTCAGCTCGACGGCGAGAAATTGCGCGATCCGAAGGCGACTCCGCAACTAAAGGCCGGCCAGGTTCTCCGCCTGGATAAAACGCACGCGGTTCGAATCGCGTAACACCCGTACAAGATAAGAGCACGAGGCCCCCCGACTTCGTGCTCTTTTTCGAAACAGCCAGTCCCTCTACGCCGTTGCCGTTTCGAATATCGAAAGCATCGGCGTGCGCTCCACGACAGGCGCCGCGATCCCTTCGAAATGTGCGCGAATGCTTCGCAACTCAGAGGTCACGAACGCATCCACAAAATGAAACCGCCGATCGAGCCAGGCGAACAACTTGTTCTTGATCTCGTAATGCAACGCCAGCGTGACTTCCGTGCAGTTGGGCCGGATCTCGGTGAACTCCGCCAATCCCATTACGTCGAGATTTCCGCCGGTCGATTCAAACGCCATTTGATCGGGCGAATCGCTCTCCACCGACAGCAAGACCGTGCGAGCTTCAAAGCCCAGCGGTCCGCGAAAACTAAAATCAACCGTCTTCGACGAGGTGACGGTGGCTTTCGTCACCATGACGAACTGCCGTCGATACGATTGAATGCTCGCGAGGCGTGATTTGCACTCTTCGAGCGATTGATTCATGTGCAGGGTTTTTTGTAGCAACATAGGATTAGGTTAGTGCGGATAAATCGAGCAATGCACATGCCCGCCAAATCTCTCCTAGGGAAGGCCTTCTGCATGGGCAAAAACGTGTAATGATCCGTTACACTTGTGTCGATTTGACGACAATTTTACGGCGCGAAAGACACGCCCGAAAGGCCGGTCAAGCCGCGCGCGCTTGGCCCGCCTCGACGCTCTTGATCATCGACTCAAAAATCCTGAGTCCATCGGTGCTGCCGAGACGTTCTTCACACGCCCGATCCGGGTGCGGCATCAAGCCGAAGACATTGCCGTCGCGATTGCAGATGCCTGCGATATTCTCCACCGAGCCGTTCGGGTTGGCGGAAGCGTCAATCCGGCCGACAGCCGCCGCGTAGCGGAGAATAATCTGCCGGCGTTCATTTAGTTCTCGCAGGGTCGCCTCGTCAGCAAAAAAACAACCTTCGCCGTGAGCGACCGGCATGCGCAAAAGGGCCCCTTGTACACAACCGTGCGTGAAAGCCGAATCAGCGACTTCGACACGCGTCGTGATCATCTCACAGACAAAGTGCAGGCTGCGATTGCGAACCAGCGCTCCCGGCAACAAACCGATCTCGCAAAGAATCTGAAAGCCGTTGCAGATGCCGATCACCAGCTTTCCGTTTCGCGCTTCCTGCACCACGCACGGCATGATCGGAGAGAAACGCGCGATCGCGCCGCAACGAAGGTAATCGCCATAGGAAAATCCGCCCGGAAGCACGATGGCGTCGAAGCCCTCCAGTGACGTCTTCTTGTGCCAGACATATTCCGCCTGCAGGCCGGCAATCCCGTTCAACGCTGCCAGGCAATCCTGATCGCAGTTCGAACCAGGGAATTGGATGACGGCAAATCTCATTTAGCCGGCTCCATCGCTTGCACCTCGTAGTCTTCGATCACGGGATTGGAAAGCAAATCGCGGCAGAGTCCATGTAGCCGCTTTTCCAGGTCGGGCGTGTTCTCGTCGATCTCGATCTCGAGAAATTTCCCGATGCGAACCGAGCGAACCTCAGGCATTCCGAGGTGTTGCATGGCGTCGCGCACCGCCGCGCCTTGCGGATCGAGCACCGCAGCTTTCGGAATCACCACCACATTCACTTTCATGCCGAAACATCTGGAGTTGGAAGCGATTGGACAAGCGCAATCATTTCTCGTGGGACGCTACTTCACGACCGACTTCCGTCGGCTTCTTGTCTTCGCGTAACCCGAGGAAGACCGGCTGCCGCAACTTCCCATCACGCGTCCACTCAGCAAATTTCACCTGGCAAACAAAAACGGGATTCACCCAGGTGATTTGGCGCATCATTCCGGGAGTAATTCCCTGGACCCATTGCCCGTCTTGTTTCGAAGGCAGATCCGCGAACGGGCAATCCTCCCGTTTCTCCGCATCCAATCGTTTGTGCAGGGAGGCGAGCGACTTCGTGTTGAAACCGGTCCCCACTTTGCCCGCAAAAAGAAAACGCTTCTTGTCGAAGTAACCGACCAGCACTGCGCCAAAATGCTTTCGCGCACCCTGCGGTGGCGTGAACCCGCCGATGACAAATTCCTGCTCGTTCACGCATTTGAGTTTAATCCAGGCGCCACTGCGCCGGCCCGGCTCATAGATTGAGCCGCGCTGTTTGCCGATCACGCCTTCCAGTCCGAGCCGCTTCACTTCGCGAAGCAGCGCGACGGGATCTCCGCCGATCTCGCCGGAAAATCGGAGCGAGCCGCCCGCATCTTTGCAAAGCGACGAGAGCAGCTCCTTTCTGCGCTCGACCGGCAAACCGATCAGGCTTTTCCCCGCCGCCTGGAGCAGATCGAAAACGTAGTAATAGATCGGCGCCCGACGGCCTTCCATTTCATGCGCCTGCAAGAGTTGGAAGGACGATCCACCTTTCTCATCCAGCGCCACAACTTCTCCGTCGATCACACAATCCTTGATCGGCAGGGCCTTGATGTCGCTCGCCGCCTCCGCAAATCGGGCTGCGAGTTCGTTTTCATTCCGCGAAATCAAACTGACTTTCTCGCCATTCTTGACCGCGATCAGACGGATGCCATCGAACTTCAATTCGTAAAACCATTCGCCTGCCGTCGGGGGCGCTTCCCGCAACCTCGGCTTCATCGGCTCGATGAACCGCGCCTTGCCTGAAGGCAATTTCGCTAGCTCTTTCTCTGGTAGGGACGGCGCGCTGCGCCGTCCGCCCTTCTTCTTCGACTCACCTTTTTCCTGGCGATCGTCTTTTTTTTTAAGCGCTGCTTTGATGCGCGACTTCAACGTCGGCTTCTTCTCGTCCTCCCGATTCGATTGCCATTCCGCATCCTTTTGCGCCGCGATTTGCGCCATGGTGCGACCGCTCTTGACCGACTGATCATCACGCTTCTTCGAGATCGGCTTCACGCTCGTCCCGCTTTTCAAGAGGAGCCATTGCGACTTGCCTCCATCCATTCGCGTCCGGATCAAGGCCCATTCGCCTTTTGCTTTCTCGCCGTCGAGCACAAGATGGAGCCGGCCTTCTTTCAACGCTTTCAGCGGTTCCTCGCCATAGACGTGGTAATTGCCGCGATCCCAAACCATCACCGTTCCTCCGCCGTATTGCCCCTGCGGGATGATCCCTTCGAATGTCGCGTATTCGACCGGATGGTCCTCCACTTCTACCGCTAGATGTTTTCCTCCTTTCTCCCACGGAAGACCCTTCGGCACCGCCCAGGATTTCAGAACGCCTTCCATCTCCAGCCGAAAATCGTAATGCAACCGGCTGGCGTCATGTTTTTGAATGACGAAGTGGCAGGCGCCTTTCACCAGCTTCGGCAACGGCTTCCCCGCAGGCTCGGCCGTTACCCCGAAGTTCCGCTTCTTCTTATATTCGGCTAATCCCATTGTCCTTTAACTAGAAACGAAGTCGCCACCGCAGTCACGCGGACTGTGGTGGCGATTAACATTTAATGTCGCTGCCTGTTAGCGCCGACCGCCAGATTTCTTCGCGCCGCGCTTTGGCTTTTCGTCCTCTTCAGCTTCGCTTGCTTCGACGTTGATAATCGATTCGGCCAGCCCGGTAAGTTTCTTGTCGGTTTCGGCCTCTTCGTTCAGGGTCCGCTGCAACAGGTCCATCGCGGTATCTTCACCCAGCAATGAGGCAAACGTCCGGACGACGCCATATCCCGCGATCTCGTAATGCTCGACCCGTTGCGCGGCGCCGATAAGAGCGGCATCGAGCACGGAATCGTCGCCATCTTCTTCGATGATCTCTTTACCCTCTTCGATAAGACCCTTCATCGCCTTGCACGTTTTGCCGGTCGGTTTCTCCCCCAGCCCCTTGAAAATCTTCTCCAGCCGATTCACGTGGCCCTCGGTCTGCGTCAGGTGATCCTGAAACGCTCGCTTGAGCTCCGACGCCGAAGCTTTCTTCGCCATTTTCGGCAGCGCCTTCAGCAGCTGGTTCTCCGCGTTATAAAGGTCTTTCAACTCGTCGACGTACAAATCCTTCAATGAATCCATTGCCATAATTTATTCTCCTTCGTTTGATGTTTGAAGGGCCGGGAAATCCCTCGGCACCCCGCGCGGTTTCGAATTGAAACCGGCACAAAGAGAAAACGCGGAAGCCACCGCGACTGCGCGTATTTTTCTCTTCTGTAGCGGCGGTCTATGACCGCCGAGAACGAGGACGCGGCGACGATTCGGGGGTCACAGACCGCCGCTACAGAAAACCCTACGCTGCCTGCTCTTCTTCCTGAACCGGCGGCGTGACTTCAGAACTCAGCGACTCACCCACCAGATAACGGGTAAAACGCCGGATAACGATGTTCTCCCCGAGCTCGGCGATTTTCGAGGCGACCAGCTCTTTCACAGTCTGATCCGGGTTTTTGATAAAGCCCTGCTCGAGCAGGCAAACCGTGCTGTAAAATTTGTCTAACTTTCCCTCAACAATCTTCGAGAGCACGTTCTCCGGCTTCCCCTTCACCTGCGCTTCGTAGATCGCTTTCTCGGATTCAATCATCTTCGCCGGCACTTCTTCGCGACTCACATAAAGCGGATGCGCTGCCGCGATATGCAGGGTGATATCCTTCACGAACTCCCGGAAATTTTCGTTCTTCGCCACGAAGTCCGTCTCACAATTCACTTCCACGAGAACGCCCACTTTGCCCTGAAGATGGATGTAGGAGGCCACGATGCCTTCCTGCGTCGCGCGGGACGCTTTCTTCCCGGCACTGGCAATTCCTTTCATCCGCAACGCCGCCTCGGCCTTCTCCAAGTCGCCGCCCGATTCAGCCAGCGCCCGCTTGCAATCCATAATGCCGGCGTTGGTCTTTTCTCTGAGTTGCCTGACGAGGAGAGGAGAAATTTCTGTCTTCGCTTCCATTGGAACTTGGATCTTGGAGCTTCCGCGTTTACGCGGAAACGCCGGCCATCTCTACCTGCTCGCGCACGCGGGCTTCGCCGCTCGCCGAGACAATGGCGTCCACGAGTTTTTGCAACATCACGCGAATCGCGCGGATCGCGTCATCGTTGCCTGCAATCGGATAGTCGATGATCTCCGGGTCCGCGTTCGTATCGACGATCGCGACGGTCGGAATTCCCAAGCGCCGCGCTTCGAGCACCGCATTCGCTTCCCGGGTGGTATCGATGATGACCATGGCGTCTGGCAAAGCGGCCATCTCAAGAATTCCATCCAGATTGCGCCGGAGCTTGGCCGCTTCACGATTGAGCGCTGCAAGCTCCTGCTTCCCCATTTTTTTGTAGTCGGGGGATTCTTCGATCTGGTCGATATACTTCAGGCGTCCGATGCTTTTCCGGATCGTCGCCAGGTTGGTGAGCGTGCCCCCGAGCCAGCGCTGGTTGACATAAAACTGTCCGCAGGCCGTCGCTGCTTCCTTGACCGCTTCCTGCGCTTGCTTCTTGCAGCCGACAAACAAAATCTTCCCGCCGCGCTTGGTTACTTCCTGGAGAAATTCGGTGGCGCGATGGAGCTGGCGCGCGGTTTCATCGAGATTGATGATGTAAATCTGGTTCCGCTTTTCGAAAATGTATGGCTTCATCTTCGGGTTCCAACGCTTGGTCTGATGACCAAAATGGACCCCTGCTTCGAGGAGCTCAGGAATTAATTCTATCGGTGTCGCCATAGGTAATTTGCGGGCCGCAAGCTGGGTCGCAGCGGACGGGGAAGATGCGCTAGCGCACCGCCAAAGGCAAACGGAATATTACCGTTTTTCCCCCGTGGATTCGTTCTCATCGTGCAAATGCTCGGCATATCGCGCCAGCAGCCAGCAGAGATCGGAAAGACGGTTCAGGTAACGGAGAATTTCGCCGTTGGATTTCTCTGTTTCCTTCATCAAGGCGGCAACCCGACGCTCTGCCCGACGGCAAACAGTCCGCGCCACATCCAGCGTGGCGCCATCGAGCGTCTTGCCCGGAACGGCCCATCCTTTGAACTTCCCGAGCCTGTTCTTTTCCAAATCGTCCACGACCGACGTGAGCCGGTCGGTCATCGCCGCGGTGGTCAGGTGAAACCCATCCTTCACGTAGCGATCCAAATCTTCCTGAGCGGTGGCGAGTTCGCCCATGACGACGATTAGCTCTTTCTGGGCGGCGAAGATTTGCTCGGTTAGGAATGAATTGTTGGCGTTGACCCGCGCGAGACCGAGCGCCGCATTCAGTTCATCCACGCATCCATACGCATCGACCCGGCCATCCGCTTTTGAAACACGGCGCCCGTACATCAGCGAGGTATCGCCCGCGTCACCGGTCTTGGTCGCGATGGACATTTTGAATGTTCCCCCTAAAACGCGAACGACGAATCAGCTCTCGCCAATTCGTCATTCGTAATTCGCACTTCGGTCCTTCGCCTTATCCCAGCGCCGGCCGCACTTCCGGCTCGTCCACGAGCGACGTGCCGATTTGTTCGCCGAGCTCGACGAGTTTGATCTCGCGCACCGCCGGGAAGCCTGTGCCGGCCGGAATCAGATGACCCATGATCACGTTTTCCTTGAAGCCACGCAGGCGATCGACCTTGCCGAGCGTCGCCGCTTCGGTGAGCACGCGCGTCGTGTCCTGGAATGAAGCCGCCGAGATGAAGCTGTCGGTTTCGAGTGAAGCCTTCGTGATGCCGAGCAACACCGGAGTCGCTTCAGCCGGCTTGCCGCCCTGCTCGACCACCTTCGTGTTCTCCGCCTCGAAATCGAGACGGTCCACCTGATCGCCCCAAAGCAGCGACGTGTCGCCCGGATCGGTGATCTTAACCTTGCGCAACATCTGGCGCACGATGATCTCGATGTGCTTGTCGTTAATCTCTACGCCTTGGAGGCGGTAAACTTCCTGCACTTCGTTGACCAAATGCTCCTGCAGATCCTGCGGTCCGCAGACCTCGAGAATTTCGTGCGGCACCACCGGACCTTCGGTGAGCTGCTGACCTTTCTTCACGAAGTCGCCCTTGAAGACGATGATGTGTTTGGTCAGCGAAATCAGATGCTCTTCTTCGACGCCGGTCTCGGGATCTTTCAAAATAAGTTTTCGCTTGCCGCGAACCGTGCCGCCCATTTCGACGGTGCCGTCGATCTTCGCGATCTCGGCCGCGTCTTTCGGACGGCGCGCTTCGAAAAGCTCGGCCACACGCGGCAGACCGCCAGTGATGTCCTTCGTCTTCGCGATTTTCCGCGGCGTCTTGGCCAGCAACGCGCCGGCGCGGATCTTATGGCCTTCCTCGACAACCACGTGCGCTCCCGCTGGAATTGAATAGCTCGCGAGCACTTCCTTCTTGTCGCCAACGACGACGATTTGCGGATGCAGATCCTCTTTGTGCTCGATAATGACCGTGCCCATCAGGCCGGTCGCTTCATCGACGTCGCGTTTGATCGTGACGCCCGCGATCATGTCGCGGAATTCGATCTTGCCGGGCTTGTCCGTCAGAATCGGCACGTTATACGGATCCCATTGCACGAACGTTTCGCCCTTCTTCACCTGGGCGCCGTCCGGTTTCGAGATGACCGAGCCGATGACGACGTTGTAACGGTCGAGCTCACGTCCTTCGGAATTATGCACGCTGATCGAGCCGTTCTTATTCAGAACGATCCAGCTTCCATCGAGCGCTTGCACCGTGCGGAGATCGTTGAACTGCAGTGCGCCATCGTTCTTCGCTTTGATAATCGGTTGCTTGAATGTCTGGCTCGCCGTGCCGCCGATGTGGAACGTCCGCATCGTCAACTGCGTGCCGGGCTCGCCGATTGATTGGGCGGCGATAATGCCGACCGCTTCGCCGAGCTTCACGAATTGTCCGGTCGCCAGGTTGCGTCCGTAACATTGCGCGCAAACGCCGCGTCCGGTTTCGCAAGTCAGAACGGAACGAATCTTCAAGCTCTCGACGCCGATTTTCTCAATGGCGGCCGCCGTCGGTTCATCGATGAGCTGGTTTGCCTTGATGACCTTCTTCTTTGTCACCGGATCTGCGATCGTTTCGCAGCTCACTCGGCCGACGATTCGGGTCGAGAGATCGACCACTTCTTCGTCGCCTTCGTAAATCGACTTCACCGTGATGCCGTTGACCGTGCCGCAATCCATCTCGTTGATAATCACGTCCTGCGACGCGTCCACGAGTTTGCGGGTGAGGTAACCGGAGTCCGCCGTCTTCAGCGCGGTATCGGCAAGACCCTTTCGCGCGCCGTGCGTCGAGATGAAATATTCGAGCACGCTCAAGCCTTCGCGGAAGTTGGAGGTAATCGGACGTTCGATGATTTCGCCCGACGGCTTCGCCATCAAACCGCGCATGCCGGCGAGCTGTTTCACCTGCTGCCGATTTCCTCGCGCTCCGGAATCCACCATCAGGAACACCGGGTTCAATTCCTTGCGACCCTCGTTGTGCTCCAAAGTGCGGAACATGACGTTCGAGATTTCATCGCCGGCGTGGGTCCAGATATCGATGATCTTGTTGTAGCGCTCGCCGTCCGTGATGATGCCCTTGCGATACTGCTGCTCGACCGTCTTGATCGACTTGTAAGCGTTCTGCAGCTCGGTCTCTTTTTCCTTCGGAATGATCATGTCGGAAATTCCGATAGAAATTCCCGCCTTGGTCGCTTCTGCGAATCCGAGTTCTTTTAAGGCGTCGAGCGTTTCGACCGTGCCGGTTTGTCCAGCGACCTGATAGCAGCGCCAGATGATGTCGCTGAGCTGCTTCTTGCCCGCCGGCCTGTTGAAAAATCCTAGCTTAACCGGCCAGATTGCGTTGAAGATGACGCGCCCCGCCGTCGTTTCGATCACGCGGTCGGTCGTGTTTCCATAAATGGTTTCCAGACCGACATCCGGATTCTTATAGCGAATCCGATCGTGTGTCTTCACTTTGCCATCGGCCATCGCGAACTCGACTTCCGTCGCATTCGCGAAAAGCGGCAAGCGCGATTCCGCAGCCACGCCCGTGGCGCGCCGTGGATTCTGCGTGAGATAATAACAGCCGAGCGTGATGTCCTGCGAAGGCGTCGTGATTGGCTTTCCGCTCGAGGGCGAGAAAATATTGTTCGGCGCGAGCATGAGCATGCGCGCTTCCATTTGCGCCTCCACCGACAGCGGCACGTGGACCGCCATTTGGTCGCCATCGAAGTCCGCGTTGTAAGCGGTGCAGACGAGCGGATGAATCCGGATCGCTTCTCCTTCGATGAGGAGCGGCTCGAAAGCCTGGATGGAAAGGCGGTGCAAAGTCGGCGCGCGGTTCAGCAACACCGGGTGGCCCTTCGTCACTTCTTCGAGAATGTCCCAGACCTCCGGCGTCTGGCGCTCAATCATTTTCTTCGCGCTTCGCACAGTGTGCACGTAACCAAGATCCTTCAGACGCCGAATGATGAACGGCTCAAACAAAACGAGCGCCATCTTTTTCGGCAGACCGCACTGATTCAATTTCAGCTCAGGACCGATGACGATGACGGAACGGCCCGAATAATCGACGCGTTTGCCGAGCAAGTTCTGACGGAAACGTCCGCCCTTGCCCTTGAGCATGTCGCTGAGCGACTTCAGCGGGCGATTGCCGGCGCCGGTAACGGCGCGGCCGTGACGGCCGTTGTCGAACAACGCATCCACCGCTTCCTGCAGCATGCGCTTCTCGTTGCGGATAATGACGTCGGGCGTCTTCAGCTGGAGCAGGTTTTTCAACCGGTTGTTCCGGTTGATGACGCGGCGATAGAGATCGTTCAGATCGGAGGTCGCGAATCGGCCGCCTTCGAGCGGCACAAGCGGGCGCAGATCCGGCGGAATCACCGGCAGAACATCGAGCACCATCCAGTCAGGACGCGCGTGCGACGAAGCAAAGCCCTGCACGAGCTTCAAACGCTTCGCCAGTTTCTTGCGAATCTGTTTGCTCTTCGTGTTCCCCATCGCCTCTTCCAGCTCTTTGTTGAGCTTGTTGAGATTGATCTCCGACAAAAGTTTCTTCACCGCTTCCGCGCCCATCCCGGCGACAAAGTCTTCGCCGTATTGCTCCTGCGCTTCGCGATACTCGACTTCGTTCAAAAGCTGCGTCTTGGTCAGCGGCGTCTTGCCCGGATCGATCACGATGTAATCCTCGTAATAGATGACGCGCTCGAGTTGCCGAGCGCTCATGTCGAGCATCAGCCCGAGGCGCGACGGCATGCACTTGTAGAACCAAATGTGCGAGACCGGCACCGCCAATTCGATGTGGCCCATCCGCTCACGGCGCACGCGCGCCAGCGTCACTTCGACGCCGCAACGATCACAGATCACGCCCTTGTGCTTGATCCGCTTGTATTTTCCGCACGAGCACTCCCAGTCCCGGGTCGGCCCGAAAATCCGCTCGCAAAACAAGCCGCCTTTTTCCGGTTTGAAAGTCCGGTAATTGATCGTCTCCGGATTTTTGACTTCGCCCTTGCTCCACGACCGCATCGTGTCCGAGGACGCAACGCCGATCGCCACTTGATCGAAGCCTACGGTGCGTTCTTCACCGACTAGTTCCCGCCAGGAATGTTCGTTCATTATATATTAAGAGATTCTTTGTTGAAAAATTAAGCCACGTTTTCCAGGAACGGCGAGGGCGCCTGACCGCCGACTTTGACGTCGAGGCCTAACGACTGCATTTCCTTGATTAAGACGTTGAAAGATTCCGGTGTGCCGGCCTCCAGCGAGTTGTCGCCCTTGACGATCGACTCATAGATGCGCGTGCGTCCCTGCACGTCGTCCGATTTCACCGTGAGCAATTCCTGCAAAGTGTAAGCCGCGCCGTACGCTTCGAGCGCCCAGACTTCCATCTCGCCAAATCGCTGGCCGCCGTACTGCGCTTTGCCGCCCAGCGGTTGCTGCGTAACCAGCGAGTAAGGTCCGACCGCGCGCGCGTGGATCTTGTCCGCGACCAGGTGGCCCAGCTTCATCATGTAGATGTAACCGACCACGACTTCCTGATCGAAAGTGTCGCCAGTGCGGCCGTCATAGAGCCGCGCTTTGCCGGTTTCCTGCACCCAGGTGAAGCCCTCTTTCTTCTTCGCGTCGTTTAGATACTCGCGGATTTTCGCTTCCGAAATTCCGTCGAACACTGGCGTCGCGACTTTGAAGCCGAGCGCTTTCGCTGCCACACCCAAGTGAGTTTCGAGAACCTGACCGACGTTCATACGGCTCGGCACACCGAGCGGATTCAGCACGATTTCAACCGGAGTTCCGTCCGCGAGGAACGGCATGTCTTCTTCCGGCACGATTCGCGCGACCACGCCCTTGTTGCCGTGGCGACCGGCCATCTTGTCGCCCACGCTCAACTTGCGCTTGCTGGCGATGAAAACTTTGACCTGCTTGATGATGCCCGGGTCGATGTCGTCGCCGCTTTCGACGCGATCCATCGAGCGTTCCCGCTCGAGTTCCAGCTCCGCGAACTTGTGTTCGTAGGAAGCGATGATCTCGCGGATCTTGTTCCGGATCGGGCTCGGATCGATTTCGATGTGATCGTAAACGGTCGCGAGTTTGCGGAGCAGCGTCTTGGTGATTTTGCGATTCGCCGGAATGATGATCTCGCCGGTCTCGGCGTTTACCACATCGAGCGGGATCTTTTCGCCGAGAAGAATGTTGGAGAGCGCGTCCGTCAGTTGCTCGGTGAGCTCTTCCTTCTTCTTGCGGTTGTCTTCCGTGATTGTCTTGAGCTGGCGCTTCGTTTCCGAAGGCGTCAGTTTTTCACGCGAAATCTCGTGGCGCGATGAAACTTTCACATCCATCACGATGCCGTAGGTGCCCGATGGAACGGTCAGCGACGTGTCTTTCACGTCGGCGGCTTTCTCGCCAAAGATGGCGCGAAGCAGACGTTCTTCCGGCGCCAGTTCCGTCTCGCTCTTCGGCGTGATCTTGCCGACGAGAATGTCGCCCGGCTTCACTTCCGCGCCGACCCGCACTACTCCGTCCGGTCCGAGATTGCGCAACGCTTCTTCGCTGACGTTGGGAATGTCACGCGTGATTTCTTCCGGCCCGAGCTTGGTGTCGCGCGCGCCGATCTCAAATTCATCGATATGAATCGAGGTGTAGATGTCCTCCTTCACGACCTTCTCCGAGATCATGATGGCGTCTTCGAAGTTGTAACCGTTCCACGGCATGAACGCGACGAGCACATTCCGGCCGAGCGCGAGTTCGCCCTGGTCCGTGTTCGGACCGTCGGCGATGACCTGGCCGCGTTTCACGTGCTGGCCTTTCTTCACGATCGGCTTCTGGTTCACGCACGTGCCGGCGTTTGAACGCATGAACTTGCGTAGCTCATAAACGTGCACGCCCGCTTCGTGGTCGGTCTTCAGCTTTTTGCGACCCTCAGGCATGTGCCCGTCCTTGGTCACGACGATTTGATCGGCCGTGACGGAAGCGACCTTGCCGGTCTCCGTCGAAATCAGAACCGCGTGAGAGTCGCGCGCGACTTTGCCTTCCAACCCAGTGCCTACCAGCGGCGATTCCGAGACGATCAACGGCACCCCCTGGCGTTGCATGTTCGAGCCCATGAGCGCGCGGTTCGCGTCGTCGTGCTCGAGAAATGGAATGAGCCCCGCCGCGACCGAAACGAGCTGTTTCGGCGAGACGTCCATGTAATGGACCTTCGACGGTTCGACTTCCAAGAAGTCGCCGCGATAACGGACCGAGACCTTCTCCTGAGTGAGATGTCCCTTGGCGTCCATGGTCGCGTTCGCTTGCGCCACGAGGAAATTTTCCTCGCGATCGCCGGTCAAATAATCGACCTGCTCACTCACGCGTCCTTTTTCGACTTTGCGGTAAGGCGTTTCGATAAACCCGAATTCATTGATCCGCGCAAATGTGCTCATCGAGCTGATCAGACCGATGTTCGGACCTTCCGGCGTTTCGATTGGGCAGATGCGTCCATAGTGCGACGGATGCACGTCGCGCACCTCGAAGCCCGCGCGGTCGCGGCTCAAACCGCCTGGCCCGAGGGCCGAGAGCCGGCGCTTGTGCGTCAGCTCCGCCAGCGGATTCGTTTGATCCATGAACTGCGAAAGCTGCGAACGGCCGAAGAAATCGCGGATCACTGCGCTCAGCGCTTTCGGGTTGATCAACTTCTGCGGCGTCATGCCATCGATGTTGATGTCGAATAAGGTCATCCGCTCCTTCACGAGACGCTCCGTCCGCGCGAGACCGACGCGGCACTGGTTGGCGAGCAATTCGCCCACCGTCCGCACGCGGCGGCTGCCGAGGTGGTCGATATCGTCGAGCGTGCCTTCGCCGCGGCGCAGGCTGATCAAATATTTGATCGCGCCGATGAAGTCTTTGTCGGTCACGATGCGTTCCGTGAGGTCGACGTCGATCCCGAGTTTCTGATTGATCTTGTAACGGCCCACGCGGCCGAGATCGTATTTCTTCGGATCGAAAAAGAGCCGTTTCAAGAGCGCTTTCGCGTTCGCCACGGTCGGCGGATCACCAGGGCGCAGCTTGCGATAGATGTCTTTCAGCGCCTCTTCCTGGTCGTGCGCCGGATCTTTTTTCAGCGCCTTCACGACGGTGTCGTCATTCGAGATGTCGATCACTTTGACGTCCTTGTGCCCAAGGCCCATGATTTGGCGCACCGTTGCGGCCGTAAGCGGTTCGAAGGCGCGCGCGACGGTCGCCTCGCCATCGAGCACGTCGGCAATGAGCACCTTGGTCGCGAGCTCTTCCTCGCCGAGCTTTTCGCTCAGCTTGAGGGTCTCGATGTTGTAGAAAAGTTTGATCACCTCTTCATCCGACCCGTAGCCAAGGGCGCGGAGAAAAGTCGTCGCGAGGAATTTCCGCCGGCGTTTCCGGCGGTCGAGATAGATGTAAAGCAGGTCGCTGGTGTCGAATTGCACTTCGATCCATGAACCGCGGTCCGGAATGATCCGGAAGCTGTAGAGCACCTTGCCGTTCAAATGGATGCTCGATTCAAAAGCGATGCCGGGTGAACGATGGAGTTGGCTGACCACTACGCGCTCGGCGCCGTTGATCACGAACGTCCCCTGCGGCGTCATGAGTGGGATCTCGCCCATGTAAACTTTTTCTTCCTTCGTCCCCTTTTCCTCGCGCAACTGGAACGTCACATGGAGCGGCGCGCTGTAGGTCTGGCTTTCCCGCTGCGCTTCGAGAGCGGTCAGCTTCGGTTCGCCAATTTCGTAATGGCTGAAATCGAGCGTGGCCTTTTCATCGTAGCTCTCGATCGGAAATACTTCCTTGAAGACCGCCTGGAGGCCGGACATTTTCCGCTTCGAAAACGGCACGTCCTTCTGCAGGAAATCGAGGTAGGAATTAAGTTGGACCTCGATGAGGTTTGGAGGCTCGATGCCCTCCTTGATGGTTCCGAAGTAGATACGTTCCGACATAAATTTCTACACCAATCGTGGTTGTTGACGACACCCCGTCCGCTCACGGGATGGCGAATGAAAAGCTCACGGTCTCTCAGCCGCGAGCAAGGAGCGCAAAAATAGCAGCAAAACAGCAGCCGTCAAATTGCGTGCCACCGTTTTGTTGCCTGAGTAAGTTTTGTCCGTCTGCTGCGAGTTTGAAAATAAATCGACTGCTTCTAACAAAAATATTTGTGACACACCGGCAGCCGGCGCGCAAGCTTTTTGCGCGCCCGGCCCCGGTGGGATGAAATTACTTGATTTCGACCTTGGCGCCGGCCGCTTCGATCTTCTTCTTGATCTCTTCGGCTTCCGCCTTGGTCACGCCTTCTTTGATCGTCTTGGGAGCGCCCTCGACGAGCGCCTTGGCTTCGGCCAGGCCGAGCCCGGGCACCGCGCTACGCACTTCCTTGATCACGCCGATCTTGTTCGCGCCCATCTCCTTCAAGATGACTTCAAAGGCTGTCTTCTCTTCCGCGGCTGGGGCTGCTGCGCCGCCGCCGGCAGTCGGAGCCGCCGCTGCCGCGACTGGAGCCGCTGCGCTGACGCCCCATTTTTCTTCGAGCTGCTTCACGAGACCGGCAATCTCAAGCACCGTGAGGCCGCTGAGTTGATCCACGATTGTATTTGTATCTGCCATATTATTTTCCTCTCAATTCGCCGCCTTCGGAAGCTTCCGAAGAATTAAGTCCCGCAGCCGCGGGATCGGTTGGTTGTTCTTGTTGCTCGCATCGCCATCCGCGGCGTCGCGAAATTGTTCTTTGTTTGTTTCTGTAGCCGCGGCCCTGTGGGCCGGGTGTGGGTTTGCCAAATTGTTAAGAAGCGGGTTCGCTCTTCGTTTCTTCCGTGGTTGATTCTGCGGCGGGAGTCTTTGGAGTTGTTGCCGGAGTCTGTTCTGCCGCAGGCGCCTCTTCTTTCGTTGCTGCTGCGGGGGCCTCTTCTTTTGCTTCTGCCACTGGCGGCTCTTGCGCCACTTCTGCCGCTGGCGGTGCCGGCTGCGTTTCGGCAGCTGGATCCTCCTCGGTCTTCGCTTCCGGAGCAGGCGTTTCCTTTTCAGTCGCGACCGGAGCCGGAGCCGCGGCTTCCGCTGCTGCCCCCTTTTCCCCCTTGGCTTTCAAAAGCCGGGCGAATGCCGATGCGGGCTCGTTCAAAACTCGAACCAAACGGGTCGCGGGCGCGAGCAGCAATCCGAGAAGTTGCGACAGCAAAATCTCGCGCGAAGGCAGCTCGGCCAACGCTTCCACATCCGCAGTCGACAAAATTGCCTTATCGACGACGCCGATCTTTAGCGTGGCGATTTTGAATTCCGCCGCGAACATCTTCAGAATCTTCGCGACCGGCGCGACGTCCTTTTCCCCCATCACGATCGCCGTCTGTCCCGTGAGCTTGTCGCCGACATCAGGCATGCCGGAATCGGCCATGGCGCGTTTCAAAAAACTGTTTTTCACCACGCGCACTTCCGCGCCGGCGGGAGCGAGCCGATTTCGGAGCTCGCCAAATTGATCGACCTTCATCCGCTGGTAATCGGTCACCAGCAGGAATGGCGAACGGTTGAGCTTCTCGGCGAGGTCGGAAACGATCGATGCTTTTTCTGGTCTCATGGCGATTCGCTTCCGTTAAATGGTTAAGTAAGGCGACGGATCGACGTGCAATCCGGGCGACATCGTCGCGCTCAGCGTCATTCCTTCCACGAACCGGCCTTTCGCCGTCGCCGGCCGGGCGCGCACGACCGCTTCGATCACAGCAGTTCCGTTTTCGATCAATTGATTCTCCGCGAATGAAAATTTTCCGACCGGCACCGCGACGTTGCCGTTTTTATCGAGCTTGAATTCAACCCGGCCCGCTTTCACTTCTCCCACCGCTTTCGCGGTATCCTCGGTCACCGTGCCCGTTTTCGGATTCGGCATCAGGCCGCGCGGACCAAGCACTTTGCCGAGCTTGCGCACTTCCGCCATCGCCGCCGGCGTCGCGATCGCGACATCGAAATCCTGAAAACCTTCCTGGCACTTCGCGATCATGTCCTTGAAGCCGACATATTCAGCGCCGGCATCCTTCGCCGCCTTCGCCGCCTGACCTTCCGCGAAAACCAGGACGCGCACCAGCTTTCCGCTGCCGTGCGGCAGCGGACAAGTTCCGCGCACCATCTGGTCGGACTGCTTCGGATCGACCCCGAGCCGAAAGCAGACCGTGACGGTTTGGTCGAACTTTGTTGGCGGCAACTTCTTCAGAGTCGAGACCGCCTCGTTCAGGTTGTAGGTCTTGGTGCGATCCACCTGCTCGGCGGCCGCGCGATAACGTTTGCTGCGATTTTTTTGCATGATCTTTTGCAGTGCCAGCGAGCCCCCTGCTCTCCTGCGTGGCCCACGCCTTCCTCGGCGCGGGACGTGGAAATTAGCGTCCGTTCGCTTCCTGTCAAAGCGAATCTTCGCGCCCACATCAATCGAAAAAGCATCTCGCACAAAGGACACAACGGATCACAACGCCAGCAAGCGAATTATCCTGAATAATCCTTTGTGATCCTTCGTGCCCTTCATGTGAGGCCTCCCAATTTGTCTGTTGTCAAAACCGGAAGCGAACTGATAAACCTCGGGCATGCAACCCACAAAAATTATACTCGTTACAGTTTTCGTCGTGCTCGCGACGGCCATGGCTATTACAGCTGCGCCGGTTAATTTCAGCGAAGTGTCGCTCTGGGTTCGAGCGCGCGAGACCGATCAATCGATCGTGCGCGAGATCAGCCAGCGCAAACTAACCAAAGCGCTGACGCCGCAGGAGGAAACCACCCTGAAATCGCAAGGCGCGAGCGATTCACTGATCCAATCTTTGCGCAAGCCGGCCCTGATTGCGCCACCGGAAAACGCCGCCCGGACGGACCCAAAATCACAGCCGCCGAAAGTGCAGCCGCCCGCCGAATCCGAAAGCGATTCGACCGCTAGTAACGTCCAGATTTTTGAAGTCACCTCCGGTCATCCAATCAATCTCAGCCAATGGGGCGGGCCCGACTACGAATTCGCCTTCAACGTCTTTCGTTTCGCTGGCGAGAATGTCGTCGAGCCCATCGTGGTCGATCCCGTCCGCACTTATACCGACGTGGCCACCTACATCGGCCCGCTCAGCAACGGCCCGCGCCCCGCTCAACCGCATTTCCGCAGCCAACGCATCACCCCGTATCTCGGTGGCGATTTGAAGGACGACACCTACCTGATCGGCGACTACATCTCCGCGATGTCCCACTTCACCTCGCGCGGCATGTCGATCGACAAACGAAATCCCGTCGTCATCAAGGGAGTGCCGTACACGCTCTACCCCATCTACGGTGTCCGCGGCGCGTCACTTTATTACATCGGCCACTCCGGCGACTCCGTGAAGCTCGCCGTTAGCACTTCACGTCGCTAGGCCTCAACGCATTTACCGTGAGACAGGCGACGCGGCTGGCGCGGCCGAGCTGTTCTTGACGACCTTGCCTTCCTTCATCACGAACGAGACGCGTTCGGTGGCGGTGATGTCGGTGGTGGGATCGCCGGGGATGGCGACGATGTCGGCGAGCTTGCCTTTTTCCAGGGTGCCAACTTTTTGCGAGATGCCTAACAAATCGGCATCGGCGGACGTTGCGGCGCGGAGGGCTTCGATCGGCGGAAGACCGAGATCGACCATTAATTTGAATTCTTTCGCGTTCTGGCCGTGCGGGAAAACGGCGGCATCAGTGCCGAGCCCGATTTTCACGCCGAACTTCACCGCGTTGCGGAACATCTCGGAGCGCGCCGCTGTGGCCGCCTTCGCCTTCGCCTGTAGCGCCGGAGGATAAGCGTCGATCTTCGACATGATCCATTCGCTCGCCATCAACGTCGGCACGAGATAGGTGCCCTTTGTCTTCATGAGCTGAAGTGTTTCCGGTTTGAGAAAGGAACCGTGCTCGATGGAATCGACGCCCGCCTCGATGGCCTCCTTCGCGGCCTGGTCGCCGTGGCAGTGGACCGCGATCTTCTTGCGCAAGCGATGGGTCTCATCGACCAACGCCGCCATTTCCGGCGCGGTGAACTGCGGTGTGTCCACTTCGTCGGTTAGCGAAAGGACTCCGCCGGAAACCGCCGCCTTGATCACGTCAGCACCGTTCTTGACTTGGAAACGCACGGCTTTCCGGATCGCATCCGGGCCGTCAGCGATGCCCTCGGAATAATCGGGCTCGTGGCCGAAGAGAAAATCACGGAAGCCCGCGGTGCCATCGAAGTGGCCGCCGGTCGCGCCGATGCCATAAGTGGCGACGAGCATGCGCGGACCGACGAAAACGCCCCTGGCGATCGCATTGCGCAGCGCGACATCGACAAAATCGTGGCTCCCTTCAAAACGGCTCCCCAAGTCGCGCACCGTGGTAAAGCCGGCTTCGATCGTTGCGCGCGCGTTTGGAATAGTCAGGAAAGCGAGCTCGGAAACGTTGGTATCAAGAAGTTTCAAGCGGCGCTCGTTGAAGTTGCCGGTGAAATCGAAAGTGAGATGCGTGTGCGCATCCATGAAACCAGGCGAGAGTGTCGCGTCTCCGAGATCGATGACCCGCGCCCCTTGCGGAATGGCCAGCCCACTGCCGGCATCGACGATCTTGTCGGCTTGCACAATGACGACGCCGTTGGGCACCAGCGCTTTTGCTTTTCCGTCGAAGAGCCGCGCCGCCTTCAAGGCGATGACCTCATCCGCTGCGTGAACGCACACGGCGGAGGAGAGCCAAACCAAAACCAAAATCAAAATGAGACAAGTCGATCGAAGAGCGGTTCGCATAACCTTCGTTTAGAAACTCCTGGCCATCCGAGCAAGAAAGAACGCCTTGTTTCGCCCGCCTCGCTTCGCTTGAATCGGCGGGAATGAAGACATTGCTTTGCCTGGCGTTGCTCGTTGTCGTCACAAAAGCTTTGGCGCAAACGCCGCCACCAGCGCCTTCGCCCTCAGCAAAAGAATCGCCGCCCGCCGCGGCCGACTACGATTTGCGCTGGGCCGTGAAAATTCCGATGCGCGATAAGGTCGAGCTGAACGCCACCCTTTATCTGCCCAAGACGCCGGACGGTTCGGCGTCGAAGACACCGGTTATTTTCACTCTCACGCCCTACATCTCGGACAGCTATCACGCGCGCGCCGCTTATTTCGCTTCGCGCGGTTACACTTTTGCGCTGGTGGATGTGCGTGGCCGCGGCAATTCCGCCGGCGAATTCGAATCGTTCGCTCAGGAACCGCGCGACGGCCACGACGTGGTGGAATGGCTGGCGCAACAACCGTTCTGCGACGGCAAGGTCACCATGTGGGGCGGCTCTTACGCGGGGTTCGATCAATGGGGCACGGCTAAGGAATTTCCGTCGCATCTCTCGACCATCGTCCCCGTCGCGTCCGCGCATCCGCCTCTCGATTACCCTTCGTTCAACAACGTCGGTGAAACCTACGACGTGCAGTGGTTCACGTTCACCAGCGGCCGCACTGGCCAGGCCAATCTCTTTGGCGACTCAAAATTCTGGCGCACGAAATATCTCGACGCCTACAAAAAGCATATCGCTTTCAAGACCCTCGATTCCTTCATCGGGAATCCGTCGGTGAATTTTCAGCGGATCCTGAAGCATCCGATCGCCGACGCGTATTACGACGCGATGGTCCCAACCCGCGAACAATTTCAAAAAATCGCGATGCCGATTCTGAGCATTACTGGCCAATACGATGGCGACGAGCTGGGCGCGCTCACCTTTTATCGCGATCACATGGCGAATGCTTCGCCGGAAGCGCGCGCCAAACATTTTCTCATCATCGGTCCATGGGACCACGCCGGGACGCGCACGCCCACGGACGAAGTGGCCGGGGTGAAATTCGGCCCAGGCGCGCTCGTCGATCTGAATAATCTGCACCGACAATGGTACGACTGGACGCTGAAGAACGGCCCGAAGCCTGAGTTTTTGAAAGATCAGGTGGCCTATTATCTCCTGGCTCCGGGAAACACCGGCGCGAATGGCGAATGGAAATACGAGAAGAGTCTCGAAGCGCTGACCGCGAATCCGAAAACGTTTTATCTCGATTCAAAGAACGGCGACGCCAATGGCGTCTTCCGCTCTGGAATGCTAACCGCCAACCAACCGAAAGAAGGCGCCGACAAGTTTGTCTACGATCCGCTCGATACGCGCCGCGGTGAAAACATTGAAGGCGTAGAGAGCAACGAAAAAATCGCCGCGCTCGATCAACGCTACGCGCTGAGCATCGGTGAGGATGGCCTGGTTTATCACAGCGATCCGTTG
Source organism: Verrucomicrobiota bacterium (assembly GCA_041167325.1). GTDB lineage: Bacteria > Verrucomicrobiota > Verrucomicrobiia > Chthoniobacterales > UBA10450 > AV80. Next base: position 89,691 of record JBEEHH010000021.1, on the reverse strand, counting down.
CCGAACGAAACTCCGCTCGTCGGCTGTCCGCAGGTCACGCTTTGGGTTTCCCTCGACACGCCGGACACCGATCTCACCGTCGATCTTTACGAAATCCAGCCCGACGGAACCAACATCGCGCTTTGGAGCGACATCCGCCGTCTGCGCTACCGCGAATCGTTGCGCCAGGAAAAACTGGTAAAGCCCGGCGAGATCGTGAAGTGCGACTTTGCACCCGGCCTGTTCGTCGCCCGCCGCTTGATGAAAGGAAGCCGCCTGCGCCTGGTCGTCTCCTGCTCGAACTCGATCGCGTGGCAAAAGAACTACAATTCCGGTGGGGTCGTCGCCGACGAAACGGCAAAGGACGCGCGCACCGCGCATGTCCAGATTTATCACGACGCTACGCACGCCAGCGCGATGCAGATTCCACTGCGCGAACCTTCGCATCCGTAGATGTCCAAGATTCGTGTCGGCATATTATTTGGCGGCAGATCTGCCGAGCATGAAGTTTCCTTGCAGTCGGCAAAAAACATCGTCGACGCCATCGACAAAAATAAATACGAGGTCGTCCTAATTGGGATCGACAAAAACGGGGGATGGCACCTCGACGAGGGCTCTCGATTTCTCCTCGGAACGACTGAAACGGAATTGCCGGCGCTAACGGCCAGCGGTGAAAACCTGGCGCTGGTCCCCGGCAAACAAGATGAGCAACTTGTTCAGATCTCCGGTCAACAGAGTCCCGGCTCTTTGGATGTCGTTTTCCCCATCCTTCACGGTCCTTTCGGCGAAGACGGCACCGTTCAAGGATTGCTGAAGCTCGCCAATATTCCATTCGTCGGCGCCGGCGTCCTCGGCTCGGCGGTCGGGATGGACAAAGATGTGATGAAGCGATTACTCCGCGATGCCGGAATCCGCATCGCCAAATTTATTGTGCTCAACAAATACTCCGCCACGGAAGTTACGTTCGACGACGCGCGAGACCAGCTCGGCCTGCCGCTCTTCATCAAACCTGCAAATCTCGGTTCTTCGGTCGGCATCCACAAAGTAAGAGATCGCGAAGAATTCGATCGCGCCGTACGGGATGCATTCAAATACGACAACAAATTGTTGATTGAGGAATGCATCATCGGGCGCGAGATAGAATGCGCCGTGCTCGGCAACGATCAGCCGATGGCTTCAGTCCTGAGCGAGGTGCTGCCCAGCCATGAATTTTACTCTTACGAAGCGAAGTATCTCGATGAGAACGGCGCCGCGTTGGAGATACCGGCGAAGCTATCGGCGGAGATTTCGGAGCGGATTCGCCAGACCGCCATCAAAACCTTCTCCGTGCTCTGCTGCGAAGGAATGGCCCGCGTCGATTTCTTCCTGCGCAACGGCGAGGAAATTATCGTGAACGAAATCAACACCATTCCGGGCTTCACGAGAATCAGCATGTATCCGAAGCTCTGGGAAGCGAGCGGCCTGCCCTACGGCGAACTGATCGACAAATTGATCGGGCTCGCGCTTGAGAAGTTCGAACGAGAGAAGGGATTGAAAACCGATCGAGCATGAATTTCTCCAAGGCTGCCACATTCCTCGTCTTGCTCCTTTCCTTGAGTGTCGCCTCCGCGCAGACGCAACCGCGGAGTTCCAGCGCGGAAGTTCTCGATAAACTTGCCGACGATTTCTGGATGTGGCGCGCAAAATATGCGCCGTTCACGGGTGACGATGTAAATCGAATCGAACGGCCGGGCGGAAAGCGCGATTGGTCGCGCGCGGCAATCGACCGTCATCGGAAAGAACTCGCGGAGTTCGAAGGGCGCTGGAAAACAATCGAGGCCAGCGCATGGCCAGTCCCCAGGCAGGTTGATTATCGCTTGATCGGCTCGGCGCTGGCGCGGGTTCGTTGGGAACTCGATGTGAATGCACGGTGGAAACGCGATCCGCTCTTTTACCTCGAGCAAACGCTCACGCCACTGGTCGAAGCCTTGACAGTACCGGCGCCTTACGACGAGGCGCGCAGTCGCGAGATTGTCACGCGCATCGAAAACATTCCGGTGACCCTGCAGCAGGGCGAAGCGAATCTCGAGAAGCCGCCCGCGCCGTTTGCGACTGTGACGATCCAGGCACTCGACGGCGTCCGCGAACGCCTGCGCAAAATGGCGGTCGCGCTGCGAAGCTCGACGACACTCAAGGAGCAGGAGTTAAACGGCGCGAGCGACCGGGCGGCGGATGCCCTCGAACATTTTCGAACGCGGCTCCAGGAACAATTGCCTTCGTTGCCGAAACAAACCTCGCTCGGCCGCGACGCCTACGTTTTTTTCCTGAAGAACGTCGCCCTCATGGCATTCTCGCCCGAGGAGCTGTTGGCGATGGGACGCCAGGAATGGAATCGCGCGGTCGCGTTTGAAACTTACGAGAAGGAACGCAATCGCGACGTGCCGCCGCTGCCTCTGGCGAAAGACACCGGGAGTTGGATCAAAGACGCGGCCGCAAAGGAAATGTCGATCCGCCAATTCCTGGACAAGCATGGCATCCTCACCGTTCCGGATTGGATGCAGCATTACACCCTGCGGCCGATGCCGGAATATTTGCATGCGCTCGAAGGTTTCAGCGAAACGGATGACTTCACGTCGGCCTCACGTCTGAAGGAGAATTGCGTCCGTTACCTCGATCCGCCGTCACCAACTCTCGGCTATTTCTGGCGCGCGACCGCCCAAGACCCGCGGCCGATCATTGTGCATGAGGGAATTCCCGGCCATTACTTCCAGCTTTGTCTTTCCTGGAAACACGAGGACCCGATCCGCCGTCATTACTACGACTCCGGCGCGAACGAGGGCATCGGCTTTTACGCGGAGGAGATGATGTTACAAGCCGGGTTGTTCGACGACAGCCCGCACACGCGTGAGATCATTTACAATTTCATGCGTCTCCGCGCGCTCCGCGTGGAAGTGGACGTGAAACTCGCTCTCGGCGAATTCACGCTGGAGCAAGCCGCGAAATATCTCGAAGAAAAAGTGCCGATGGATCCAGGAACCGCGCGCCAGGAAGCCATCGCGTTTTCGACCGGTCCCGGCCAGGCCATCACGTATCAGATCGGCAAACTCCAGATCACGCAATTTCTGGCCGAAGCGCGGATGCAGCAGGGCGAGAAATTCAATCTCCGCGTCTTCCACGATTTCGTCTGGAAAAACGGCAACGTCCCGATCGCGCTGCAGCGCTGGGAATATCTGGGCGCGCCTGATTGATGAGGGCGGCGAAGGTGGATCGAGCGCTCCGTTGCTCGATGGCAAAATAATCCGCGCCGTGCCGCGAACTCGACATCGCGCGACGGCGCGCGCGATCCACCTAAATAAAGTTCGTTTCGGCGAGGACGCCGAAACCAGCACGCGAGGCGCGTGCGCTCCCCGATCCGGGGAAATCCGCCGTAATCCGCGGTTGGAACTAATCGACGATCTCGAGGCCCATCTGGCGGGCGGTGCCGGCGATGACGCGGAAGCCGGCTTCGTCGGTGCGCGAGTTCAGGTCTTTGGCCTTCAGCTTCACGATGTCCATGACCTGTTTGCGCGTGACTTTCCCGACCTTCGTTTTGTTCGGCTCTTTCGAACCGGCGGCGATATTCGCGGCTTTTTTCAACAGCACGGCGGCCGGCGGACTCTTGGTGATGAAGGTAAACGACTTGTCTTTGAAAACGGTGATGACCACCGGGAGAATGTCGCCGGCCTGCTTTTGGGTGGCGGCGTTAAATTCTTTGCAGAACGCCATGATGTTGACGCCGCGCGGTCCGAGCGCGGTGCCGACGGGCGGCGCCGGATTCGCCTGACCGGCGGGAATCTGCAATTTGATGAGAGCTACGATTTCTTTGGCCATAAATTTTAGACAGGATTAACAGGATTTTGAGGATTGTTCCTGAAAGCTTCTGTCTCCTTCTCTAATCTTGTTAATCCTGTAAATCCTGTCCGATTTATCCCCGTTCGACCTGCCAATACTCGAGTTCGACCGGGGTCGCGCGGCCGAAGATGGTGACGGAGACGCGCAGCTTGCCGCGATCGGGATCGATTTCTTCGACGATGCCGTTCTGATTTTGGAACGGTCCATCCGCCACTTTCACCGTCTCGCCGACTTCGAAGCTGACTTTCGGTTTCACCTTCTCTTCGCGTTCCTGCATCTGCGCGAGCATGTTGTCGACTTCCGATTTCCGCATCGGGATCGGTTTGTCTTTCGTTCCCGCAAAACCAATCACGCCCGTCGTTTCGCGAATGAAATACCAGGTCCGGCCGACGAGCTGATTGTTCTCATCGAGCAGGTGCATGTTCACGATGAGATAGCCGGGAAAAAATTTCCGGGTCGTCTCGCTTTTCTTGCCGCGCTTAATTTCCGAGACGCGCTCCGTCGGGACGAGGACTTTGAAAATCACGTCGCTCATCTCCTCGGTCTTGACGCGTTTCTCAATGTTATCGCGCACTTTGTTTTCCTGGCCGGAAAGGACATGCACGACGAACCACTGATCTTTGGGAGCGAGAACGGAGGCCATATCAGTGAATGCGGGTGAAGAAATGAATGAAGTTGATCAGGACGAAATCGAAGAGCGCGACGTATCCGCCCAGGAGCAACATCGCGATGATGACCACGAGAGTAGAGTCGGTCAGTTCCTTGTAACGCCGGATTCCCTTATCCTTCGATTCCCACGGCCACGAAGCTTTCTGAAGCTCGGTTCTGACTTCGGCGAAGAAGTTTTTGGATTTCGTTAGCATTTAAAGAAAAGGATGAGGGATGAAGGTTGAGGGATGAAAAGGAATTAGCTGCATCGTGGAGGGGCCAGTTTCATCCTTCATAATTCATCCTTCATCCTTTCCGAAAAAACCAGGTCAGGAGGGACTCGAACCCCCAACCGACGGTTTTGGAGACCGCTACTCTACCAATTGAGCTACTGACCTATTTTTAATTTTGGATTTTCTTTCCGCAATCCGGTTTCCGAAATCCGAAATCAATTTAGTCCAGAATCTCGGCCACGCGACCGGCGCCGACGGTTTTGCCGCCTTCGCGAATCGCGAACCGGATGGTTTTTTCCATCGCGATTGGCGTGATCAATTCCACCTCGACTGAGACGTTGTCTCCGGGCATCACCATCTCGACGCCTTCCGGCAGCTTGACGGTTCCGGTCACGTCGGTCGTGCGGAAATAAAATTGCGGACGGTAGTTCGTGAAGAACGGCGTGTGACGGCCGCCCTCTTCCTTGCTCAACACGTAAACTTCCGCCTTGAACTTGCGGTGCGGCGTAATGCTGCCCGGCTTCGCGATCACCTGGCCGCGCATGACGTCTTCCTTTTTCACGCCGCGGAGCAGCACCCCGACGTTGTCGCCGGCGCGCGCTTCGTCGAGAAGCTTACGGAACATTTCGATGTCGGTCGCGGTCGTCTTCATCGTGTCTTTCAACCCGACGATTTCGACTTCCTCCATTTTCTTGAGAATGCCGCGCTCGACACGACCGGTCGCGACGGTGCCGCGGCCTTCAATGTTGAACACGTCTTCCACCGGCATCAGGAACGGCAGATCGACCGGTCGCTCCGGGACGGGGATGTAATCATCCACGGCCGCGATGAGATCGAGAATGCATTTCGCATCCGGGCTGGCCGGATCGCCAGCGGCGAGAGCTTTCGTCGCGCTGCCTTTGACGATCGGAATCTTATCGCCGGGAAACTCATACTTGTTGAGCAGATCGCGCACTTCCATTTCGACGAGGTCGAGAAGCTCGGGATCGTCCACCATGTCGGTCTTATTCAGGAACACGACGATGGAAGGCACGCCGACCTGGCGCGCGAGCAGAATGTGCTCCGCGGTTTGCGGCATCGGGCCATCGGCGGCCGAGACGACGAGGATCGCTCCGTCCATCTGCGCGGCGCCAGTGATCATGTTCTTGATGTAATCCGCGTGGCCGGGGCAATCGACATGGGCGTAGTGGCGCTTATCGCTTTGATATTCCACGTGCGCAGTCGAGATCGTGATGCCGCGCTCTTTTTCTTCCGGAGCGGCGTCGATGGAATCGTAGGCGCGCGCTTCAGCGAAGCCTTTCTTGGAGAGCACGGTAGTGATCGCGGCGGTGAGGGTGGTCTTGCCGTGGTCAACGTGCCCAATGGTGCCGACGTTCACGTGCGGCTTATTGCGTTCGAATTTATCCTTAGCCATCTCGATTTTCCTCGTTTGAAACTAACTGCGTTTTTTTAATTGTTACTGCCGGTCGCGAGCCCCGCTTCTGGAGCCCATGACCGGGATTGAACCGGTGACCTCGTCCTTACCAAGGACGTGCTCTACCAACTGAGCTACATGGGCCGCTGCGTGTCATTAAATGCTCGCCCGCCAAAGCGGAACGAACCGGTTTGCTCTCTCGTGTAGAAGTAAAAGTCCCAGTGTCGTCAAACTTCCGTCTGGAACGACCATGGGACCTCGTCTCGTTCTCCGAAAAAGCGTCGGCAAGCTAACAGCGCGCTCCCGAGTGTCAAAGAAATTTCTCATTGGCGAACCGCGGCTTCTGCCGGGTGGATCGTGCGCTCCGTCGCGCGATGTTCAGTCAGCGTAGCTTAGTCGCCCATTGATCCGCATCGAGCGATCCCGCGGCGGCGGGACTCGATCCACCTTAATAACCCCGGCTCTTCTTCCGGGAAAACACGATGACGAGAATGATGATGACGAGCAGCGCCGCGCCTCCGATGCCGAGCTTCATCTGCATGCTCATCGGTTCCGGCGTGGGCGCGGGCGTGGGCGTCGTGACAGGCCTGACCACGGGCCGAGGCGTCGCCATTTTCGCCTGCACATGCTGCAGGTTCTGCATGATGTCCGGATCGCCCGGGCTCAATTTCAAGGCCGCCTCCAGATCGGGTACGGCCTTCGCGAAATCATTCATGGAGTAATACGTGTCCGCCCGTTTTCGAAGGGCCATGACGTTCTTGGGATCTTTCGTGATCGCAACCGTGTAGTCAGCGACGGCCAGGTCCCATTTCCGGAGATTGTGGTAAACGAGGCCGCGACGCTCGAACGCGACCAGATTATTTGGGTTGAGCTCAATCGACTTGTTCAGGTCCGTGAGCGCCGGGTCGAACTGGTTCTGGCCCAGCTCCGTTCTGCCACGCTCAAAATATCCAAGCTCGTTCTTGGGCTCGAGCTCAATCGCTTTCGTAAAATCGGCCATCGCTTCGGGGATTTTCCCCGCTGTCCGATAGACGAGGCCTCGATCGACGTAGAGCCGCACGTCTTTCGGGGCAAGCGCGATCGCCTTGGTGTATTCCACGATCGCTTCGTCGTACTTCGCGGCCTGCGCGAGATCGTGCCCTTTGTTTCCGTGAGCGACCGCTTCGGGGCTGGCGGCATTCAGGACGGTCGTTGTTCCCAGAATGAGCAAACTGGCGACTGATCCGCTGAGAAGTTTTCTTGCGATGTTCATATTGATCCTTCGGCTGAGATAAGATGAGGGGTCGCCTTTCTAGATCATGCGCGAGCGCACAGGAAGCTTAAATCGCGACTCGCTCGCGACGAGCAACTGTTCTCGTGTCCGGTTCTTTACCGTGGAGATGCTGCCGGCGACTTCGCCGCCGGCGGCGGAACAGCAGGCGATGATTTCGGTGTGGCGGAAACCGAAGCGGCAGGGGTCGGCGAAGCATTTGTCCGCGTTTCCAGCGCTTTTAACCGGCTCTGCGCGTCCATATCATCCGGCTTTATCTTCAGGATCGCCTTCAAATCCTCGGCCGCCTTCGCGCTGTCCCCCGCCATGATATGGGCCTGCGCCCGGCGTCGATATCCGTCTGGATCCTTCGGGTCAGTCGCGATGGCTTTGGTGTAATCGGCGATGGCTTCCTTGTATTGCTTCAAGTTGCGGTGAGCGAACGCGCGCCGTTCCCACGCGACGCCGTCATCCGGAACTTTCTGTAAGACCGCCGAGTAATCATCGATCGCCTTCTGCCATTCGCTTTTTGAAATGTAAACAAATCCGCGAAAGCGCCGGGCATTCGGATCATTGGGCGAGATTTGGATAGCTTTGTCGAAATCAGCCAGCGCGTTGTCGGCTTGTTTCTGCACCAGGAGCACTTCGCCCCGGCCGACATAACCCCGCACATCCTGCGGCGCGAGCTCGATTGCTTTCGAGTAGTCCGCGAATGCTTCCGTCAATTTGTTGAGCCCGCGATACGCGGTCGCGCGATTGAAATAATTTTTGGAATCTCCGGGCTCCGCCTTGATCGCTTCGCTGAATTCCTCGACCGCCTTGTCGTATTCCCTCTTCTTGGCGAACTCGACTCCGCGCGCCGAATGGCCACCCGGATCCTTGGGATTCGGCTTGGTATTCCCGGCGGCTTGCGGCGCGGCCGGCGCGCGTTTCTTCGCATACAAAATTCCGGTGGGAAACGCGACAAGCGCGATCGCAAGGCTGATGACGGTTCCGATTTTGCAGGTATTCATGGGTGTGTCCCGCCTATTAGATGGAGTCGCTAAACGATTGCAAGCCAGCGCTGCTTTCTTTCGAATCGTTGCCACATCGTTGATATGAAACCGACGCGCGAAACATTCCCGGCAGGTTACGCCGCCATTTTCGCGACCGTCCTCATTTGGTCGACGCCATCGCTGTTTCAATTTTATCTGATCCGCTATTACGAGCCGTGGGCGCAGAATTTTTATCGTTACTCCGTCGGCTTTGCCGCCGTTCTCCCTTTCGTGGTTTATCGCATGCGGCGCAGCGGACCGCGCCTGGACGCTTCGATCTTTCTCGCCTGTCTGGTCCCGGCGCTGCCGAATGTCGTCCACCAAATCACGCAGACGGTCGCGCTCTATCACATGGGCCCGGGCGTTTACGCGATCTTTGGGCGTTCTTCCGTCATCATTACCGCGCTGCTCGCGCTCATTTTTTTCCCCGAGGAAAGATGGATCATTCGCCAATGGCAATTTCAAGTCGGCACGCTTTTGGGGCTGATCGGCGCGGTGGGCGTCATTTATTTTCAACCAGGCTGGGAAGCGGGAGCAGTGCCGTTGCGCGGCTTCGGGATCGCTTTCGTGGCAAGTTTTTGCTGGGCGCTTTACAGCGTTCTCGTCAAACGTCCGTCCGCGCGGCTCGGGCCGATCCGCAGTTTTGGCATCATTAGTTTCATCACGTCGGCCATGCTCTTTCCGCTCACCCTCGCGTTCGGAAACATCGCCACGCCGCTCCATGTCGGCGCGCGCGTCAACCTGATCCTGATTGCCTCAGCCGTGACCTGCATCAGCCTTGCCCATGTCTTGTATTACGTTGCGATTCGCAAAGTGGGCGTCGCGCTTTCCCAGACCCTGCAACTCCTTTGTCCCGCCGGCGCGCTGGGACTTTCCGCTTTGTTTTTCGGCGAGCGCCTCACCCCGGCGCAACTCGGGAGCGCGGGCTTCCTCCTCTTCGGCGCGTTTCTCGCCATGCAGGTGAAAACCGTCGCAGACCCCGCCGCTTTGGAAGAAGTGTAATTTTGCTCGGAGACCTCACGAACGTCTGTTGCGCTTCAAGGAGCGGCGGTTTCCAAACCGCCGACCATTAAGACGGTGATTTGGAAATCGCCGCTCCTTGGGGCAAACAAAACGTCTTACGCGCGATATCGGAGCCGAGCTGCTCGGCTCCGTACCATTTTTCCAGGCAACGCTTATCGAAAAGGTCGCGATTGTTCGCTTTGAAGTGGGCCCAATCTTCACGCCCCGCGTGCGCCTGCCGTTCCCCGATGACCCGAGAAACGCGACTGTGATTGTCTCGTGATAAATCTCCGGCCGGCCCGCCTTCGCCGCCAACAACTTCAAGCCCCGCGAAAACCGGGCGATCGCTTCGCTGAATGGATAGCGCTCCAGCATTCCATAGGCGAACCGGACGTGCTCGGGATGCGGAAACGCGCTCGGATCGAGCGCGCCTGTTTCCAGCGCGATTAACTCTTCTTCTGTAGCCGCTTCGCTGTGCGAAGCGCCTAGCTCAGCGCCTGGCATGCGATACCTCGACCATCTGATGACTGTCCTTCGCGGCTATTTTCAACCCGTGCACGGCCCGGAATCGTTTGATGTGTCCTAGCGTCTCCTCGCTGAACGGCGCCTTCCCTTCCAGCGCGTGCAGGGTGATTCCCTCCAGCAAATCGCCCAGCGACAGATCGAGATAATCCGCGAGACCGCGCAACACCTTCACCAGACTTTTTTCCATCCGCGCCCCAATTTGAACGCGCTCTACCCGCTTCGGTTCCGCTGCCGCTTTCTTCTTCATGTTACCATGTTACCACAGTAACGATATTGCACAACTTGTAGCCACGGCCCTGTGGGCCGTTTGAATTGCACGTTGAAAGAAGAAGACGGCCCACAGGGCCGTGGCTACAATCCGCTCAGCCTTCGCGTGGCTTCAGGGTCTGCGCTTTGCGCGCGAGCTCGATGAAACCGGCGCGATATCCGGCCGTGTCGCGGCCTTTCCCTTCCTGAGCCCACTCGATTACCGAGCCGAACGTCCCTTTTCCTTTATATTGCGAGTCGCGCAGAATCATTCCGAACTCCGCCACCGCCGCTGCGAATTTCAAATCGGGCGCCGCGTTCTCGAATTTTCCACCATTGTCGGTAAACGACCGCTCGATCAACTGACTCGTGTCGCCATCGGGTTTCTTATGGCGCAACTTCACCGTCACCATTTCCGGCGATGCCTTTGAGTCGATCGGGGTTGTCGCTGCCGTCCCTGGCGGATTCGCCGCCTGGTATTTCAACGGATCGACCGGCGGAACACTCGCCGCCGGATCAGTCGCGCCCGGTCCGACCGGCACCACTTCATATAGCGCCGTGACCGTGTGCCCCGCTCCGATCTCGCCCGCATCCACTTTGTCGTTGTTGAAATCTTCCTTTCGCAGCATCCGCTTTTCGTAACCGATTAACCGGTACGAAGCGACCCGCGCCGGATTGAATTCCACCTGGATCTTCACATCCTTCGCGATCGTCATGAGTGTCCCGTTGATCTGCTGCACCAGGACCTTGCGCGCTTCGTCCACCGAATCGAGATACGCGTAGTTCCCGTTCCCTTTGTCGGCCAGCTTCTGCATCGTCGAGTCCTTCAAGTTGTCGGTGCCGACGCCGAGCACGCTGAGGAAGACACCGCCCTTCGCCTTCTCTTCGATCAACCGGATCAGGTCGCCCTGGTTCGTCACGCCGATATTGAAATCCCCATCCGTCGCCAGAATCACGCGGTTCACTCCGCCCTTGATGAAATTGTCCGCCGCAACTTTGTAGGCGAGCTCGATCCCTTCCGCGCCGTTGGTCGAGCCGCCCGCCTTCAAATCTTCCAGCGCGCGCAAAATCTTTTCCTTCTCGTTTCCGGGCGTGGAAGTCAGCGCCAATCCGGAGCCACCGGCGTAAATCACGATCGCGACGCGGTCCTTCTCACTCAGTTTTTCCACGAGCAAACGCATCGCCTGTTTCACAAGCGGCAAACGCTCCGCCGGCATCATCGAGCCCGAGACGTCGAGGAGAAAAACGAGATTGCTCGCGGGCCGCTTCTCGTTCGGCACGTCGCGTCCCTTGAGGCCGATCCGCAGCAAGCGGTGGCTCGACTCCCACGGGCAGGCCGTCGAATCGAGATCGATCGAGAACGGCAGGTCGCCTTCCGGTTCGCGATAATCGTAGCTGAAATAATTGATCATCTCTTCGACGCGCACCGCATCCTTGGGCGGGAGTGACCCGGAATTAATGAAACGGCGGGCGTTCGAATACGACGCCGTATCGACGTCGATCGAGAAGGTCGAAAGCGGGTTGGTCGCGGCCGGCAGAAACGGATTTTCTTCCACGCGATCGTAAGTTGCCGTGTTGAAATCCTGACGATATCGCGAAGGCGGTTCCGCTTCGCTCAGTTCTCCGGGCGCAGGTCTTGCAATAGAGCGCATCATCGGCATCGGCGGCGGCTCTGCTGGATTCAAAGCGAGGCCGCCCGTCTTTCCCGCCGCGCGATCCATGGCAGGCCGTTGTTTCGAATCCTTGAACGCATAGGTCTTGCTCGGTGCGATCTTCGGTGGCTCTTCCCTCAATTCGGGGGCAGTCGTGATCGAGGGCGGAGTGGTGCTTGGCGCCACCGGCTGTTGAGCAACGTAAACGTCCGCGCTCGGTCCCGGTTCCGCTTCCACGGTCGTTTCCGGTTCCTTCGATTTCGCCGGCAGGTTAATTGCATTCGATGGCGGCTTCGGGTTATCCGCGATTCGTAGCCTTCCGCTTTCGCGTTGAATCGTGGAAACCGCCAGCACTCCAAGCACCGCGAAAATCGCCAGGGCCGCCGCGAGCGATCCCCATTGAAAGCTGGACGACTCGCGCCGCTCCTCTTCCATCCGCGCCACGTCCACCTGGTAGGGACGCCGCGCTGCATCGTCCGCCGCCGGCAGTTGCCGATCGGCTTCGTATTCAGATTTCAGCAGGCGCGAAAGCTCCTGCGTTTCCGCGACGAAGCTTTGCGCTTCCGGCGAGTCCGCAACGGCTTCCGCCATCTGCGCGTGTTCTGTCGCCGGAAGTTCGCCGAGCGCGAACGCCGTCAGGTTAGGATCATCGAGGTTAATTTTCATGAGACGATTCGGGGTGTAAACGGCAGGAAATCCCGGGAGGCTTGCCCGTAACGTTGCCGCAGAGTTTTCAAGGCGTTGTGAATCATGACGCCCACGTTGCTGACCGAGAGCTTCGTGATTTCGCTGATTTCCTGGTAGCTCAGGTCGTTTTGAAATTTCAATTGCAGCACTTCCTGTTGCCGCGGCGGAAGTGTGCCGAGGATTTTCAGCAGGAACCCGCTCGCTTCTTTGGCTTCGAGTTTCTCGGACGGCGCCGGCTGGTCACTCTCGCGCGCTTCGAGCAGTTCGTGGTCGAGATAAGTCATGCGTTTTTCTCTCCGGCAAACGTTGAGCGCGTTGTTCCGGCAGACGGTGAAAAGCCATTTGGCCGGGGCGTCATCGAGTTCCGTGCGGTTCTCGTGTTGAAGTTTCACAAAGGTTTCCTGGACCACGTCGCGCGCCCGGTCGCTATCGCCGAGGATTCGCGTGGCATATTGCAAGAGCGGCCGTTCGAACCGCTGGAGGAGCGCATCCATCTGCTGGCCATTCATTCTTCCCGCCTCTAGTCGGACGCTTTGCATTCTTCTCACTAAGTCTAACGCGCGAGCCGCGAGAAAATTAGAAGGTATTTCGCTTGGGATCGATTTTGCCGCTTCGTTGTAGCCACGGCCCTGCGGGCCGTGCGCACACGCCCCACAGGGGCGTGGCTACAATTGGGCTACGCCGCGATGCGTTTTCCGTTGCCAATGCGCGCAACGGTTTCACATTGCCGCTCGATGGACTTGAAGCGGTATCTCGTTGCCCGGCAGAAGGAGGTCGACCGCGCGCTCGATCGTTTTCTGCCAAGGGAATCCACGCCGCCGGCGACGATTCATAAGGCGATGCGATACAGTTTGTTCGCCGGTGGCAAACGTCTTCGTCCGGTCCTGTGTCTGACGGCCGCCGAAGCTTGCGGTGGCAAAGCCGGAGCGGCCCTTCCTCTCGCCTGCGCCGTCGAATGCATTCACACCTATTCCCTCATCCACGACGATCTTCCGAGCATGGACAACGACGATCTCCGTCGCGGCCGCGCCACTTGCCACAAGGTTTTCGGTGACGGCATCGCCATCCTGGCGGGCGACGCGTTACTCACGATCGCGTTCGAGATTGCAGCAAGGGCGAAGACGACGTCGCGCTACGATCTCCGCGATATTTTTCGCGAAATCACGACAGCAGCGGGAAGCCAAAAGCTGATCGCCGGCCAGGTCGCCGATCTCGAGGCGGAAGGTCGGCGGATTAATCGAGCGCAGCTTCGTTATATCCATGAGAACAAAACCGCGGCGTTGCTCACGGCTTCGGTTCGTCTCGGCGCGATGGCAGCCAACGCTACGGCGAAGCAGCTCGGAGCCATCACTGCGTTCGGGCGCGCACTTGGCCTGGCGTTTCAGATCATCGACGACATCCTCGACGTCACCCAAACTTCCGAAAAGCTGGGCAAGAGCGCCGGCAAGGATATTGCAGCGAAGAAAGCGACTTATCCCGCGGTGATTGGTCTGGAAAAATCGCGCGCCGAAGCGAGACGCTTAACCGCGAAAGCGCACAGCGCTCTCGATTCGCTGGGTGAACATGCTGTCGTCTTGCGTGCGCTCGCCGATTATCTGCTGGAGCGCGAATATTGAAGCGGTCCCTGTAGCGGCGGTCTATGACCGCCGAACGCTTCATGCGGGACGGCGTGCAATAACATCGGCGGTCATAGACCGCCGCTACAGCTAAGCATCATGCGAGCGCGAGGTTCGGATCGATCTCTTGCGTTACTTCTGAACTCAACCCAGCCTGAACGCGCAGCGACGCAGCGAATGCGATCATCGCGGCGTTGTCGGTGCACAGCCTGGGCACTGCCGTCAGAAGTTTCACGCCGGCGTGATTGCACGCCTCGCTCATCTTCGTCCGCAATTCCTGATTACAACTCACGCCCCCGCTGACCGTGATCAACTTCGCGCCGCACGAGCGCGCGGCACGCAGCGTCTTCGTCACCAGCACTTCGACAACCGCCCGTTGAAACGATGCGCAGACATCGGCACGGGTGTCATCGGAAACATCGCGCAAATCCGCCAACCGATAACGCACGGCCGTCTTCAATCCGCTAAAGCTGAAATTGTGATCGCCGGAATCGAGCATGCTCCGGGGAAAATCAAAGCGAGCGGCATCACCCGACAATGCCTGGCGCTCGATCTCCGGCCCGCCCGGATATCCAAGGCCGAGCATTTTGGCGACTTTATCGAAGGCTTCGCCGGCAGCGTCATCGACGGTGCGGCCGAGGATCCGGTAGTCGCCCAGTGCGCGCACCTCGACGAGCAAGGTGTGCCCGCCACTCACGATCAGCGAAACGTTCGGCTCGATCTCGAACTTGCCGACGAAGAAGGGTGAAAGGAGGTGGCCTTCGAGATGATTGATGGCGAGATACGGCTTCGTAAAAGCGAGCGCCAGACCTTTGGCGATGGAAGCGCCGATCATGAGCGAACTCGCGAGCCCCGGTCCGGACGTGGCCGCAAACGCATCTACTTCTTCCAGCGTGATCCCGGCGTTTCCCGCGGCTTTTTCCAGAAGACGCGGCGCGTGCAACAGATGATTGCGCGACGCGACCTCGGGTACGACACCGCCATACAATTCGTGTTCCCGTTGCGACGCGACTTCGCTCGCCAGCAAATCATTCCCGCGCAGAATCGCGACAGCAGTTTCGTCGCAGGAAGTTTCGATCGCGAGAATTGTTTGCATCGTCAGTAGCATTCTACGCTGTCATCCCGAGCCGCGCAGACGGCGAGGGACCTCACAGTTGCAATACCGATTTGCTTGCGCCCTACAACGTTTTCACCTCCGACGGCCTAGCCTTTGCGCAAGCTAGTCGGTAAGCGCCTGCGAGGTCCCTCGCCGTCTGCGCGGCTCGGGATGACAAAGCGAAAATGCAGCGCCACGCGCGAAAGTGATTACTTCTTCACCGGATCGACCTTCGGCGCGGTCTCCTGCGCGTAAACCATCACGCCCTTGAGCGCATCGATCGCGCGAAGCATCTGGGGATCCTTGGTTTTGATCAGCGCTTTCTCGTCTTCCGGTTTCAAGTTATCGGCGTTGCGCGAGGCGAAAAGCGCGCGCTCCTGCTCCACGGTCATCGGGACCCGGATATTCGGCACGACGCCATTGCCGTGGATAACCTGCTTGCTCGGCGTGTAATATTTCGCGGTGGTGAAGCGCAAGGCCGAGCCATCGGGAAGCTGCACGACGTTCTGCACCGAACCTTTTCCGAAAGTGGTCTCGCCGACGAGCACCGCCCGTTTCAAATCCTTCAGCGCGCCCGCGACAATCTCCGAGCCACTCGCGCTCCCTTCGTTTACCAGAACGGCGAGCGGAAAACGGGGGCGCTCTTTCGCGCTGCTCGAAGTGGAATAATCATGCTGTTGCGAAGCCACGCGCCCCTGCGTGGAAACGACTTTCGTGTTCGGCGGCAGGAACTGCCCGCACACGTCGACCGCCACATTCAGAAGCCCGCCCGGATTGTTCCGAAGGTCGAGCACCAGCGCCTGCATCCCCTGCTTTTGGAGTTCGTCGAGCGCTTTCGCCAGTTCGTCCGCGGTCGGTTCGTTGAATTGAATCAGGCGGACGTAACCGATCTTGAATGGCCCGCTCAGATCGGCGTCGAGCAGCTTGGTTCCCTTCACGCTCTGCACTTTTATCTCGGTGCGCTCGAGGGCGTAATCTTTGATTTCCTTCGTCGAGGGACGCAAAATGGTCAGCGTTACTTTTTGCCCGGCCGTGCCGCGCAGGAAATTAACGGCATCCTGCAAATCCATTTTCTCGGTCGAGTTGCCGTTGATCCGCAGAATTTGGTCGCCCGACAAAATGCCGGCTTTGGCCGCGGGCGTATCTTCCATCGGCGTGATGACGGTGAGCAAGCCGCCTTTCACCGCGACTTCGATTCCGAGACCGTTGAACCGGCTGCGGGTGTCGTCCTGCATATCCTTGAAGTCGTTCGGATCCATGAATTGACTGTGCGGATCGAGCGAGGCGAGCATGCCTTTCATGGCGGCGTAAATCAGGTCGTGGTAGCTCGTCTTGTTCCCATCCACATAATCCTGCCGAAGCAATTGGACGGCCTTCGCGAAGACCGAAATCTGCGCATAACCGCTGTCGTCATCACCGACCGCGGCGTGAGCGGTGTAGAACCGGACGCCGAGCAAAATATTGAAAAGGAGGACGACCGCGATGGTGCTGAGCAAAAGACGGCGTTTCATCTGGATTGCCTTTCCGGCCCGACGATGATCGCTCACACCGAAATTTTTGGCAACGCGCAAAGCGTCGTCTAAGCTTGCCGAGGTGGATCGAGCAGTCCCTTGCTCGATGTTGGTTTTGGCGGCCAAGCCGCATTCGCATCGCCGGGCGGAGCGGCCGATCCACCGATCATTCATGAGATTACGCTCTTACATTTTCGCGCTGGCAGTTTGCCTGCCGCTCTCGGGCATAACCGCCGCGCCGTCGCCTACCCCTACGCCTGCTCCGAAGCCTTCAGCGCCACTGAAGCCAACCGGACCCGTGAAGCCAATGTCAAAGGCCTCCCCCACACCCTCCGCCAAGCCATCCGCATCAGCCCCGGCCAAACCAAAATCTTCCGCTTCGCCTTCCGCCTCTCCCGCTTCCTCTCCCTCTGCTTCCCGTTCCCCAAAACCATCCCCATCTCCGAGTGCGTCGTTACTCAAACCCGATGCCGAGCTGGACGTCGTCGCTGATGAATTCATTCGCGGGTACCTCGCGGCGCGTCCGTTGCAGGGCACCGCGCTCGGTTTCCACGAATACGACGGGCGCATCAACGAGCACACTCGCCTCGCGATCGACGCCGAGCTGGCGCGCCTGAGACGCTTCGACGATCGGCTGAACAAATTCGATCTGGCCAAGCTGGGCCCGCGAGCCTCGATCGACCTTCGCCTGCTCCAGGCCGCGATCCGCAAGGAACTTTTCCTCATGCAGGACACGGCCATCTACGAGCACAACCCGATGAGTTACGCGCGCGCCATCGACGTGAATGTTTACATCAAACGCAAATACGCGCCGATCGACGATCGGGTTCGCAGCATCATCGTGGTCGAGAATCAGGCGCCAAACATTATGATCGCGGCGAAAACGAACCTGGCGGAGGTCCTGCCAAAACCGTACGTCGAGCTGGCGATCCAGATCGCGCGCGGTTCGTCGGAGTTCCTGAAGAAAAACCTGGTCGAAGGACTGACCGACTTGAAGGACGAAAGCCTGCGCATTGCCTTCACCCAATCGAACCGCCGCGCCGCGGCGGCGCTGGCCGATTACGCCGCATGGCTGGAAAAGGAAAAATTGCCGAAGGCCACGCCGGAGTTTGCGATCGGCGAGGAAAAATATCAGCGCTTCCTCGTCGAGACCGAGCTGGTTGATTTGCCGCCGGCTAAGATTCTGGAGCTCGGATTATCCGAAATAAAAAAGGAGCAGGAGGTCTTCACGGAGGCCGCGAAGAAAATCGATGAGACGCGACCGGCGCCGGTGGTCTTCAAACAAATCCAGGGCGACCATCCTACCGCGGAGAACCTGATCGCTGAGGTCAGCAAGAGATTGGACGCGGTCCGAAAGTTCGTGGTCGATCGCAAGCTGGTTACGATCCCGTCCGACGTGCGCGCGCAGGTGAAGGAGACGCCACAGTACCGGCGCGCCACCAGTTTTGCCTCGATGGATACGCCCGGCGCTTTCGAAAAACGAGCGAACGAAGCTTATTTCTACGTCACGCCGCCCGAGAGCGACTGGCCCGAGCCGCAAAAGGAGGAGTGGCTTACCTCGTTCAATTATTACATGGAGGATCTGCTTTCGATCCACGAAGCGTACCCGGGCCATTACGTGCAGTTCCTGCATTTGAATGCTTCGAAGGCGAGCAAGGCCGAGAAAATTTTCGGCGCGAGCTCTTTCATCGAGGGCTGGGCGCACTACTGCGAAAAGATGATCATCGACCAGGGCTTCGGCGCGCCTGCGGGCGCGAACCCTTCAGAAGACGAACTGCAACGAGCGGCCAAATACAGAATGGTGCAGGCGCAGGCTGCGCTAGTCCGGCTCTGCCGGCTTTGCGTCTCGATCAAGATGCACACCCAGGGGATGTCGGTGGAGGACGCGACCAAATTCTTCCAGGAAAATTGTTACTACGAAGAGAAACCGGCGCGGGCCGAGGCGATGCGCGGCACGTTCGATCTCGGCTACCTCAACTACACCTTAGGCAAGCTCCAGATCCTCAAGCTGCGAAAAGATTACCAGGAACAGGAAGGCGATAAATTTTCGCTGAAGAAATTTCACGACGAAGTCTTGAATCACGGAATGCTGCCCATCCGGCTGCTTCGAGAAGTGATGCTCAAAGACAAAGCGAAGTGGGGCGAAGTGCTCGAGAATTCTAGTTCGACAACTCCCGCGGCGTCACCATAAAGAACAACTTCTCGGTCCCGCGCAGCAGCATCACCGGCGATGCGACCCCGATCTCCGACGCCACCAGTCGCTTGTGCAGATCGTCGATCGTCGCCACCGGATGACCTTTGAACCCCACGATCGTGTCGCCTTTGCGCAGGCCCGCCACCTCCGCCGGGCTGCTAACTTCGATTTCCGCCACAAGCACACCTTGCGCTACCGCCAGCTTGTGGAATCGCACCACGCGCGGATGCAGCGGCACGTTCTGGCCGGCTACGCCGATCGAGCTGCGTCGAATCCGTTTGTCGCGAATCAGCCAGCCCGCCACCAAGTGCGCCGTCTTGCTCCCGATCGCGAAACAAATCCCCTGCGCCGGCAGAATCACTGCCGTGTTCACGCCGATCACTTCGCCCGCGCTATTGATTAATGGACCGCCCGAGTTCCCCGGATTGAGCGCCGCATCCGTCTGGATGATGTCGTCCATCAGTCGCCCTGAATCCGCGCGCATCGAACGCCCGAGAGCGCTCACCACGCCGGCCGTCACCGTCTGCTGAAAACCGTAAGGGCTCCCGAGCGCGATCGCGATTTGCCCCACTCGCAATGTCGCCTGCGAAAACCGCACGTGCTCCAACTCCGGCGCATCGATCCGGATCACTGCCAGGTCCGTGTGCGGATCCGTCCCGATGACCTGCGCGTCAAAAGTTCGCGCGTCGTGCAGCGTCACCTCCACTTCCCGGGCGTCGTGGACGACGTGGCTGTTCGTCAAAATGAAACCATCCCGCGCGATGAGGAACCCCGAGCCGTTCCCCTGCCCGCGCGCCCCGCTCACCACCCGGATGTTCACCACGCTCGGCGCCACGCGGCTCGCCGCCGCTGCGATCGTGCGCGAGTAGCTGTCGAGCAGCTCGTCGTCGCGCTCCCGCGTCTCGGTACTTTCTTCGCGGGTTGGAAGCGACGTCACCACGGTATCGTTTCCCCCATGTGCAGAAACGCGCCGTTCGGCCCATCCGCGCCCAGCGTCGCCAGTTCGACGCTCGTCTTGGCGCCATCCTCGATTTCCATGACCGCGCCTTCGCCGCCCAATTTCGTCTTCACCCAGCCTGGGTGCGCGGCGTTCACCTTGACCTTGGAATCCTTTAGCTCGTAGGCGAGATGCACCGTGAAGGCGTTCACGGCCGATTTCGAGACGTTGTAGGCCGGAGCGATGAAGTCGTAGGTCGGCGAGCCCGGCGTTGCATGATAAGTGATCGAGCCAAGAATACTCGAGAGATTCACGATCCGTCCCGCCTCGCTCTTGTGCAGCAACGGCAGAAACGCGTTCGTGGTCGCGATCAGGCCAAAAAGGTTTGTCTCGAACGTTCGCCGCCAGACCTCGAGCGGCTGCCCGCTTGTTCCCTTGCTCATGTCATCCGCCATCATGCCCGCGTTATTGATGAGAATATCGAGATGTCCGAACTCCTTCTCCACTTCCGCTGCCGCGCGCTGAATGCTCTCCGCTTTCGAGACATCGATCTCGAGAGCGCGCGCATCGATTCCTTCCTTCTTTAATTCCTCGACGGCCTTCTTCCCTTTCGCCGGGTCGCGAGCCCCGAGCAGGACGGTGATCTTCTTGCGGCCGAGCTGCCGCGCGGTTTCGAGCCCAATGCCTTTGTTGGCGCCGGTGATAAGTGCGATTTTATTCATGGCCATGTTTTCCTGATTGACTGCTTGCCGTTTTTTTAAGTGTAATAAACACAATTACAGTTTTGGAAGATGGTCAACCAACAATTTAATTTTGCCGTCCACATTCTCACGGTCCTCGCGGTGACCCGCGGCGTGGTCGATTCACAAACGCTGGCTCGCAGCGTCAACACCAATCCCGTCGTCGTCCGGCGCCTCCTCCTGGCTTTGCGCGCGGCTGGCCTCATCGAAACGCAGGCCGGCAAGAACGGCGGGGCAAAATTGGCGCGCGATCCGCGCCGCATCACCCTTCTCCAAATCTACGACGCCGTGGAGCCCCGTCCCGTCCTCGCGCTGAACGAGCGGAAAGCTGCGCGCCATTGCTTCGTGAGCTGCAACATCAAAACCGTCATGGCCACCGTCGCCGAGGGCGCCGAAACCGCCGTCCGCAAACATCTCCGCGGCATCACTCTTCACCGTCTCCAGCAAAAAATCCGCCGCGGGTGAAGACAGCAAAGAGGTTGGCCGCAGACTTCTTCTGTAGCCGCCGCCCTGTGGGCGGCGTGAGATCGGCGGAGCCGAGAATCGCAGCGTCTTTCCACGCTTCGCACAGCGAAGCGGCTACAGGTCCTCTTCCTGCCCGGTTAACAGTTCTGGCAGCAGTGGCTGCGGATTTTCCGGAAGCTCTTCCACGTCGCGGAGCTTTTTCGTGATGGCGCGCGAGCGCACCGCGACCTTGTCCATGTCGCTGGATGCCTGATCGAGCTTCTCTTTCACCTTCGACAGTGAATCGCCAAACTTCCCGAACTCGTTCTTCACCGCGGCGAGCAAATTCCAGACTTCGCCGGATCGTTTCTGAATCGCAAGTGTGCGGAATCCCATTTGCAAACTGTTGAGCAACGCGGCAAGCGTGGTCGGTCCAGCGAAAACCACCCGGCAATCGCGCTGCACCTGTTCGACCAAGCCGACGCGCCGGATCGCTTCAGCGTAGAGCCCTTCCGTAGGCAGGAACATCAGCGCGAAATCCGTCGTCTTCGGCGGGTTGATATATTTCGCGCAGATATCTTTCGCGCTTTTCTTCAGTTGCGTTTCCAGATTGCGCATCGCCAGTTCCGTCCCCGGTACATCGGCAGTGTCCTGCGCCGCTACCAGGCGGTGATAATCTTCGATGGGAAATTTCGCGTCGATCGGCAGCCACACAGGCGCGCCGTTTTCATCGCCGGGCAGCTTGATCGCAAACTCGACCGTCTCGCCAGTTTCCTCGCGAATCTTCACATTCCTCGCGAACTGATCGGCCGTGAGCAACTGTTCAAGTAACGCGCCGAGCTGCACTTCCCCCCAGCCGCCGCGCGTTTTCACATTCGTCAGCACGCGCTGCAATCCGCCCACGTCGCTCGCCAGCTGCTGCATCGCGCCCAGCCCCTGATGAACCTGCTCGAGCCGCTCGCTCACCACCTTGAACGATTCGCTCAGCCTTTTCTCGAGCGTTCCCTGCAGTTTTTCGTCGACAGTCGCGCGCATTTTTTCGAGCTGGCCCGTGTTGTCTTCCTGAAGTTGTTTCAACCGTAGATCGACGATCGATCTCACACTCTCGAGCGAAGCGGTGAGTTCGCCGCGTTGCGTCTTGGCGGCGTTCGCATTTTCTTGCCGGCTCTGCGCCATCTCCTCACGAATCAATCGCTCCCCTCGCTCCTGTGCGCGCTCCAGCAATTCCAGTCGACTGAGCAATTCCTGCTCGAAAGTCCGCGAATTCGCGGTGCTGAACCTCGATCGAATCCATCGGCCGAGAGGAGGGATCAGCATTCCCACGACCAAAGCGATGATGGAGTACCAAACTGCGCTCACGAATTGTGATTAAACGCTGCCGCGCGGATTTCAACTGTAGCCGCCGCCCTGTGGGCGGCGCAACGAACGTCCTTTTTACGTCCGCTCTCACGCTTCGCACAGCGAAGCGGCTACAGAAGATTGCCGCGCCGACTCACTATCAAAAACGCACCTTGAATCCGCCGTACGCCGTCCGTCCCAGCGCCGGAAAACCGAAGACCTCGGAATACTTCTCGTCGGTCAGGTTATTGACCCGCGCGAAAACCGAGACGCACGAATTGATCTCATACTCGGCCGCGAAATTCACAAAGGCGTAATCTTCGATGTCGAAATTCGGGCCGCCGAAATTCAATTCTTCCCGCGCGTTGACGAATTTTGCCTCGACCGTCGTCCGCAGTTTCTTGCACCAGAGATACGACGCCGAAATGTACGCTTCGTTGCGAGGCCGCCGCGGCAGACGCGCGCCCGACAATTGCGAGATGTCGGCGGCCGACGTTTTCTCCGCTTCGAGATAAGTGTAACTCGCGCGGACAGTCAGGTCGGTCAACGGACTGACGCGCACTTCCACCTCGACTCCCTGCGTTTCGGCCGCGCCAAGATTCAAGGTCTGGAAGAGCCCGTTGAACCCGATCACATTCGACAGATCGTTGTGAAAATACGTGAGGCCGATCGCGGCCCGGCCTTCGCAGAATCGTTGCTCCACACCTGCGTCCCAGCCGAGATCGCGTTCCGGTTCGAGCGCGAAATTGTTGCCGAAAATCTTGTCCTGGCTGCTCGGCGGACTGAATCCGGTCGCGACGCTCGCGTGCAGATGCGTGTCCGTTTTCGCAATCAGATAGCTTCCGGCGAACCGGTACGTCCAGATATCGCCGAACTGGTTGAAGTGATCGTACCGTCCGCCCGCGACGAGGTTCAATCCCTTGAACGGAGTCACGCTCGCCTGGAGGAAAACAGAGGTCTCCTCCGTTTCATCGCTGATGAACGTTGGCTGCGGTCCGAATAGTTGCGAGACGAACGGACGTTCCTGCCCGGCATCGACGTGGCTGTAGAAGAATCCGGAAGTCAGCGTAAGCCACGAAGCCGGCTTGAGATCGTTCTGATAATCGACCGTCGCTCGCGTGAAGAGCGCACGCGTCGGACCAACGAAACCGTCGTCGTTCGGATCGTTCACCTGCCGTTCCTCGTCGTAGCTGAAGACGAGTCGGTGCTGCCACCACTCGACCGGTTTGAAATCGACGTGCGGGGCGATCAGCCAGCGTTCGGTCAAAAAATTATCGCGCGGGCGCGGATCGAAAATCGTATTGGGCAACCCGAGGTCAGCGAGCGAGTAAGTGAACAGGCTGCTTATCCGCAACTGCTCGTTAGGCGACCAGCCGACGTTCGCGATCCCGCTGCTGAGCCGATACTGGTTATTTGGCCGTTCGTTGTCGGTATCGAGGCGGCTCACGCCGATCGAGTAATCGAACTGCTGCGCGGAACCGGAGCTCGTCAGTGCCTCGCGGAAAGTCGAATTCGATCCGCCTTCCAAACTGAATTCTCCTGTCGGCGTGCCACTCCCGCGCTTCGTGAAAATTTGGATGACGCCGGCCAATGCCCGCGGCCCGTAGAGCGTGCTCTGCGGCCCCCGCACGATTTCAATCCGGTCGACATTGTCCGTAGTGAGATCGGCGAAGTTGAATGCACCCTGCAAACCCTGGTTGACCGGAATCCCATCGAGCAACACCTGAGTGTGCTCGCTTCGCAGCCCGCGAGTGAACACAGACGTGAGCGAGCCGGGTGGGCCCGATTGAACCACCGAAACCCCCGCCACTTCGCGCAACGCATCCGCGACTCGATGGGTTTGTTTGATTTCGAAATCATCGGCCCGAATGACGTCGATGCTGGCCGGAGATTCATCCTCGGGCGATTCGATTCGCGTCGCGCTGACGACGATTCCTTCTGATTCCGCTTCCGAATTCGAAAGCGCTGACGCAGTCGCATCCTGAGCGCGGCCGGAGAACGGCACTGCCAAAAGAAAGGCAGCCACCATGAGCCATGGACTATTCCGCATAACAAGTTACCTCCAATATTTTCGAGAGGCAGACTCGCCCGGCTGCCGCCGGCGCCGCGTCCACAGCTCTCATTCTTCTTTTTCGCGAAGAAGTTTTTTCGGGCCGTCCGCACACGCGGCGGCTCGAATGAGGTGGGCCGGGCAAATATTCTGGCTCCTGGCTTTCGCGCGTTTTGAGAAACACGCATCCTTCTCCCCGCCTTCACCGTCCCGCATACCGCGGGAACGATTGGCTCATGGGAAGTCGTATCCAGTTACAGCAGCGCAACTGCTCCCGAATCTCACGGGAATTCCTCGCACCGGTCCACTGATCAAACTCACAAAGAACTGCCGCCAGAAGTAGCGGCTTGCGCTTGGGCGCTCAAGATTTATTTCGCGATGCTCCGTACTTGCCCAAGGAGCGGCGATTTGAAATCGCCGACAGACGGTCCCGCTGAGCGGGACAAACCGCCGCTCCTTGAAGCGCAGGGCTTGCGCTTGGGCGGCCACGACTTATTTATCTGAGACGGCTCTCGCCGGTCTCCGATGTCTAAGTCTGCAACTTCCATTCTTGTTACCGGCGGCGCCGGATTCATCGGCTCCAATCTCGTCCTCACCCTGCAGGAGCGGATGCCGAACGCGCGCTTGACGGTGATCGATGACTTCCGCTCCGGCGACTTCAAGAACCTCGCCGGTTACAAAGGCGATTTCGTCGCGCAAAATCTGGCCACGCTCGATTGGCGGCAGCAATTCGGCGAGGAAAAATTCGACGCGATCTTTCATCTCGCCTCGATAACCGACACCACCCTGCACGATCAATTCGTGCAAGTGCACGACAACGTCGAAAGCTTTCGCCGCCTGCTGAACTTCGCGAAGTCGAACAGAACCCGGGTCATCTACGCCTCTTCCGCCGCTACCTATGGCGCCGCGAGCACTGCCAGCATCGAAACGAACGGCGCTGCCCCCGCGAACGTTTACGCCTTTTCGAAAGCGATCATGGACAACCTCGCGAATCGCGCGGCGAGCGAATCGCAGGATTGGATCATCATTGGCTTGCGTTACTTCAACGTTTACGGCCCGCGCGAAGCGCACAAAGGCGTTCCAGCGAGCATGGTCTATCATCTCTCGCGTCAGATGAAGGCCGGCCAGCGTCCGCGGATTTTCAAGCAAGGCGAGCAGCGGCGCGATTTCGTTTATGTGAAGGATATCGTCGAAGGCAGCATTGGCGCGCTGGAGGCGCAACAGAGCGGGATTTACAATCTCGGGTCCGGTCACGCGCGCTCATTCAATGATCTCGTCGATGTCTTGAACCGCTCGTTGGGCACGGACTTCAAGCCGGATTACATCGAGAACCCGCACGCCCATTATCAAAATTTTACGCAGGCCGATCTCACTAGCGTTCGTAATGGCCTCGGCTACGAACCAAAATACTCGCTCGAGACCGGCGTGGCCGATTACATGAAATGGCTGTATCCGGCCTGACACAAGTTCGCCAAGCGATGAAAGCCAAACGGCGGTCAAAAAGCCCGGAACAGATCAACGCTGCGCTCGCGGCGAAAAAAGGTCCGGTCTCGAAATTCATCGCGCAGAATTATCGTCACTTTAACGCGGCCGCGCTGCTCGACGCGGCCGAGGGATACGAGGCACACCTCGCCGTCGGCGGCAAGATGCTGATGACGATCGCGGGCGCAATGTCGACAGCCGAGCTCGGGATCTCGTTGGCGGAAATGATCCGTCGCGAAAAGGTGCACCTGATCGTCTGTACCGGAGCGAACCTCGAGGAGGATATTTTCAATCTCGTCGCGCATGACCACTACGAGCGGGTGCCGCACTACCGGGAGCTCACGCCACGGGACGAGCAGCGACTGCTCTCCCGGCACATGAACCGCGTTACCGACACCTGCATTCCAGAGATGGAGGCGATGCGGCGGATCGAGAAGGTGGTGCTCGAAGAGTGGATGGCGG
Organism: Verrucomicrobiota bacterium; assembly: GCA_041167325.1. Taxonomy (GTDB): domain Bacteria; phylum Verrucomicrobiota; class Verrucomicrobiia; order Chthoniobacterales; family UBA10450; genus AV80. Next base: position 63,282 of record JBEEHH010000021.1, on the reverse strand, counting down.
CCGACCGCGCCGGAGAGCACTATTTTCCGCATGAATTTATGTATAAGATTCTTCGCAGCGGAAAGCTGAAGAAGAGCTATCAGATCGACGCGAAGCATTCCTGGATGGTGGCGGCGTGCGAAAAGAATCTGCCGATCGTCGTGCCGGGCTGGGAGGATGCGACGCTCGGGAACATGTATGCGGCGGCGGTAATGCGCGGTGACGTCAGGAACGTGCACACCGTCCGCACCGGCATCGAATACATGACGTGGCTCGCGGACTACTACACGAAGAACGCGAAGAGGCTGCGCAACCGGGAGGGCTCAATCGGTTTTTTCCAGATCGGCGGCGGCATCGCCGGCGATTTCCCAATTTGCGTCGTCCCGATGCTTCACCAGGATCTCGGGCGCACCGGCGTACCGCTGTGGGGTTATTTCTGCCAAATCAGCGATTCAACGACGAGCTACGGCAGCTATTCCGGCGCCGTGCCGAACGAGAAAATCACCTGGGGCAAGCTCGCGGCCTCAACTCCGAAGTTCGTGGTCGAAAGTGACGCCACGATTTGCGCGCCGCTGATCTTCGCCTGGGTTCTCGGGCAGTAAGAAATACGACACGCGACGCGCTTGCCCTACAAGCCGGGAAACGGCGCGAATGGTCGCTGTAGGGCAGGCGCATCGCCTGCCACCGTCGCTTCCCTTCCCACGGCTTCGACTTCGGCATCTACCGGCGATGGTCTCCCGTTCCCAAACCTCAGTTGTGCGTCTTAGGCAGGCCCAGCCGCAACGAATGGGAGGAGTGCGTGATAGATCGGATGTCGCGCCGGAACGCTGCACTCAAAGAACCTGTCAACCTGAGGGCGGAGTTTCGGCGAAGCGACACCGAGTTCATTGAGCAGTGCGAGGTTCATCTTCGTAACGTAGAAGCCTACGACAATCGAGATATCCGGTCTGTCGAAGTCGAGATCGTCCGAACTGATATTCCAATGGGTGATGCTCCCAAAATCCCCTTCGGTGAGAAAGGCAAAGAGATCGTCAAAAGGCCAATACGTATTGCGGTATTGCAGGTCGTTTCGCTGCTTGGCAAAATGCTTGTCTTCGACCTCCTTTAGCTTGTCGACAGCTTCCTTGGGCCAAGGTGCGTCAACCGTTATGGCAAGAATGCGCCGAAAAAGCTGCCACACGGCTCTATGATCCAAGCGGTAAGGAACATACGAAAAACTGGCCTCGGTGTAATCCTCCGCTTCTTTCACGGGGTCCGGGAAGACGTCGACGACAACGGTTTTACCGTTTATTTCGACGAATCCAATACCGCAGAGCGCGAGGAGCGCCTTGCTCGCAAAAAAGCTCGCTTGATAAGCACTGCTTAGAGACCAGCTCCGGTTGCCCTTGTGTGCATCCGACTCCGCGCAGCCTAGAACGTGAAAGGCTTTTTCAGCCAACCGCAAACCCTCCGAAAAAAGCGACTCCCTTACGCCGGGAACTTCCTCGCGTTTGTTGGCCAAGGGGCCGTAGATTTGAGCGCGCCTAGTCAACTCATACTTTGCGCATGCGGAGACTTCCGCCTTCTCGTCGAAGGAGCCCTTCTTCGGGCGCGCTTCAGTCTGCTTTTGTCGATAAGCCGCCAATTCCTTCTGCAACTTTTCAGCCGCCTCCTTCCGATCAACGAGAAACCCTGCTCCGATCAGCTCTAGAGCCGGAATATCTTCAAGCCCGGCGCGATCGTTCAATTCAACAAGCGCTAACGTGCTCATCCAACTAGCGCGCATCTTTTCCCAATTGCGTCGCTTAAGCTGGCCGATCGCTCGGTCGAGATCGGTCATCCTATAGCGGCAGATCGAAGCCTCCAGCAGCGTTGCCGTCACCGGTTCGTTCGAGAAGCTTTTCCACCAGATCGTCGCCCGCCAGTTTCTCCGCCTCACTACCGGTTCCGATTCCCTCCCAATTCTCGAAATCGAAGTCGTCGATCCGCTTGAAGGTATTCACCAAATCCTCAACTCGGAATCCCTGATACTCTTTCAGGCAGACATCAAATATCGCCGGAAGGGCGAGGATCATCGCGCCAAATCCGAGGGTCTGAAAGAACACGGACACTCCTTCTTTTGGATTATATACGTCAGGAAAGACGTGTGAGAGCGCCTTGTAATAGTTTTTCAAAAGGCCAACCTGAAACGGTAATGAATAGAGAGCGAGTTTGCCTTTCGGCCGGGCGATCAAAGGCGCTACGCGACGCGCAAAATTGACCAGCGATATTTCCCTGGTTTGGGACTTCCAAGCATAGCAATCTTGCCAAAGAATGGTGAATCTTCGTCCTTCCGGAGTTGCGTCGCGATATCAGCACTGCGCTCTTTTGCCAATTCCGCGTCGGTTTTGTCAGGCAGATGCTTTAGCAAATCGATGTAAAGCGATGCAGGGACGCTCTTCGCCTCACGATTTATTTTAACGAACTGTGTGATTTGTTCCTTCTCGCCGAGCCCTAGGAAGGCCACGACGGAAACTTGCATGTCGACTCCGGATGCACGAATGCCCGCCAGCCGATGTTGACCGTCGATGATCCACCCCGCTTCCGCCAAATTTGGAACGGTGATTTTGCTTTTCTCCCTATTAAATTTACCCTCATCGAACGTCACGAGGACACTTGTGGGGAGGCAGTTGCCTTTCTGCACGTATCTTGATATTGCACCGACTCGGCCTTCGGAGAGGACTCGTTGATATCCCTTATCCTTGTCGGGCTCTCGCTTGTTGATTGTGACGATTTTCCACAATTCTGCCGCGCTGATCGAGAAAACCGCCAATGTGTATTTTCCTTGAGTGACGGAGATACAATCGAAGGAAAGAGTTTTCGGAGTCCGCGGCGGTTCAACGATCTCCTCCGCTGGATTTTCTGTTGCCGGATTTTTTTTTGCGGGGGTGGATTTCTTAGGCATAAACGGCGTTGTAGTTTAAGCGATACCGGCTTCTAAGGCGATATCATTGGGACTCGGATCGTGTCGCTTCCAACCGTTTGGAAACGCGGTTAAGGCCGTATTCGGCGCAGGTTCGTAGATCGGCTTGTCGTCCTCTCGATAAGAAAGGGTGCCACCTGCAGCTTCAAAAATCCTTTTTTCCGCAATCTTGTGATACGCGCGGTCGAGTTCAGCGCCTACAAAATGACGCCCGCAAAGCGCTGCTGCTGCGGCTGTCGTGCCCGAGCCTGCATAAGGGTCCAACACCAGATCGCCTTTCGTCGTTAGGGCTTTGATGACGCGGTTTGCGAGCGCGATCGGAAACTGGCATGGATGATCCGTTTTTTCTGGATGACGCGCTTTGACGTTGGGGTATTCCCACACGTCTGACGGGTTCTTCCCCAATGGATTCCCACTGAGTTTGCCCTTGTTCTTTCCTTTGTATCCTTTTTTTCCGGGATATTTTTGAGAAACCCGGACGGCATCAAGATCGAATTCGTAGTCGTCGCCCTTGGTGAACCACAGCAGAGTCTCGTGACGGCCGCAAAAACGGTTCGGATCATGGAGGCCGTGTCCGAACGTCCAAATAATACGATTCCGGAGCCGAACGTCCTTAAACTCGCTCAAGATCGAAAAGACCACGAAATCGAGAGGCGTTACCACGCCTTTGCTCACGTGGTAACCAACCTGCCAACAGATGCTTCCTCCTGGTTTTGTTACGCGAACGATCTCAGGCAGGATGGTTTTGTGATCCTTCACGAAATCCTCAGCCTTCGTCTTGTCCTCGTAGGACTTACCAATGCAATAGGGCGGCGAGCTAAGAGTGAGCGAAACCGAATTGTCCGGAAGGCTCGCCAGCAGATCGGCACAGTCGCCCTTAAACAACGTGAAGGCCCGACGAGGTTGCCATGTTGGATAGATGGTCATTAATGAAGGAAGCACGCAAACACTGAAGATCCAGAAGATTGAACGCAAGATTGGACTGGTGCTTCGGCGGCTCGCTCATTCGATGGGCGGGCTGGGGATGCGTGAACGGGGTCAGTCCGTGAATATCGATTCGCATCCCTCGACATTGCCTTGCTCACGTTAATGGTCATCCTTTTTCAGGTCGAGATTTAGGGAAACGCGTGCCAGCATGTCGTTAACAATCTCCCGGGCACTTACCACGGATAAATTTCCGCAGCTTTGCTCTTATCTAAATCAGATAGCTCTTTGTTCCATCCATACCTGACATGATTCCGGGTAAGGTTTGGTGAAACCGGATAAAGCATAATGGAAAGCGGATCGAATTTTGTCCACGTTCCGTTCTTGGGAGGAGACGGATTAAGCACGTTCCTTTCGATTTGCTGAAGAGTCCACGGGGGCTCCCGGCTTTGAAAAAACTGTATTACTTTCTGCCTGTCCCATTGGATAGCGGCTTCCGGGGATTGATGCTCGTGTGCGAAGCCAAGGACGTGCCCGAATTCGTGCAGAATGTGCCGCTTCCAAACCTCCGATGGATCGATCGCAAATCCGAGAGTCATTGTCGGCTTTGCCGGCCCTACCGTTAACGCATCCCGACCAATGCGAGAACGAAAGCCGAGCCCCGCGAAGCTAACCCGAACATCCCCGCCACTCTTCACCTCGACAAACTTGATGTTAGCAAAACGACTCCATTCTGCGGCTGTCGTCAAAACAAACGCAGCAGTCTCGGGCGAGCCATCAAGGAATTGGACCCTGATCCTGTCACCGGGATCCCAGCAAAGACTCCGGTCAGTTGCATATAAACCGGGGCCCTTTGTGGGTGGCGGAGCGGTGCAAGTCTCGAGGTAGTTTTGCTTTTCGGTGGAACTCAGTCCTTCGTATTGATCGGCCCAGACGCATTTAGAAAACACCAGGCCCATAAAAAGGAGCTTAATAAGAGACCGCATGCGTCAGTTAATTACGGAGGGAAGGTTCAAGCGATCGAATACCGGTCGCTGCAATTGGGCATCGCGGAAAAGCAGGAAAACCCGATACATAACCGGATCAGTAAATTTGAAGGCCTGCTCGAGGCCGCCATTGATCATGGAACGATCAAGGTCCGGGACACGGGGGTTCTTTGCAACGGCGTCGCGCACCCATCCGGCAATAATGCGCATGCGCAAGCGATCAGGAATATGAAGGTTCGCATCCGAAACCGAGTCACGAGGTTCGTAAATCATGAGCGTGCTGAAGAGAAGGGTGCTAAAGGCCGAGACGAATTCCGCCTGTTTGGTCATCATATCGACGGCGAATTTATCGGCTCTGGTTTCCTGTCTTTGCATGCGTTGCTCGAACGCCTTATCGGATTCTTTATCCGCCTGCTCGACAATATCGTCATGAACGAGGTGGGCGGCCTCATGGGCCAGGCTAAAAAAGAGCGCTGTTTCCCGGTAGTGAAGGTACAGGCCGTGGTAAATTGGCGGCAGCGCGTTGACGTTCTCTTCGCCCACGATCCCGGCAGCGACACTCGCGGTATGGAAACGGGCGCCCTTCAGGTGTTGTTGACGCAAATACAACATGTATTGAAAGAGCCACGCCTCATCGACCCTCCCGGTCGCGAGGAGCGCATAGGCCTCCAGGATCACATTCTGGAGACGGAGTCCCCCCGTGGTAATCAGGAGCACTGGCTGTTCGCCCGGATTGGCCTCAAAGCGCAACGGCGTTTCGTCGATGGAATAGATTATGCGTGCCTTTCGCAGCTTCTCGGCGTGACCTTTGTTCGATCGCGTGATGATCCGATTCCAGGTTCTTTCAACGACGTCGCGTTGCGACTCATTATACTCCCGATTCTGACGTTGCCTTTCGGATGCAGTCGTCGCTGATTCCTGGTACGGCGGCGCCGCGAAAGCTGCCGCAACCGACAACACGAGGACCGCCGCGGGGCCGGTCATAACTGCTGAGCGCCCGAGCGGTCGTGGCATCCGTTTGCACAGAGTGGGCCATGTTCGGAAGGGGTCACGGGGGAGAAGCGATGAGAACACCGGGAAGAAGAACGCGTTAGTCTCTGATTGTGAGCCGAAAATGGCAAGATTGTTTCGTCAGAGAAACTCCCGCGCTTCGCACAGCGAAGCGGCTACAGAAGAGGCAGAACGGCGACGCTACCCTTCCCAGAAAAATTCCGTCGGGCGTTCGATCTCGACCGGCAGACTCTTGTGCACGGGGCAATTGAGCGCGGCATTCTCGAGCAAGGCGCGTTGCGGCGTATTCGCCGGCAACGGAATGTGAACTTCCGACGGTAACGCGATAATCCGTCGCGGCGCGTCCTTCGACATTTCCTTGCTTACGTTCACGGTCATCCCTTTTACATCGAGGCCATGATCCTGGGCGGCCATTGCCAGAATGGTGCTCATGCAAGTTCCGAGCGCGGTCGCGACAAGATCAGTGGGCGAAAACGATTCTCCTTTGCCTTTGTTATCGGTCGGAGCGTCGGTCGCGATTTTCGCATGAGATGGACCGTGGACTGCGTCGCAGTGGAGATCGCCGGTGTATTCGATGGAGACATTGACCATGATTTAATATGGGCACGCACGCCATTGAAGCAATGAAGCGGTGTCATCCCGAGCCGCGCAGACGGCGAGGGACCTCTCAGTTGCAAGATGCGCTACCGCGAAAGACTCCGCGCACCTTGACGGAGCACACGTGTTATTACGCGGAAGCGATTGAGCGACTGCGGGGTCCCTCGCCGTCTCCGCGGCTCGGGATGACATGCCTTCTTTACTTCCCCAACAGAATCGGCGTCTGCTGGATCTTGTCGGCGTGTTTCGCCAGCTCTTCTCGAAACACATTCGTCAGACCGGCATCATGCAAAATATTCATGTCGGTGTTGTGCCTGCGGACATCGTCGTTCTCCCACGATTCGTTCCACCAGCAAAACCCGATCACGGCCGGCCAGCGCCCGGAAAATAAATCGTCCAGCGCGCTCCTGGCCCACTCGCTCGCGTCAACTTTTCGATGATGAATATCGCAACCGAATTCCGCGATCACGATCGGTTTTCCGGGCGCCAGCTTCGTCAGCCGCGGATAGACCGTCCGCATTTTGAACCGGAAACTTTCGGTGCCATCCACCGCGCGCGGGGTGAGCGGTCCATACGCGCTTAACGCGACCCAATCGCAGTAATTTTCTCCCGGATAATAATTCTCAAACCGATTCCACTTCGCTTCCGGTTCATCGAGCCAGTTGACGTGCCAGATCCAGTGCAGATTGTCGCCGCCTTCGCCGCGCATCGTATCGACGATGTGCCGATATGCGGCGACATATCGGCGCGGACCTTCGTTGGCGCCGCCATTCCATTTTCCATTCCAAGGAAACCAATTTCCGTTCGGCTCCGTTCCCCATTCGATCAGGATCGGCGAGCCGAAAGTTCTCGCGTCATGCGCCCACGTCTTGAGGTCGTCATCAAATTTTCCCGCGAGAATATTCGAGAGACTAAAGGTTTTCTCGGCGTGGTTTTGCTCGAGATCGGAGCGCAACATTAGGCGGACGTAAGGCACTTTGCCCAACCCGCGGATCCACTCGCAGGTCACGCCGGGAAACTTTCTCGATTCGAACCAATTGTTCGAAAAGAAAACCCAGGCTGTCTTCGTACCCAGAGTTTGTTCGAAATGCGCTACGTCCGTCGCGGTGATGTCGTGCTCCGTCGGGTCGCGTTCCGGGGCCGGTTCATCGAGATAAAGGCCCTGGTAAAGTTTTCCCGGTGGCGGCGGAGCGACCAATCCCGCTCCGCGCGCCAATGATGCCGCGAATACAGCCAGCGCGATTGCACGAACCCAAAACATCGCGCGAACCTAGCACATCAAGGAGCGGCGATTTGCAATCGCCGTTTTCCCAGGTCGGCGATTTCAAATCGCCGCTCCTTGTTAAAGGCAGACGCCGCTACAGCGTCTAGTTATTCTTCGCCGCGTCGCGCAATTCGCGGATCCGATCGTGCGCTCGCTTCACATCGGCGTACTGGCGCGTAATCGTCTCGCGAATCGGCGTGGAAAGTTCCTCCTCTTCCATGGCCTTTTTGTATTCGGCCACGGCGGAATCTTCCCCGCGCTCGCACTCGGCCAGGATCGCGTGATCGTCCGCGCTGGTGATGGCCGCTTTCAAATTGATCCAGGCCCGATGCATCGCGCCGGCGGTGCTGCTGGTATTCTCCGGATTGTGCTCGCCCAGGCTGATGGCTTCGTTTTGCAGTTCGCCCGCGAATTTGGAACGCTGAAGCGAAAACTCGCTGAAGAGCGTTTTAAGTTGCGAATCTTTGACGGCCTCCGAGGCCTCGCGAAAACCTTGCTGGCCGTCTTTGAGCGTTTCGATCAACCCATTGATCGTCGAGATAATTTCCTTTTGTTGACTCATATACCGTCAATACGGATTTCGCGGGAAATCGGGCGTCTTTTTCCTCGCAAAGTTTGCGGCAACGCGGTTCGGCCTTAGCTTTCTTCATGAACAATAAAGTAAAGGGCAAAGATCTGACGAAGGAAGCGCCGCGCAGCCCGCGGATGCGCATCGGCGGCTATGCGATTTTGGCGCGGACTTACGACAAATGCTGCGCGCTCATCGCCGGGAACATCGACGAATACCATTTCGATTGTCCGCTGGATAATATGCTTTTCGGTTTCAAAGGCGTGAAGGGCGACGACTTCAAGGCAGAAGTCGAGAAGGGCGCGACGGACGAAGAAATGGCGAAATGGCTCGATACTCACGGCGAAAAGAAAACGCCGGAAGAGGTGAAAGCGTGGAGCGATGAAGTCGAGGCGACGAATCCCTACAACGATCCGGAGAAGCGCGAGTGGTTCGAGGAACAGGTGAAGCTACATGGCCTCGATCCCGCTAAGACAACACTCTTCGATTGGCTCGAGACAGACGACAAGGCGAGCTACCAGAAGGCGGCGTAAACAAACGCTCGCGTCGCCACAAGGTTCCCTCGTTCCCAAGCTCGAGCTTGGGAACGCAATTGTCTTCGAAGCTTTGCTTCGTCAGCGCTGAGGAAGCTGGAGCTTTCCAAGACATTGGCATTCCCAAGCTGGAGCTTGGGAACGAGGGGGAAAAAGAACGGCGGTTGCAAACCGCCGCTCCTTGAGGAGAACAGCCTTCGGCGTTGGAAGGCCGTTCCGCCCGCGAAATTCGTTTCAGAGATGGCATGGGCATTTCCCTGAAACCGCAGCACCTCAATCGCTACCGCCAGATTGCGTGGCTCTTCGTTAAATATGGCCGGTCCGATCTGGTCAAGGACACCGGCCTCGAGGAAACGCTCGCGGCCGAACAGCGCGTCACCCCAAAGGAAGCCGCCAAGGCGAGTGAGCTCGCAGACGATCTGGAAAAGCTCGGTCCGACTTTTGTAAAGCTGGGCCAGCTTCTTTCCACCCGCGTGGAGCTAATGCCGCGGGCTTATCTCGAGGCGCTCGCGCGCTTGCAGGACAAGGTGGAACCGTTCGCGTTCGACGAAGTCGAGAAAATCGTCGCGTCGGAACTCGGCGTGCGGATGTCGAAAGCGTTTTCGGATTTCGATGTCACCCCGATGGCGGCCGCGTCGCTCGGCCAGGTGCATCGCGCGCGCTTGCGCGATGGGCGGCAAGTCGCGGTGAAAGTGCAGCGGCCGGGAATTCGGGAAGCGATGCTGGAAGATCTCGATGCGCTCGATGAGATCGCGGAATTTCTCGATAACCACACTGCCGCCGGAAAACGCTACGGGTTTTGCCAGATGCTCGATCAATTCCGCAAAAGCCTGTTGCGCGAACTCGATTACCGGCAGGAAGCCACGAATCTCACCACGATAGGTGCGCACCTCAAGGCGTTCGAACACATCGTCGTTCCCGAGCCGATCGCCGATTATAGCACCTCGCGCGTCCTGACCATGCAGTACGTGCACGGGAAAAAAATCACGGACCTGAGTCCGCTCGCCCGGATGGAATTCGATGGCGGAGCGCTCGCCGAGGAACTTTTTCGCGCTTACCTGCAGCAGATCTTGGTGGACGGTTTTTTTCATGCCGATCCACATCCGGGTAACGTTTTTCTAACCGACGATTACCAGATCGCGCTGATCGATCTGGGAATGGTCGGCCGGATCATGCCAGGATTGCAGGAGCAACTTTTGCAACTTCTACTCGCGATCGCGGAAGGACGCGCTGACGACGCGGCGGACATCGCGATCAAGATCGGCGATCGCAAAGAGGATTTCGCGGAGAAGGAATTCAAGCACCGGATTTCGGAGATCGTCGCCAGGCAACAGGGGGCGACCGTTGAGCAGTTGCAGGTAGGACGGCTCGTGCTCGAAGTCACGCAGGCCTCCGGCGAAAACGGCGTGCGGGTACCGGCCGAGCTAACCATGCTCGGCAAAACGCTTTTGAATCTCGATCAGGTCGGACGCGCGATCGAGCCGAGCTTCGACCCGAACGCGTCCATTCGCCGCAATGCCGCCCAGATCATGCAGCAGCGGCTGATGAAAAGTCTCTCGCCGGGAAATCTGTTCAGCGGCGTCCTGGAACTGAAGGATCTGGTGCAGCGCCTTCCCGCCCGGCTCAACAAGATCATCGACGCGATCGCGAACAATGAATTGAAAGTCTCCGTCGATGCGATTGACGAGAAGACGCTCATCATCGGCTTTCAAAAAGTGGCGAACCGGATCACAGTCGGGTTGATCATCGCCGCGCTGATCGTGGGCGCCGCGATGCTGATGCGGGTCGAGACCTCCTTCCGGATTTGGGGATATCCCGGCCTGGCGATTCTTCTTTTCCTCGCCGCGGCCGGTGGCGGCGTGGTCCTGCTCATCAACATTCTTTTCTACGACAAAGGGAAGGACGATTGATGAGCTCTTCTGTAGCCGTCGCCCTGCTTGCCACGCCGAAGCAATGCGAAGGCGGGTGGGCGACGCGAGGGTTGTGTCCATATCAGCGCTTCACTCACGCTTCGCACAGCGAAGCGGCTACAGAAGAATGACAACACCAATTGATCCCGGCGTTCGCATCGGTCACGTCCACCTGAAAGTTTCCGACATCGAACGGGCGCTTGCCTTCTACTGCGGTGTCCTCGGCTTCGAAGTGACCCAGCGATATGGGGACCAGGCAGCGTTCATTTCCGCCGGCGGGTATCATCATCACATTGGATTGAATACCTGGGAAAGTTTTGGCGGACCCCCACCCCCGCCGAACTGCACCGGCCTGTTTCATCTCGCGATTGTTTATCCGACGCGCGCGAGTCTCGCCGATGCGTTGCGAAGATTGACCGCCGCAAATATTCCTTTGGACGGCGCTACCGATCACGGCGTAAGCGAAGCGCTCTATCTTCGCGATCCGGATGACAATGGAGTGGAACTTTATTGGGATCGACCGAAAGAGCTCTGGCCGCGCGGCCCAAACGGCGAGCTGGCCATGTTCTCTCGCCCGCTCGATCTCGACGATTTGTTGCGCGAGTAGGTGCGAGCGCTGTCAGGCGGGTCATCCCGAGGGTGGCGAAGCGCGCCGAGGGACCTCTCAATTGGAATAAGGGGCTTTCGCCAACCATGGCGCGTTCGCTGACGCCACACACCGGTTGCATCGCGGAAGCGATTGAGCGCCCGCGAGGTCCCTCGCCGTCTACGCGGCTCGGGATGACAACGCTAGGAAGCGCTACGGCTTCACGATCGGCGGAACGATATCCTCCGTCGGGCCCTCGTCGATTCCGTGCCGCAAATGGCTGTGGCGAACGCTGTACGCGAAATAGATGACAAGCCCGATGATGAGCCAAACGAAAAACCGGATCCACGTCAGGACTGGCAGGCTGAGCATCAACGCGATGCAAAAAATCACGCCGAGAATGGGGAACCACGGCACAAGCGGAACGCGGAACGGCCGCGGCCGGCCTGCATCGGTCCGCCGCAAAATGATCACGCCAAGGCAAACCAGGATAAAGGCAAAGAGCGTTCCGATGTTTGTGAGGTCGGCCAGCGAGCCAATATCTGAGAACATCGCCACACCCCCCACCGCGATTCCGGTCCAGATGGTTGTGATATGCGGGGTGCGAAAACGCGGATGAATCCGGGAAAAATAACCTGGCAGCAAACCGTCGCGCGCCATCGCCATAAAAATTCGAGGTTGCCCAAGTTGGAAGACGAGGAGCACCGAAGTCATGCCAGCGAGCGCCCCGGCGCTGACCAGTGCCTGGGCCCAGCGCGTTCCGCCGAATGCGGTCGCGACCGCCGCGGCATCGCCGGCGTAAACCGTGTACTTTTTCATCCCCGTCAGCACGGTTGACATCAACACGTACAAAATCGTGCAGACGATCAGGCTCGTGATGATGCCGATCGGCATGTCGCGCTGCGGCCGGCGCGTTTCCTCTGCGGTCGTCGAAACCGCGTCGAATCCGATAAACGCAAAAAATACAATGGCCGCACCACTCATTATCCCGGTGAATCCATTCGGCACGTACGGGTGCCAGTTCCCCGGGTTCACCATGAAACCTCCGAACGCGATAACAAATATGACCACAGCGACTTTCAGGATCACGATCGACGTGTTCGCGCGGGCGCTCTCCCGGATTCCGAAGACGAGCAGGGTCGTCACCGCCACGACGATCAGCAGCGCGGGCAGGTTAAAGGCGATCTCGTGTCCCGCGATTACGGGAAACGTCGTGGAGGAGAAGTTCGCCAGGGCGTCACTATGCTTCCCAATCAGATCGGCCGCGGTACCGTGATCATTGACAAGCCAGATCGGGAATTTAAGTCCGGCGAGGCTGCTGCATAACTGCACAAAATAACCGGACCAACCGACCGCCACTGACATGTTCCCGACCGCGTATTCGAGGATCAGGTCCCAGCCGATGGTCCACGCGATAATTTCGCCGAGGGTGGCGTATGAGTAAGTATAGGCAGAACCGGAGACTGGAATCATCGACGCCAGTTCCGCATAACAAAGCGCGGCAAACGCGCACGCAACCGCCGCGACAATGAAAGAAATCGCGATGGCCGGGCCGGCGCCGGCGCGGCCGAGCAGGACCTCGCCGCCCGAGCACCAGGCTTGAATGAAATTCAGCACCGGCGTCTCCAGGCGGGACGAAAAGCTTTGCCCGGCCGCCGCCGTCCCGGTCATCGCGAAAATTCCCGAGCCGATGATCGCGCCGATCCCGATGCAGGTGAGATCAAACGCGCCGAGGGTGCGTTTCATTTGCCGCTCCGGCGCCGCGGCCTCTTTCATTAAGTGATCGGGACTTTTAGTTCTGAAAAGTTGCGATGCCACGTGACTCCTTCGGTTGAGGTTGCGGGAGCGAATCGTGGCATCGCAAAGCGAGCAGGGTCAATCCTCAAGTTCGCGCAAGGATTGGCGCAAGATTAGCTCGAAAAACGGCATGCCTGTTTTCAGCGGAGCCAATCTCATCGGCGGATTACTCTTCGGGTCGATCGGCTTCGTCGCGTTCGTTTACGGAAAACGAATGCACATTTGGAAGCCGATGTTGCTCGGCATCGCGTTGATGGCCTACCCGTATTTCATCGAAAACGACATCACGCTCTTCGTCATCGGCGCGGTCGGAACGGCAGCGCTGTTTCTGTTTCGCGATTAATTGCTGCAGCCGCTCTTCTGTAGCCGCTTCGCTGTGCGAAGCGTTGTAGGGCGTCTGTGTCAGACGCCTCGTTGGCGTTTCACAGAAACGTCCTACAACCAAACTCACGCCGCCCACCCGCCTTCGCCTTGCTTCGGCGTGGCGAGCAGGGCGGCGGCTACAGAAGAGGTGCTCGCTTGCTGAGCGCGCAGGCAACTGATACATCGGCGGTATGGGTCGCCAATGGCTGCACGCAAAACGAGAGGTCGCCGGATTAAAAAAAGGCCAGTTGGTCGGCAAGCTCGTGAAAGAAATCATGGTCGCCGCGAAGCTAGGCGGCGCCGAGCTCGCCGGTAATCCACGCCTGGCAGCGGTCGTGGACAAGGCGCGTAAAGCCAGCGTGACGCGAGACGTGATCGAACGCGCCATCAAAAAGGGCGCCGGCATCGGCGACGACAAGCTGGTCATGGAGCAGGTCGTCTTTGAAGGATACGCGCCGAACAAGGTGGCGTTGATCGTGGAAGTGCTGACCGATAACAACAACCGCACCGCGCCGGAAATTCGCGTCCTCTTTAAGAAAGGCGGCCAGCTCGGCGCGCCCGGAAGCAACAAGTTTCTCTTCGACCACGTCGGGCTCGTGGAAGCGCACCACGCCGATCCGGCTGCGGATATTGAAGCGGCCGCGATCGAAGCGGGCGCGCAGAACGTCGAGCCGCTTTCGCACGCGGAGAACGACGATATCCCGGAAGGAACTGCCGGTGCGCGTTTCATCACGGAGCGCAGTGACTTGCACGCGGTCTCGCAATGGCTCGCGGCCAATGGATGGACAGTCGTGACCAGCGAACTCGGTTATCTCGCGAAAAGCTTTCCGGAATTGACCGATGACGAGCGGGCTCACACCGGCGAGTTTCTCCAGACGCTCGAGGACCACGACGACGTGCATCGCGTCTGGGCCGCGATAAAATAACGCTGATTCCATGGGCGACGAACTCGATCAAATTATCCTGGCTGACGCCGCTTCGAGCGTAGCCGAGGAGCCGCCGAGACGCCGCGGAATCTTTGGCTTTCGTCGCCGATCGAAACTGCCCGCGCAGCCGCTAACCCATTGCGAGAATTGCGGCGCACCATTAACCGGCGAGTTCTGCAGCCAGTGCGGCCAGCATGCGATCGATTACCGCCGTTCGATCCTTCGGGTCGTGTTGGACGCCGCGGATTCCTTCCTGAACTGGGACACGAAATTTCTCCAAACGTTGAAGCTGCTTTTGCTGCGCCCCTGGCAGCTGACGAACGACTTCAATGCCGGTCGCCGCGCCCGCTATGTTCATCCGCTTCGACTCTATCTCATTGCCAGTCTCATCTTTTTTCTCATGGCGCGCGCGATCAACTGGGATTCGTCGGGCCCGATTGAATTGACAACGCAGGACCGCGTGGAGCTCGTGGCCAGCCTTGGAAAGTTGACCGCGCCGGACTCACCACTCACTCCGGAACAACGCGAAAAGGTGGAGGCGACCCGCACCAAGCTATTGGAAGGCCAGGGAGTTCTCACCGAACAGGAACGTGCCGAGCTCAAGGCGACCTTCCGAGAGTTTCTTAAATCCACGCTTCGAAAGAAGCTCGACCCAGGAGAGCGCGCGAAGATGTCCACCGCGATCGCGAACATTCCAGAACCGCCGGATCCTGTTATCGAGACCAAACCGGGAGATCCGCCAGTCAGCGCTACCCCGAAGCCAAGGAAGAAGGACCCACTCCATTTCACGATGGGCAAGGAAGGCGACAAGAAAACACCTTTCGCATTGTGGTTCGAGCGCCAGGTCAAGGAGAAGATCGGCGAGGATGGCGCCAAGCTCAGGCCTTTCCTTGACACCCTGAGAAACAACATCCCGGTGATGATGCTTTGCTGCATCCCGCTTTTTGCCTTCGTCCTGAAGATTCTTTACATCCGCAAACAGCGCTTCTATGTCGAGCACCTGGTCCACGCGCTTCACATCCACACCTTTCTTTATGTGGCGGTAGTCATCACTTCGCTGGCCGCGATGGGCGCCACCCGAACGGCGCCGGCTCTGCACGGATTGGTTGTCGGTCTTATGTCGTGCGCGATTCTTATCCAAATCTTTCGCTCGATTCGCCACGTCTATAAGCAGGGCTGGTTCGTCACTACGGTGAAATTTCTGTTCGGGGGATTCGTTTATTTTCTGATCCTGTTCCTCGCGGTGATAGCCACCACCCTGGTGACGCTGCTATTGCCATCGTAATCGCGGACGCTCGTCTTCTGTAGCCGCTTCGCTGTGCGAAGCGCGGGGCGGAGATCGCTGCCCGCATCGGTCTCGCGCTGCCCACAGGGCAGCGGCTACAGAAGAAGCTGCCGCGCGCGGGCGAGCGCTTCGTCGATCTTCGCCGTGTCTTTCCCGGCGCCCTGAGCGTTGTCCGGCCGCCCGCCGCCTTTGCCGCCGACGATCGGCGCAATTTCCTGGATCAGCTTGTTCGCCTGAAACTGCGAGATGAATTCCTTGGGCACGGATGCAATCAACGCCACGCGCCCGTCGCTTTCTCCCGCGAGAAAAATCGGACCGCGGAACTTCGGTTTGAGCGCATCCACGATTGCTTGCAGCAACTTGCCGTCAGCATTTGGCAATTTCGCGACGACGGATTTCTCGGCGGCGTTTGTCGCGGCCAGCTCCTTCGCGATTTCCTCCGCGCGACTTCGCAACTCAGCGTCCGAAGCCTTGGCCTGTTGCTTGTCCCACTCGTGAACTTCCGCCTCGAGCTTTTCCAGATGCGCCGAACGGCCGTCGATCTGCTCCAGCATTGCGCTTGTCTCCGCGCTCTCTGCAAACGCAGGCAGCGCTGCGATCCCAGTTTTCTTCCGCGCCAGCGCTGCAAACTTTTCCTGCTGCCGCGCCGCCTCCTGCTTCGCCCAATCCCTCGCGGCCTCTCCCGCCACCGCTTCAATTCGCCGGATGCCTGCCGCGATCGCTTCTTCTCTCACGATCCGGAATGATCCGATGTCGCCCGTCGCGCGCACGTGAGTCCCGCCGCAGAGCTCCATCGAATAACCGTTCAACGCCTGTGGCTCGCCGCCTACCTGCACTACGCGCACGAGATCGCCGTACTTGTCGCCGAAGAATTGCTGGATATCCGAGCGCTTCTTCGCATCCGCATACGGAATCTCCGTCCATGAAACCGGCGCGTTCTCCGCGATCTTTTCATTCACCAACTTCTCAACGCTCCGTTTTTGCTCCGCAGTCAGCGCCGCGCTCGAAAAATCGAACGTCAATTTCTCCGGCCCGACGTAACTCCCTTTCTGTGTCGCCTCCCTGCTCACCTTGTCGTGCAACGCCCAATGCAAAAGATGGGTCACGGTATGGTGCCGTTCAATCGCGTGACGCCGCGGTGCATCAAATCTCACGGTCACATGTTCGCCATCGCGCGGAGCGTCATCTCCCTCGACCAAGTGGATCCAGGCGCCGCCCGCTTTTCTGGTGTCCGAGATTTCCCAGCGACCCTCCTCGCTTCGCATTTCGCCGGTGTCCCCAACCTGTCCGCCCATCTCGGCGTAGCAGACGGAATTGTTCAGGACCACAGCGGTTTTGCCATTCGCCGGTGTGACTGCGATCACGTCGGCACCAGTATGATCGTGATCATAACCCAGAAAATTCGTGATCACTTTACCGTCCACCTCGGACAACTCGATCGCAGTTTTTTTCTGCGCCGCCCGTGCCCGCGAGCGCTGCTCTTCCATGCGCCTTTCGAAGTCGGCGGTGACAACGGTAAACCCGTGCTCTCGCGCCATCAATTCGGTCAAATCAAGCGGGAAGCCGTACGTGTCGTACAGTTCAAAAGCGATCCTGCTAGGAAAAATTACGCGCAAGGATGGTCCGCGCAATTTGATATCCTCATCCGCGATGAGCTTAAGCCGCGCGCGATCGCCAATCGCCTTGTTGAATAGCTCGATCCCGCGATCGAGCGTCTTGTTAAATCCTTCCTCTTCACGCCGCAGCGTCTCCTTGATCACGCCTTGTTTTGCGCGCAACTCCGGAAAGGCGTCGCCCATCGCACGCCCGAGAACATCAACGAGGTCGTAAAAGAACGGCTGGTGGAAGCCAAGTGTTCGGCCATAGCGAACAGCTCGCCGCAAGATCCGGCGCAGGACGTAGCCGCGACCTTCGTTGCTTGGCTGGATCCCATCGGCGATCGCGAAGCTCAGCGTGCGGATGTGATCGGCGATGACGCGAAACGCGACGTCGGTCTTTTCCTGTTCGTTGCCGCCGGCGTCGCCAAGTTTAGGAAGCGTCCCGGCATATTTTTTCCCGCTCAGCTTTTCGAGCTCGGCGAAGATCTGCGTGAAAACGTCCGCATCGTAGGCCGACGGAATCGCCGTGAAGTCCGTGAAGCCTTTCGTCGCCGCATAAAACCCGGCCATGCGCTCGAAGCCCATGCCGGTATCGACATGACGCTGCGGCAACGGAGTGAAGCGGCCGTCCGGGTCCGCGTTGAACTGGATGAAAACCAGATTCCAAATCTCGATGCAACGCGGATCGCCCAAGTTCACGAGACTGCCGCGCGTGTCGCCTTCCGGTGTGAGATCGACGTGCAGCTCCGAGCACGGACCACACGGGCCCGTGTCGCCCATCATCCAGAAATTGTCCTTCTTGTTGCCATTGACGATGTGAATGGCCGGATCGAGATCGGCCTCGCGGAACAGGCGCTCCCAGTGGTCGAACGCTTCCTGGTCGAACTCGCTTGGGTCGCCGGCTCCCGGTTTGTAGACCGTCGCGTAGAGCCGCGAGGGCGGAAGTTTCCAGCGTTCCACCACCAGTTCCCACGCCCATTCGATTGCTTCTTTCTTGAAGTAATCGCCGAAGCTCCAGTTCCCGAGCATCTCGAAAAAGGTGAGGTGATAGGTGTCGAGTCCGACATCATCGAGATCGTTATGCTTGCCGCCAGCGCGGATGCATTTCTGGGTGTCGGCGACGCGCGGCGGATTCCATGACGGCTTTTGTTGTCCGAGAAAAATGGGAACGAACTGGTTCATCCCGGCGTTCGTGAACAGCAGGTTCGGCGAGTCCGGCAAGAGAGAAGCGGACGGCACGATGGTGTGCTGTTTCTCGCGAAAGAAATCGAGAAAGGATTGGCGAATTTCGGCCGAGGTCATGGACTGAATGATGTTAGCGCGCCCTGTCTCGGCGGTCTATGACCGCCGAATCGGCCAGCTATTGCGAGACATCGGCGGTCATAGACCGCCGCTACAGGAGCAAGGCCTACTTCTTTTCTTCGTCGAGCTTGGCTTTGACAGCTGTCTCGATCTCGTCGTAGAGCGCCTGGTCGTTCTTTAGCGCTTCCTTGCCGGCATCCCGGCCCTGCGCGAGTTGCGTCCCCTTGTAGCTGAGCCACGAGCCGCGCTTTTCGATGATTTGCTTTTCGAGCGCGAGATCGAGGAGGGCGCCGGTCGAAGAGATCCCCTCGTTATACATGATGTCGAACTCGGCTTCGGTGAAGGGCGGCGCGACTTTGTTCTTCACGATTTTCACGCGGGTTCGGTTGCCGGTAACCACGCCGTCCGTTTGCTTGATGGCGCCAATGCGTCGGATATCGATGCGGACGCTGGAATAGAATTTCAGCGCCTTACCACCAGGCGTCGTCTCCGGATTGCCAAACATGACGCCGATTTTCTCGCGGATCTGATTAGTGAAAACGCAGCAGGTGCGCGCTTTGGAGATCAACGCGGTTAGCTTGCGTAGGGCAGCGCTCATTAACCGGGCTTGCGCACCAACCGTGACGTCGCCGATTTCTCCTTCGAGCTCCGCCTTCGTCACGAGGGCTGCGACGGAATCGAGCACAATCACATCCAGCGCATTGGAGCGGACGAGCGTCTCGCAGATGCGGAGAGCCTCTTCGCCGGAACTGGGCTGCGAGACGAGCAGATCGTCGAGGTTCACACCCAATCGCCGGGCATACTGCGGATCGAGCGCATGCTCGACATCGATGAACGCTGCGAGCCCGCCGCGCTTTTGCGCCTGCGCGATGACGGTGAGCGTCAGAGTCGTTTTGCCGGAAGATTCCGGCCCGAAAACTTCGACGACGCGACCGCGCGGAAAACCGCCCACGCCCAGAGCGCGATCGATCAGAATATTACCGGTGGGAATGACGTCGATATCGACAATGGAATCATCGCCCAGCCGCATAATGGCGCCGTCACCATAATCTTTCGCGATCTGTTGGATCGCCAGATCGAGGTTCTTATTGCGAGCGGCAGTGACCTTGTCTTCGCCGGTTTTTTCTTCTGTTTTCGTGGCCATAGGGAACTGCCTAAGTACGGCCAGTGTCGCGCTTCGCCAAGTAGAAAAGCTCCGCGCAAGTGTAGGAAAAACACGACAGGCCGCAACCTCAGCGGCTTGCGGCCTGCACTCGAACTAGGCGACGGCGATCTTCCGAGGCTTCACCTGCTCGGCCTTGGGTGCGCCGGCCCAGAATCGATTCTCGCGAACTAAAGTATTCATTGGTTTCCTTTCGTAAGAATTGTTTAGCTGAGGTTGGATATGAGACACACTTTCACTCACGAGGCCTTCATGCGGAAAGCACTCGTGGAGGCGCGTCGGACATTGGGCCTAACGAGCCCCAACCCTGCGGTAGGCGCGGTGCTGGTGATCGACGGAGATATCGTGGCGAAAGGACATCACGAACGCGCGGGTGGAGCGCACGCAGAAATCGAATGCCTTCGCCGATTCAACAAGTCGATACCAAAAAGCGCCGTCCTCTACGTAACGTTGGAACCGTGTTCCACCACCGGTCGAACCGGTCCGTGCACGGATGCGATCATTAAGGCCGGCATTCGCCACGTAGTCGTCGGCGCGACGGATCCCAATCCGCAGCATGCAGGACGCGGCCTCGAGATTCTGAAGAATGCCGCCCTCGATGTCCGCAGCGGTGTTCTCGCCGACGAATGTTCCGCGCTCAACGAAGCCTACAACAAATGGATCACGACCAGGCGTCCCTTTGTCATCGCCAAATGCGGCATGAGCCTCGATGGAAGGCTGGCAGCGCCCCCCGGCGAGAAACGCTGGATCACGAGTGCGGCATCGCGGCGGCATGCTCACCGGCTCCGAGCCCAGGTGGATGCGATTTTGATCGGCGCCGAGACACTGCGCGCGGACAACCCGCGGCTCACGGTCCGCGGCGTGCGTGGAGCAAAGCAACCGTGGCGCATCGTTGTTTCGCGGTCCGGCGCTTTGCCGCGAGAGGCGCATCTTTTTACGGACCGCTTTGCCGACCGCACGATTGTTGGCAACGCCGGAAGCCTGGATTCCGTCTTGCGCGACGCCGGCGAAAAAGAAATTACGAGCGTGCTCATCGAAGGGGGCGGCAAAATCCTCGGGCAGGCGCTGGATCAACACCTCGTGGACAAGGTTCAACTCTATCTGGGCCCCGTCTTGATCGGAGGGCCGATCGTTGCCTTCGCCGGACTGGGAGTTGGCCGCACCGGCGAAGCGCCGCGCCTCGATCGCGTCCGCTACGAGCGCATCGGAGAGGATGTTTGCATCACCGGGTATACGGCCTACGATGCAATTTAGGCCGAATAATTTTTAGGAGCATTACGTCTTAACTTACTGCAGTCATCAACTTGAGAGAGGATCTAAAATGAACTGGAAAAAACTTCTTCTGATTGGTCTGGCGGTCGGCGCCTTCGCATTCGTTCCGGCGCCGCGAGCCGAGGCTCGTGTTTCAATCGGAATCGGACTCGGGCTTCCGATCGGAATTGGATATGGGTACGGGTATTCTCCTTACAGCTACGGCTACGGATATCCCTACGGCTACGGCTACAACTACGCCTCGTATCCTTACGATTATTACGGATACCGGCCGCGCACGGTCGTTTACGTCGGACCCCGCTATCACCGGCACCACATTCGACGCCATTATCGTCACTACCGCTAAACCGAAAACGGTTTCCTGATTGAGCTGGCCTGGCATTGTCCGCGCCAGCTCAATTTTTTTGTCCCGGCGTGCGACTTACAGGAGGAGGGCGTCGTCCAAGGAATTGCTGTCGTCGGACGCAATCAGATCATCGAGATCGGCCATCGCTTCACTCTCCTGCGCTTCCGTCAGGGCAAGCGGGTCGGTTGGAGTTTTGGAATGAGTCCGGTCGGGCATTTGCACCCGGAGGAACAAGGCGGCGATAACCGCCACCGCGACTCCTGTCGCCGGCACCAGCCATTTCAGCCATCCCGTCACTCGCGAACCGCCGCGAGATTCGCGGATTTTCCGTAAAACATTCCGCGCGAAGAAAGGAGAGATTTTCGGCTCGGCCGCATGGCCAAGCAAATCCCACAGTTTCTCGTCATCTTCGCGCTTCATGGTGGACTATTGAACTCCGCTCGCTCGTCAAAGTTGTGCGAGGAAATCGGCTCTCAGGTCTCGGCCGCTTCGAGAAAACCTTCCAACTGCCGAATCCGCGTCGGATGCCGCATCTTGCGGAGCGCCTTCGCTTCGATCTGCCGAATGCGTTCACGGGTTACGCGAAATTGCCGGCCGACTTCCTCGAGCGTTCGGCTGTATCCATCCACGAGCCCAAAACGCTGCTCGAGCACCTGACGTTCACGTTCCGTCAAAGTCTCGAGCACATCCTTGATCTTCTCTTTCAGCAGCACGATCGCCGTCATGTCGCTCGGATTTTCCGCGCCTTTGTCCTCGATGAAGTCGCCAAAATTCGTCTCCTCGCTCTCGCCCACAGGTGACTGGAGCGAGATCGGCTGCTGCGCCATTTTCAAGACCGCCCGGACCCGATCGACCGGGAGCAAAATCTCCTCGGCCACTTCTTCCGGCGTCGGTTCGCGACCGTATTCCTGGACGAGCTGCTTCTGCACCCGCATCAATTTGTTGATCGTTTCGATCATGTGCACGGGGATGCGAATGGTGCGCGCTTGATCCGCGATCGAACGCGTGATCGCCTGCCGAATCCACCAGGTGGCGTAAGTGGAAAACTTGTAGCCGCGCCGGTACTCAAATTTCTCAACCGCCTTCATCAGCCCCATGTTTCCTTCCTGGATCAGATCGAGGAAGGAGAGACCGCGATTGGTGTATTTCTTCGCGATCGAAATCACGAGGCGCAGATTGGCTTCCACCATTTCGGTTTTCGCCCGGAGCGCCTTGTGCAGCCAGCTCTTCAGGGCGCGATACTGCTCCGTGTATTCATCCAGCGAAAGCCAGAGCGAGCTTTCCAAATCGCGCGATTTGATTCCGAGCGGCGAACGCGCGCCGTTGTCCCGCGGATGTTTGCTGATCTCAACCTGCAAAACGGTCAGGGCCTGAAACTGCTCGTCCGCGAGATTAACAAATTCTTCCGTGACCTTTTGTTTGAAATAAAATTTGGGATAGAGCTTTTGCAGCGAGCTCACCGATTTTTGGAACGCCTTCAACTTCTTCGCATCGCGCCGCGCGGAACCGTGAAGAATGTGTGAATACTGTTGCCGGATTGAGACGCCGAGTTTCTCTACTTGCCGGCAAAGGCGCGGCAGCAGCTTCATGTAGCGCTCGCGACTTTCGATTTTCTTGTCGAGAATGACGCGATCGAAGCGTTCGCCGCCTTCGGTCAGTTTTTGCGCCAGGTCGAGGTGTGCCTGGGCGATGAATCCGAAGCGATTGATGAGCCGTTGCACCATGATCTCGGCTTCTTCGATTCGTTTGGAAATCTCCACCTCCTGCTCGCGGGTCAGCAACGGCACCTGGCCCATTTGCTTGAGGTACATCCGCACCGGGTCGTCCAGAATATCGAGCTTCGGTTCCGGTTTCTCTTCTTCCTCTTCCTCGGTGTCTTTCTTGACGTCCTTGTAGCGATCGACCTCGGAAGCTTCGATGATATCGATCTCCATCCGGCGCAGCCGCGTCAGAATCGCATCGAGTTCATCGGCATCACTGATGTCCGCCGGCAACGCTTCGTTCAGGTCATCGAAAGTGAGATAGCCCTGTTCCTTAGCCAGCTTGATCAGTTCTCGGATTCGGCTCTGGATATCGCCGCCCGCCGTTACGGGCAAAATCTCTTCCGCACCCGAATAATCCGCACCATTCGCCTGTGACGACTTCGATGGGCTCGAAGTTTTCTTCGTCGAAGTCGGTTTCTTTCGCGCGGATGCTTTAATCTTCGCCGGCTTCCGGTGAACCTTATGCGCCTTCGGCTTCGCGGCCCGATGTTTGGCGAGTTTGGCTTTCGCCGGCTTCTTTGACGATGGCCGGGTTCCGCGTCGCGCGTGTTTTCTCGAATGAGTTGCCAAAACTGTGTGCTCTTGAGGTATTACTGTTTTCAGTCGACTCTCGCTCGACTCACTGCCCCCTCAGCGACAGTCAGGTGTCGAGCACGTGGGCAGACGAAAACTGCGAAAGTTCGCGGAGTTGCTCCGTGAGGTCAAGAATTTGTTTCTGCAAATTGACGGCTTCGCCGGTGGTTAAACGCGGGAGTTTCATCCGCCCTTCCGCGATCTGGAGCTGCCGGCGCAAAGTGGCCTTCCGGAGGCCGTTCCACCAGCCTTTCGCGACGTCCAAGCTGTTGGGAGGCATTTTTTGCAGCAACCACGAAGAGACGAGCGCCTCGTCTCCGGGCGGAAGCCCAGCCATAAATGCATTGAGAGAGGCCGGATCATCCGGGCGAAGATCGCTTTCCAGAATGCGGCTCAGGATTTCGGCATCCGGAGTTTGGGCCAGGAGCTCCCGCCAATTTTGCGCCAGAAGAAACTCGCGGGCCTCCGCGTGGCGCAACGCAAGGAGACAAAGTATCGCGACCTCATGACGCGGCGGGGCCGTCCGTTCGGGAACAGACGAATCGTCCGTGGAAAAGCGCTCACGGCTCGGCTTGGTCAGGAGTCGCTCGAAATCGGAGCGAGACACACCGAGACGCGCGGTCACCTTATTGGCGACTTCGCCGCGCATGAGGGGATCGTGCACGCGCGCGACCGTCTCGGCCAGCTTGCGCGCGAGTTGCATTTTCGCGCCTAACGAATCCAAATCGGTTGAGGCGGCTTCCCGCTCGATCCAGGAGTCGAAAAAATCGCGCGCCGCCGAAACGCGTTTTTCAAACTCCGCTTTGCCCTCACGCCGAATCAGCGAATCGGGATCCTCGCCCGCCGGCATTTCCGCGACGCGCACGATCAGATCGTTTTGGAGAAGCGCGTCGAGAGAACGTTCCGCAGCCTTTTCACCGGCGGTGTCCGAGTCGAAACAAAGAACTACTTCGCTGACAAAGCGTTTCAAAATCCGCGCCTGGTTTTCGGTGAAGGCGGTCCCCTGCGGCGCGACGACATTTGTGATTCCGGCTTCGAAAAGCGTGATGAGATCGAGTTGTCCTTCGCAAACGATGGCGCAATTGGCTTCGATCAAACCGCGCTTGGTCTTATGGAGGCCGAAAAGGACGCGGCCTTTGCGGAAGAGTGGTGTCTCCGGTGAATTGAGATATTTCGCGCCCTCGGCTTCTTTTTCCAGAACGCGGCCGCTGAACGCGATCACTTCGCCCACGTCGTTGTGAATCGGAAACGTGATGCGGCCGCGAAAGCGATCGTACGCTTCTCCGTCCGGCCGGTTTTCATCGCGGGGTTTGATCAGCCCGCTTTGCAGGATCTGCGCGCGCCGGTAACCGCGCTCGAGCGCCCAGTTCAAAAATGCGTCCCAGCTCTCCGGCGCAAAGCCGAGCTGCCAGTCGTCGGCGATGCGGCGGTCGATCCCGCGCTTCTTCAAGTAGGCGCGCGCCGGCGCTCCGATCTTCGCCTTCACCAGGTTCTCATGAAACCATTCGGCCGCTTCCGCATGGAGCTGGAGCAGCATGCGCCGGGTCTCGTGCTGACGATCGTCATCTCCACCGCTCGCACCTCGCTCTTCCACGACCGGGATTCCAGCGCGCGCCGCGAGCTTCTTCACCGCCGCCGGAAATTCGAGATGCTCGTAATCCATCACAAAACGAAAAACACTCCCGCCCGCCCCGCAGCCGAAACAATGAAACGTCTGCCGTTGCGGGCTGACCGTGAACGACGGCGTCTTTTCCTGATGAAAGGGACAGAGCGCTTTGAAGGTCGAGCCCGCGCGCTTCAGCGGAAAATACGAGCCGATCACCTCGACGATGTCGTTCGCGGCGGCGATCTGCTCGATATTCTGTGAAGGGATCGTTCCCATGGGCGCTTACTTTTCGCTCGTTTGCGGCGCGGAGCGATGTCAAATTAAGCCAGAGACGGAACGCTTCCACCAATTGTCGTCTCGCGGGCTTTTCCTGATGAGACTTTTTCTACGCTATCTCCTCTTGCTTTTGATCCTAACGGCGGTGCCACAGGTCAGGGCAGCACGCGAAGTTATCAAGAAGGGCGACACGGTGGTCGTTCCGGTGAACGGAGAAATCTCGCAGCCATTGCTTCTGTTTCTTCGGCGCGCCGTGAAGGTGGCGGAGAGCGCGGGCGCCGGTGCGATCATTTTCGAAATGAATACGTACGGCGGCCGGCTCGACACGGCGGCAGACATCACCGCCGTCCTGAATCACGCTACGATTCCGACCTACACCTTCATCAACTCCAATGCGGGTTCGGCCGGCGCGCTCATCGCGCTCGCCACGCAACATATCTACATGTCGCCGGTGAGCGCTATCGGCGCGGCGGCGCCAGTTCTTTCCACCGGCGAAGATCTGCCGGCGACCGAACGCGATAAAACGATTTCGTACTGGTCCGCATTGATCCGCAGTTCGGCCACGCGAAACGGTCATAACCCCGATATCGGCGAGGCGTTCATGAGCAAGGAGAAGGAAGTGAAGATCGGCGACCGGGTCGTGCACCCGAAAGGATCGCTTCTCACCCTGACTGCGCAGGAAGCGACGGAAAAGATTAACGGCAAACCGTTGCTGGCCGACGACGTGGCCGATTCCATCGCGGACCTCATGCGCAAAGCCGGGTTGAAAGGGCCGGCGGTCGCGCTCGATCCGAGCGGGTTCGAACGGCTCGCCTTCTGGATCACCGCGCTCGCGCCACTGTTGCTGCTTCTCGGGATCATCTGCGCGTATCTCGAATTCAAAATTCCAGGAGCGAGCCTCCCTGGGATTCTGGCGGCGATTTGTTTCGCGCTCTTTTTCCTCGGCCATTACCTTGCGGGACTGGCGGGATGGGAAGTGGTGGCACTCTTCGTTCTGGGCGTCTTTTTGGTCCTGATCGAGATCCTGTTTTTTGCGCACTCGACGATCGTCATCGGGGTGGTCGGCGTGTTTCTCATGCTCGCTTCGTTGCTCTGGGCAATGATCGATCGCTATCCGGGCGAGACATTTTTCCCAACCGGCCAGATGATCGCGATTCCGATGCGTAACCTCTTTCTCGCTGTCGTCGGCGCCGCGATCGGGATCGTGCTTCTCGCGCGCTATCTGCCGCGTACCAGCATTTATCGGCGGTTCGCCCTCATGACGACGAACCCGCCCGGACCTT
Source organism: Verrucomicrobiota bacterium (assembly GCA_041167325.1). Taxonomy (GTDB): domain Bacteria; phylum Verrucomicrobiota; class Verrucomicrobiia; order Chthoniobacterales; family UBA10450; genus AV80. The sequence goes on along the minus strand of JBEEHH010000021.1, from coordinate 36,431 downwards.
CACTCGCGGGCGCGCCGCGCGAATTCGCGACTGCGCTCACCCTCACGCCCGGAATGGAAGGCGCCGCGCTTACCACTCTGCGCCCCAGCGGCAAGGCGCGTTTTGCCGAACACGTCGTGGACGTCGTGACCGAGGGAGAATTCATTCCGGTCGATACCCCCGTTACCGTGATCCAAACCGACGGCATGCGGGTGGTGGTAAAACAGGCCCGGTAACCGGCTACCCGCCGGCAACGACGCGGACGAATTCAATCCGGTCGCCTTCGGCTAAGGCATGTTCCGGCCATTCGCGCTGATGCAGCGCAGTGGCGTTGTGCTCGATCAGAATCGAATTCGGCGGCAGGCCAAGGTGCTGCGCGAGCTCAGCCACATTCGTCGCGCCGTTCGTCTCAGCCGGTTCACCGTTGATCCACACTCTCATGGGACCACCAGTGACGCGTCCCAGTCTTTCCAGACCGGTTCGAATCCGCTGCGGCGCAGCGCTGTCGCGACCTCCGCCGCCGAGCGCTCATCACTAATTTCAAATTGGCCGGTGGCGAGCATGTCTTCACCGTTTTCAAATTCGGGCGCGACGATTCGGCCGCGCACCGTGCGATGCAAATCACCCGCGCCTTGCCCTGTGTATCCGCCGGGCTCGGTATGGCTGCCGGCGCTCATCATCGTGACGCCCAGCGGCGCCAGCGCGTCGCGCAACACCGCTCGCTCCCGAGTGCTCAGAACAATCCCCACCTCCGGAAAAGTGCTTCGAAACGCGCAAATCAATTGCGCCAGCTCGCGATCGCTCATGGAAAACGCCGGTTGAAATTCGCCCGCGGCCGGGCGCAGACGCGGCAGACTGACGGTGATCTGCGCCTGCCAGCAATGCTTCAGCAGATACTCAACGTGAGCGGCCAACCTGACCGCTTCCTCCCGCCACGACGACAAACCGAAGAGCGCGCCGATTCCGAGCCGGCGAAATCCCGCCTCGTACCCGCGCTGGGCACAATCGAGCCGCCAATTAAAATCGCGTTTCGGACCCGACGTGTGTAACTCCGCGTAAATCTTCCGGTCGTAAGTTTCCTGGTAAACTACGAGGCTCTCGGCGCCGGCCTCAACGATCGGGACGTAGTCGGCCACTTCCATTGGACCGACCTCGATTGAGATCGACGAAAAATCCGGCGCGAGCGCGCGCACGCAATCGGCAAGATAATCCTGGCTGACAAACTTCGGATGTTCGCCGGCCACGAGCAGGATCTGGCGGAATCCCTCGTTCGCCAGATACCGCCCCTCGGCCACGACCTGCTCGAGGTTGAGCGTGACGCGGAGGATGGGATTGTCCCGCGAGAAACCGCAATAGCGGCAGTTGTTGATGCATTCATTCGAAAGGTAGAGCGGCGCAAACAGGCGCATGGTGCGTCCGAAATTTCGGGTGGTGAGCGCGCGCGCCCTCTGCGCCAGCGTCTCGAATTCCGCGTCCGACTTGGGCGTCAGCGAATCCTCAAAGCGACGAAGAAGCCGCGATTTCTGCAGCGGCAAATTGTCCAGGAGCTGGGCAAACGACATGGAATAATTTCGATGGCCCGCCTGGTTTCGCAACCGGGTTGCAGCCCGGTTATCGCGAACAAAAAAAAGGCCGGGAACACATACAGTGTTCCCGGCGCTTTGTTTGAATTATACGGCGTTGTTTAGAACGCGAAGTTGATGCCGGTGCGGGCCATCCCGAAGTTGTTCTTCGAGCCCGAGATGATGTTCCAGCTGAAATCGTTGGTCCAACCGACATGAGGAGTGAAGCGAACTTCGAATCCACCGCCCAACTGGCCCATCATTTTTGTGTCCTTGACCGGGAACTCGTGGTTCTGGATTCCGAGAGGTTGAGCCGGGTTCAGTTCGAACCGGTGATCCTGGCCACCGCCGAAAATGGCTCCGCCGCCCGCCCAGAAATAAGGCGCCCAACGCGAGCAGCCGATCGGGAATCGCAAGGTAAATGTCCCGAGGACCGATCCGAGTGTGCGCTTGTTGTCACCTACGCGAACTTCGGTGAAACCATTATCGATGGTCTCGTCCGAACTCACGCGGTAAAGGTTGCCTTGCACGCCGAAACCGAAGTAACGGTGCACAAAGTATTTCGCGTCGAGAGAGCCACCCCAGCCGTGATCGGCGATGAAATAGGTGTCTTCGCGCCACTCGGTTCCTGTGACGTCGTAGGCGCCGCTCAGGGTGAGGTTAAATTCGTTGTCTGCGTACCACTGCGGGCATGGCGGCGGCGCGACGTTTTTCGATTCCTTCGAATAGGTCTCCGTGCCAGCGAAAGCGGCAGAGGCCATCGCGACTGCCGCGCACAAACTAAGTGTTAGTTTTTTCATATTGTTTTCTCCTGTTTTGGTTAAGTCTGCCACCGCGCTAGCCGCGGCACATCTTCAAGAACGTTTTCGGGGGTTCCCTTGGATGTCCGCGATTGTGCCATAGCCAATTTAATTTGCAAGCAAGCAATCAAGTTTTTCTCACGCCTGTCAAGGTTTAAGTTCGGCCCCGGTAGTGGCATCGGTGATCATGAATTTTTCATGGTGATAGGCAGGGTCCCCCCGGAACATCAGCCGGCCGGCATAACGCCGCTCCAGTTCTACCAGAAACTCCTCGTCTTCCTCCTTCAAACGCTTGAGGACATCCGGGTTCAAAATGATCCGCAATTCGTGGACCGTGTCCTGGTATTTGCGCATTACGGTGTTGAGGGTGCGATGAAGTTCCACGCTGGTGGTCATCGAGGTCTTCACGACGCCGCGCCCCTGGCAATAGGGACAGTTTTCGTAAATCGAATCGCTCAGACTCTCCTGCGCGCGCTGCCGGGTCATCTCCATCAAACCCAGGGCCGAGAGCGGCACGACATGCGTTTTGGCCTTGTCGCGCTTCAACCGTTCCTTCATCAGCGTGTAAACCATTTGCTGATCCTTGCGGCTCTTCATGTCGATGAAATCGCCGATGATCAGCCCCCCGATATTGCGCAACCGCAGTTGCCGCGCGATTTCGTCGGCCGCTTCCAGGTTCGTCTGCAGGATTGTTTTTTCGACGTCGCGCCCGCCCTTGTTTCGGCCCGTGTTTACGTCGATGGCCACGAGCGCCTCGGTTTCGTCGATCACGATGTAGCCGCCGCATTTCAGCCAAACCTGGCGATGAAACGCGTCGTCGATTTGTTTCTGAATGCCGAACGTCTCGAAAATCGGCGCGGCTCCGTCGTAAAATTGAATCCGGTTCCGGGCCCGCCGGGAAATCTGCCCGACCATCGCATTCATGCGATCGATCGCGGCGCGGTCGTCACAGACGACCTCGTCAATTTCGTCGGTGAGAAAATCGCGCACCGTTCGCTCGACCAAATCCGGTTCTTCAAAGACGCGGCAGGGCGCCGGCTCGTCTTTGATCAACTGCTCGACCCGTGACCATTGCTCGAGGAGGAAACTCAAGTCGCGCACGAAATAGCGCGCCCGCTGTCCTTCACCGACGGTCCGAATGATCACGCCAACGCCTTCAGGAATCTCCAGGCCGCGCAGGATCTTGCGCAAACGTTCGCGCTCCTTCGGGTCCTCGATCTTGCGCGAGATGCCGCTGCGATCGCTGTAAGGCATGAACACGAGATAGCGTCCCGCGAAGCTGAGATTCGTCGAGACGCGCGGGCCTTTCGTGCCGATCGGACCTTTTGTGACCTGGACAATGACCTCCGACCCGACGGGATAAATGGTCGGGATATCCTTGGCCGTGATGCGCTTTTTCGGCCGGCGATCTTTCGGCCGGTCGATTTCCTCGACGCCGCTGTCGAGCGCGGCCGGGATCGCGTCCCAGAAATGGAGGAACGCATTTTTTTCGAAGCCGATGTCGACGAACATCGCCTTCAAACCCATCTCTATGTTCTTAACTTTGCCCTTGTAAACGCTGCCGACAATGTTGCGGGAGGTGTTGCGCTCGACGTTATATTCTTCCAGCCGGCCATTTTCGAGCAGCGCCACCCGGCGCTCGAGCTTCTCGACGCTGATGATTAATTTGTTGCCGGTCTTGGGCGAACCGAGACCTAAAATACGTTTTACCTTGTCTATCATAATTGGGGAGAGTGGTTGAGATCATCGCTGAGCGTGGCGTAGTTTTGTCGCGCTGAGTTTCGATCAAGATTTTCATCTGCGCACCGGTTTACGCGGGGGCGGTGGCGTGGGTTGCGGAGCCGGCTTGGGGCGGACTCCGAAAAGTCGTTCGAAAAAGCTGAGCTTTCTGGGAGGCGGGGTTGCGACAACCACGGGGCGCATCACTTTTTTGCCGGCCACCTTGCCCGCTGCGTCCGGGTCGGGTTCGACGAGAGGATCGGCGCTGGTGTTGGCCATGTCGGTGTTGGTGGAGCCATCGAGATTTTCTTCATCGGTGGCCGCGAGCTTCGGATTGGAATCTTTGAAGTCGACCGCCGCAATCATTGCAAACGGATTTGGCTTCCGCGCGGGCGCGAGAAAGGCCAATGGCGGATTGAACGTCCCCTGGTCCATCGCGAGCGTGCGCTCGAGGATGCGGGTCGCGATCGGCGCCGCCACCGAACCGCCGTGCTCTCCGCCCTGCACCATCACGGCGATCGTATATTTCGGATTGTCGTAGGGCGCGAAACAGGCGAACCACGCGATCGTATCTTTCTTGCCTTCCGTCATCGCCTGCGCGGTCCCGGTTTTCCCAGCCACCTGCACGGCGGAGAGCCGCGCCCGGCCGCCGGTGCCGCCATCTTCGTTCACAACTTTCCACAGACCGCGCCGCGCCAGCTCGATCTGTTCCCGTTTGAGATCGAACCGCAAATCGCGGCGCACTTTCGGCGCCGATGAGATGACCGGCGCGCCCTTTTCATTCAGGATCGGTTTCCCATCCACCATGCTCGTCACGCTTTGGACGAGCTTCGGATAATACGAGACACCGCCATTCGCGACCGTGGAGTAAACCATCGCCAACTGAAGCGGCGTGACCAGATCGTAGCCCTGGCCAATGGAAACGTTCGCGGTGTAGGCCTGCGACCAGCGTTCGCGCGGATAATGGATCCGCATCCAATCGGGCCCGGGCAGGACGCCGGGGGATTCACTCGTGATTTCAATGCCGGAAGTCTGGCCCAGCCCTAGCGCCTCTCCGGTTTCATCGATCGCTTCGATCCCCGCGGCATTGCCGAATTGATAGAAGAAGGAATTGCACGAGACCTTGATCGCGTCCGAGACTCCGAGAGTGCCGTGGTTTCCGCCTTTCTCGCTGATCCAGCAATGGAAAAAGTGGTCGCCGTAACTTACGCCGCCGCCGCAGTTGAATGTCTTTGTCGCCAGACCTTTTCGGATACCGGCGAGACTGGTGACCAGCTTGAAAGTCGAGCCCGGTGGGAAGGCGCTCACCGCGCGATTCACCATTGGGTTCGACTCGTCCTTCCGTAATGCGTCCCAATCCTTCACCTTGATGCTCGGGATGAATGTGTTCGGATCGAACGACGGCACCGACGCCATCGCGAGGATGTTTCCGTTGTTCGGATCGACCACGACGACCGCCCCGCGCCCGACTGCGCGCAACGCTTCCTCCGCGATCGTCTGAATCCGCGCGTCGATCGTCAGATTAACGTTGGCCCCGGCCGTCGGCGGCACTTCGCGCAGCACGCCGTCGATCTGCCCCTTGGCGTTGCGGCGCATGTAACGCACGCCCGGCTTGCCTTTCAAATATTCGTCCATCGCCTTCTCGACGTTGGATTTTCCTTCCACGTCGGATTGATAGAACGTGAACTTCTTCGCTTCCTCCTTGTTCGTGTCGTCGGGCGGCCCGACGTAGCCGAGCAGGTGGGCCGCGAGCGCGCCAAAGACATACGAGCGCACCGGCTTGATCGTAATGTCCACGCCTGGCAGACCGACGTCGTGCTCCGAAAATTTCGCCATCGTTTCGAAATCGATGTCTTTCAAATATGAATACGGGACTTCCGTGTTGGTGCGAAAATGCCGCTGCAATTGGACGGAGTTATAATCCCGGGCCAGATCGAGATCGTCCAACCGCGGGACGACACCGCTGTTCACGATCTTCACGATATCCGGCTCTTTCAGATCTTTCGGCATGCCGTTAATCGTGGTGCGGTATTCGGTCAACGGCGGCGGCCCGACGCGTTCGCGATAGCCCTTCACCATTTCGGGAAGATAAAAATCGACCTCATAGCTGGCGCGGTTTTGCACCAGGGTGGTTCCGTTGCGGTCGCGAATTTCGCCGCGCACTGATGGAATGCGGACGGTCGCTTCCGAGCTGCCGCGAATTTGTTTCGTCCATTCCGGACCGTGCGCCACCTGCACGTACCAAAGCTTGCCCAACAGCGCCGCCAGCCCCACCAGCATCAGGAGCGCGAGAAATTGCAGACGCCACCGCGGATTAAAACGTCGCCGATTCACTCGTAGGCCTCCGCTTCAGGCAGGTAGGGATTGCGCGTGGCGCGGGCGAGCGAATGCAGGATCCAGAAAGCCAGCGGCGCCATGAGCATCGCGATCACGCCCGGCCCGCCGATTTGCCACCAGGCCTCACGGGTAAAGACAAGTGAGCCGCGCCGGAAAGCAATCATGAGATATTGAGAAAGGAGAATCGCGGAGGTGCAAATGCCGCTCATTATGCAATGCACTTCCCAGCGTCCGCGGATAAATAATGGCCGCAGCCCATGCATAATGGCCGCCAGCACAGCATAGATGAGTATTGACGATCCCACGGAAATTTCAACTCGGTTGCCCAGCACCTGCACCGTGAGCGCGTCGAGCAGGAATCCGGCGAAAAACGCCAGCGTCATCACGAGCGGAAACGGGAGTGACATCGCGCCGTAGAAAACAATGATCGGCACGATGTAAATGTGCGCGTTGTACATCCAATCAAGCGGCGGAATAAAAATCTCGACGATCTGCGCGATGAACGTGAGGACAAGCAGGATGACAAAGAAGATCATCGGTTGCTCCGAAATGACGAATGACGAATGACGAATGACGAAACAAGTCCGAATGACGAATGATCAAAAAATAACGGCTGAAGTCTCATTCGGATTTCGTGCTTCGTCATTCCTTCGTCATTCGTCATTCGTGCTTCGTCATTTTCGTCCGGTGACGACAAACACGTCTTCCAAATGTGACAGATCCACGGCCGGCGTGACCCGCGCCTGGCCATCCAGTTCGCGCACTCGAAAACTCTGCACCACCCCTACCAGCAGTCCCGCTGGAAACACGCCGCCGACCCCCGACGTGTTGACTTTCATTCCCGGATTCACTGCCGCCTGTTTCGAGAGAAAATTTAAATCGAGCATCGGCGCGACCGATCCGGTGACGCGCTCGCCCGAGACAATTCCCTGCTCGCGTGTTCCCTCCACCGATGCCGCCACCCGGCAGTTCTCATCCGACAACAAAAGGACGACGGAGATGTTATCGCCCACAGTCGTTGTCTTCCCGACGAGGCCTTCATCGGTCACCACCGGCATGTCGGGCTCGACCTTGTCGTTTTTTCCGCGGTTGATCGTCACCGTCCGCCACCAGGTGGATGAATCGCGCGTTAAGATTTCGGCCGGCACGAGCCGGAAGACAGAACGCTCGCGATAATCGAGCGCGCGGCGCAGTCGGTTGACCTCGTGCTCGACATCGCGCAGCGCCTGGTTCGTCGCCTTGAGCGAGCGGTTCTCCACCTTGAGCGAAGCGTTGTCGCGTTCCAATTCCTCCAGGGTTTGCAGCCCGCTCTTTACCGAAGTGATTTGCTTCTTTATGCCGGACCCGCTCGAAAGAAACGGCGAGATGACCTGGTAGAATCCCGCCTGGAGCTTGCGCGTGGTGTCCGCGCCGAAGCTGAGAAAATAAGCCAGGATCCCCGCGAAGATAACCAGCGCGATGATGCTCGAGCGGTTCATGGCGAATGCGGAATGCGGAATGCGGAATGCGGAATGAAAGAGAAGAGAGCAATCACGGCGCGGTCGCTAACGATTCCGCAATCCGCGTTCCGCATTCGTCCCTACCGCCAGTTGCGATCGGTCGAGGCCACCTGACGCAAAAATTTAAGTTCATTGAGGCATTTGCCAGTCCCTTCCGCGACGGCGCTCAGGGGATCTTCGGCAACATGGACAGGCAAACCTGTTTCTTCGCTCAAAAGTTTATCGAACCCGCGGAGCAACGCGCCGCCGCCGGCCAGGACCAACCCGCGGTCCACCAGGTCCGCCGATAATTCCGGCGGGCAACGCTCGAGCGTGATCCGCACCGAATCGACGATGGTCGAGATCGGTTCGAGCAACGCTTCGCGCACTTCCTGCGACGTGATCATCAACGTTTTCGGCAAACCGGCCACGAGATCGCGGCCCTTCACTTCCACGCTCGTCTCCTTCTCGCTCGGATACGCCGAGCCGATCTTGATTTTGATTTCTTCCGCCGTCCGCTCGCCGATCATCAAATTATAGGCGCGCTTCATGTATTGCACGATCGCCTCATCGAGCTCATCGCCCGCCACGCGCACGCTGCGGCTGAACACAATTCCGGAAAGCGAGATCAACGCCACTTCGGTCGTCCCCCCGCCGATGTCGATGATCATGTTGCCCGCCGGATCCTGCACCGGCAGGCCCACGCCGATCGCCGCCGCCATCGGCTCCTCGATCAAATAAACTTCTCGCGCGCCGGCATGCGTGGCCGATTCGCGGACCGCGCGTTTCTCCACTTCGGTGATGCCCGACGGCACCGCGATCACGACCCGGGGCTTCGCGCGCACCCGGCGGCCGTGCACCTTTTGAATGAAGTGACGCAGCATCGCTTCCGTCACTTCGAAGTCTGCGATGACGCCGTCTTTCAACGGCCGCACCGCCACGATGTTCGCCGGCGTCCGACCGAGCATGCGCTTCGCTTCATCGCCGACCGCGAGCACTTTGTTCGTGCCTGCCTGGACGGCAACGACCGAGGGTTCGCGCAGAACGATGCCCTGATCCTTGACGTAGACGAGGGTGTTCGCCGTGCCGAGATCGATACCGATGTCGCTGGATAACCAGCCAAAGAGTCCGTTAAACATGAAATAGCCTTTAGATTAGTCGCTCAAACGCGCGTCCCAGTCCATCGGAAGCGCGTGCTGGCTTCGATCTCCGCAGCAAACGTACCGCGATCACGACCGGCTGAAACTGGGAGTATCTAGAAACGGACACGCGCGTCGTCAAGGGAAACTACCGGCCTGCGGCCGGAACGTCCAACGTCCAACGCTCAACGTCCAACGTCCAACGACAGAGGCTTTCTCTGAATTCGTTGCTGAAAATAACCCGTGAGCTGATCTAAAACGCGGTCAAAACCGGAACGCTTCTCTCCTCAATTGAACGTTGGACGTTGGACGTTGGACGTTGGACGTTTCCCCGCCGTTTCAACTGCGCTTCATATGACGCCCGAAAAAATCCTCGTCGCGCCTTCCATCCTCGCCGCGGATTTTTCTCGTCTCGCCGACGAGATCGTGCGCGTGGAAAAATCCGGCGCCGATTGGCTCCACCTCGACATCATGGACGGCCATTTCGTCGATAACATTTCCTTCGGGCCCGCGGTGGTGGCGACCGTGCGGAAGCACACGCAGCTTCCGCTCGATGTTCATCTCATGATCGAACACCCCGATCATTACATCCCGCGTTTCCTCGAAGCCGGCGCAAACTCCATCACGGTGCATGTGGAACCGGAAGCGAAACACGATGTCGCAAAAACGCTCGGTGCAATTCGCGCCGCCGGATGCAGCGTCGGCCTCACCTTGAATCCGGCCACGCCGTTTTCCGCCGTCGAGCGGTATCTGGCGATGATCGATCTGCTTCTGGTCATGACCGTGCATCCTGGTTTCGGCGGGCAGCCGTTCCGTCCCGAGATGATGGAAAAGGTGAAGCGCGCGAAGGAATGGGGCGATGCGAATGGCGCGAAGCTGAACATCGAAGTCGATGGCGGCATCAACGCCGAGACGGCAGCATTATCGATTGCGAACGGCGCGAATGTGCTCGTTGCCGGGACGTCGATCTTCCGCGGGCCCGATTACGCACAGGCGATCCGCGATCTGCGCGGCGGGTGAAATGTTGAATTGCGATTTTGCTGGGAAAGAGTGCATGTCATCCCGAGGCTGGCGCAGCACGCCGAGGGACCTCGCAGTTGCAATCTTCGCTACCGAGAAACAACGCGCGGGCGATGACGTATTCGCGTTGCGTTCCGCGGAAGCGATCGAGCGCTTGAGAGGTCCCTCGGCGCGCTTCGCCAGCCTCGGGATGACACGCGTTCGAGGAGTCAGCGTCGATCGAAAAGCTCGGCGCCAAGATCTTTCCAGAACGGATTAAGCGTCCGCACCAAATCGTTTTTCTTCTCGCGTCGCCAACCTTTGATCTGCTTCTCGCGCGAGATAGCGTCACCGGCCTCGTTGAATTGCTCGTAATAAACCAAGCGATCAACCTTATACTTCTTTGTAAAGCTCTTGCCGGTGTTGTTGACGTGAAACCAGAGGCGCCGTTCCAAGCTGTTGGTCACCCCAGTATACAGGACGGTTCTACTGCGATTGCAGACCATATAGACGTAGAAGGTCTTCACTTCGACTGGGAGGTCCCTCGGCGCGCTCCGCCAGCCTCGGGATGACAACGCTTTCTTATATCACCCTACCCAAACATGGGCGAGTGACGACTTTCAGAAGCTCCAAATTCCAAGCTCCAATAACCAAACCAATCAGCCTCGCTACCCTTGGAGCTTTGGTGTTTGGGATTTCTTTGGCGCTTGGATGTTGGAGCTTTTCCCCCGCCCTACCGCGCCACGGGCGCTTCGGCAAACGTCGCGGGCGCGCTTTGCAACTCGGTCTCGGCCATCACTTCGTCGGTCTGCGTCACGCGCACCACTTCTTCGATCGTCGTTTTGCCTTGCGCGACGCGGCGCCAGCCGTCCTGCCGCAGCGTCTCCATTCCGTTTGTGATCGCGCATTGCTTCAGCTCGCCGCCGTCGCGCTTTTGCATGATCAGCTTTTTCAACGGCTCGGTCACGACACAGATTTCGTAGATCGCCAGCCGGCCCTGATAACCGGTCTGCCGGCAACTGTCGCAACCTTCGCCCCGCTGAAAACGCGTCCCCAACTCCGGCGGCACACCGATCTCCTCGAGGTATTCTCGCGGGTACTCGACCGGCTGCACACAATGCGGGCAACTCGTCCGCACCAGCCGTTGCGCGATGAACGCCTTCACCACCGATGAGAGCAGGAACGGCTCGACGTCCATATCGAGCAAACGCGTGATGCCGCCGACGGCATCGTTCGTGTGCAGCGTGCTGAACACCAGGTGCCCGGTCATCGCCGCGCGAATGGAAATGTCCGCCGTCTCCACGTCGCGAATTTCACCCACCATGACGACGTTCGGGTCCTGCCGCAAAATGTGGCGCAACCCTTTCGCGAACGTCAGGTCGATCTCCGGTTTCACATCGATCTGCGATACGCCCGGCAACCGGTATTCCACCGGTTCCTCGATCGTGATGATCCGGCGCGAAACGGAATTGATGCTGCTGAGAAAACAATAGAGCGAAGTGGATTTGCCGCAGCCGGTCGGGCCGGTCAGCAAAATAATTCCATTCGGCTGGTTGAGCAGATGGCGAATGATCTTCGTTTGCTTGTCACTCAGATCGAGCCGGTCGAAACCAAAATGCTGCTCGGTCCGGCTGAGCAAACGCAGGCTGATCGATTCGCCGTTCACGGTCGGGATCGTCGAGACGCGGACGTCGATGTTCTGCTCGTGCGCCTGCAAATTGATCCGGCCATCCTGCGGCAGACGCCGTTCCGCGATGTCCATGTGCGCCATGACTTTCAAGCGCGAGATGATGGCCGATTGCAGCACGCGCAGTTGCGGCGGCACCGCCACTTCATGCAGGATGCCGTCGATCCGATAACGAATCCGGAGATCGTTCTCGAGCGGCTCCACGTGAATATCGGTCGCGCGCTCCAGGATTGCCTCGCGAATGATCTGGTTCACGAACTTCACCACCGACGCTTCCGGATCGTCCGCGTTCAGATCGGTCGCGCCTTCCACGTCCTGCGCGTTTTCGAACGAGCGATTGGTCTTGAGAATTTCGTCGAACGTTTCCGCGCCGACGCCATAGACGGTTTTCATCGCCCGCAAAATTTGCGCGCGCGGGACGAGCACCCATTCCACCGGCCGCTTCAGGAGTTGCGAAGCAAGCTGGCGTCCGACGGAGTTAAACAGATCGTAGGTCGCGAGCACGACCGTCTTCTCCTTTGTCTCGATCGGCAGGATGTGATGCTGGAAAACGAACCGGCTCGGGAGCAGCGCCAGGGTCGCTCGCTCGATCCGCTTGGTATCGATCGAAACGACCGGCACCTGAAAATAATTTCCGATCGCTTCCAGGAAACGCTGCTCATCCACCTTGCCGGAATCGAGCACCTGGCTGGTCCACGACCCGCCGTTGAGATTCGAGGCGAGCGCCGCCGCTTCTTCGCGCGAAGGCGCACCGCTCGCGAGCAAAAGATCGATGAGAGAATTGCTGACCGCTGGATTCACGAGGGGATGTTACTCGAAAGGGCGCACGTTGTCATGTGAACCGCGCCCTGCCTGTCATCCCGAGGCTGGCGCAGCGCGCCGAGGGACCTCGCAAAAGCAAAGGTGGCCTCCTCAAACCTTCGGACGACCACGTTGAATTGTCGACCTTGGTTATTCTGGCTCGCGTAACCTTTGAGCAACTGTGAGGTCCCTCGCCGTCTGCGCGGCTCGGGATGACGAGAAAGAAGGAGCGCGATCCCTTACTTCATCCCCGGCAGATCGGGCCCGGGAAATAATCGACATCCGGCGACAATTCCAATTAGATAACCACCATGAAAAACCTCCTCTGTTCCCTCGCCTTCCTCGGCGTCTCATTTACAACCCTGCTGGCTAAAGACGGCTCGTTCACCAGTGTGATCATTCACGAAGCCGACAAGCCATTCGGTCTCAGCCTGTCGTCACACCAATGGATCAAGATCACTAACTTCACCCAGAACACGATCGACGAGACGAAGCCAGCAGAGGCGAGCGGCGTCGCTGTCTTTCAAGGAACTGGAGACGGCCTGTGGGTCTTGTTCGCGGACGGACCAACGACCATGCACGTCCAGCACGAAGATCTTTTCATCGCTGGCCCGGCTACGATCTATGTTCCTGCGAAGTCCAATGTAACGGCGTTCCTCACCTATCTCCGCGGATCAGACTAAGCGCGGGCGTTGGTCATCCCGAGGCTGGTGAAGCGCGTCGAGGGACCTCGCAACAGGACAGGTGGCCTCCTCAAACCTTCGGACACACGCCACTGAATTTGTTGACCTTGGTTTTTCTGGCTTGCGTGACGTTTGAACAACGGTGAGTTCCCTCGCCCGTCTGCGCGGCTCAGACTAAGCGCGGGCGTTGGTCATCCCGAGGCTGGCGAAGCGCGTCGAGGGACCTCGCAAAAGCAAAGGTGGCCTCCTCAAACCCTCGGACACACGCCACCGGATTTGTTGACCTTGGTCTTTCTGGTTTGCGTGACGTTTGAACAACTGTGAGGTCCCTCGCCCGTCTGCGCGGCTCGGGATGACAGGCAAGAAGGCGCGCGTCGACTACTTCATCCCCGGCAGATCGGGCCCGGGAAGCGAGCCATCCTTGCCGTCGCCCGGCTTGGGACAATCGGGGCAATCATCCTGTTCCAGCTCGGGACCGAAATGGGTCTTGTCCTCGCTCTTCCGACGGAGCCGATAGAGATCGAGTTTAGTCAGCGACACTTCGGGTCGCATCAAGATTACGAGTTCCGTGCGGCCCTTAGTTTTCATCGTGTTCCGGAACAGGGCGCCGATGATTGGGACCTTGCTCAGGAGAGGCACGCCACTGGTGCTTCGTCGCTTATCGTCGGTAATCAATCCTCCCAGGACAATGGTGGCGCAATTGGGCGCTGAGACCGATGTCTTGATGTAACGAGTGGCAATGTTCGGGATTGAGTTTCCGTTCACCAGCGTGGATCCCGCGAGGCTGTCGAGCTTCTGCAAGATATCGAGCGTAACTTCCTTTTCGGAATTGATCAGCGGAACCACTTCGAGTTGAAGCGCCACTTTCTTGAACGAAACACTCGAGGAATTCGCGAACGTGTTTTGTACTTGGTTAGCCGCAACCGGTTGACTGTACGTATTCACTGGTATCGGGATCTCGGTGCCCGAGGCGATAATAGCTTTCTTGTTGTTGCTCGTGAATACTGTCGGGCGCGAGATGGTCCTGAAGCGGCCAGTGGTATTGAGAAGATGCACTACGGCGGCAAGAGACCTCCCCGCCGCGAGGTACACATTGGCGCCGCCAGCCGCGCTCGTCGCGAGTTGAGTAAACCCGAGCAGATTCGCAGGATCGAATATGCTCCCGCCGGCAACGGTCTTGGTACCACTAGAATCGGTGGTGGTAGTTGAGTTACCGGCAGCGGGCGGAACTCCGGTAAAGTTGCTTGTTCCCGCAACATCTAATCCTCGGCTATGCCGGCCGAACCAATCGACCCCGAAATCCTCATCATCATTCAAAGTCAGCTCGCCAATAACAGTGCTGAGTGCCACCTGCGGAGAGCTCACATCCATCTCGTCCAGGATTTTCCCCACCTTCACGACCACCTCGTTGTTTCCGAGCACGATAATTGAGTTTGAGCGCTGATCGGCAATGATCTTCGCGTTGCCGATGGTCACAGCTTTCGGTGTGGTATCCACTGCCTGCGTGGAAAGCTCCTCAGAGAAATTTTGGCTACCGCCACTCGATGAAGAATCGAGGCCGCTCGTGCTGCCGCTCGTGGACGTCGTCCGTCGCTGTTGTTGTTGCGCCTGCTGCTGCGGCGCGGCGGGGTTCGTTGTTGGAGCCGCACCTTGGTCGTTGCTGCCCGGCTCCGTTAAGGCCTGCACCAAAACCGGCAGCACATCCGCCGCGCTGATGTATCGCAGCGGGCGGGTAACCGGTTTGCCGAACTCGACGTTCGCGTCGAACTCGGCGATCAATTTGCGCACGAATGGCATGTTGATCGGCCGCGTGATGACGTGGATCCGGTTCGTCCGCACGTCCGCGGAGATTTTGATCTTGCCGACCACGATTGCATCCTCCGAGAGCACGCTCAGCGCGCTGAGGTCGCCTTCGAGCTGCACCACCTGCGGGTTCTGCGGCACCGGAGGCGCCGGCGGGTTACGAACCGGCCGCACTCCACCGGGCTGCACGGTCGTTCCGGTGTTGCCGCCCTTGTCGAAAACTTCCTTCAGCATCTCGACCACTTTGCTCGCGTCGGCCCGCTGCAGTCTGATGAACTCGCTCACGACCGGCGCCGGCGGAGTATCGATCTGGTCCACGATGTGGATGAGCTTCTTGATGACGCTCGAGTTTTCGGTGATGAGAATGCTGGAGGATTTCGGCAGCGCCAGAAATGAAGTGTAACTCTGCGGCGGCGAGAGATACTGGCCAAGCACCTGCTGGAGCTCGACCGGATCGGCGTAACGCAGTTTGAAGAGAAAGGTGACCACATGCTCGCCGCTCGGGATGTCGGCTTCGTCGGAGACAATCGGGACGCCAGCGTTGCGCGGGCTTTTGTTGATGCCGATGACTTTGACGATGTCGCCCTCCGCGGGGACGAGGGAGAAGCCGTTCATGAGCAGATTCATCTCGATGATGCGGATGGCTTCGTCGCGCGGGATCGGCCGGCTGATGAAGATGCTGACTTTGCCGTTGACCTGATTGTCCATGACCAGCTTCTTGCCGGTGAGCGTCTCGTAAAGATGGAGAACGTCGGTGACGTCGCTGTTTGGATATTGGAGGGTAACGGTCGTCTCCTGCGGGGTGGCGCCCGGGATGGAAGGAGGCGGGGCGGTGTTCGCGGCCGCGGGCGGGGAAACTGCGGTGGGTTCCTGGTTGGTCGGCGCTGCGCTGGGTGCCGGCTGGACATTTTGCTGGGCCGCGGCGGGCAGCGGACGGGGCGCAACCGGCGTGGGCGAGGGCTTGGCCTGGCCAAAAACGGAACTCAACGCTGTGAGGAACAGCGCCACGAAGCAAAAAGGCCGAAGCACGCGCTTTATGTAATAGGTTCGCTCTCCGTGGTCAAGATCAGAGCGTCGGGGCTGGAACGACGAGACAGGTTTAAGTTTTAAGTGTTAAGCTTTAAGGGTTGCGCGCGTCACTGCTCATCATCTCAATTTCGGTTCTCGCTGCTGGCATCGTTTCGGCGGCGACTGAAGAAAGCGCCGCCGCGGAAATCCGCGCGGTCATGTCGGCGCAGGTTACCGCGTGGAATCGGGGCGACATCGATGGCTTCATGGAGGGTTACGCGCGTTCCAATGCGACTGAGTTTGTTTCCGGCGATAAACTCACGCGGGGCTGGCAAACCGTCCGCGATCGCTACCGGAAAAAATACGACAGCCGCGAGAAGATGGGGAGGCTCACGTTCTCGGAGCTAAAGATTACGCCGCTCAGCCCCGACGCCGCGATCGTCCTCGGACGCTGGCGACTCGATCGGAAAGTCGATAAGCCGCATGGAATTTTCACCCTGCTCTTCCGCCGCACTCCCGCCGGCTGGCGGATTGTGCACGATCATACGTCGTAGAAATTTGGCGCGCTTCGGCGGTCATAGACCGCCGCTACAGGATCGACCATTGGTCCTCGCCCTAAATGACGCGATGACTTTCTTCCTGCGCTTCGGCGGTCATAGACCGCCGCTACAGGGTGGCGGTGCGTCGCGCTATACGACGCGATGACTTTCTTCCTGTAGCGGCGGTCTATGACCGCCGAAAGAAGCGTCGTGGTCCGAGTCGCGCCACACTACAAATCATCGCGATATTCCAATGGATGCGCCTCTCCGCTGAACGGCCAATCTTCCCAGGTCTGTGCCAACCCGGCGCGAACCGGATTATCGCGCACGTATTCCCATTTCTGGCTGTACGAATCTGTGCTCCGAAGCACATGATCGAAAAATCCTTTTTGCCAGTGCGGCGTCGGGACATTCACATTCCGCAATGTCTTCGACAAAGAATTCTTCAACGACTTCATCCACGCCGCGAGCTCGGTATCCCGATTGAGTGCAACAAAAAAGTGAATGTGATCCGGCATGATCACATAAGCGCCGATGTACGTTCCACGATCCTCGCCATGCTTGGCGAAGTCCAGGAAAGCGCGATGAACTTCGGGCATCGCGAAAATCGGACGTCGCTCGTCGGCGCATGCGGTGACGAAGTAAATCGGAGAAGCGTCGAAAATTCTTTCGAGCCGGCGTAAGCGCTCTTTGCGCGGTTCGCTACGTTCGGCGGTCATAGACCGCCGCTACAGGGATGGCTCCCGAAGCGCCGCCAGCAACTTCTCGTGAATCCCGTCGAACCCGCCGTTGCTGAAAACCGTGACGATGTCTTTCGGTTCCAGAAGCGGCACGAGCCTCTCTATGATATGAGCAGCATCCGGTTCGTAAAAGGCCGGCCGGCCTGAGTCCTCGATCGCTTTCACCACCGCCTGCGGATTCAACCGCTCCGCCACAGGCACCTGCTCCAGGCGCGCGACCTGTGAAATGAAAACACCGTCGGCCAGCTTGAGCGCATCGGGCAACTGCTGTTGAAACACCGCGCGCCGCGTCGTGTTCGAGCGCGGCTCGAAAATCGCCCAGATCCGGCACCCGGGATATCGATGCCGCAAACCGCGAAGCGTCTCGCGGATCGCGGTCGGATGATGCCCGAAATCGTCGATCACTTTTACGCCGCGCGCTTCGCCGCGGACTTCCTGCCGCCGCGCGATACCCTGGAAACTCTTGAGCGCCTTGCGAATTTTTTCCAGTGAGACGCCGTAGAACCGCGCCGCGGAAATCGCCATGGCGGCATTGCGGACATTGAACTCGCCCATGAGCGGCAGCTCGAATTTATCTTCGCCCAAAGAAAAATGGGACCCATTGGTCGTATAGGTCACGTCCGAAATTCTCCGCGCACAATTTGGCGACATCCCCACTTCCTCGATCTGAGCCATCAACGGCTGCACTTGCCGCGCAACGTCCACGCAATTCGGGTCGTCGCCATTCAACAAGATCATCCCGTTTTGCGGCACGATGTTGAGCAGCCGCCGGAAACTGAGCTTGATCTCATCGAGGTTGTTGAAGATGTCCGCGTGATCGAACTCGATGTTGTTCACGATCAGCAGTTCGGGCAGGTAATGGACGAACTTCGAGCGCTTATCGAAAAAGGCGGAGTCGTATTCGTCGCCTTCGATCACGAAAAATTTTGAATCGTTCAGGCGCGCGCCCTGGCCAAGATTTTTCGGGATGCCACCGATCATGTAGCCGGGCTCGAGTTTCGCCACTGACAGGATCCAGGTAAGCAACGCGGTCGTGGTCGTCTTTCCGTGCGTGCCGGCGACCACGAGATTGTGCCGGCCGCGGAGGAACCATTGCCTCAGCACTTCCGGCAGCGACGCGTAGTAGAGCTTCCGATTCAGGACCGCTTCCACCTCCGGGTTGCCTCGCTTCATCGCGTTGCCGACCACGACGATCTCGGCGGCGGCCGGGATATTCTCCGGCCGATAACCGGCGCTAAGCACGATCCCCTTGCTCTCAAGAAAGGTGGACATCGGCGGATAAACGTTTTCGTCCGAACCGGTGACGGTGAATCCGCGTTCGCGCAAAGCGGCCGCGACCGACCCCATCGCGGTCCCGCAAATCCCGATGAAATGAAAATTTCGTGGCGCCTCGGTCACGCGGCTTTCTTTACGCCGGGCCCGGGGTTTTGGCTACTGAAACGCCAGCGCGGTCATCCCGAGCCGCGCAGACGGCGAGGGACCTCGCATGCGCCCGACCGCTTTCGCGTGACGACCGGCGCAGACGTCAGATGACGCGTCACGTTTCGCGATAGCGCAATTTTCAGGTGTGAGGTCCCTCGCCGTCTGCGCGGCCCGGGATGACGATCATTGGCGCGTCTAATCAATGTTTAGAGACAAGCAAATGATTGGCCTTAACACCGTTCGCGAAAAAGGTTAGCGCTAAAGCTGGGAGACGAAACCGTTCCCGCGCCAGGAATGAATCCACCGAAAATCGTAGTCATCATGCCGGCCTATAACGCCAGCAGGACGCTCGAACAGACTTTTCGCGAGATCCCGCACAACCTCGTTCACGAATGTTTTGTCGTGGACGATTTTTCCGCCGACTCGACGGTCGAAGTGGCGCGAAAGCTCGGGCTGCGCGTTTTTCTTCATAGCGAAAACCAGGGCTACGGCGGCAACCAGAAGACCTGTTACGTCGAGGCTCTGAAGACGCCGGCCGACATCGTGGTGATGCTGCATCCCGACTACCAGTACGACCCGAAAAAGATTCCTGATCTGATCCGGCCAATCGTGGAAGGAAAAGCGGACATCGTTCTCGGGTCGCGAATGGCTTACGCCGTCCGCGGTGGCATGCCGTTCTATAAGAGGATCTCGAATCGCTTTCTCACCTGGTGTGAAAACAAGGTCTTTGGCCTCAAGCTCTCCGAATATCACACCGGCTTCCGCGCTTTTCGTCGAAGCTTCCTGGAAACCACGCCCTTTCTGCTTAACTCGAACGACTTCATTTTCGACCAGGAGATTATCGCGCAGGCGATCTGGTTCAGCGCGCGCATCGAGGAGATCTCAGTGCCTCATCGTTACTTTCCAGAGGCAAGCACGATTGGTCTCGGTCGGTCGATTCGCTACGGCCTGGGTGTTCTTCGGCTGCTGACGGCTTTCGTGATGAATCGCAAAGGCCTTATAGCTTCCCGGATGTTTCGTCCTTTGCATCATCCCTATTCTGAGGTGGTCGCCAATCCGCCCCGTGACGGCTGACAACTGGAAAGATTGTCCATGCTAGCTCTTATCTATCTTGGCCTGGCGATTTATCTCGGAGATCTGCTTTGCCGCCGGTTTTACCGCTTTGTCTCTCGTCCGCACCGCTGGGCCGCCGCCGTTCTTGTAGGTCTCCTCCTAAGCACCTGGTTCACCTACCTCACGGCCTGGATGTTTGCGCACAACCGAAGACCGCTCTTCTGGGCGGACATCGGGTTCGGCCTGGCTGCAATCGGCGCGATCTTCCTTCTTAGGCGCCGCTCGAAAGTCGACCCCGAGTTTATTCAACCGCAGCCTCCCGGATCGGAACGGTGGGATTGGATAACTCTCGGAGCCTACCTCGTCCTCGCCTGCTGGATGATGTTCACCACCTTCAACATCCAGGACGGTCTCCTGCGCATCGGCAATAACGAATGGAGCGACTTCGGACCGAACACCGCCATCGCGCGAAGCTTCTCCGTCGGCCACAACTTCCCCACGCAATATCCCCACTTCTCGGGTGAGCCTATCCGCTATCATTTCCTGTTCTACTTCCAGGCGGGCAATCTTGAATTTCTCGGCCTTAACCTGGCCTGGAGCCTGAACCTGCTCAGCATCATTACGCTCCTCTCCATGCTGGCGCTGGTCATGGCGCTCGGTCAGGTCCTTTTCAACTCGCGCGCGGTCGGCCGGATCGGATCTGCCCTCTTCTTTTTTCACGGCACACTTAGCTTTGTTTCCTTCCTTCGTTCAAGACCATCGGTCGCGGCCGCTTTTCACTCCATCCTAACGCTCAACGAATTCCTCCCCTCAGGCTATAACTATCGCGGAGAGTTATGGGGCATCTGGACCCAGGCCGTATTCCTGAACCAGCGCCACTTTGCCAGCGGCGTCGGGATACTCCTGATCGTCTTGATCTTCCTGGTCGGCCGGTACCGGCAATACCGTACTGCAAAACATCGCGAAGTGACTTCCGGGGGTGATGATAACACCATTCCTTTGCCGAACGCAGAAGCCTTGTCAGTTCCAAATGACACATCCGTGGCGCCTGTCGAAAGCCAGACTATGACCGCGCCGCAGGAGCCTGTTACACTGGCGCCGGTCAGCGCACCGCCGAAGAATATCCTCTGGACACGAGTCCGGCGCATGGCCTGGAGCCCGGTTGCTTTTGATAGGAGCTTTCTCTTTTCGGGTTTCCTCCTCGGTTGCCTTCCTCTCTGGAACGCGCTGGTCTTCACTGTCTCTTTTGCCGTCCTCTCCTGTCTCTTTCTTCTTTTCCCGGCTCGCAAATATTTGCTCGGGCTGGGACTTACGACCGCCCTGGTCTCCCTCCCGCAACTGGCTCTTCTGCGAGCGAGTAACAGATCGGCGCACTCGATCCTCCATTGGGGCTACATCGTCGAGCCGCCGACGATTAACAACGTCCTGCGATATATCGGCTTCTCGTTCGGCCTCAAGTGGCTCCTGATTATCGTGGCGCTTACTTTCGCTTCCGGATTTCACCGCCGGTTCTTCCTTGCTCTCTGTAGCCTCCTCGCGGTCACCTTCTGCCTGGAGTTAAGCGTGGAAACTCTGGCTAACCATAAGTTCCTGAATGTCTGGTTGATCGTGAGTAACTTGTTTGTCGCTTATGGGCTCTGGCAACTTTGGCATGTTCGATGGCGATGGTTGGTTATTCCGACTCGACTTATCGCGCTCTTATTTGCCCTGGCAATCGCTATCTCCGGAACCATAGATTTCTTCCCGATTTATAACAGTTACTACAGCACCCTGCACTTCGCCGACGATCGCCTGATCAAGTGGGTCCGCTCCCATACCAAGACGCATGACGTATTCCTGAGCGACCGTTTCGTGAACCACCAGATTTTGCTTGCAGGACGCCGGCTATTTTACGGCTGGCCTTCGTTCCCCTGGAGCGCCGGCTATGACACTACCAAACGCGACGAGGTTTACCGCCTGCTCTTTGAGAGCACGGATCCAAACGTGGTTTTCCGGCTCCTGAAGGAGAACAACATTGCCTATGTGGCAATCGATGATGGCGTTCGCCGCGGTGAGTTTATCAAACGGCCAAATGAAGAACTCTACGACCTGAACTTCCAGAAGGTGTGGGAAGACAAGACTAGCGAGTACGCGTCGCTCGTCATTTACAAGGTTCCCGCGGTAGCTCCGAAGGAATTCAAACTTCCCGATTTCGCCCGCATTCGCGCGACCGAACTGAGTGTTCCTCCAGTGAGCGCCTTTCAAGGCGGTAAAGGAGCAAGGAGAGGCCAGTTTGATTTTCCACGCGGGATGAGGCTCGACAAATCCGGGAATATTTTCGTCGCGGACACCAACAACGGACGCATTCAGAAATTTTCCTCGACCGGCGCCTATCTGACGACGATCGGCTCGTTGGGCAGATATGCAGGAGAATTACAAGAACCCAACGGGATCGCGATTGATAACTCCGGAAATATCTATGTGACCGAGGTCGGTAACAACCACCGCGTCCAAAAACTGACCGCCGCCGGAGTTTCCATCGCATTATGGAAAGGGCCGGAACCCGGGTTCTATGGCCCCCGCGGCATCTGTGCTACGGAGAAGAATTTCATCTATGTTGTCGACCAGGGGCGGGCGCGGATCGTAAAATACAATGCCACTGGAGTGGTGGTAGCGATTTGGGGATCGCAGGGAGAAGGAGATGGACAGTTCGTCGAACCGACAACAGTCGCCGTGGATGAAAAAACAGACCGGGTCTATGTAGCGGACCCGCGCAACCGGCGGATTCAGGTCTTCGATTCGTCCGGCAAATTCCTCTTCAAGTGGACGGTGAAGGAATGGCAGGGCACCGGCTGGGCCTTTCAGGATCTGCTGATTGATTCACAGAGTGAGCGGCTTTACGCCACGAGCCCCGCTACTGATGAAGTGCTGGTTTTCGACCTCGAGGGTCATGCCGTGACGAGCTTGAAACCGCCACCGCCCGAGAAGCTCGAAGGCGCGTCGGCCCTGGGATTGTACAATGGCAAGCTCTACGTGCTTTGCACCTTTGCGGATCGCGTCACTTCGATTGTTCTGCCGGCGAAATAAAGAACCGCCGAGCTGATCACGCGCGTGAGGCACCTTCGCCGGAGGGGGCGGGCTCAATCGCTTCCGCTACCAGATAACGCGGCCGGCCTTTCACTTCTTCATAAATGCGCGCCAGATACTCGCCAATAATACCAAGGCTGATCATAAGGAAGCTCCCGATGATAAGTTCGAGAAGAATGACAGTGGCAAAGCCGCTCACCGCACGGCCGGCAAGTTTTAGGTACAAGGTTTCGGCTCCCAGAACTATCGAGAAGACAAGGAACAGAGCTCCCGCAAACGTGACTAGTTGCAGGGGGAGTGAGGAGAAAGAGGTTATGCCGGTTAGCGCAAGCTTCAGACGTTTTAGATAAGACCAGGTGGATTGCCCGGCTGAACGCGGAACGACTTCGAAGGGCATTTGAACGGAGGTAAATCCCATCCATGCTGTCATGCCGCGAAAGAAGACATTGCGCTCCCCCATTTTCAACCAGGCATCGACAGCCTTCCGGTTCATGAGCTTGAAGTCCGACGCCCCTTTGAAATCAAAACCCGAGAGCTTATCCAGGATGAAGTAAAAAAAAAGCGCGCCGAACTTGCCGGAAAAAGGTTCGCGTCCCCGATAACGTTTTACGCCGTGCACAATATCGGCGCCCGATGCCCGCCACATCCGGACCATCTCGGGCAAGAGCGATGGTGGGTGCTGCCCATCGCCGTCCAGCAGGATGACAGCATCGCCACGGGCGCGCTCCAGCCCGGCGCAAAGCGCTGACTCTTTTCCAAAGTTTCTGCTTAGCCGGAGCGCGCGGATCGATGGGAATGATTTTGCTTCTGTTGTAATGATGCGCCAGGTGTCGTCGGAAGAGCCATCATCCACGAGCACAAGTTCGTAGGGTAGCTGACACTGATCCAGGGCGACGCGAACCGAAGCCAGGAAGGCTGACAATATTTCCGCCTCCCGAAAAATCGGGATAACCACCGAAACCAAGGGCTGGTCGTTAGCGTCAGGCATGCGGGAGTCTTCCATGAGCCGCAACCGTAGTGGCAGGGACCCAGATATTGAAGCGCCGAAATGCTGAAGGCAGGGAAAGGCCGAACTTCGCCGCGATCAAACCGATCGGAAAAGCGTGCGGATGCGGCATCCTGCTTACCTGTTCCAGACCGGCGCCGCGCATTAACCTTTCCAGCGACTTGAAATCGAAATAGACCACGTGCTCGGGAACTTTGAAGGAGGGCCAGCTTCGTCCCATGACTTTGCGCAAGGCGCCCCCAATGTCGGGAGTAGCAAAAAGAATGTGACCGCCCGGCTTAACGTGACCAACCAAATCTTTAATGAAAGCCAAAGGATCATAGATGTGTTCGATCACCTGGGTTGCAATCACGCAATCAAAGCGCGCATCGCGGGGAAGCTGCTCGATGCCTCCCACGAACACCTCGGCGCCAGTTTGGCGGGCCAGTTCCGCGCCTCGCGGCGAGAATTCTGTCCCAACGCGGCGACTAAAGAGCGAGCGGGCTTCATCGAGAAGGTAACCATACCCGCAACCAATCTCCAGGAGATCACCACCCGTCGCATTTCGTTTTCGCAGCTCACGCAACAAACATCTGAAGGTTGCCCGTAGAGAAGTCTCCTGATCCCCGTAGCTGGTATCTGCGTAGCCGGATTTGCCTCCCTCAAAATAAGCTGAGTCGCGATAGACCTGCTGCATCGCTTCCTCGCTTAGACGAGGATAGAGATAGTGCCCACCACAGTCAGAACAACGCGCCACGTTATGAACTTCCGACAAAGAAAAAGGAAACTCACGGCGTTCGCTGTGGCATAAGGGACAGCTCGGATATTCAAGATCATGGGCCCGGGCAGCCGCGACGTCGGAGAACGTCATATCGCTCGCGCGTTCGCTCATTTCTTCTTGAAGACCTCGACCGCGTTCCAGGCTTCATCGGGCGGCTGCTCTTCATATTCGAGCGCGCGCTCCAGATACATCCGGGCGAGAGCATCGTCGGGATAGAACTCAAGGAACTGTGAGAATAAAACCTTGGCCTGCCTGAAATCGCGCTCGCGGAATTTGCGAAAGCCGGCTTCGTAGGTCTCTAGTCGCTCGAGGAACTCCCGGTCTCCGACTTCCTTCTTTGCGCCGATCAAGGTGAAGATTTCGACCGGCTTGGTTTTTCCTTTCACCTGGACAAGCGCAACGCTCCTCAGATCGAATTCGTCACGGATCAATTCGCTGGCGCTCGCGCCCACCAGGATGTCCAAGGCATAGATTCGCGTGAGCGCTTCGAGCCGCGACGCCAAATTGACCGCATCGCCGATCACTGTCGGGTCCGCCTTTTCCTGCGAACCAATATTCCCGCCGAGAACGTCGCCCTGGTTGATGCCGATCCCGATCGCGAAAGCGGCAGTTCCTTCCGCCGCCCACTTCTGGTTCAGCACACGAAGCTCGCGCCGCATCGCGACGGCGGCGCGCGCGCACGCCTTTGCGTCCTCGGCCACGCCGCGGCTGCTCACGTTTCCCCAAACCGCCATGACGGCGTCGCCGATGAATTTATCGAGTGTCCCATTATTCTCGAACACGGCGGCCGTCATGCGGCTGAGGTATTCGTTGAGTTGTTTCACCAGCTTTTCCGGATCGGCGCTCTCGGTCATGGTGGTGAAGCCGACGATGTCGGAAAACAAAATCGTGGCCGGAATGCGGACACCGCGCAGGCTGCTGTAGAAGCTGTCGGGATTATCGAGGATCTCTTTCACGAGATTTTTCGAGACGTAACGCTCGAGCGTCCGCCGGGTACGCAGCTTTTCGAGACGTTCCAGGGCATACTCGAAGCCTAACGAGAGCAAGCCGCTCGTGAGAAATCCGGTCAGCACCGGAACTACTAGCAAGAGCAGGCCCCAGCGATCGTACGCCATCCGGGCGAAGGTGAGGTAAGCGGCCGTGATCGCTATGATCGCCACCAGACAGACCAATGGCCGCCGAACGAAGGCGATGAGGCCCCAGGCCAGCGCCCCGGCAAGGAGAACAAGGATGACATCAGTGCGCTCCGAAGTGTTGTGGAGAAAATCGCCGGCCAGCGTCGCGGCGATAACTTGCAGGTGCAAGACCGGGCCCGGCGTGTCCGGGGCCATCGGTGTGGTTACAACATCATGCACTACCTTCGACGCAGCGCCGACGATTACGATCTTGTCTTTGAAGAAAGCGCCGTTCGCGTAATTGGCCTGCCAAAGTTTCGGATCGAAGACCTCATAGAGCGAATGCGGCCGATACGCGTCCTCTTCACTGAAACGGAATTGATGTGGCTGAAAGTCCACGGGGAGATTGACCCCGAGTTTGGTCAGGGCGCGCGCCGACAACGAGTAGTAGACCTCCTGCGTGGGATGGGGCTGCTGGCCGGCCAGCAGCCGATCCGACATGGTGTAAAAGGTCGAGCGAACTTTTTGATCCATCGGATCGGGGAAGAAAATCACATAGCCGACGCGGTCAT
Organism: Verrucomicrobiota bacterium; assembly: GCA_041167325.1. Classification (GTDB taxonomy): domain Bacteria; phylum Verrucomicrobiota; class Verrucomicrobiia; order Chthoniobacterales; family UBA10450; genus AV80. The sequence continues at coordinate 10,163 of JBEEHH010000021.1, read as the reverse complement.
CCTGGATTTGCGGCGGCGGAATGAGCGCGGTGTTGGGCATGACGAATTTCATGCCGTGCTCGGCGTCGAAGTTAGCGCCCAGCACCACGCGGTCGCGATACCGGTCGATCGCGTCACGGAAAATGGCGTCGCCTTCGTTAGGCGGGTTGAAAACGAGATCGAACATCACGACGCGGGCGCCGGCGTTGAAGAGCCGGTCGAGGAGGATCGCCCAGAGTTCCCGCGACCACGGAGAGGGATGCGCCGTCATCAACTCGAAGGCGCGATTGCCGGCGATCTCTTCGGGCAGCAGCGAGGAGGTATCGATCGTGGCTTCGTCAATTCCGAGAAAGACGAGATTCGGATTTGTCGGGGTCTTGCGGCCTTCGCGCTCGAGAAAGTCCTGGTAGTTCTGTTCCTCCCGCCAGACCGCGGAGAGAAAAGGAACGATTGGGAAAAAATGGACGGCGATGATGAGTCCGGTGCCAAAGGCGCAGATTGCCGCTACGACAAACCGGCGATGACGACTGAGCCAATGCATGGCGCTGATTTTAGGAGTGGCGTTGGCCCGGGCCAATGCAATTCTGATTCCCAATCGTAATCGTGCTCGCCCGCCAAGCCGTAGCTTCGCGGAGGCTGGTGCTCCGGAGAAAGGAGTTGTGATTTGGGAGCCGCTCGCTACTTTTCCGGCCCGCGAACGCTCGAAGCGTTTCGCCGATCTGCACACCTGGTCCCGCACCGCGGAGCCAAATCAGCGAATGAGGTCGCGCAGATCATAATAAAAGAACAATTCGCTGAACGAGGAATCCCGCGCCTGCGGGATAAAACATAATGCCAAGAGCAACTAACGCCCCGGCCAGCCGGGAGCGACGCAAACGCGTCCTGGATCAAGCCAAGGGTTACCGCGGCCGCCGTTCCAAACTTTTCCGTTACGCGAAGGACGCGACAATGAAGGGAAAGTATTGGGCTTATCGCGATCGCAAGACGCGCAAACGCACTTTCCGTTATCTCTGGATCCAGCGCTTGAACGCCGCCGTCCGTGCGCAAGGCCTCACCTACAGCCGTTTCGCCGAGGGTCTGAAAGCCGCGAACATCGGACTCGATCGCAAGATCCTCTCCGATCTCGCCATCACCGACGAAGTCGCGTTCAAGGGAATCGTCGAGCAGGTAAAAACCGCGCTCGAGAACAAAACGAAAGCGAAGAAGGCGGCGTAGCCTTTCCCTGTAGCGGCGGTCTATGACCGCCGACCCCTGGGTGAAATCGTTCGGCGGTCATAGACCGCCGCTACAGTTCCGATTGGACGTTCGCCGCAGGACGTTGAACACTCGTGCCGATGTCTCATGAACTGGAAAAACTTCGCGACGCGGCGCTGACGGAGATTGCTGCCGCAACCGACGAGCATACGCTCGAAGCCGCGCGCGTCCGTTATCTCGGCCGCGCCGGCAGCATCTCGGCGTGGGCCGATCGGATGAAGTCGCTCGGCAAAGAAGAGCGTCCGATCGTGGGCAAGCTGTTGAACGAAGCGCGCAGCTCGGTTACTGCCGCCATCGCGCAAAGCGCGGAGCGTTTGCGTTCCGCGAAGGAAACGAGCGCACTCGCCAACATCGACATCTCGCTCCCCGGTACCGCCGCCGAGCTCGGCTCGCTTCATCCCCTCACCCAAATGCTCGACCGCAGCATCGGCATTTTTCGCCGGATGGGATTTGCGCTCGCGGAAGGGCCGGATGTCGAAACCGAATGGCATTGCTTCGACGCGCTCAACACCCCGGCGGACCATCCCGCTCGAAATGAGCAGGACACATTTTTTCTGCCCGATGGCCGCGTTCTCCGCACTCACACCTCAACCGTGCAGGTCCGCACCATGGAGAGCGCGCCGCCGCCGATCCGCGTCATTGCTCCGGGAGCGGCCTATCGCCGCGATGAAGTGGACGCCACCCATAGCGCTCAATTTCACCAGATCGAAGGCCTTTATGTGGATGAGGGCGTCAGTGTCGCGGACTTGAAAGGGACGCTGGAATTTTTCCTGCGCGAACTTTTCGGCGCCGACTCCCAAGTCCGGTTTCGTCCCCATTATTTTCCCTTCACCGAGCCGAGCTTTGAGATCGACGTGAAATCGAAAGCGCTCAAAGGCGGCGAGAAATGGCTGGAGATTTGCGGCTGCGGCATGGTGCATCCGGCGGTGTTCGAAGAGTTGAATAAGGCGCGCGGGGACGACGCCTACGATCCGGAAAAGTGGAGCGGCTTCGCCTTCGGGCTCGGGATGGATCGGCTCGCCATGATCCTGTTCGGCGTGCCCGATCTTCGATTGTTCGCGGCGAACGACCTGCGCTTCCTGAGGCAATTCGCATGAACAGGATGGAACTTTCACAACCTGTGTCATCCCGAGCCGCGCAGACGGCGAGGGACCTCGCAAGCGCTAATCGCTTCCGCGTTGGGGTGAGCCTCTACGTCAGATCACGCGCGAGTTTTCGCGATAACGCACACTGCAGTTGTGCGGGCCCTCGGCGCGCTTCGCCAGCCTCGGGATGACAGCGTTCTCATCATGAAATTTTCCGTTAACTGGTTGCGCGAATTCGTTGAATTGCCTGTGAGCGTCGAGGAGCTCGCCGAACTTCTGACCCTCGCCGGGATCGAGATCGAGGGGATCGAAAAGCGCGGCGCTAACTTCGAGAAGGTAGTCGTCGCGCAGATCACGGCGTCGTCGCAGCATCCGAACGCGGATCGCCTGAGCGTTTGCCAGGTCGATGATGGCAGCGGCCAACAGCGCCAGATCGTTTGCGGCGCGAAGAATTACAAAGTGGGCGACAAAGTTCCGCTCGCGCAGCCGGGAGCGGTCCTGGTCAACGACCTGAAAATCAAGCCGAGCAAACTCCGCGGCGTCGAGTCGCAGGGAATGCTTTGCAGCCCGAGCGAGCTCGGTCTTTCCGCGGAGAGCGACGGACTTCTCATCCTCTCGCCCGACGCCAAAATCGGAGCGCCGATCGCTTCGCTCTTTCCCGACGACACCATTCTCGACGTCGAAATCACGCCGAACCGCGGTGATCTGCTAAGTCATTTCGGTTTGGCGCGAGAAATTTCCGCCCTTGTAGGGCAACCGCTCCGGTTGCCGAACGAACCGACGGCAGGCGGAACGCCTGCCCTACAAAAGAAAGGCATCGAGATTTCTGCGCCTGAGGCATGCCCGTTCTATTCCGCGCGCCGGATTGAGAACGTTACGGTCGGGCCAAGCCCGCAATGGCTGCGCGCGAAACTGGAAACGGCCGGGTTGCGCTCGATCAACAACATCGTCGACATCTCCAACTTCGTGATGCTCGAACTCGGTCAGCCCACGCATGCATTCGACGCTGACAAACTGAAGGGCGAAATCGTGGTGCGCCTCGCGCGCGAAGGCGAAAAGTTTCTCGCGCTCGACGGCAAGACCTACACTCTCACTTCGCGAGATTTGGTCATCGCGGACCAGGAACGCGTGGTCGGGATTGGCGGGGTGATGGGTGGCGAGGAAACCGGCGTTACCGAATCGACGAAAAACATTCTGCTCGAAGCCGCCTACTTTTTGCCGGCGAGCGTCCGGCGCACCGCGCGGACTTTGAGTTTGCCGAGCGACGCCAGTTATCGCTTCGAGCGCCGGGTCGATCCCGCAATGATTCTGCCCGCCTCGCAGCGCGCGACGGAATTGATTCGCGAGCTGGCTACAGGCGAGCCTTCACCAGAAATCGCTACCGCCGGAACGCTCCCGGCGCCACCGCCGGATGTTTCGTTGCGCTACGAACGTTGCAACGATCTCATCGGCGTCCCGGTGCCCAAGGAGCGGGTCGTGCAGATTCTCGAAGGGTTCGGACTAGAAAAGGCGCGCGCCGACGAAGACCAAACATCGTGGCACATTCCCAGTTTCCGTTCCGACCTTCAACGCGAAGCAGATTTGATCGAAGAAGTGGTGCGCGTTTTTGGTATCGAGCGGGTGCCAGCCAACGATCGGAGCCGATTCACGCCTGCGTCAGAAGCGGATCGCATTTACGATTTCGAGTCGGCGCTACGGCAACGCCTCGTCGCTCGAGGAGTTTCCGAAGCGCGCACCTCCGCCTTGATCCCGCGCAAGACCGATTTGTTTGGCGCCGGTGCGCTCGAGTTGCGGAATCCGCTGAGTGAAGATCACGTCTCACTGCGGCCGACGCTTCTCGCCGGTTTGTTGGATGTTCTCGCCCGAAATATCCGCGCGGGCGAGACGAGCATTCGCCTTTTCGAATTGGGGCGCGTCTTCTCGCCGGAAAACGCAGCGGAGAAAAGAAGTCTCGCGTTTGTTTTTTCCGAAAGCGCCGAAAGCAGCGCGCACTGGCGCTCCGCCGCGCGACGCCTCGACCTGTTCGATTTGAAAGGCGTCCTCGAGACTCTTGGGATCGCGGATTTTTCGTTGCGCCGATCGGAGCGCTCCAACTTTTCCTTGAGCGCGGATGTTTTATCCGGCTCAGCCGTGATTGGATTCCTTGGGCAACTCGCCGCCGCGCATGGCGAGGCGCGCGGCGTCGCAGCGCCCATCCTGGTCGCGGAGATCGAGATTGGATCGGGGTTGATGGCAAAAGCCGAAGCGACGTTCCGCGAGATCGAAAAATTCCCGGCGATCGCGCGCGATATCGCGATGATCGTTCCGGAGAAATTGAGTCACGCCGAAATCGTGGCGACGATCGAGGCAGCGCGCGAACCGCTGCTGGCGACGATCGAACTCTTCGATGTTTTCAGCGGGAATGAGGCCGCGAATTTCGGCACAGGAAAAAAGTCGATGGCATATGCGTTGACATACCGCGACAAAACTCGCACACTGACGAACGACGAAATTACCGTGGTCCACGCGAAGATTCGCGAGCGGTTGCAGCGGGAATTGGGAGTGGAACTACGCGAATAGTTCTTTGATAGCGGTCGGGAGTTTTTGATTGAGGGTTGGGATGAAAACCAGCGCTTTTCGCTCAACTCTCAACCGAGAACTCTCAACCATTTGCCCTGCGGTGTTCGAGATTTACAGGTGTGATTCCCGAACCGATATTTCATTGACCAGGAGGCTGGGCTGCATGCGGAAGATGACATGCCTTAATTGGAAGTCAGAAGCTCATGTGGCGGTCGTCCGCCCGTTACCGAAAGGGAACGGGATATCCGCCTTAACGGCATCTGCGGGGTAAAACTTTAAAAGCCCGAACCGCGAAGCGGTTCGGGCTTTTTTTCATGCTCCTGATCCTGATCTTGCTCCTAATCCCTGACCGCGACTGAGGAGCAGGAGTGAAATGAATATTGACCGGACATCCGGTCTTATTTACGACCTCAACAATTCAACCATGCAATATCGACAAAAATCCTTAATCATTATCGTGAGCGCATTCGCAATCGCTTTTGCCCTTCGATCGCAAGCCACCACGCCAAAACCACGGCCTACGCCGACGCCCATGCGCAACCCCGACTTGAAAGCGCCGAACAAACTCCCGCCCCAGCTTCTCGTAACCGATTTGCTCATCGAAAAAGCAACTCAGACATCTCCGGATTCCTGGATCGTTAGAATCAGGAACGCCGGGAACGCCGACGCCGGAACGAGTTCGTTACAGGTGACATATATTACTGCTCAATCCAAAGCCGGTTTTCCCGGCGGCGAATTTTCGCAGGGCTCCATTTCGACACCGGCGGTGAAGGCCGGCACGGTGACGGACATCAACGTCAAGACGCCGCAGAAAACAGCGCCCGATATGAAAGCGCGATTTGCTCTCAACGCCGATCACAAGATCAAGGAGAGCAATTACGCCAATAACACGATCATTCTTCCCGCCAATCCATCATACAAATAGGCGCCTTCCCCACCGCTGCCGAAGAAGATTTGAATATTCTTCGGGAGCGAAGAAACTGCGCGAGCATGCGCGCAATTCTCGCTCTCGAAGACGGTCGGATTTTCGAAGGCGAAGCGTTTGGCGCCGCCGGCACCCGGGTCGGCGAAGTTTGTTTCAACACTTCAATGACCGGGTACCAGGAGGTCCTGACCGATCCTTCGTACCGCGGGCAGATCGTGGCGATGACTTATCCGCTCATCGGAAATTACGGCACGAACGCGCTCGACCAGGAAAGCCGCGAACCGCATGTGCGCGGATTCGTCATCGAAGAGCTCAGCGAAATTCCGAGCAGTTGGCGGTCGGAATCATCGCTCGAAGATTATTTGCGCCGCTGGGAAATCCCGGGCGTGCAGGGCATCGACACCCGCGCCCTGACGCGACATCTGCGGGAGCGCGGCGCGATGAAGGCTTGCCTGACGAGCGAAGCGCTCTCCGAGAAGGAAGCGGTCTCGCAGTCGATCGAGGGCGAAGGTGTGATCGGAATGGATTACGTGCGCGAAGTCAGCACGCCGGCTTCGTATCGATGGGATCCGGAGGACAAACTCAGCACAGCGTGGTCGGTCGCGAGCGGAAATGCCGACGAAATCATCCGGCAGGCCTTACCACCGGTCCGGTACCGCGTGGTCGCTTACGATTACGGGATCAAGGAAAACATTCTGCGCCGCCTGCGCCAGAATGGATTCGGAATCACGGTGGTGCCGGCGACGACAACGGCCGATGCAGTTCTGGCCTTGAAACCTGACGGCGTCTTCCTTTCAAACGGCCCCGGCGATCCGTCGGTCCTGGATTACGCGCATGAGTCGCTCCGCGGTTTGATCGGGAAAAAGCCGATCTTCGGGATTTGTCTCGGTCACCAGGTGCTCGGGTTCGCGGTCGGTGGCAAAACTTTCAAATTGAAATTCGGCCATCGCGGCGGTAACCAGCCCGTGAAGGATTTGCGGACGGGCAAGGTCGCGATCACTTCGCAAAATCACGGTTTCGCGGTGGACGCGGATTCGTTGCCGAAGGAGATGGAGGTAACGCACATCAATTTGAATGACGGGACCGTCGAGGGGATGCGGCATCGCGAATTGCCGGTCTTCAGTGTGCAATATCACCCCGAAGCGGCGCCCGGCCCGCACGATGCCGGTTATTTCTTTTCCCAGTTCGCGGAGATGATTGAGACCGGGAGGTAAGAGCTGTCATCCCGAGGCTGGCGCAGCGCGCCGAGGGACCTCACAACTGCAAGGCCGATCAGCTTGCGCCGTACAACGCATTCAGCTGCGAAGATGTCGGTCTTGCGCAAGCTAGCCGGTGACCGTTTGCGAGATCCCTCGGCGCGCTTCGCCAGCCTCGGGATGACATCGAAATTGACCGCAGCAAAATCGGGCGGAGCTTTCACCATGTATTATTCTCCTGATGGAACTTCGAAGCTGTTGAAATGGGCCGTCGCGGTCAGCTTCTCGGCGGCAGTTTTCGTTTCGCCTCTGGCTTATGCCCATGAGGACCATGAGAAGGAAAAACTCGACGCCTCAGCGGAAAAAACTCTGACCGGCGAGATCGTCGACCTGATGTGCTACGCCGACCACGGCGCGATTGGTGACAAGCACGCGAAGTGCGCGGCGACTTGCATCAAGAGCGGCGGACCAGTGGCGATCCTGAGCGATGGAAAAACCTATCTCGTCGTCGGCGATCACAAGCCGATGAACGATCAGCTCGCAGAATTCGCAGGCAAGACAGTGACGTTAAAGGGCAAGCTCGCGAGCAACGGCGGCATTCCGCTTTTGGAGAACGCGCAGATCGTTAAGAAATAGCGCGGCGGCGCATTCGGACTTCCACGACTTCGCGGAACATCCGGAAGCTGTCGTAAATCACGTGGAGCTTACTGCCCTCGTAATGATTCCAACGCACCGGGATTTCCTTCATTTTTAGCTGCGCGCGTTGCGCCAGATAAAGCAGCTCCACGTCGAACCCGAAACCGTCAGTCTGCGCGACGGCGAGAATGGGACGGCAGACGTCGAGGCGAAAGGCCTTGAAGCCGCATTGCGTATCCCAAAACGGGAGTCCGGTCGCGACGCGCACGATGAGATTGAAAACGCGGCCGGCTTGTTCGCGCCGCCACGGCTGACGATTGCCGATCAAGCGCCGATTCAAGGCTCGCGACCCAATCGCAATGTCCACCTCGCCGGCCACGATCGGCTGAATGAGTTTGGGAGCTTCGTCGATCGGCGTGGATAAATCGGCGTCGGAAAATAATCCGATCGGCCTGGTCGCAGCCAGCAAACCGGTGCGGACCGCGGCGCCTTTCCCGCGATTAGGCGAATTCTCAATCAATCGCGTCGCAATCCCTTCCGTCGCGGCGAAAACGTCCCGCACGATTTGCGAGGTCGCATCGGTCGAGCCGTCGTTCACAACGATCAGCTCGCTGCCCACGCTCTGAGTTTGCAGATAGCTGAGCGCTTCGCGCAGGGTTTCGCCGATTCGGTCCGCTTCATTGTACGCGGGGATGACGAGTGAAAAGGCGGGCAGCATGCTTTCGAGTTGTAGAGGCGCGTGTCGTTACGCGCAACTCAGCTTTCTGGAGCCGCTGCGCTGCGCGAAACCTGGGAGCGGCCCGGACCACATCTTCACTCACGCCGCCCGCAGGGCGGCGGCTACAGAAGCAGGGGATTTTCTCCTTTGCACGCCTGCGAACTGGGGCACCTTCCCCATGAACATGGCCGAACAGAACCGCGAGGCAGATTCGGGCGGATCGATCGAAACCAATCCCGTGGTGGTGGTGCAGGAGATTGGGCAGAAAGGCCGCGGCTTCCTGAAGGAGGTCGGCGGCATGTTTTGGTTCATCGTCCACACTTTCACGGAGACGATCGAGAACATGCGCCGCGGCCGGGCCCCGTTTCGCGCCGCGAGTTTTTTCCGGCACACGGAACGCGCTGGGGTCGGCTCTGTCCCCCTCGTGGCGATGGTTTCTTTTTTCCTTGGGTTAACGATGGCGCTCCTGACCGGTTACCAATTGCAACGCTTCGGAACCGAACGGCTGGTGCCGGGCCTGGTCTCGATCGCATTCACGCGCGAACTCGGCCCGTTGCTCACCGGGATCATGCTCGCGGCACGAATCGGGGCCGCCTTTACCGCGGAACTCGGCACGATGGAAGTGTCCGAAGAAGTGGAAGCCATCGAAGCGATGGGGATCAGTCCGCTGCGTTTTCTGGTCGCGCCGCGGATGCTGGCGCTCTTCGCGCTCATGCCGTGTCTTTCGGTGGTTTCGAGTGTGGCGGCGATCATCGCCACCAGCCTTATCTCGCGGGCCTATTTCAATATCGCCTTCGTTTACTTTAACGACCTCGTCCTGAATGCGCTCCTCATCCGCGACATCATCACGGGCATCATGAAAAGTTTTCTCTTCGGCCTGCTCATCTCTTCGATCGCGTGTTACCGCGGGCTCAATGTCACCGGCGGCGCGGCGGGCGTCGGCAATGCCACCACTTCCAGCGTTGTTACCGCGATCACCACCGTGATCGGTTTCGACACGCTCTTTAACATCGTTTACACGGTTTTCTTTCCGACATGAGCGCGCCTCCTCCACACGTGGTCGAGCTGCGCGAGGTCGTGCTCGCCTTCGAAGACAAAAAGGTGCTCGATGGGGTTTCTCTTCAGGTGGATCCGCTCGATCGGCTCGTCATCATGGGCCAGAGCGGCAGCGGCAAGAGCACGATCCAGCGTTTGATTCTTGGAATCCTCCCGCCGACGAAGGGCTCCATCTCATTCAAGCAGTTCGAAATTTCCCGGTTAAAACACCGGAAGCTCCAGCAGATCCGCACCCACATCGGAATGGTCTATCAATACTCGGCCCTGCTCAGCTCACGCAGCGTCCGGGATAACGTCGCCTTGCCCCTCGAGGAACTGACGAAGAAAAGCCGGAAGGAGATCGACGCGATCGTGGAAGAAAAATTGAACCTGGTCGGGATGATCGAGGCCAAGGACCAGATGCCATCGGAGCTGAGCGGCGGGATGAAGAAGCGGGTCAGCCTGGCCCGCGCCCTCGTGATGGAGCCCGAGCTCATCCTTTTTGACGAACCTTCGGCTGGCCTCGACCCGGTCATTAGTTCGGTCATCGACGAATTGATCATAAGTCTGACGGAGAATTCCAAGGTGACTTCGATTATTGTCACACATGAGATGGACAGCGCGTTCCGGGTCGCCACCAGGATGGCGATGCTTTACCAGGGGAAAATAATCGAAGCAGGCGAGCCCGAGCAGCTCAAACAATCGAAGAATCCGGTGGTGGCCCAGTTCTTAAGCGGCAGCACGGAAGGTCCGATTCTGGAAGGAAGCCAAGATGC
>JBEEHH010000020.1:0-9612 GCA_041167325.1 Verrucomicrobiota bacterium | reverse complement strand
CAATAATGTCAAGGGCAACATGGAATTCAAGGCGCAGGAGACCGATCGCGCCACGGCCGCTCTCATCACCGATCTGAAGCAACGCGGAATGCTCGACGATACGCTCGTTATCTGGGGCGGCGAGTTCGGCCGCACTCCAATGTCACAGGGTGGCGATGGCCGCGACCATCACATCAAGGGGTTTACTTATCTGACGGCTGGAGGAGGCATCAAATCCGGTATCAGCTACGGTTCGACGGACGACTTCGGCTACGCTGCAGCGGAAAACGTGGTCACCGTGCATGACTTCCACGCGACAATGCTCCATGTTCTCGGTATCGATCATAAGCGCCTGACCATGAAGTACCAGGGCTTAGACACGCGCCTGACCGGTATTTCCGGCGATGTGGTGAAAGACATCCTGATCTGAATTCATCGTCTGTTCAAAGATCACTCACGCTTTTGCGTCAACGCCTCCCGATCTCCCGTACGCGCAGACTGCCTCGCTGCTTCGAGAATCTCCGTTACAATTACATTGTTTTCCAGCGAGGACAACCCCGTCGACTTCCTCTTGCCTTTCGCTACGGCTGAAAAGTAAGCCAGCGCATCGTGCTCTTCCGCCGGCAGTGCCGCCGGTACGCTAACCTCTTCCTGCCTGTCGGGTAACCGCACGCGCAGTGAATTTCCCCCGGTGGCGATTGCGTATCCCCGCTCGGCATAAACCTCCAGATCCTTGCGGCCGAAAGGCCAGTTCCAGGACGCCTCGACAACACCTTGCGCCTTCGGGTACTCCAGCAGAATCGTTGCGTCGTCCTCCACTTCCGGATAGATGGCCGGTTTGATATGCCTCGTCATCGCCATCACCGCTGAAGGCCGCTGGTTGCCCATTAGCCAGGTCATGAGATTCGCCCCGTAGCATCCGAAATCGAAGAGCGCGCCGGCGCCATTTAGTGCTGGATTCCTCAGGAAGGACAGAAACTCCGGCCCCACTCCGATTTCTTTCGGACCCTGATGGCCGTCCATCGCCACGATCCTGCGGATGTCACCCATGGACTTCTTTTCATTGATCAGATCCCATATAGCTCCATGACTCGCGTACCAACTGGTCTCGTAGTTAACGACTACCTGGATACCATACCGATACGCTGCTCGTTGTATCCGGAGTGCGTGCTCCACGCTCACCGCAAGGGGCTTTTCCATCATCACCGGGAGGTGGCGCGGAGCGACTGATTCCACCACCGTCGCATGGTCGAAGGTGTTTGTAAACGTAGCGACCGCGTCTGGCGTAACGTGGTCCAGCATCGTATCAAGATTGGTGTAGAGCATCGACTGGGGATATCCGTACTGCTTCGCTATCTTCTCCGCGAGCGCAGTGTTCGGCTCGAAAATCCCCACAATCATGATGTCTTTGCGTGTTTGCGCGGGACGCAGCAGAAATCCTTCCACGTGCCCGTGAACCAGGCCAGCCACCGCAATTCGCAGCGGCTTTTCGGTTTGCGCCGGGAGAAGGCAGGGAAGAACAAAGACAACCAGAAGGCAAATGAGACGATGCATAAGTTCCAGTGAATCACACCCCGAACGGGAACGAACCCAATGTTCGAGAAGGCTCGGTGCCGGTACAATTCGGGCGGGGAACGATTCCGGCCTTTCCTCAAGGACGACGTCTGACGAAGACCGGACGATCGGAATCGACAATCGGATTGTTGCATTCGATGCGAACTTGCCTTCCCCCCGCAAGAAACTCGATTATTTTGCCGTGGATGTGACCGGCCTCAGTCCAGCCGCTCGCTCTCCCACGAAACGAAATAAAGGAGTACACACCTTCTCCCGGCACCTGTACGTCGATGGTGGCGGCGGGGCCATACTTCAATGGCGGAGCTAACTGCCCATCGACATAAACTTTGGGTTCGGATCGCCGGATCTGCGCCACTATGCCGGGTGCTCGCCATGCTTCAATGCCTTCTGCAAGACCTTCATACAGATGAGTTAAGGAGCCCATGAGCGGATCTTCCAGAGGCCTCCAGTCGCTCTGAGCCATGCCAAATACCAGCGTGACTGAGGCAACGGCGGTCGCCAGCACCCATCGCACCCGATGAGAAAATTCTGGTCTTTCGGACTGCGGGAATCGGGCTTGCAGGCCACTCCGAATTGATGGCGGCGGGGGAGGCGCCTCCCAGTTATCCAACAATCGATCGAGTTCAGTATTGTTCATTTGCATCGCTCCATTCGCGGCGCATATGCCGCCAGGGTTTCCCTCAACGTGGCGCGTGCTCTTTGGAGGCGCGACTTTACCGCGACGACTTCCAAATGCGTGATCTCTGCGATCTCCGTCAACGACAACTGCTCATAGTGCGCAAGCAACAGCACCTCTCGCTGGGTCGCGGGAAGCCCGTCAACCGCGCTTGCCACTGCATCAGCCGCTTCGATACGCAACACCTCTGTTTCCGGTGTGCGATGATAGCTGGGCTCTGGCGTGATGCTGTCCTCCCGTCGCTGCAGGCGCTTCAACGACTGGTTGCGGATGGCGCCGAACAGATAGGTGCGAATCGAAGAGCGCGCCGGATCGAAGCCGCAATCCGGCCTCAGCAGCGCCAGGAAGCAATCCTGTACGATGTCCTCGGCATCGGACACCGAGCCTGTAAGGCGCCAGGCGAAACGGAAGAGCGGAAGATGGTGTTCGTCAAAGAGATGCAGGATCGCCGCTTCCTTGCCCCGTTTAGCATCGCGTATAAGGTGTTCAGGCGGCTTTCGCATGTCTGAAGAGTATTACCGGATGCAAGGGAAAGGAATCGAAGGAACTGCAACTTCGATGCCCGCGCCCCAACAATGTCGGTACTGGCCCGTCCGCTCGCACGTGCCTGGACACAGGCGGCAAAGACCACGACGGCGCCGGTCGCCCTGACATCCCATTCCGCGGGTAATCTCAATCCTTTTCCGAGAATAGCGTGCGCAACGCGCGGGGACTTACGTCGAGGCGGCGCCAATATATTACGTTCTTCTGTTCTTTTGTAACCGCCGTTTCGCGGGGCTCGGATAAGGGCCAGAGATGAAGGCCATCTACGTTATTGTGTGGCATGTGCCGTGCAAGCTCGCAATCGGGGAGGAGTTGCGGCCCTGTTCTCTGAAGCGACTTCATTGCATGAAGGCTTATGTCACCGACCACACTCCCCGTTAGCCCTCTTCGGCACGATTCCTATCAATAACAGCAAGGAATGGCTGCCCGCCGAATATCATCATAGGTGGCTCCGCCCCAGGTATATACTCAACTCGTTCGGATTAACACGAATGCGGTCCTTCAGACTTGTCGCGCTCATGCTCGGCGCGGTTCTCGCCGTCGCCGCCGAACCGAGGGAACTCCTCGGCAAATACTGCGTCACTTGCCATAACCAGAAACTTCTCACCGGCGGACTTGCCCTCGACACTTTGGACGCCACCAAGCCAGCCGCCAACGCGGAAGTCTGGGAACGCGTCATCGCGAAACTCCGCGCCGGCTCCATGCCGCCACCCGGATCGCCCCGGCCCGATGCCGCCACGCTTCACGGCATAGCCAAGTCGCTCGAAAACGATATCGATCGCGCATGGGCGGCCAAACCGAATCCGGGCAGGGTCGGCGCGATTCATCGTCTCAATCGCGCGGAATACAATAATGCGATTCGCGACCTCTTCGCGCTCGATATCGATGTAAAACCGCTGCTCCCCGGCGATGAAACGGCCGACGGCAGTTTCGACAACTTCGGCGATGTGCTCTCGATTTCTACGGCTCATCTGGAGCGATACATGTCGGTCGCCAGGCAGGTTACGCGGCTCGCTACAGGTATCCCGCCCGGCAAGCCGAAGCTCGAGACATTCCAGATTCCCCTGCATGTGCTGCAGAATGACCGGCAGAGTGAAGATTTGCCGCTGGGATCTCGCGGCGGCATCGCGGTTCACTATGACTTTCCGGTGGATGGCGAATATCTGATCAAAGTACGCCTGCAAAGGCAGTATCAGGACTACCTCAAAGGCATCGGATGGCCGCAGCGGCTCGACGTTCGCCTGGATGGCAAGCTGCTGAGGCGGTTCACAGTCGGAGGCAAAGCCCAAGGCAGGCCCGCGGCGGAAAGTTGGGCGGGCAGCGGAGAGCCGGGGTTCGCCGGCGATCCCGAATGGGAAAAATACATGCAGGTTACGGGAGACGCCGGGTTGGAAGTCCGCGTCGCTGTTCCGGCGGGTCCTCGTGTCGTCGGCGTGTCGTTTGTTCGGGAAATGTGGGAGCCGGAAGGGCTCCCTCAACCCCTGCAGAGGGGCAGGGTCATCGCCGACGATCAGGTTTACATGGACCCCGCAAACGTGGGCGCAGTCGAGATCGGGGGGCCTTATCAGCCCGCCGGAACAGCGAAGGACACCCCGAACCGCCGCGCGATTTTCATGTGCCAGCCTCGGACCAGCGCTGAAGAGCGGCCTTGCGCTACGAGGATTCTTTCCAGAATGGCTCGGCGCGCCTACCGCCGGCCGGTAAGGAAAACAGACCTGCAGACGTTGCTCGGGTTTTTCGACAGCGGCCGCCGCGATGGCGGAAGGTTCGACAGCGGGATTCAATTCGCGCTCGAACGCCTCCTGGTGGATCCGGACTTTCTGCTGCGCGTCCACCGCGATCCGTCTGTGCCGGTGAAAGCCGCATATCGCCTGAGCGATCTGGAGGTGGCCTCGCGCCTGTCGTTTTTCCTGTGGAGCAGCATCCCGGACGATCGTCTGCTGACTCTCGCGGAGCGCGGGCAGCTTACCAATCCGCCGGTACTCGAAAAGGAAGTGCGGCGGATGCTTGTCGACCCCCGCGCCAGCGATGCGCTGGTGAACAACTTCGCCGCACAATGGTTGAATCTTCGGCGCGTCGGAGAGGTGGTGGTCGATCCGGACCGCTATCCGAACTATGACGAAAGTCTGCTGCAGGCGTTCAAAACCGAAACGGAGATGTTTGTTGCCAGTACTCTGCGTGAGGATCGCAGTGTGGACGACCTGTTAAGCGCGGACTATACGTTCGTCAACGAACGTCTCGCGCGTCATTATGGGATTCCCGGAACTTATGGAAGCCGCTTCCGGCGAGTCAGCCTTCCGAACCACGATCAGCGCGGCGGGTTGCTGGCTGAAGGAGCGCTGCTCGCGACTACGTCGTACCCGGACCGTACTTCGCCGGTCTTGCGCGGTAAATGGCTGCTGAACAATATCTTCGGACTGTCTGTGCCGCCGCCTCCGCCCGGAGTGGATACCAACCTCGATGCGAAGGCGGGCTCTCTGAAACTACCCATGCGCGAGAGATTGGCGCAACACCGGCAAAATCCGTCGTGCAACAGCTGTCATTCGGTGATCGATCCGCTGGGTTTTGCGCTCGAGAATTTTGACGTAATCGGCGGCTGGCGGACCGTGGACGAAGCTGGCAAGCCCGTGGACGCGAGCGGCGCCACGGTGAGCGGGGGAAAGATCGAGGGGCTTTCAGGATTGCGGGCGCTGCTGCTGGCGCAGCCCGAGCAGTTCCCCCGCACGGTTACAGAAAAGCTCCTGTCCTACGCTTTGGGTCGCCGGCTCGAATATTACGATCGACCGGCCGTGCGCGAAATCGTGCGGGGCGCGGCGGCGCATGAATACCGCTGGTCGTCGATCATTCTCGGGATTGTGGAGAGCCCCACGTTCCTGAAAGGGGCACCGACGTCGAACTGACATAGACTGTATACAGAATTCAAGGAGACGACAGATATGGCCTTTCTCTCGAAATCGCTGCCGCGGCGGACCGTCCTTCGAGGCTTCGGAGCAACGCTGGGGCTGCCGTTTCTCGAGGCCATGCTCCCGCCGTCCTCGCTGTCTGCGAAACCTGCCGCGAAGCCCATCCACCGGTTTCAAACGTTCTATGTGCCAAACGGCATGGCCATGGAGTATTGGTCGCCGAAAGCCGAAGGCAGCGACTTTGAGCTCACGCCCATTCTGGAACCGCTCGCGCCTTTCCGCAACCAAATGCTGGTGCTCTCCGGCATCAAGGCGAACTGGAATTACATCCACGCCGGCGCCTCCGGCTCGTTTCTAACGGGCACGTCGCACGGCGGACGGAATGAGGTCGAGATCATTGCCGACGTCTCCATGGATCAATTACTCGCGCGGCGCTTCGCGAAAGAAACACAGGTAGCATCGCTCGAACTCTCTATGGACTTGCCTGCCAATGCGGGCGCCTGCACAGGTAATCTGAGCTGCGCTTATACACACACGCTGTCGTGGCGCAGCCCCACGCAGCCACTGCCCATGGAGTGGAATCCGCGGGCGGTGTTCGAAAAGCTGTTTGGCGACAGTGACAGCACTGACCGGAATGCGAGGGAAGCGAGATTGCAGCAGCACAGGAGCATTCTGGACTCGGTGACAGACAAGCTGGCGGATCTCAAGCGGGAACTCGGGCCGCAGGATCAGGTCAAGGTCAATGAATATACGGAAGCGATTCGCGATGTCGAACGGCGCATTCAGAAAGCGGAGGAACAGCGCGATATCCAGCTGCCTTCGATGGAACAGCCGCAGGGAGCGCCCCCGGTCTTCGAAGATCACCTGGCAATGATGCTGGATTTGCAGGCGCTGGCATTTCAGTCCGATCTGACGCGCGTCATCTCATTCATGCTCAGCAAGGAGCAGAGCGCACGCCCTTATCCTCAGATTGGCGTGCCTGAGGCGCACCATCCGCTATCGCACCACAATAATGTCCCGGAGTTGATCGGGCATATGTCGAAGATCAACCGATATCACGCGCAACTTTTTGCGCAGTATCTGGGGAAACTCCGCGCCACGCCCGACGGCGACGGCTCGCTGCTCGACCACATGACGATCCTGTATGGCTCGGGCATTTCCAACAGCACTCAGCACTCGGGCGACAACCTGCCTTTGCTGCTGCTGGGCGGGGGCGCCGGGCGGCTCAGGGGCGGCCGCCATCTCAACTATTCCGGCAAGCCAACCATGGCGAACCTGCTGGTAACGCTGATGGACAAGCTGGACGTGCCGGTGGAACGGCTGGGCGGCAGCACCGGAAAACTCCCCCTCGATACGCTCTCCGGGGTCTGACTTGCAACGCCTGATTCCAGTCAGCCTTGCCGTATTCAACTTTGCCGTATTTCTGATGGCGGCCAGCGGCGATCGTCCCGGGCTGATCGAAGCAGCCAGGAATGCTGACCGGGACGCCTTGCGCACTCTGCTCCGGAACAAAGCGGACGTCAACGCAACGGAAGGGGATGGCTCCACTGCCCTGCTTTGGGCAAGTTATCGGGACGATCTCGAAAGCGCCGACCTGTTGATTCGTGCCGGAGCGAAGGTCAACACCACTACCGATCTTGGCGTCACTCCGCTTTGGGCGGCCAGCCAGAACGGAAGCACGGCCATGGTGCGAAGGCTGCTGGAGGCAGGCGCCAATCCGAATCTGGCTCTCATAGCCGGTGAGACACCGCTGATGGTCGCCGCCCGGTCTGGCTATCCCGCCGTCGTCGAACAACTATTGAACAAGGATGCGAAGGTGACCGCACGGGGTGCGCGGGGCCAGACCGCACTCATGTGGGCGGTATCGCAAAAGCATCCCGAAGTCGTGAAGTTGTTGCTCGCGCACGGCGCCGACGTGCATGCCAGGTCGGAAGTGTGGAGCGAGATGATGGCGGTTCCGCCGCACGGTTTCCCCGGCTACAACCGGCAAATCCCGCACGGAGGCGACACCGCACTGATGTTTGCGGCTCGGGTGGGAGATCTCGAGTCGGCTAAACTGCTGGTGGCAGCCGGTGCCAACGTCAATGACGCCGATGCATGGGGCGTCAGCGCCACAGTTCTTGCCGGGCACTCCGGCTATACCGATCTCGTCGAATTTCTGCTGCTGCAGGGCGCCGATCCGAACGCCGCCGCTGCCGGCTTCACGGCACTTCATGAAGCGATCATGCGCCGTGACGAAAAGATGGTGAGCGCTCTGCTCGACCGCGGCGCGGACGCAAACGCGCCACTGCGGACGTGGACTCCCACCCGCCGCTCGTCCTATGACTTCCATTTCGGGCCTGCATTAGAAGGGGCTACGCCATTCTGGCTGGCTGCCCGTTTCATCGAACCTGGCGTGATGCGCCTTCTGGCGGAGCACGGCGCAGATCCTTTGTTTGTACAGCATTCCGATGAGGTGGCGATCAACAAAGGGTTCAGGCATAAGAGCGAGGTGACCACAGCGTTGATGGCCGCACTGGGAATGGGCGGTGGAACGGCATGGGTTCAACCGACAGGCGGCCGGGAAGCGCTGACACTCGAAGCCGTCAAGCTTGCAGTCGATCTCGGAGTAGATATCAATGCGGCCAACACCGACGGGCGCACGGCACTCGCCGCAGCGAAGGCCCTGAAGTACAACAGTGTTGCCAGGTTTCTGGTTGAAAAGGGGGCCAAATAATGCCGCCGGTCATTCGTTGCGCAGCGCCGCCGTTGGATTGACTTCGTGGCCCGGACGCCGGGATTCCGAAGGTGACCACCCCACGCCCCCGCGCCATTCGATTCCGGAGGCGCAGCGTCGGCCCTGCTGTGCTGCGCCTCCCCTCCGCGTGCCCGGTTAGAAACTGAATCTGCCCTGCAGTTCGATGACACGGCCTGAGAGCCCGGTGATGGCCCGGCCGAAGTTAGGGTCTTCGACGTGGGTACTGGAGTCCCCGAAGTTGAATGGGGCGAGATTCAGTTTGTTGAAGATGTTGAAGAAATTAGCCCGAAGGTCCAGTTTAGTGTTCTCGCCGAGACCGCGGATCTTTCCAAAACCAATCTGTTTCACGAAGCTGAAGTCAGTACCTGCATAACCCGGTCCCCGTAAAGCGTTGCGGCCGATGCCGGGAGGGCCGGAAAAGGAAATATCGAAGTATTTCGAGCCTCCCCCTGGAAAATCGCCGTTCGGCGACAGGAAAGTGTCGTTGCTGTGGTCACTCCGGGCGCAGCCAAAATAGGCAACGGGCCGGGTGGGCGAGAGGCTCGGGCCGCCGGGCGTGCTGACGGACTGCCCTGTCACCGGAGTCCAGGGGAAGCCGCTGTGGACCGTCACAATCGCATTGATCTGGTAGCCGCCGAGCAGCGCTTTGCGGAGTCGCGAGCCTTTGTTTCCAAAAGGCAATTCGTAAAGGGCCGAGAAATTGAAGCTGTGGCGGACGTCGAAGTCGGAGTCGCCGCGTTCGGATCTCAGGTTCTGCGGGTAAGTCTGGTTCGTTACGAAGCCGGGGCCTTCATAGGAAGCTTCGTCGATGCTGTGTGCCCAGCGGTAGTTCGCCTGTAACTGGATACCGTTTGCGAGCGACCGGCTCAAGGTGAAAAGCAGGGCATTGAAGCTGGAGTTGACGTCGGGCTGGATGAAGTAAACCGGACCGAAGGCGGGATTATTGGCGTAGAGGTAGTTCTGATTCACGATGCGGATCAGCTTGTGAGCCGCGCTCCCCTGGAATCCGGCAGTGGCGACGACCCGGGCCGGAAGTTGCACGCTTCCTTCAAGCAAGTCGACGTAGGCGTACGGGGTGGACGCGTTTTGCGGCGTGCCCCATATTTCGACCGCGGCCGGACCGCCGGGCGAGGGGTTGGGAGCAAGCGTGACCGGATTGATTCCCGTGGCGAGCGCGGAGTTCGCCGGATAGCTGAAAG
>JBEEHH010000019.1:0-117115 GCA_041167325.1 Verrucomicrobiota bacterium | reverse complement strand
AGCTTGTACATGAGGTCGAGCATGATCTCTTCGCAAACGGCTCGCAGGGCGCGGGCGCCGGTGTCGCGCTTCAAAGCCCGGGCGGCGATCAGCTCGAGCGCGCCTTTGGTGAACTCGACTTCCGCGTTCTCCATCCGGAAGAACTTCTGATATTGCTTCACCAGTGCGTTCTTCGGCTCAGTAAGGATGTTGATCAGCGTCTTCACATCGAGCGGATCAAGGGTGGCGGCCAGCGGCAGACGGCCGACGAACTCGGGGATCATCCCGAACTCGACCAGATCCTCCGGCTGCACTTGCGCCAACACACCCGAGCGCTCGTGGGCGCTTTCGCCCGGGCTGTTCTCGGCGTTGAAACCGATCTGCCGTTTGCCCAGGCGCTTGCGGATGATGTCTTCGAGGCCGACGAACGTGCCGCCGCAGATGAACAGGATCTGCGTCGTGTCCATCTGGATGTATTGCTGCTCGGGATGTTTTCGTCCGCCTTGCGGGGGAATATTCGACACCGTGCCTTCGAGCATCTTGAGCAGCGCCTGCTGCACGCCTTCGCCGCTGACGTCGCGGGTGATGCTCACGTTGTTCTGCGTCTTGCCGATCTTGTCGATCTCGTCGATGTAAACGATCCCGATCTCGGCGCGTTTCACATCGTAATCGGCATTCTGAAGCAGGCGCAGGATGATGTTCTCCACATCTTCGCCGACGTAACCTGCTTCGGTAAGCGTCGTCGCATCCGCGATGCAAAACGGCACATCGAGAATCTTGGCGAGCGTCTTCGCGAGCAACGTCTTGCCGGAGCCGGTCGGTCCGATGAGCAAGATGTTGCTCTTCTCGATTTCGACATCGGCAAACGGATCAGGCTGAAAAGCGGCGGAAGTGTCGCTCGGCGTGGCGCTTTGCAGGACACGCTTGAAATGATTATGGACCGCCACGGAGAGCGTCTTCTTCGCGATGTCCTGCCCGATCACATATTGGTCGAGCGAATGGCGAATATCCGCGGGTTTGGGAACGCGGATGGTCGAGGACTGCCGCCGGGCGTCTTCGTTCAGCTCCTTATCAAGGATGCTCTTGCAGACGTTGATGCAACTGTCGCAGATGTAGACGCCGGGACCGGCGATGAGCTTGCGCACTTCCGCGTGGCTTTTGCCGCAGAAGGAGCACATGGTGAGGTTGGAGGCGCGGGCCATATTACCGCCTTAAAATAGCAGTTTTTATTCCTCGACCTTGCGGGGTAATGCAGCCTCCGCGATCGCCGTCGAACCCTCCGGAGAAGTGCCATCCAGCAGTTTCGCTTCCTTCCGCGATTTGATCACTTCGTCCACCAGTCCGTAGGTCTTCGCCTCAGCCGCCGACATGTAGTAGTCGCGGTCGGAATCCAACCGGACCTGGTCCTCGGGCTTGCCCGTGTGTTGGGAGATGATTCGGATCAGGCGCTTCTTGAGCTTGAACATGTATTCGACCTGGCGCTCGACGTCGCTCGCCTGGCCCTGCGCGCCGCCCGAGACCTGGTGGATCATGATGTCGGAATTCGGCAGCGCGAACCGCTTGCCTTTGGTTCCCGCGCAAAGCAAAACCGCGCCCATGCTGGCCGCCATTCCGAGGCAGTAAGTCGTCACGTCGCAGGTCAGGAACTGCATCGTATCATAGATCGCGAGGCCGGCCGTGACCGAGCCGCCCGGCGAATTGATATAGATGCTGATGTCCTTCTTGCCGTCCTCCATTTGCAGAAAAAGGAGCTGCGCGATGACGAGGTTTGCGATGTGATCGTCGATCGGTGTTCCAATGAAAACGATCCGGTCCTTCAGCAGACGCGAGTAGATGTCGTAGCTCCGCTCGCCGCGGCCGGTCTGTTCGACCACCATCGGAATAAGGATGGATTGCGAGAAATTTTCGTTCGTGGCGGTCATGATTTTATTCCGTTGGCGCAGTCGCCGCCGCCGGTTCTGAGATCGTTTCCACGCTAACATTCGCCTTCAGGAAATCAAGGGTCTTGCCCAGCAGGAGCTCTTCCGCGAGGCCGTTCAGCCGGTCGTTTTCTTCCAGTTCCTTCTTCATTTTATCGACGGAAATATTGTAGTGTGCCGCCTGCTCGCGGATGCGTTCGTCCAATTCCTCCCGAGTCACCTCGATCTTTTCGTGCTCGGCGATCCGGTGAAGAATGAAGTTGGATTTCAACCGGTGCGCCGCGAGCGATCCCGCCCCTTCGATTAACTCCTTCTCCTTGCCTTTCAGCATCTCGTCCGGAATACCTCGCTCCCGATTACGATGGACGAGCTCGTTCAACGCGCGCCGCGTCTCGTTCTGGAGAAGACTCGGCGGCAGATCGAAGCTGACGTGTTCCTGCAAAAACTTCACGATCTGGCCTTCTTTCACGCGGTCGATTTCGTGCTCCTTCTCGTGCTCGAGATTGTGTTCAACCGTGTGACGCAGGTCCGCCAGAGTTTTCTCCGGCATCAGCTTGGCCGCGAAGACGTCATCCAGCGCCGGCAGGACTTTTTCTTTGATTTCATTCAGCGTCACCGCGTAATCCGCCTTTTTTCCACCAAGTTCCTGCACCGGAAAATCCTCTGGAAACACGACTTGGACGCTGCGCGTATCGCCTGCCTTCATTCCCACGATCTGCTCGCAGAACTGCGGCAGAAAATTTTCCGGCGCCAGATGCAGCCAGAATTTTTTGCCGCCGTGCAAATTCTTGCTCGCCTCCGGCACGATCTCGCTGATCGGGACCCCATCGATTGCTCCCGCAAAATCGATCACCGCGAAATCGCCCATGGCAAGGCTGCGTTCCGCCACGTCGATGAAGTCCGCACTTTGATCGCGCAAACGTTCGAGCGCCGCATCGACCTCCGATTCGGTCACGGCCGCCGCCGGCAGTTGGACCGGGATATTCTTGTAGTCGGGAAGTTCAAACTCTGGAGCCGTCACCACCGTCGCGCGAAAGCGCATTGAACGATCCTCGCCAAACTCCACATCGCCGACATCCGTCAGCGAAATGACGCGAAGTTGTTTTTCCGCGATCGCCTCGCGATAACTCTTGGAAACCAGCGCCTTGGTCAGCTCGTCCTGGATTTCCTTGCGAAACTTTTTCTCGATCACCTGCCGCGGCGCTTTACCTGGCCGGTAACCGGGAATGCGCGCATAACGCGAGTAGTTGCTGGCGATCGCATCCCACTCCTTGCGCACTTCTTCCGGCGGCAATTCGATCCGCAGCGTCGATAGACCCTGCGGCTGATTTTCAACTTCCACTTTCATTCGAGGAGCGACGTTACGGCGTGCGCAACGATACGCAAGGTAGCGGCTCTTCTGTAGCCGTCGCCCTGTGGGCGACGCGAGATCAAGCGCTAAGCGACCTACGCTTCGCACAGCGAAGCGGCTACAGGATTTGCTCGCCGTTGACGTAAACTGCGTGCGTTTGCGACACCCCGAAGTAGTAGGCGAGCTCGCGGTAATCGGCGCAGTCGTAGATCACGAAGTTTGCGCGCTTTCCTACCTCGAGGGAACCGATTTTGTCGCCTCGATTCAAACTGTAGGCGGCATTGATCGTGGCGGCAGTCACGCTTTCCGGCGGCGTCATTTTCATCTGCGTCGCGGCCAGAGACATCACCATCTGCATCGACGGCGTCGGCGACGAACCGGGGTTGAAATCCGTCGCCAGGACCACCGCGAGTCCGGCTTCGATCATCTCGCGAGCGCGCGGGTACCGGCTCTTGCCCAGCGCGTAAACCGATCCCGGCAACAGCACCGGCTGCACCCCGGCTTCCGCGAGCGCCGCGATCTCGGCAGCGTTCGCTTGCTCGAGATGATCGGCCGTCGCCGCGTGCAATCGCGCCGCCAGGAACGCTCCGCCCGAATTCGTAAGTTGATCGACATGCATCCGCAGGCGCAACCCGTATTCCTGTGCCGCCCTCAAAATCTTTTCCGACTCGGCGATGTCGAAGTAGCCACGCTCACAGAAAATGTCGCAGCTTTCCGCAAGTCGCTCCTCGACCACCCGCGGCAACATCTTATGGATCACCAGCGCGACATATTGCGTGGGCGCGCCGCGAAACTCATCTGGAATGGCGTGCGCACCCAGAAACGTCGGCACAAATTCGACCGGTGTTTCCGTATTGAGCCGGCGAATCACCCGCAGAATCTTCATCTCGTCTTCCACCGTCAATCCGTAGCCGGATTTTGCTTCCACCGTGGTGGTTCCGGCTTGCAGAAACCAAAGCGCATGTTTCTTCGCCTGCGCGACAAGCTCGGCCTCCGATGCTGCCCGCGTCTTGCGGACCGTCGAATGAATTCCGCCCCCGGCCGCCGCGATTTCCTCATACGTCGCGCCCTTCGCGCGCATCTCGAATTCATCCACGCGATTCCCGGCGAAGACCGGGTGCGCATGCGCGTCGATGAACCCGGGGAGAACCACACGCCCCGTGGCGTCGACGACTTCGGCATCGCCCGGTATTTGCCTTGCGATTTCGTCTGAAGTTCCGACGGTAGCGATCGCCCCATCAAGCACCAGCATCGCGCCATCCGGGATGATCGAAAGCTCGCCCAGCTCAGCGCCGATTCTCGGCCGTTTCGGGCCGGCCACCGTCACGAGTTGCGAAGCGTGGAGAACCGCGAGCGTTTTCAACTCAGCTTGCTTTCAACAATCTGAATGATTCGCTTGAACTCGGACTCAGACCCACCGCTGATTTTCTGAAGTTTTTCGCGCAGACTCGACTTCACTTTTTCGCCCTTCAGGCCGGCCAGATTAATTCTGACGTTCAGAGCTGCGCCATCCACGCACGCGCACACGGCGAGAAGACCGACGCCGACATCTGAAATCGACGCGGGATTACCCTTCTCGGCCATGGCCGCGAGAAGCGCGTAAGACTTCGAGGCTGTTTCCATCACCCGCAGCGGAATTTCCGCGGCATATTTGTTGGCCGCTTGAATGGCCGCGGAGCGGGCCGCTTTTTCTTCCGCCGATTCCTTCGGCAGAGCGAACGCGTCCATCACTTTGTTAAACGCGGCGGTGTCTTCATCGACGAGAAAGAGCAGTTCGTCTTTCAACTCCTGCGCCTTCACCGCCCAATCGCTGAAGTAGGGCTGCTGGTCGTCCCAACCCCGCTTCCCAGCCGAGAGATTGGCGACCATGCCGCCGAGGGAAACGCCGAGCGCGCCCATTAACGCGGCGACCGATCCACCGCCCGGCGCCGGAGAGTCGCTCAGAGTCTCATTGGAAAACTCGCGAAGGTTCATCTTCACGAGCGATTTTTTTGAACCGGATTCCATTTTCAGTTCTATGATTTTTTCCTTCGGATCGAACGGTTTCACCTCGCTCAATCCCATCGAGCGGATCGCAATCTCAATCAGCTCCTCTTCCGAAGCACCTTCGGACCATTTTTGTTTCCGCAGAAAATATTTTCCAGCCTCCACCAAACATTTCTTGGGCAGCATGCCCACAACTTCCGATCCGGTCACCCGCAAACCGCGCTTGCTCGCCGCTTCGCTGCAGGCGTCGAACGCAGCATGCAGTGGGGTTTCCTCGAGGTTGGTCAGGTTCATCGAAACCTGCGCCATTCCATATTCCTCGACGTACCACCCGATGGCTTTGACGTGTTTCAACATTCCGGGGACACGGACCGGCTCGCCTTTCGCATCCAGCACCGGCTTTCCGGACGGCGTGCCATCTTCCGTTTTGACCCGCCCATTTTCCCTAACGTCGAACGCAACCGAAGTGGCCCGCCGCACGGCCCGCGTGTTCAGGTTCACATTGTAAGCGACGAGAAATTCTCGGGCGCCGACGACCGTTGCGCCGGACTTCTCATTGAAGACAGAGGGTCCGAAGTCGGGCTTCCATGCCGGCTCTTTTATTTTCTCGAAGAACCCTTCGTATTCTCCGGCGCGGATGATGGAGAGATTGGAGCGGGAAGGATCTCTCGCCGCTTTCTCGTAGAGATAGACCGGAATTTTCAATTCATCGCCAACGCGCTTTCCGAGGGCTTGGGCGCACGCGATCGCTTCGTCCCAGCTCACGTTGCTCACCGGGATGAATGGGCAAACATCGGTCGCGCCCATGCGTGGATGCGCGCCCTTCTGTTTGCGCATGTCGATAAGCTCCGCCGCTTTTCGAATTCCTCGGAAGGCCGCCTCGACGACCGCGCCAGGACTGCCGGCAAACGTGACTACCGTGCGATTGGTGCTCGCGCCGGGATCGACATTAAGCAAGGAGACGCCGTCCACCGATTCGATCGCCGCGATGATCTGGCCGATCACCTCCAAGTCACGCCCTTCGGAAAAATTGGGCACGCATTCGACGATCTTTTGCATGTTCAGTCTCGCGCCTTTGGTTCCATAGGAATTCTGATGTCATGCGTTTGCGCGAAATTGATCGCGCGAGAATAGCCAGCGTCCGCGTGTCGAAGGACCCCAATGCCGGGATCGCTCGTTAACACACGCTCGAGACGGCGCTTGGAATTATCGCTGCCATCGGCCACCACGACCATGCCGGAGTGTTGCGAGTAGCCGATGCCGACACCTCCGCCGTTGTGGATCGAAACCCATGAAGCACCGGCAGCCGTGTTCACGAGCGCGTTCAGAAAGGCCCAGTCCGCGATCGCATCGCTCCCATCGATCATGCCTTCGGTCTCTCGGAATGGCGAAGCGACCGAGCCGGTATCGAGATGATCGCGCCCGATCACGATCGGCGCTTTGATCTCGCCGCGCTTCACCAAGTCGTTCATCGCGAGGCCAAACTCCGCGCGCTCGCCGAACCCGAGCCAGCAAATGCGCGCCGGCAACCCCTGAAATTGGATGCGCTCCTGTGCGAGCCTCATCCAGCGCGCGAGCGTCCCATTCTCGGGAAACATTTCGAGCGCGAGGCGGTCGGTCCGCGCGATGTCGGCCGGATCGCCGCTCAGCGCGACCCAGCGGAACGGGCCTTTTCCTTCGCAAAACAGCGGCCGGATATATTCGGGAACGAATCCCGGAATATCGAACGCATTCCCGACGCCCGCCTTTTTTGCCTGGGTCCGAAGGTTGTTTCCGTAATCGAAAGTGACCGCGCCTTTTTTCTGCAGCGCGAGCATCGCCTCCACGTGCATGGCCATGGATCGCATCGAACGTTCGACGTAATCGTCCGGATTGCTCGCGCGAAGCTCGAGCGCTTTCGCCAAAGACATTCCGTTCGGCACATAACCGTTGAGCGCATCGTGCGCGCTGGTTTGATCGGTCAGGATATCGGGCGCCACGCCGCGTTTCACCATCTCCGGCAAGACATCCGCGCAATTCCCAACGAGACCGACGGAAAGCGCCTCCCGTTTCTGACGCGCCGCGTCGATCAACGCGAGCGCTTCGTCGAGCGATCTCGCGATCTTGTCGCAATAGCCGCTCTGCAACCGTTTCTCGATCCGCGCGGGATCGACGTCCACGCCCAGAAAAAGCGCGCCGTTCATGGTCGCGGCCAGCGGCTGCGCGCCGCCCATTCCGCCGAGACCTCCGGAGACGATAAGTTTTCCTTCGAGCGTTCCGCCGAAATGTTTGCGCCCCGCTTCCGCGAATGTCTCGAACGTTCCCTGCACGATTCCCTGGCTGCCGATGTAAATCCACGAGCCGGCCGTCATCTGGCCATACATGGTGAGGCCCATCCGTTCGAGCCGGTTGAATTCCGCGTAGTTCGACCAGTGGCCAACGAGATTGGAATTCGCGATCAAAACGCGCGGTGCTTCATCGTGCGTCCGAAAAACGCCGACCGGTTTGCCCGATTGCACCAGCAAAGTCTCGTCGTTCTCGAGCTCCCGAAGCGATCGGACGATGGCATCGAACGCCTCCCAACTTCGCGCCGCCCGACCCGTGCCGCCGTAAACAATCAACTCATTCGGATTCTCCGCGACATCCGGATCGAGATTGTTCATCAGCATTCGCAGGGCCGCTTCCTGATGCCAGCCTTTGCAGCTCTTTTCGGTGCCGTGCGGCGCGCGGACGACTCGTGCCGCGCTCATGATGCCGCCGTTTCGTCGTCAAACATTCCCTCGCGAATCGCAGTCGCCACGCGCTCGATATCGGCCGACATCGAGCGGTCTGCATCGACTGCAGGGGAAATGGATCGCACCCGTTCGTATGCCTCCTCCACGCCCACGCCGCCTTTGAGCGGGTGCCGGAACTCGAGCCCCTCGGCCGCGGAGAGAAGCTCGATCGCCAGCAGATGCTCGGCGTTTTCCACGATCGTTCGGAGCTTCAGCGCGGAGGTCATCCCCATCGAAACATGATCTTCCTTGCCGCCCGAGGTCGGCAAATTGTCCACGCTCGCGGGATGCGACAGCACCTTGGCTTCGTTCAAGAGCGCGACCGCAGCCACATGCAAAATCATGAAGCCGGAATGCGTGCCCGCGTGCGGAGCCAGAAACGGCGGCAGACCTTCACTCGAATCCGGATTCACGAGCCGATCCGTGCGGCGTTCGCTGATGCTCATCAGATCGGTCAAGGCGATCGCTGCGTAATCGAGCGCCAGCGCCAGCGGCGCGCCGTGAAAATTTCCTCCGGAAAGGACGTCGCCGGTTTCGGCGAAGACCAGCGGGTTATCGGTGGCCGAGGCCGATTCGATTTCCAAAACCGTTTCGCAATGGTCGAACGCGCCGCGCACCGCGCCGTGGACCTGCGGCATGCATCGCAGGCTGTAGGCATCCTGTACGCGCGGATCGCCATTGAGATGAGACTGGCGGATCTCGCTGTCACGAAGGAGCTGACGCAAATGTTTGGCGACCGCTCGCTGGCCCGGATGCGGCCGGGCGTCGTGAATGCGCGCATCAAAAGCGGTGGGCGTGCCTTTGAGCGCCTCGAGACTCATCGCTCCGGCGATGTCGGCGACATGCGCCAGCCGCTGGGCGCGGAACAAGGCGAGCCCGCCCACGGCATGCATCGCCTGGGTTCCATTCAAAAGAGCGAGCCCTTCTTTCGCTTCCAGCACGACCGGACGCAGGCCCGCTTTGTTGAGCGCGTCGGCGCCCGGCATTCTTGCGCCACCATGAAAAGCCTCGCCTTCGCCGATGAGCGTCAAAGAGAGATGGGCGAGCGGTGCCAAGTCTCCGCTCGCGCCGACAGAACCTTTTTCCGGTATCACCGGCACGACATCGTGGTTCAGGAGTTCGCACAATAGTTCGATGACCTCCAAACGGATGCCGCTCAATCCGAGCGCGAGGACATTCGCGCGCAGCAATATCATCGCGCGCGCTTCCGGTAGCGACAGCGGCCTGCCGATCCCGCAGGCGTGGCTGCGAACAAGGTTCAGCTGCAGTTGGCGAAGCTCGTTCGCCGGCACGTGGACGTCGGAGAGTTTTCCGAAGCCGGTGCTGACGCCATAAACCACGCCGCCTTGCTCGACGATCTGCTCGATGACCTTTCTCGACGCGTGAATCGTGGCGTGAGCAGATGCGGCCACTGCCACCGAGGTCCCGCCATAGGCCACCCGCGCAATTTCCGAGAGGGACAATGGCCGGCCGGTCAGCTGCATGCGTCCCACCTTATGAATTAGTTCTCGAAAAGAAAGTTGCAGCTACAACGCCTGCGCCAAAAAAAAAGCCAGGCCGATCAGCCGGCCTGGCCTTTTTGGTTAAAGCTATCCGCAGGCGGACAACTGGACGGTTATTTCGAGTAGGTGGAAGTTTGGGTCGTGGCCGCTTCTTTATGCTGAGCGCAGGCCCCCAAGCTCAACGCACTGGCCGCGATCGCCACGATCATGATTGCTTTGAAAATTTTCACTTAATATTTCGCCTCCTTTCCGTGCAGGTTGCTGCCGTCATTTAGGCAGTTACGACCAGTCGCGCAACGCTTTTCTCGACTTTTTTCCGAGGCGAGATTCGGGGCTTCTACGCTTTGATCACCACCGGAGTGCCAATCCGAACCTGTTCGAAAAGGGCCGCGACATCGGCATTCCTCATCCGGATACAGCCGTGGCTGGCCCGTTCGCCAATCTGCTCTTCGTGATTTGTCCCGTGAATGTAAATGAAGCGGTCGTAGGTGTTCGCATTCGCCGCCTCGACTCCCTCCAGCCACAGGATGCGCGTCATGATGAGATCTCCATCGCGCAAAAGCTTCTTGGTCGCTTTGACCGGGCGCCTGCTCTTAAAAATCGTTCCAACCGGCATGTCCTCCCCGATTTTTTCCGCGATCCGAAACCGGCCCGTGGGCGTTTTCATGCTTCCCTCTTTGGTGCCCAAACCAAAGCCGGAGGTCGAAACCGCGTAGGCCGCGAGCTTCTTGCGGCCGGCCTTCAAAGTTAGCTCCTGCGCCGCGACTGAAATGTGGATCGTGGGCTCGGCGCTTTTCTTCATTCGAGAGTGGCGGTAGGATGCGCCTGTGTCTGACGCGAAGAAAGGCTATCACGTCGCCGTAGTCGGCGCGACCGGAGCCGTTGGCGCTGAGTTGCTGCGGGTCCTGGAACGGCGCGCGTTTCCCGTCGAGAGATTGCTGCCCCTGGCGTCGCAGCGTTCGGCAGGGACGACGGTTTCGTTTCGGGGGACAGACATCCCCGTGAAGGAACTTTCCGCAGAGGCCTTTGAAGGCGTCGATCTCGCGTTCTTTAGCGCCGGCGGCGACATCTCGCGACGGTTTGCCACCGTGGCGCGCAATGCGGGTGCGATCGTGATCGATAACTCGTCGGTTTTCCGGATGGACCCGGAGGTGCCTCTCGTGATTCCGGAAATAAATGGCGAAGATGTTCAGCGGCATCGCGGGCTGATCGCCAATCCAAACTGCACCACCGCGGTCGCGCTCATGGCAATTTATCCACTGCACCGCGCGTTCGGCGTTCGCCGAGTCTTTGCAGCCAGCTACCAGGCCGTCTCCGGCAGCGGCGCGCGTGCCATTAACGAACTGCGATCCCAGGTCGAGGCGGCGGCGGAAAAGCGACCTGCGGTGGCCGAAGTTTATCCGCATCCCATCGCGTTTAATGTCCTGCCGCATGTCGATTCCTTTTTGCCGAGTGGCTACACGAAAGAGGAAATGAAAATGCAAAACGAGGGCCGCCGCATCATGCATTTGCCGGTGTTCCGGGCGTCAGTCACTTGTGTGCGGGTACCGGTTTATCGGGCCCACTCGGTTGCCGTCAGTGCGGAATTCGAGAGAAGTGTTTCCATCGAGGAAGCGCACGAGGTCCTCGCCAAGGCGCCCGGGCTCGAGCTAGTGGATGAGCCGCAAAAAAACCGATACCCAATGCCGCTCTTTACCGCCGGCAAGGATAATTGCGAAGTGGGCCGGGTCCGGCTCGATTGCGCGTTCGAAAACGGGCTGGCCTTTTGGGTCTCCGGCGACCAACTGCTCAAAGGCGCCGCGCTGAACGCCGTCCAAATCGCGGAGCTGCTCTAACATTGAGATACGGCCCACAGGGCCGTGGCTACAGCGCAGCAAAGAAAACGGCCCCGGATTTCTCCGGGGCCGCTTCGTTTCGATTTTCAGCTTGTTATCCCGGGGTGGGAGAAGTAACGGGTTCGTTCTTCTTCTTTTTGCCTTCGTCTTTGCCGCGGCTTTCCGGCGGATTCCCAGGCGGATTGACCGGCGCATTGGCGGCAGGCCCCGGAGGAGGCGCTGCGTGCTCTTGCGTTATCGGATTGTTCTTCCGCGGCTTGGCTTCCGGTTCCGGGATGGTTGGCGGCTTCGGTGGCTCGGTGACAGGCGGGTTAGTTTTCCGCTTCGTGCCGTCAGGAAGAACGGTCTCCGGTTGTGCGGGCTCCAGCGGCGTGGGCCGCAGATTCTCGCGTTTCTTCTCAGGCTTCACCTTCGGAGGAGCCGAAGGAGGTGCGTTTTGCTCCGCGGCAGCCGCGGGAGTGGTGGAAGGCGGATTCACCGGCGCTTTGTCATTTCGTTTCGGCTTCTCTGTTTTCTCGCGCGGAGGCTGCGTCGCGCTGGTGCCCGGCGCTAGTGAAGCAGCCGGAGTTGGGACTGGAGCGACCTTCTCGTTCTTCTTGTTCTTCGGCTTTTCCGGAGTCGTGGCAGGGCTCACGCCCGGACTGACCGCAATCGACGCGCTGGGGCCGGGCAAAGCATTCTCGCGACGTTTATCTTTCGCCTTGTCCTTTGCGGGCGAAGTCGCCGGATTAACACTCGCGGCGGGGCTCGATGGAGGAGCTGTCGCGGTGGCGCCAGTGGAAGCCGCCGGACTCTGCGTCACATCCGCGCCATCGTGAGGTTTGACGGTGGGCGGCGGAACAGTTTTGGGATCCTCCGCTTTCATTTTCTGCTTTAGTTCGGCCTGGGTCTTTTCATCGCCTGTCCATCCGCGTTCGAAATTCGGCTTGTCGATCTTCTCCTTCACGACTTTTGGCGCGACGGGCGTAGGCGGTTTCTCCAAAACAGGCGGCGCGGCGACCATGAGTTTGTCCCCCTGCACTTTCATGAGCGAGTTGGATCGGGCCGCTGCGCTTAAATCGACATTGGCGTCGCGCTGCAGGGTCAGGCGTTGAATGGGGCGGGTCGAGTAACGGCTCAGCGTATTGTAGTCTGGGCCGTAATTGTAAACGGTCGAATTGGTGTAGGTGATGTTGGTCACGTTCACCGTCCGGGTGATGTAGGTCACGTTTTGCTCCGGCGCGAAAATGCGCTCGCGTAGAAGCGGTTCACCGATGTAGCGGACGTCGACGAAGTTGTAGTAGAGCGGGCCGATATCGAATTCGATATCCACCTGCCCCGTGATCGGGCTGTTATCGTAAATGTCTCCACCGCGACGAGGCGGCAGTGGCGCCCAACCGACATAATCTCCGCCCGTGCGCCAGGAAACCCAAGACGGTCCCCATTCGCGCCCCGGTACCCAAAACCAACCGCGATCGCGCAGCCGGGTCCACCGTCCGTAATGGTAGGTGGCCCAGCCGAAGTCCTCGTAGGAGACCCACGTCCAGCCGACATCGGTGTAGGCCCAATAGCCGTCCGAGTAGGGACG
Source organism: Verrucomicrobiota bacterium (assembly GCA_041167325.1). Taxonomy (GTDB): domain Bacteria; phylum Verrucomicrobiota; class Verrucomicrobiia; order Chthoniobacterales; family UBA10450; genus AV80. The sequence continues at coordinate 104,223 of JBEEHH010000019.1, read as the reverse complement.
CCAGTTACGATTGCTCACCGAAATTGTCGGTTGCCAGCAGTAGCCGTAATCGGCGACCTCGACCCAATTTCCACCAGAGCCGATATTGTCGTAAAAGAAATCGATGGAGACATCGGTTCTCGCCTCGATCTGCCGCATGGCGGGCGAGAGGAACACCAACGCTATAATCGCAAGAGGTATTCGTTTCATAAGTCGAGTGGTTGAAGGAGTTAGACCCTGGTGGACCGAGGGTTATTCATCCGATGTGATTCGAACGCCGCGGGCTCCGCGCGTGTTTGTCACCGCGACCGGCCGTAACTATCCAGGTCGGCCGAATGCCTAACGAGCACGCAGCACCACGAACGATCGCGTGCGATGACGGCAAACCGAGAGGACCTGCGTGCCGTTCGGGTCGAGCGAACCAATCACCTTCTTGTATTCCGCCACTGAGGCGACCGGTTGCTGATTGATCTCCTCGATCACATCGCCGCTGCGCAACTCTCCGGCGTCCCCATCCAGTTTGGTCACGAGCACGCCCCTAATGCTGCCCGGCAGGTCAAGGCGCTTGGCCGCGTCAGGCGTCAGGTCAGCGACTTCAACCGAGGCGAGCGGGCTGCTTTCCTCGGGTTGATCTTCGGGTTCAGCGGGATCCTGGGGCGTTTGCGGCTGGCGCGGATTTACGCGCGAGGTCAGGTAGTCGGCCGGTTGTTCCTTGATTTCCGCCGTCACTTTCAGCGGAGTTCCGTTACGAGTCAGCTCGAGTTCTACTTTCTTGTTTACTTCGACCTGCGTGACCAGGCTTCGGAGTTCGATAATACTTTTAACAGGGTGGCCGTCGACTTTTCGGATGACATCGTCGCGCCTGATGTCCGCGCGCGCCGCCGGCGAATTCGGCAGCACATTATCCACGATCACTCCGTCGGTGGGCGGCGCCCCGGGAGTGGACGGTCGTGCCAGGATGCCGAGATAACCCCGGATGATGCGGCCTTGTTTCAACAAGCTTTCCAGCGCGGTCTTCACCGAATTCGACGGGATGGCAAACCCGATGCCTTGCGATCCGCCGCTGCGCGAAATAATCGCCGTGTTGATGCCGATGATCTCACCGCGAAGATTCACGAGCGGTCCGCCGCTGTTGCCGGGATTGATGGCCGCGTTGGTTTGCAAGAAATCGCCGAAGCCATCCACGCGATTCGGTCGCCCGCGCGAGCTGATGATTCCATCGGTGACCGTCTCCTCGAAGCCAAACGGATTCCCGATCGCCAGAACGAAATCACCGGCCTGCACAGCATCCGAGTCGCCAAACTTCAACGGCTTCACACCGGCGTCGTCGATTTTCAGCACAGCGAGATCCGCCACTCCGTCCGCGCCGACCAGCCGAGCCTTTTTCGTTCGGCCATCGCTGAGCTGCACTTCGATCTCATCGACCTGATCGACGACGTGGTTGTTCGTGATGATGTGGCCTTCCGTGGAGACAACGACTCCGGAGCCGAGAGAATTCTGCACCATCGCTTCCTCGTTCGGATTGCGAAATTGCCGCGGGTTGCGGTTAAAAAACTCCGAGGGATCGAGCTGGTATTGGCGGCGGATCGCGACCTTCTTCGAGGTCTTGATGCTGACCACCGCTGGAACAATGGCGCTGACCAGCGCGCGCCGCTCGCGGTTCAGATTCTCGAGTCCGGCCACGTCCTTTGGATCGACGCTCGCCGTGGTCGCGAGCGAATATTTCTCGGGCGCCGCCGCGAGAAACTTTAGTCCGCCATTCTTTAACTTGTAATCGTAAAGCGCCGAAATTGCGGCGCTGACCAGGAGAACAAAGACAAGAAATTTGATCAGGTTTTTCATTAGCTGACGTTCGAGAAGGTTCGCCCGTGTTCTTCGACAATCAATCGGCGAAAACGTTGATTCTCGCGGGTCTTTAACTCCGGATCGTTTTCCATGATCAGGGTGGCGGCGGCCCTCGCGCGACGCATGATTTGCGCATCCTTCTTCAAATCGCCGAGCTTTAACGCCGGCAAACCGCTCTGGGCCGTCCCCAACAAATCACCGGGACCGCGCATGCTCCAATCGGCTTCCGCTACTTCGAATCCGTCACTTGTGTTTTCGAGCACGGCAAGCTTCGCCACGGTCTCTTCCGATTTCTCCGCGCTCAGGAGAATGCAATACGATTTGTGTTCGCCCCGGCCAATCCGGCCCCGCAATTGATGGAGCTGGGCGAGCCCGAAACGCTCGGCATTCTCGATCAACATGATCGTGGCGTTGGGAACATCGACGCCCACCTCGATCACGGTCGTGCTGACGAGCGCACTCGTTTCTCCGCGACGGAAGCGCTCCATGATCGATTGCTTGTCCGGCGCCGGAATCCGCCCATGCAAAAGCTCGCAGCGAAAGGGCGAAAGGCGTTCACGCCAGGTCTCGAATTCCGCGGCGGCAGCCTTGACGTCGAGCTTCTCGCTCTCGTCGATCAACGGATAGACGATGTAGGCCTGGCGTCCGGCCTCAAGTTGCGCCCGGATGAACACCAGCACTTCGCCGAGCTTGGATTGATCGCGCACCGCCGTAATGATCTTGCCCCGATCCGAGGGCATCTCATCGATCACCGAGACATCGAGATCGCCATAGACGGTCATCGTCAGCGTGCGCGGGATCGGTGTTGCCGTCATCACGAGAACATCCGGCGCCGGCTCACGCGCCGTGAGCCTGGCTCTCTGCGACACCCCGAACTTATGTTGCTCATCAATCACCACCAGTCCCAGGTTCTCGAATGAAACGCCCTCGTAGAGCAGCGCGTGCGTCCCGATGATGACGTGCGGCGCGTCGCTCTGGGGAGCGCACGCCTGTGGCGTGCTGGTCGCGGCATTCTGCCGCGACGAACTTCGAACCTCGTCCTCAGGCGTCCAGACCCACGGATAATCCTCCGTTGGTCCTACGATCCCAGCGTCCCAAGGATTGCGCAGGATGTAGGCAAACTTCTCTGCCAAGTCGCGGTCCGAGCGGACATATCGATCGAAGGTCTCCTTCTCCCACAACGACCCCTGCCTTCCTTCAATTCGGTTAATCTCCCGGGCCGTGAATGACTTCAGTGACCTCAATAATTCAGTCAGCGTCCAAAAAATTGTTTCGCCCCCGGGATTTTTTTCTTTTGGCCACGGCTGCAAGAGCGCATGGACATGGTCGGGCATTACGCACAGCGCGAAGAGCTCATAACGAATATCGTGAAAATGTCGCCATGCATCCAGGACAATGGTTCGCGCTTTCGGGCTGAGAGGGCGACGTTGTCGGGTCGTAATGGTGACCGCATAAATGGCCCACGGTTTTTCATAATGCGGTAGGCGCCGTTTCGAGTAGCGCGCGGCATTCGCGATGTTGGCGCTAGCGGAAGTTCGCGATGGCGGAACGCCATCGCCAGCACGCTGCAAGCGTGCGCTCCCCGGAGAGGGATCCGGAAACAACGGCAACACTCCGCTTTCTTCCTGACGCGCACCGGTGCGCAAGGCCAAACGCACCCCGAGCGGTTCGAGCCAGCGGCACAGGACGGCATAATGCTGTTCGGCGAGAATCTGCGTCGGAGCCATGAGCGCGGTTTGGAACCCGGCTTCGACGGCGAGCAGCATGGCCGCAATCGCAACCACGGTTTTGCCCGAGCCGACGTCGCCTTGCAGCAAGCGATTCATCGGGTGGGCCGAACCGAGATCGCGACGCAATTCCTGGATCACCCGCGCCTGCGCATCAGTCAGGTCGAACGGCAAACCACGTACAAATTTCTCCAGCAACATCCCAGGGCCGCAATGCGCCCGTCCGCTCCGCGCCGAAGCCGCCGCTCGCCGCGAGGCGATCAACATTTGCATCGCGAAAAATTCCGAGAAGACCAGATGCTCGCGCGCGGCGTCGCGTTGCGCTTCGCTCTCCGGAAAATGGATCTGGTGCAATGCCTCCACGCGCCCGCCGAGATTGATCCCTTTCGGCAACAACGTTTCGACCGAATCGCTGTCGAGATTCTCCAGGACGCGGTAAATCAGTCCGCGGAAAACTCGCTGCGAAAGCCCTTCCGTCGCCGGATAGATCGGAGTAATTCGGCGGAAGTGGACCGAGATTTCGTCGTCGTTCTCGATCACTTCGAATTCCGGATGCTCCATGCAGAGCCGCTGGCCGCGCAAGCGCGGTTTGCCGAAGACAACCAGACGCTGACCGGTCGCGATCATTTTTTGGACATAATGCAAGTTGAACCAGCGGAGAACGAGCGGCTGACTCAGCGCGTTGGCGTCCGCTTCCTGGATGGTCGCTTCAAAGATTTTCTTCCATCCGCCGAAGCGCCGGACTTGCGTTTTGACGACTTCACCGCAAAGACAGATCGCGACCTCGCTGTGTTCGCGCGGGAAGCCGGGAAATTGCGTTCGGTCTTCGTAGCGGCGCGGGAAATGGGTAATCAGATCGTCCACCCTTTCGATCTCGAGCCGGCGCAGCGCCGTTAATTTCGGTCGCGGAATCCAATCCAGCGCACTGAGTTCTTGCGAGAGCTCGATCATTCGATTGGGGCCGCGGCGCGCAACGCCTCGACATGAATTTGCAGCCGCGTCTCGCCTTCGTATTCGTCCGCGTTCAGGCGAAAGGCCATGTCCCACGGCGCGCCTGGCAATGCCGACAAAGCGCCATCAAAAAAGATCGCGCGCTGAAAATTGTTCTTCTGCCGCAGGCGCAGGACGAGATGTTTCTCCTTCAATATTTGTGGCGGGATAGTCGGTTCCACCGCGCGCGCGAAAAACATCGGTTGAAGATTACCGTTGCCAAAGGGTTCCAGGACCTGATGCCATCGGAGCAATTCGCTGTTGAGTTCCGAGAAGGCAAGTTCGTGATCGATCTTCAGCCGCGGCTGCAATTTATCGTCCGAAAGGAGCTCGCGTGCCGCTTGCCGGAAAGTATCGGCGAAGAGCGGAAACTGCTCTTCGCGGACCGTCAGGCCCGCGGCCATTTCGTGTCCGCCAAACTTCTCCAGCCATTGCTCGCAATGGCCCAGCGTTTCAACCAATGACAAACCTTCGATGCTGCGTCCGCTCCCCTTCCCGAGCCCGTTCGAATCGAAAGCGACCATGACCGTCGGTCGGTGATACTTTCGCGCGAGTCGCGAGGCGACAATGCCGAGCACTCCGGGATGCCAATCACGCGCTCCGAGAACAATCGCGGCGTCGGTATCCGCGTTGAAGGTTTTCGCCAACTGTTCCTCGGCTTCGCCGAAAATCTTTCGCTCGACTCCCTGCCGCTCCCGGTTCTGAGCATCGAGCAGCGTTGCCAGCTCGGTCGCCTCAGCTTCATCTCGCGTCAGCAAAAGGCGCAAAGCCTTTTCGGCCGTGGCCAATCGTCCTGCGGCATTTAGGCGCGGACCGAGACGGAATCCGATATCTTCGGAGGTAAGAGGCGGGCGTACCGCCGCGATCTCCATTAACTTTCGAATCCCGGGACGCTGCGACCGCGCGATTTCTCTCATGCCGCGCTGAACGAAGATGCGGTTCTCGTCCCGCAAAGGAACGATGTCGGCGACCGTGCCGAGCGCGACGAGGTCGAGGCTGGCTTTCAAATCGAAGCCCGGCGCCGGCCGCGTCTTGAGCAAGGCGTGGCAGAGTTTGAAGACGATCCCGACGCTGCAGAGGTATTGAAACGCGCCATTCGCCTCGATCTTCGGGTTCACGATCGCGACACAATCCGGCAGGGCGGATTTTGGCTCGTGGTGATCAAGCACGATAACATCGATGCCGCTGCTTTTGAGATGGCCGATTTCGGCGAGAGACGACGTGCCACAGTCTACCGCGATCAGGAGTTGCGGGTGATGTTCCTGGCAACAACGCTCGACGCTTTCCTGGCTCAGGCCGTACCCTTCTTCCATTCGCAGCGGCAAAAATAATTCCGGATCCGCGCCATAGCTGCCCAGCATTTCGGCGAGCAACGCGAGGGATGTGACGCCGTCCACATCGTAGTCCCCGAAGAGGACAATGCGCTCGCGCTGATCGATCGCGCGCAAGAGACGCGCGACTGCCGCCGCCATGTTCGGGAGCAGAAAAGGATCGCTCAAGGAGCGCAGGCGCGGTTGCAGAAAGGCAGCGACGTCATCCGCGCAACCGAAGCCTTTTCGTTTCAGCAACTCAGCGATGCAAGGCAGCCCGCATATTTCCGTCCACGGAATTGCGGCTGCTGGCTCTTGTTCGCCTCGAGCGATGATCCAACGTCGTTCCACCGGACATTTTATTGTCGGAGAGTCGAACTGACAAACGCGGCCGGGATTACGATCAAAACTTCGCCGCAAGACTCTTTGCATTGAACGGCGCGTGGACCTTGGCGTCGTTATCGAAGTAAACGTAGACGTCGCGATGCCCGCCTTTCGCCCGACGATCGGCCACCAGCTTGGCATCGCGTGGCTGCTGGCCCTTGCGCCAATGTTCGATGCGTTTCGCCCACCACTCGATCTCTTTACCGGTGTAACCGCTCACATAAAGCTGTTCGGCGCCGTGCAATCGACAGTAAACAAAATCCGCGGTCAGATCCTCGGCATAAGGCCACTTCCCCGCGGTGTCGGCGAAAACGAATGCGATGTTGTGCCGGCGAAGAAGCGCAAAGAATTCCGGGACCATGAAAGTCGGGTGCCGAATTTCAACGGCATGGCGCAACGGACGCACCGCATCCGTTTTGGTCCACGCGCCCGCTTTTAACTTATCGTCGTGCCGTCGAGCGAGCTTCGCCGCCGCGGCAGTATCGCGCGGCAGCAATTCGAAGAAGTCGCGGAAGCGTTCTTCGTTCCATCCGAAGTTCGGAGGAAACTGCCACAGGATTGGGCCGAGTTTTTCGCGGAGGCAAAGGATGCCGGACGCGAAGAAATTAGCGAGCGGGGTCTCGACGTCGCGCAGCTTCTTCATGTGGGTGATGAAGCGCGCCCCTTTGACGCTGAAAACGAACCCGGCCGGCGTTTGCGTGTACCAACGCTGATAGCTCGACGGCTGCTGGAGCGAATAAAACGAGCCGTTGATCTCGATGGAACTAAAAGCGCGGCTGGCGAATTCCAGCTCGAGCCGGTGCGGCAATTTTTTTGGATAGAAGACGCCGCGCCACGGCGGATAGGTCCACCCGGAGATACCGATGCGGAGATCGTCGTCGGGCGGCCAGGACGTGGGCGAGGTTAAATGATCAGCCGTGAGTCGTGCCACAAAATGCCGTGCTTCTCGCAGAGGTTCCGAAAGGCCGACAAACCTTCTTTCTCACGAGCGCCGTAGCGATAGCTCAAACAATCACGCAGATAATAGGAGCAGAATTCAGGACTGAATTCCCGCTCCGCGGCAATGACCGAATCGAGATCACGCAAATTGTTATCGCGACAGGCGCGAAGGCTATCGGCGATTGGTTTCGGCGCCGAAACTTCCGGCCGGATGAGCCAAAGCGCGTAAACAAACGGCAGGTGAGTCAGCTTCTCCCATTCCTCACCGAGGTCCCAGAACTGAAATGCCGACGAGTCGTCATCCCGAAATCGAATCGCCTGGTTGCCGATGAAAAATTTTGCGAGCCGCGGCGTGATTGCGCGCTGCATCAGCCGGGAGCGGACGACAAACTTTGGCGAAAGACCGGCTTCGGCGAGAAGACAGCGAAGCAGGTTAACGGAGGTTTGCGACGCGGGATCGATCTCGATCTCCTCCACGTCGGCGAGGTTTCCCGCGTGCGCGACGAAGACGCTGTGCACCGGCCCATGCGATGAAATGGAAACATCGTCAACCAGCGTGTAGACGGGGTTGCGGAGAAATTCGAAACTCGAGACGAGCGCGACATCCAGCGAACCGGCGGCCATGCGTTCGCAGAGCGCGGTGGGATGGTCGAAGACGACGTCGCCAGGCCACCCGTGAATGAGCGGACGCGCGTTGAGATACTTAACGCAACCGATCCGGAGCCGTTCCGCGTCAGCCACCCGTTATGCGCAAACCAGCTCGGACTCCACCGCCGGCGGAGCTGGCGCCACCGCAGGACGCGGGTGTGACAAATGCCGGTAATAGCTGTCTCGTTGCATCGGTTCGCGGCCGGCTTCGCGAATGACGTGTTCGAGCGTGGCGACGGTTTGTTCCTGCGGCGTCTTCGCTCCCGCCATGTGAAAGATTTTTTCTTCCATGATCGTGCCGTGCAAGTCGTCTACGCCGTAGCTGAGCGAGACCTGAGCCAGCGGCAATCCCATCGAAACCCAATAGGCCGTGAGGTGATCGAAATTATCAAGATAGATGCGGCTCACCGCCAGGTTGCGAAGCTGATCGACAGCCGAAGCGGGTTTCACGTGGGCCAGGATGGTCGTCTGCGGCTCGAAGGCGAAAGGAACAAAGCCGGTGAAGCCGCCGGTCTCATCCTGCAATCCCCGAAGCTGACGCAGATGATCGACGCGCTGCTCCAAGGTTTCGATATGGCCGTAAAGCATCGTGCTCGTGCTCCGCCCGCCCATCTCATGCCAGAGACGGTGGACTTCGAGCCACTCCTCCGCGCTCTCCTTGCCCCGGCAGATTTCATCGCGCACCTCCGCGTCGAAAATTTCCGCGCCGCCGCCGGTGAGTGCGCCTAGTCCCGTGTCACGCAGGATCGCGAGCGTGTCGGCGATCGAGAGTTTGAAAATCCGTTGCGCCAGATGCCGGACCTCGATCGCGGTGAAAGCCTTAATGATCAGGTTCGCGTCGAGCGCGCGGAGGCGCCGCAGCAAATTAAGATACCAATCTTTTTTCAGCGTCGGATGCAGACCGCCGACCATATGAACTTCGGTGATCCCGAGCGCGAGCGATTCCTGCACCGCCGCCGCGATGTCGTCTATCGAGCGCTCAAAGGCATGAGCGTCACGCTTTTTCGCGGCGAACGCACAAAACTGGCAGGAGAGAATGCAGACGTTCGAGTAATTGATATAGCGATTCAGGATATAGGTCGCGATGTTTCCATTCTTCCGCTGGCGGACCACGCTCGCCATCATTCCTAAGGCATTCAGATCGTGCGAGCGATACAAGCGAAGCGCTTCGGATTCCGAAATCCGCTGCTGGCTCTCGACCTTTTCGGCGATCGGCCGAAGGTCATGGGGAATGAGCGATAGATTCATCAAAACGTTAGGCGGTGAAGAATTTCGACGCCATGATGCACATGCTCCCGTCTCGTTGCAACCGAAAGCGCGGAAGAACATGACCTTCGTCTAACCGGGCTTGCGGTGAATCTCCTAACGAATCGGCTTCCAGACTGTCTCTGCTACATGTCACGCGCCGAAACCATCCCCGCCGAACGGTCCGACGGCGACGCGGAAGATGTCCGCCTGATGGGGTTGGTGAGCGCGGGCCAGACCGATGCCTTCGAGCAATTGGTGGAGCGCCACCAACGTTTGGTGGTGGGCACAGTCGCCCGGATGCTCGGCAACAATTCGGACGCCGAAGATATCGCGCAGCAGGTCTTCGTGCGCGTTTGGAAAAATGCGGGCCGCTATGTTCCGAGGGCCAGATTTACGACATGGCTGCTGACCATCACGCGCAATCTGGTCTTCAACGAGCTTCGGCGCCGGTCGCGTCACGCGCAGGTGCCGCTTCAAACCGAAACGGACGAGGAAGAACGCCAGTTCAAAGATGAGCGCACTCCCGCGCCCGACGCCTCCTTACTCGAGCACGAGCTGCAACAATCCATCGATGCGGCCATAGCAAGCCTGCCGGAAACGCAGAGGATCGCAGTGGTTTTGCGCCGCTACGAGCAACTCAGCTACGAAGAGATCGCGGAGATCCTGGGCCAATCCGTTTCGGCCGTGAAGAGTCTTCTCTTTCGCGCCCGCACCGAATTGCGGGTCACGCTTGGCCGATATCTTTCCTCGTAATCGTCCTGGTGCTCCTGCTCGTGATCGACTTGTTTGCCGTTCTACGATCACGAGCACGAGTGCCGGGGACCGGCAAAACAAAGAGGGCGGACCTCTCGCGAGAATCCGCCCCCTCTCAACCCCACATTGTTGCGTTGCCTAAAAGTTTAATCTCGACCGTTCGCCGTGCTCTTGAAGTCCACCGTATTTGTCGTGGTGGTAGAGCTGCGAGTGGTGGCCGGGGCCGGCGGCGTTCCCGGGGCCGGATAATCAGCCGCGACCTGGCGGTGCGATGTCGGCACCAGCCGCACACTGCCTTTGGCGTTGTTCCGCCATCCATTCGGATCGGCATATTCCTCGCCAGAATGGTGGACGCCCGCGACCTGATCTTCCAAGCCCGTGCCGTAGTGTTGATCAATGATCGTCGGAGTGACGAACACGAGGAGGTTACGCTTCACGCGTTGGTTGGTGCGGCTCTGGAAGAAATAACCAAGAACAGGAACATCACCCATGAGCGGCACTTTGGTGCGCGCCTTCGTGACTTCGTCCTGAAGTAAACCGCCGATCGCGAGCGTGTCGCCGCTCTTGATCAAAACGTTGGAGTCGAGCGAGCGTGTGTCGATCACCGGGCTGGCGACGGTTGCTCCCGCAAAGGTGAAGAGTGAATCGCCCACTTTGTTACTGATCTCCGGCTTGACGGCCAGGGTGATGAAATTGTCTTTGTTTACGGAGGGCTTGACCACCAGAGTGTTGCCAAACTTCTTGTCCTGGAATCCGCCGAAGACCGCCGTCGCCGTCTGTTCGTTGAAATTCAACTGCGGCACGGGTTGATTGCGAATGATCTCGATCTTCGCCTGCATGTTGTCGGCCGTGACGACCCGCGGGTTCGCGAGGAACTCCGCATCGGAATCTTCATTCAACGCCTGCAAGGTGAGCGACATCTGGGGCACGGTCAGGATCGCGAATTGGCCGGCGGCAAGCTTGCCGAAATTCCCGAGGATGCTTGGCTTGTTTTTGCCCAGAGCAAAATCAGTGGTCGTGAGTTTCCCGTTCGCATCGGTCTTTCCGGTGGTCGCGCCATATCCGATATTCTGCGGGTTGCTGTATCCTCCGACTACGCCGGACCAGTTGATGCCGTAGGCTTGTTTGGGATTTGCGTTCACTTCGACCAAACGCGCTTCGATCATTACTTGTTTGGTCGGCTTGTCGATCTGGGCCAAAAGCTTGCGGATGCCGTCGATATTGCCTCGGGTCTCCCGGAAAAAGAGCGTGTTCGTCCGTTCGTCCACCTGCGGCGCGTCTTTGCTTGAAAGTTGGGACGCGATGAGCGGGGCGATCTCTTTCGCGCGGGCATAACTGAACTGGTAGCTGTCGCTTTCGGTTGGCTCAGCGGTGCGTTCAGCGCCGGTCTTGATGTAATAAACGTTGTCGATCTTGGCGAGGAACAGGCCCTTGGCCTTCACAATGATCTCAATCGCCTGCAAGGCAGTGACATCTTCGAGACGCATCGTCACGGTGCCGACGACGGCTTCGCTCACCACCATGTTAATTTTCGACTGCCGCGCCAGCAGGCGCAGCACCTGGCCAACGTCGTCTCCTTGAAATTCGCGGACGCCTACTCCGCCGTTGTCGGTCACGCTCTCCGGTTCCACTGGTCCTGGAGCGGTCGTTGAAGTCGTGGTGGTCGCGCTATTCGGCGCCGGGCTGGGCGATGTCGCCGCGGTTGTCGTCGAGGCTTGGACGAGCATGAGAGGAGCGTCGCCTTTTGTCGTCGGAACGGTGGGCAAGGTCGCGACTGGTTTGACGGGAGCTTTTGGGACCGTATCGGTTGGCTTGGAACTGGGCGCCGGCATGGGAGAGCTGGTCTGCGCGTGGGCGACGGTGATGGCAGCGAATAAGACCGCCGCAGCGCAGATAAGTGATTTGAAGCGATTAGGCATAAATGTGAATGGAAGTTGATGAGTGCGGAGTCGTCTAAAGCAGGAAGCAGACCAGCCCCTCTCGCGGCGAATCGGGGCCAAACGCCCTGTTCGGCCCGACGGGGTTTCCACCGCGCGCGCGGCTACCTGCCTAGCAACCCCGTGCCGCTGCAATGAACGCTCGCAAGAACCCGTGATCTTTGCAGCCCGGCGATGATTCGACGCCGCTCGTCACATCGACCCCAAAAGGACGCGCCGAGGCCACTGCCACGGCCACATTGTCCGGTGTTAAACCTCCAGCGAGAATCACGCGGAGATTCGGGTTTGCTTCGATAAACTCTCGAGCAATTTCCCACGGAAATGTCCGGCCACTTCCACCGAATTCCCCCTGGCGAGCCGAATCGAGCAGGACGGTCTCCGTGAAATATGGGGGCGCCTTGCGGAGCTGCTCAGCCGTCGTGACCGGAAGCGCCTTGATGAACTGAATGCCGTGGTCCGCCACCCGTTTGCAAAAGTCCGGCGTTTCGCGGCCATGCAGTTGAAGGCCCGCGATTCCCGGCAAGGCTGCCAGCGCCACGGCCTCCTCCCAATCGGCGTTAACCACCACCGCAATCTTGACGATCTCCGGCGGCAACTCCGCAATCCATTCTCCTGCGGCCAACGGAATGCAGCGCTTGCTGCCGGCGTAGAAATTGAAACCAAGCGCGTCCGCCCCGAATTCAATGGCCGCCGCGGCGTCCGCCGCGTTCGTGATGCCGCAGATTTTGACACGTGGCCTAACGACCGCTTGAGCATCGCCGCCAAACATCGGCTTCGTTCCGGCTCGAGGCTCTCCTAAGCGGCGGTGGCGAAACCGAGCGCCGGCTTGCTGAAATCCGGCGCGGGCATTTCGTTCACGAGCTTCACCAGCCCGGCCTGCCACCTTTCGCTGATCTCTTGCAGGTAAGGATCGTCTTCGTCGAGATGCGCCCGCAACTTCGCCTGGAGCGAATCGGTTTCGTAGCAAAGAATATCGATCGGAGGGCCGACCGCGACATTGCTTTTCATCGTCGCATCGATCGAGAGAATGCCGACCTTCACCGCGTCGGCCAGGGTCGTATCGTAGCTGAAACCGCGATCCAGAATCGGCTTGCCGTATTTGCGCTCGCCGATCTGCAGAAAAGGACTGTCCCTCGTCGCGTGGATGCTGTTGCCCTGCGGGTAAACCAGGTGCACTTCTGGCGCGAACCCGGCGATCTGGCCGCCCACGATCAGGTGGATGTTGAAATCAAAGCCATCCGCTTCGAGCGCGGCGCGATCTCGTTTCTCCACTTCTCGCACCTTCGATCCGACGTAGCGAACGGTCTCGTAAAGCGTCTGCCGGTTCGTCAATTGTTCGCGGTTCGCATTGTTCGCGCCTAAATGAAGGTCCTCGTCGATCAATGCGATCGTGGCCTGCGTCAGGGAAAGATTACCCGAGCTGAGAATGCAAATGACCCGGTCACCCGGCTTCTCATAAATTCGCATCTTGCTGCACATGGTGATGTTGTCCATCCCCGCGCTCGTGCGCGAGTCGGACAAGAAGACCGCGCCGGCGCGGCAAAGCATCCCGAGGCAATAAGTCATTCGCGTTCGCTCCCGGGTTCGATCACGCGGCCTTGAATGCGCTTGATCTGCGTATGATGCGTGAGGACGTGGACCTGGCCATCGCTCCCCCGGAAAAACGCGCTCAACAACCAGCTGATCACGCCGATCAGGATCGCCCCCCAAAAGGCGCTGCCGAATCCATCGACGTGAAATCCGCTCACGATGCTTGGCACCCAGTAAAGCATCAGTCCGTTGATGATCAGGATAAAAATTCCGAGCGTCAGCAAAATCAAGGGCGCACCTAAAATCAGCAACACCGGGCGAACGAATGCATTCAGGATTCCGAGGAGGAGGGCCGCGCCGATCAATGCTCCGGTCGTGTCGTATCGGATTCCGTTGATCAAGGCGGCGGCGACCATGACGCCCACAGTCGTAACGAGCCAGCGGAAAACGAAATGTCGCATGGCGGCACGGTAGGCGAAGTTACTCTCTTCGCGCAACCGCTTTGCAGAATCCGCTTGCAACCCGCTCCCGACCGGTATTCGGTCAGGCGTCCAATCGGAGATAACAGCCGTGGCCAGGAAATCCAAAATCGAACCAGAAGAAAGCGTGAACGCAGCAGGCTCGGAGTCTTCCGTCGATAACGCGGGCGCTCCGGGACCGAAGAAAAGATCACGGTCTGCCGCAGCGAAACCGAAAGCGAAGAAACCGGCTGCGAAGAAAAAGGCCCCCACGGTGACCGAGCCGGCGCCCGCCGCCGAGCCAACCGACGACGAGATTCGAATCCGGGCCTACTTCATCGCGGAACGGCGAATGCGGCTTTCCCTCCCCGGCGATTCAGACCACGATTGGATCGAAGCTCGGCGCCAGCTTATCGAGGAAGCTCAATAGGTGGACCGCGCGCTCCGCCGCGCGATGTTTTGCTGCCCGCCATCGAGCGGCGGAGCGCTCGATCCACCTAAACGCCGGCGGTTTCGATTCCCGGCAAACACTCCCGAACTTTCTCGATCAGCCGATTGATCGCGAAGGGTTTGGCGACCAATCCGCGGACGCCCGCCTCCTTCAACAGTTCCTGCGCGCGCTTTTCATCGCCTTTGCCCGTCACGAGCAGCAGCGGGGGCACCACCCGCGGAGGTTCGGAATGGTTGTAGACCTTGCCGATCAGGAAAAAGAGCATGGCGCCATCAATCATCGGCATCGAGAAATCGAAGATCAGTAGATCGTAGTTTTTTTTCAACGCCAGCTCGAAGGCGTATTCCGGATTCGGTGAAGTATCCACCTCGCACCGGAGAAACGAAGTGAGCGCTTCCCGCGTCACTCGCATCAGCCCGACATCGTCGTCCACCACCAGGATTTTTTTTGCCGCGCCCTCTCCCATGAATGGACGCTTGCGCGAAAGCGCATGGCGTTTCAAGCTTTTCCGATGGACAAAATTCTCGCCGATCTGGCCGCCGCCCTGCGGGAACGCCTTTCGATCATCGGCGACGAGGATAGCCGGCGCGATTCAGATCGACACACAGAACGGCTGCGAGAGGTCTCCGAAAGGATCGAACAGCTCGAGCGGAACTTGCCACCGACGATCGATCCGCAGTTGCGGCATTTTCTCCAGCGCCGCAGTTACAGCAAAGCGCTTGAGTTTCTCGCGGGTTAACGCGAATACAACTCGACGATCAACTGCTCGTTGACCATCGGCTGCATTTCATCACGCGTTGGGATCCGCGAGACTTTGCCGCTGAGCGCATCGCGATTTGCCACGAGCCAATCGGGGACGGGCGCGATCTGCGTCAGCTCGAGATTGCGTAACGCGAGCTGCCGCGATTTCGGCTTGTCCTTCACCATGACTTCATCGCCGGCTTTGACATTATACGAAGCGATGTTCACGTTGCGGCTATTCACCTGGACGTGACCGTGTGAAACGAGTTGCCGTGCACCGCTGCGGGTGTTGGCAAGGCCGAGGCGGAAAACGACGTTATCGAGCCGCGTCTCCAAAAGCTGGAGCAAAGTCTCGCCGGTGACGCCGCGTTTGCGCAAGGCCGTCTGGAAGATCCTGCGAAATTGCTTTTCGAGGAGCCCGTACTGATACCGCAGCTTCTGTTTCTCGCCCAGCGCGATGGCGTAATCGGATTGCTTCCGGCGCGAGCCTTTCGGTCCGTGCATGCCTGGCGGATAATTTTTGCGCTCGAGCGCTTTCGCTGGTCCAAAGAGCGGGACGCCATAGCGGCGGCTAACTTTGGTTTTTGGTCCGGTGTATCTGCCCATTTGAAGAAAGTAGGAAGTAAGAATTAGGAAGTAGGAAAATCAGACGCGGCGCTGTTTCGGAGGACGGCAGCCGTTGTGCGGCACGGGGGTGACGTCGCGGATGACGGTGAGATCGAGGCCGATCGCTTGGAGAGCGCGCACGGCGGATTCACGGCCGGCGCCTGGTCCGCGAACGAGCACTTCGACTTCCTTCAGCCCGTGGCCCATCGCCTGACGAGAGGCGTCCTGCGCGACCATCTGCGCGGCGTAAGCAGTGCTTTTGCGCGAGCCTTTGAAACCAACTTTGCCGGCGCTCGACCAGCCGATCACATTCCCCTTGAGATCGGTGATGGTGACGATCGTGTTGTTAAAGGTCGAGAGGACGTGCGCGATGCCGGTGTGAACGTTCTTGCTTCCTTTGGCCTTAACGATCTTCGGCTTCTCCACGTCGTTCGGATCGAGCGAGAGATTTTCCTTCGGCGGCTCGGGCGCGGCGACTTCTTCTTTCTTGGCTTTCGGTTTCTTCGCCGGTTTCGCGGGAGCTTCGGCGGTCACGGGAGCCGGAGCCTCTTCAGGGCTCACAGCAGGAGTGTTGGAAACCGGAGCTGCAACTTCCGCGGTCGGCGCTTCGCCACCTTCGGCTTCGGGCGCCTTTGCCTTTTTCGTCTTCGCCACGGGTTTCTTTTCTTCTGAATCAGCCATGATTAAAAATCTCTAACGCTAAACTTTGCCCGCTTTCGCGTCCTTGTTGCGAATGACGCCGACGGTCTTGCGCGGTCCTTTGCGCGTCCGCGCGTTCGTGGAAGTGCGCTGCCCGCGCACCGGCAAACCACGGCGATGCCGGATGCCGCGATAACAGTTGATCGCCTGGAGCCGCTTCAAGTTGCCCTGCAATTCCCGGCGCAGATCGCCCTCGATCAGCATCTTGTTGCCGGTGATCGTCTGGATGATTTCGTTGATCTGATGCGGAGTCAGATCTTTCGCTCGCAAGTTCGGGTCGATATTGGTCTGCTCGAGGACGCGCTTCGCCGTGCTCGGCCCGATCCCGTAGATGTAAGTCAGCGACGCTTCGATGCGTTTGTCCGCCGGAATTTCAACTCCTAGTAATCTTGGCATTTTAAATTATCCCTGCCGCTGCTTATGGCGCGGATTCGTGCAGATCACGCGGACGACATTCTTCCGTTTCACGATCTTGCACGCTACACAAAGTCTTTTTACTGATGGTCGCACTTTCATGGTGATTGATTTGGCGAGACGAAAAACGCGGAGATCGGCTCCGCGTTGTCACTTCTGGCGATACGTAATCCGCCCCTTCGACAAATCGTAGGGTGAAACTTCTAGCATAACTTTATCGCCTGGCAAGATACGAATGAAATGGAGCCGCATTTTTCCCGAAATATGGGCCAGAACACGGTGCCCGTTGGGCAACTGGACGCGGAACATGGTGTTGGGCAGGAGTTCGAGGACCTTGCCTTCTAGTTCAATTGCGTCTTTCCGCGCCATGTCAGGATTTCCGGCTCACCTTTCGTGATCAGGACCGTGTGTTCAAAATGAGCTGAGGGCATTCCGTCCGCCGTACTAACTGTCCAGCCGTCATTGAGTAATCTGACGGCGGCCGTGCCGGAATTAATCATCGGTTCGATCGCGAGTGTCATCCCCGCCTTCAAGCGCGGGCCGCTGCCGCGTTTTCCGTAGTTCGGCACCTGCGGCTCTTCGTGCAATTTCCGGCCGACCCCGTGCCCGACGAATTCGCGCACCACGTTGAACCCGTCGGCCACCGCGACGTCTTCGATCGTTGAGCAAACGTCGCCGAGCCGCACACCTTCCGAAGCTGTCTCGATCGCGCGGCGTAACGCCACCTGCGTCACGCGCATCAATCGCTCCGTCCGTTCGTCGATCATGCCGACGGCGAGCGTCGAGGCCGTGTCCCCCACCCAACCGTCCTGGATCACGCCGATATCGAGCTTCACGATATCGCCGTACTGGATTCGGCGCTGGCTGCCGATGCCATGCACGATTTCGTCGTTCAGCGAAATGCAGATGTTGCCGGGAAACACGCGATGTCCGATTCGATAGCCGAGAAAGGCGCTGAGCACGCCGGCTTCATGCATGAAGTCGGCCGCGGCCTGGTCCACTTCCTTGGTCGAAATTCCAGGTCGGACCAGTTCGCTCACCCGGTCGAGAACGTCGCTGGCGGTGCGGCAAGCGAGCCGCATTTTGTCGATCTCCTTTGCGCTCTTGATCGGAATCATGCGGATTGCTCGATGAGCCGCGAGATGTCGTCGAAGACTGCTTCGCGATCGCGGTTACCATCGATTTTGCGAAGGGAGCTCGCTTTTTCGTAAAACGCCGCCAGCGGCTGAGTCTTGTTGTTGAATTCCGCGAGGCGGTTCTTGAGCACCTCGACGCCGTCATCGTTGCGTCTGACGAGGTGTCCGTCGCAATACGGACAGACGGGCCGATCGGCGAACGAGGCACTGGTGACACTGGTTGTGAAGCCGCAGCCCTGACATTGCAGCCGGCTCGCTATCCGGTCGGCCACGGTTTGCTCCGAGACATCGAGCCAGATCGCGAGATCGAGCGGCGTGCGATGCCGCGCCAGAATATTTTGCAGACTTTCCGCCTGCGGGATCGTGCGCGGGAATCCATCAAAAACAAATCCATGGCCGCCGTGCAACCGCAGCCAGTCCTCGATCAATTCGACGATGATCTTGTCGGAAACCAATCCGCCGTGCTGCGTGGTGTCGGCGGTCTCCAATCCGAGCGCCGTCCCGAGCTCTCGTTCGCGGCGCAGGATGGCACCGGGCGAAGTCACCGGGATTCCGAAGTGCCGGGTAATCATCTCGGCTTGAGTTCCTTTTCCAGAACCCGGCGCGCCCAGAAGCACCAATCGTCTTTTCACTTAGTGCCCGTAGAGAAAAATCGCCACACCGCCGATTACGATGATCGCGATACCGACATAAAGCCACATCAGAGTGTTGCTCCGCGCCGCCTCGCCTCGCGCATAACTCGCGCGATCGAAGCGGCCGCTCCGGATGCGGCCCTTCCGCAGGAATCCGTCGTAATGCCGTTGGATGAGATGGGTCTCCACCTGCCGCATCGTGTCCAGAATTACGCCGACGATGATCAGCAAACTCGTGCCGCCGAAAAATTGCGCGGTGATCTGTGGCACGTGCAACCATTGGCTCATCAGACTCGGCAAAATGGCGATCATCGTGAGGAAAATCGCCCCCGCAAAGGTGAGCCGCGTCATCGTGTAATCGAGAAATTCGGCTGTGGGCTTGCCTGGGCGAACGCCGGGAATGTAACCGCCGTACTTCTTCAGATCGTCGGCGATTTGGGACGGTTGAAATTGTGTCGCCACCCAGAAATAACTGAAGAAGAAAATCATCGCCGCCAGGACGACATAGTGCAGCCAGCCGACCGAAAGCATGTCAGCGATTGTCTTGGCAGTCCGGCTATTCTTGAAAGCGACGCTGACGATCGTGGTGGGAAAAAGTAGAAGTGCCCACGCAAAGATGATCGGCATGACGCCGGCGTAATTCACTTTGAGCGGCATATATTGCGTCTGGCCGCCGTACATTTTGCGGCCGACGACGCGCTTGGCGTATTGCACGGTGATCTTGCGCACCCCTTGCGTGACCGCGATCACGGATGCGATCACGATAAATAGAAACGCGATCATCAACACGAGAATGGCTGGATTAGCCGGGCTCGCGCCGCTCTCCGCCGAAGGCACGAAGGTCTTCCAGGCCTGCGCGAGCGCGGCGGGAAGACGCGCCACGATGCCGATGGTAATGATGAGCGAAATGCCGTTACCAATGCCGCGCTCGGTGATCTGATCGCCGAGCCACATCAAAAATAGCGTGCCCGTCGTGAGCGAGAGCACCGTTATGATTCGGAACATCATGCCCGTGTCGTCCACGAGCGGTATCCCAAGCCGGGCCGTGGTCTCCGTGATTCCCGGCAGCATGGTCTGATACGATTCGGGATGCTGAAAGGAAACCGCGAGCAGGTACGCTTGAAAGAGACAAAGCACCACGGTGGCGTACCGCGTGTATTGCATGATCTTCTGGCGGCCGCCGTCCTCTTTTGCCAGCCGGCCCAGTTGCGGAATCACCGCGGTGAGCAACTGCAACATGATCGATGCGCTGATGTAAGGCATGATGCCGAGCGAAAAAATCGCGCAATTCTCCAGCGCGCCGCCACTGAACAAATTGAAAAGCGCCGCGACGTTGCCGCCCTGTTTTTCGGTGAGCGAAGTGCGGAACCACTCCTGAATCACGGCCTGATTAACGCCCGGCGTCGTGATGGCCGCGCCGAGCCGCACGATCACGATGACCGCGAGGGTAAACAGAATGCGCCGCCGCAGTTCCGGTATCTTGACCGTGTTTAGGAACGCCGAAACCATCGACTAGAAGTGGGTGATCGACCGCAAAACGCTAGCTCTTTCGAGACGACTTCTTGGACGCGGGTTTGGCGGGCGTCTTCTTTTTCGCCGCGGGCTTCCTTGCCTTCGCTTTGGGCTTGGCGGATTCGGTTTCCGAGGATTCCGTCGCAGGCGCGGGTTGTTCGGCTTCACGCGGACCCTGCACGGGCTTCTGCCGCAACGTCACACTGCCGCCGGCTTTCTCGATTTTTTCGCGAGCGGAAGCGCTGATCTTGTCGGCCTCGATGGAGAGAGCGTGCTTTAATTCGCCATCCCCGAGAATCTTGAGTCCGGCGCCGTTGCCGCGGACCAGGTTCGATTCGCGAAGAAGTTGCTCGTTCACCACGGTGCCTTCCTTGAAAGAACTCAGGTCGCTCAGATTGACGACCGCGTAATTTTTATGGAAAGCCGCGTTGTTGAAACCGCGCTTGGGGAGTCGGCGGATGAGTGGCATCTGGCCGCCTTCGAATCCGAGCCGGAGGCTGCCGCCCGAACGCGCCTTCTGGCCTTTGTGGCCCTTGCCGCTGGTCTTGCCGTGCCCGGAGCTTTCGCCGCAACCGAGCCGTTTCACCCGGTGTTTCGAACCGGGCCGCGTCCGCATGTTATGCAACCGGATCATGATGGTTGCTCCACTTCTTTGCGGTCGTTCACGCGAATCCCGCGCGTTTTCAAAATCTCATCGCGCCGCCGCAGACCGCGCAGCGCTTCGATGGTCGCTTTGACCACGTTCGAGTGATTGCTCGAGCCCAGCGACTTCGCCAGGACATCACGAATGCCGACCGCTTCGACTACGGCGCGCACGCCGCCGCCCGCGATGACGCCCGTGCCCGGCGAGGCCGGCCGTAACAGCACGCGCCCACCGCCATACTCGCCAATCGTCTCATGCGGAATCGTGTTCTCGTGCAGCGACATTTTCTCCATCGATTTGCGCGCGGCTTCCGAAGCCTTCCGGATCGCTTCCGCCACTTCGTTCGCCTTGCCAAAGCCGACGCCGACTTTGCCGTCGTGATCGCCCGCGACAATCAACGCGCTAAAGCTGAAACGCCGGCCGCCTTTGACGACCTTCGCGCAACGGTTGATGAACACCACCTTCTCGGTCGTGTCGCCTCTTGCCGCTGAGCTCTTGTCAGTGTGGCGTTCCTGTCGTCGTCCGCCGCCGTGTTGTTGTGCCATGATGTTCTAAAATTTGAGTCCGCCTTCACGGGCCGCGTCCGCGAGAGCTTTCACTTTTCCGTGATAAAGAAAACCGCCGCGATCGAAGATGACCTTGTCGACTTTCTTGGAAAGCAGACGTTCGGCAATTGCCTTGCCGACTTTTTCGGCGGAAGCGCGATTCGCTCCCGCCTTGGATTTGCCCACCACCTTTTCCTCTGTCGTAGCGGCAGAGGCCAGCGTCCTGCCGGCATCGTCGTCGATAACCTGCGCGTAAACGTGCTTGCCCGAAAAATGGACCGCCAGACGCGGCCGCTCGGCCGTGCCGCTGACGCGTTTCCTGATCCGCGTGTGAATGCGGTGCCGGATTTCCTTACGATCGCGGAGTGCCATGGCTATTGAACCGTTTTGCCTTCCTTGCGCCGCACGATCTCGCCCGCATAACGCACGCCCTTGCCTTTGTAAGGCTCCGGCGGGTAATACCGGCGGATATCTGCGGCAACCTGGCCGACCAGCTTCTTGTCGATGCCTGCGATCGCGATCTTGGTGTTTTCGGTCACGGTGATTTTGATTTCTTTCGGAATGGGAAACAGGATCGGATGAGATTTTCCGAGCGCGAGATTCAGGGTCGAACCCTGCACAGCCGCCTTGAAACCCACGCCCTCGATCTCGAGGTTCTTCGAAAAACCTTCGCTCACGCCCTGGACCATGTTGTGGACCAGACTGCGCGAGAGACCGTGCAGCGCTTTCACGCTCCGCGTCTCCGCATCGCGCACGAGCGATACGCGATTATCCTTCACACTTGCCTTGATCTCGCGCGGCAACGTCCAGCTTAGCTTTCCTTTCGGGCCTTCCACGGCCACGGCGCCATCGTCTCCGATGTTCACCTTCACCTTATCCGGAATCTCGACCGCCTTATTTCCAATCCGTGACATAAAAAAATTCGGCTACCAAACGTAGGCCAGCAGCTCGCCTCCCACGTTTTGTTTTTTCGCTTCGCGTCCCGAAAGAATTCCGCGCGGCGTTGAAAGAATCGAGACGCCCATTCCGCCGAGGACGCGTGGAATTTCCTGCGCGCCGACGTAACGCCGCAAGCCCGGACGGCTCACGCGCTTCAAACCAGTGATGGCACTGGTGCGGTTGGCGATCTTGTTCGTGATCTTGATGCGCGGATGCGCCCCTTCCGTATCGACCGAGTAATCCGTGATGTAGCCTTCGTCCTTCAAAATGCGCACGATCTCCGCCTTGATCTTCGAGTACGGGACAAACATCTCAGTCTTCTGCGCGTTCGCGGCATTGCGCACGCGGGCGAGAAGGTCGGCAATAGGATCGGTAACTGTGCTCATTTCGATTCGGTGGCTTCGGCGGCGGGAACGGCTGCGACGGCTTTTTTGGCCCGATCGCTGAAGGGCATTCCCATCTCGCTCAAGAGCGATTTGGCCTCTTCGTTCGTCCGCGCGGTGGTGACGATGGTAACATCAAATCCGATGTTGCGCTTGATTTTATCCAGCTCGACCTCGGGGAAGATCGCCTGGTCGGAAACGCCGAGCGTGTAATTGCCGTGGCCGTCGAAACCTTTCGGGGATACCCCGCGAAAATCGCGGATGCGCGGCAGCGACGCCTTGATCAGGCGCTCGAGAAATTCATACATGTGCTCGCCGCGCAACGTAACCTTGGCGCCGATCGCCTGATCCTGACGCAGCTTGAAATTCGCAATGCTCTTCTTCGCCCGCGTCTCGGAAGGTTTCTGGCCGCTGATCAAAGCCAGCTCGGCCTTCGCATCTTCGAGCGCCTGCTTGACGTCCGATTGCGAGCCGACCGAAGTGTTGATCACGACCTTCTCCACTTTCGGGACCTGGTGCGGGTTCGTATAGCCGTGCGTTTTTTGCAAGGCCGGCATCACGCGGTCTTTGTAATCCTGATAAAATTCGTTCTTCACGGCCTATTCTTCCTTCGCTTCTTTATCTTTCGAACCCTTGGCTTTCGGCGCCTTTTCTTTCGTCACCTTCTTCTTGCCCCCTTTGCCTTTCGCCGCGCGTTCACCGCGCTCCAGCACCTTCACATTCGAGATGTGAATCGGGCCTTCTCGCTCCTGGATTTTTCCCTGCGGATTGTCCTGCGACTTCTTCAGGTGCTTCTTGATCATCCGCACGCCCTCGATCAACACGCGCTCCTTGCGCGCGATCACTTCGAGCACCTTGCCCGAGGAACCTTTGAAATTCCCGGAGATGACCTCGACGTTGTCGCCTTTTCGGACGTGCAGCTTGATGCGGTTCATAAAACTTCCGGAGCGAGCGAAACGATCTTCATGAAGTTCCGCTCCCGCAGCTCCCGCGCGACCGGCCCAAATATCCGGGTGCCGCGCGGATTCAAATCTTTGTCGATCACGACGATTGCGTTGTTGTCGAAGCGCAGAACCGATCCGTCGCTGCGCTTAATTGGCTGACGGGTCCGCACGATCACCGCGCGAATCACCTCGCCTTTTTTCACAGTGCCGGTAGCGCTGGCTTCCTTGACGTTCGCAACGATCACATCACCAATGCCGGCACATTGCGCGGTTCCCTTGCCGATCACGCCGATCATCGTCGCCATTCGCGCGCCGCTGTTGTCCGCCACATCGAGTCTGGATCGTAGGTAAACCATAAAAATTTCCCTCTTACTTCTGCACCACTTCGACCAGCCGCCAGCGCTTCAATTTGCTCAGCGGCCGCGTCTCCATGATCCGCACCGTGTCGCCGGCCTTGGCTTTGTTCTCTTCGTCGTGCGCGTAAAACTTTTTCATCTGCTTCACGATCTTGCCGAACTTCGCATGCGGTACGCGTGTCACCGTCCGAACGACAATCGTCTTGTTCATCCCGCTCGAAATCACTTCGCCGGTCCTCGTCTTGCGGGCTCCACGCGCAGTCGTGTTCGTGGTCGATTCGTTAGTCTCTTCAGCCATAAATCCTTATTTCTTCTCCGCTTTCGCGGCGCGTTGGGAGAGAACCGTTTCGATCCGCGCGACTTCGCGGCGCAACAGCCGTAACCGGCTCGGCTGTTCCAATTGCCCGCTCTGCTGCTGCAAACGCAGATGCAGGCTCTCCTGCCGCATATCGCGTTTTTTCGTCACCAACTCGTCGCTGCTCATCTCCGATACTTCTTTGAATTTCATATTCCGTCGCCCCCTCTTCTGTAGCCGCTTCGCTGCGCGAAGCGCCGGGAGAAGACGCGGCCGCATCTCACGTCGCCCACAGGGCGACGGCTACAGGATCGAGAATAACAATAAGTCTTCATGTTCGTTAGGCCGCGGCCACATGATGTCGGGTCAGGAACTTCGTCCGGACCGGCAATTTATCCGCCGCCAGCCGGAGCGATTCGCGCGCAACCGATTCCGTCACGCCGTCCAACTCGAACAAAATGTTCCCCGGCTTGACCGTCGCCACCCAATACTCGGGCTGGCCTTTGCCCTTGCCCATTCGGGTTTCAGGCGGACGCGACGTAACCGATTTGTCCGGGAAAATGCGGATCCAAAGCTTGCCTTTGCGCTTCATGCTGCGGGTCAGCGCCACACGAGCCGCTTCGATCTGCGTGTTCGTGATCCAGGCGCGTTCGAGCGTCTGCAGGCCGAACTCGCCGAAATCAATTCGCAGATTGCGCGAAGCAGTTCCCTTCCGGCTACCTCGCTGGGTCTTCCGGTACTTCACGCGTTTGGGCATCAATGGCATAACAGTCTCCTAAAAAATTAAACCTGGGCCGGCTCGGGCGGCGGCGGCAGAACAGCAGGCGCATCGGCGACCGGCTCTTCCTTCTTACACAACCAGCATTTCACACCGATCTTGCCGTAAACCGTGTTCGCTTCCGCAAATCCGTAATCAATCGGTGTCCGCAAAGTGTGGAGCGGGACCTTGCCTTCGCGGTACCATTCCGAGCGCGAGATCTCGGCGCCGTTTAATCGGCCCGAGCTGCGCAACCGAATTCCCTGCGCCCCAAAATCCATCGCTACTTGCACCGCTTTTTTCATCGCGCGGCGGTAAGCGATCCGGCGTTCGATTTGCAACGCCACGTTTTCAGCGACGAGCTGCGCGTCGAGCTCCGGCGTCTTGATCTCCTGGATGTCGATCTTGATCTGCTTGCCCGACGCCATCTTCGAAATCTCTTCGGTCATCTTCTCGATCTCCGCGCCTTTGCGGCCGATCACGATCCCCGGCCGCGCCGTGTAAATCGTCACACGGATGCTGTTCCAGGCGCGCTCGATCACGATCTTCGAGACCGCAGCGAACTGGAGTTTCTTCTTCACGTAGTTGCGAATCTTGAGGTCGCTGTGCAGAAACGCCGGCATCTCCTGCGGCGAGGCGTACCACTTCGAACGCCAATCGCGATTCACCGCGAGACGAAAACCAATCGGATTAACTTTCTGTCCCATAATTATTCTTTGGTCTCTGGCTTGGTCTCTTCAGCCGCGGCTTCAGCTTTCTCAGTCTTCACCTCAGCCTTGTTTTCCTTCGCGCCCTTTGTGGCCTTTGTGTGAGCCTTCTTCTTCCCGCCTGATTTCTTGCCGCCCTTTTTCTTATCCCGCGTCTTGATCTCGATCTCGTCGGTCAAAATGATCCGGATATGGCTGCTGCGTTTCAGGATGCGGCTGCCGCTTCCACGGGCGCGTGCCATCATTCGCTTCATGGTCGGCCCCTCGCCCACAGTCGCTTCTTTCACGACGAGACCTTCCACCCGAAGATTCGCGTTGTTCTCCGCGTTCGCGACCGCGCTCTTCAACGTTTTGGCGATGAAGCCGGCCGCCTTTTTCGGGCTGAACGCGACGAGATCGAGCGCTGCCGAAACCGGCAGGCCCTGAATCGCGCGTGTGACTTCGCGCACCTTGAAAGGCGAAATCTTCGCGTACTTATATGTCGAGCTAACTTGCATTTTAAATTCTATTTCAAACTCACATTCTTGCGGGCATCCGCCTGGAGGCGGTCGCCCACTTTAATTTTCTCAGAACCCATTTCTTGGATCACCGCGCCGCAAATCTTCTGGCGCACATCCACCACCCGCAGCGTCGCGATCCGCTTGTCTCCCCGCATCACCCGAAGCGGCATTCCCATCTTCACCCCCTGCTTCTCCCCGAAATTGCCCACCACCAGCGACCATTCTTCCTTCACGCTGATCACGCTCCCGTCCATCAACGTCGCCGTTTCCGCCGCAGCGTTCTCCGCCTTCGCGATCAATTCACTCGTCGCCCGCAACTGCGCTTCGACGTCCATCCGCGCCTGCGCCTCGCCCCCGGTCGAAGTCTTGAGCAGATGCAAAATCGCCTCGCTCAAACGCAACGCCTGGTCGCGATACTGTTCGCGCTCCTTCTGCAATACCTGCAGATCGGACACCGCGCTCAGCAGCCGCTGCTCGATCTTCGCGCGATCCTTGTTCGCCGACTCGATCCCGAGCGCTTCCATGCGCAACTGCAGGTCCGAATATTTCCGGCGATAAACTTCCGCCTCCACATTCGACGCCGCCAGGCTGTCGGTCAATGTCTTGACCGACTCGCGCGCGAGCGAAAGCTGCCTCCGCAATTCCTCGTTCTGTGAAAGAAGAGACGCAGCGGTAACTTTCGTGTCCGCATTTTCAATTTTGGATTCTGACAAAGAACTATTCCCCTCTGCCGCCAGCCCTCGAGCCAGCGTCATGCATCCCAAGACTACAAAAATTTTCCTCAACTACTTCGTCACCTTCGCCGTGTGCGAACCGTGTTTCTTAAAGATACGCGTGGCCGAAAACTCCCCGAGTTTGTGACCGACCATGTTCTCCGTGACGAAGACGGAGATAAAAATTTTGCCGTTGTGGACCATGAAGGTGTGGCCGACGAAATCGGGCGTCACCATCGAACGGCGCGCCCAGGTCTTGATCGGTTTCTTAACGCCCGACGTATTCATCTTGTCGATTTTCTCGAGAAGATGCGGGGCAACGAACGGTCCTTTTTTTAGCGATCTAGCCATAAATCAAAATTACTTCTTGCGCCGGTCCTGCATGATGAACCGATCGCTCGGCTTATGCTTCGAGCGCGTCTTGAATCCTTTTGCGAGCTGTCCCCATGGACTGACCGGGTGATGCCGTCCGCCGCCACCCTTTGACTTACCCTGGCCGCCGCCCATCGGGTGATCGATCGGGTTCATGACCATGCCGCGGACATGCGGACGCCGGCCCTGCCAGCGCGTACGTCCGGCCTTGCCGCTCGCCACGTTCATGTGATCGACATTGCCGACCTGGCCCATGGTCGCGAAACAGCTGTCGTGAATCCGGCGAATTTCGCCTGAGGGAAGTTTCACCAGCGCGTAACCAGCCTCGCGGTTGCTCAGCGTCGCCTGTTGCCCGGCGCTGCGTGCAATCTGCCCGCCGCGACCCGGCGCGATCTCGATGTTATGAATGTTTGAGCCGAGCGGAATGATGCTGAGCGGGAGCGAGTTTCCCAGATCGGGCGTCGCCTCGTTCCCCGACATCACGGTCGCGCCAACCGTCAATCCATCCGGCGCGAGGATGTAGCTCATCTCGCCATCCGTGTACTTAATAAGCGCGATGCGGGCGGAACGGTTCGGATCGTACTCGATCGCCGTCACTTCAGCCGCGATCCCGTGCTTCCGCCGTTTAAAATCAACCCGCCGGTATTTCTGTTTATGTCCGCCGCCAATGTGCCGCGAGGTCAGCCGGCCGTTGTTGTTCCGGCCCCCGCTTCTCTTCTTCACCTCGGTAAGACTCTTGTGCGGAGTCGACTTCGTGATCTCGGTAAAAGCCGGCAGTGACTTGAACCGGAGCGCGGGAGTAAGTGGACGAAAAGTTTTGAGAGCCATAACCAGTTAGACGAGGTCGATCTTGTCGCCTTCCTTGAGGGTCACGATTGCCTTTTTCCAATGCGCCTTGCGGCCGAAGTCGGCGCGGCGTTCACGCTTCTTTTTGCCGGCGTAATTGCACGTGTTTACCGCCACGACCTTCTTGTTGAACAATTTCTCGATCGCGTGCTTGATCTGAATCTTGTTCGCGCGCGGCGAGACCCGGAAAACGTATTTATTCAGCTTATCGCCGAGGAGTGTGGCCTTCTCGGTCAGCTGAACGGTCTGGATGAGATCGTATGGTTCGTTCATTCGCGGTTCATCCTTTCGGCCAGTTGTTCCAATGCGGACGGCGTGATCAAAATTTTGTCGAACGCGAGGAGCTGTTCCGCATTCACATTCATCCCGGTGGCGAGCAGGACCGGCTTGATGTTACGCGCCGACCGGTAGGTGTTCTCGTCAAACGAATCCGAAAGCACCAAAACTTTCCGAGCGTCGGTCTGCTTTTTTAGCATCGCGACGAACGATTTTGTTTTCGCTTCCGTGACAGCAAACTTATCGACCGTCAGCACGTCTCCCGCCTTGATCCGCTCGCTCAACGCTTTCTGGAACGCCAGACGCCGCACGGTCTTGGAAGTTTTCTTGGAGTAATCGCGCGGCTTCGGTCCGAACACGACGCCGCCGCCACGCCAGATCACGGAAGATTTATAGCCAGCACGGGCGCGACCCGTTCCCTTTTGCCGCCACGGTTTGGCGCCGGAAAGATTCACGTCCGCTTTCGACTTCGTGTTCGCGGATCCAGAACGACGCGCGGCGCGCATCGCCACGACAACGTCATGGAGCGCCTGCGTTCCGCGAGAGTTCTCGATCAGCTCGATCTTCGCTTCCTTGGCCGCGGCTGCGGTTAAGACTTTCGCGCTCATTTCGCTTTCTCTTCTCCCGCGGGTTTCTTGATGGCAGGCCGGATCACGACATAGCTGCCGTTGGATCCCGGCACCGCGCCGCTAATCAAAATCACTTTCTCCGATTCGCGCACCTGCATGACCTGCAGGTTTTGCACGGTCACGCGCTCGTCACCCATGTGTCCGGGCATGCCCATGTTTTTCCAAATACGTCCAGGCGTGGATCGGTTGCCGACCGCGCCGTTCCGCCGATGCGTCTTCGAGCCGTGGGAGGAGCCTTGTCCCTGGAAGTTGTGCTTCTTCATGACGCCCTGAAAACCCTTGCCCTTCGACTTGCCGATAACATCGACCCAATCGCCCGGCTGAAATTGCGTGACGCTCAAATTGATTTCGCCTTCCGGCGCATCCGCATCCAAACGAAACTCCTTCATCAACTTCTTCGGCTCGGAACCGGCGGCCTTGAATTCGCCCAGCAGCGCCTTGTTCACGCGCGATTCTTTTTGCACGTCGAAGCCGACCTTGATCGCGGAATAACCGTCGTTCTCCGCCGTGACCCGGCGCAAGAGCACGTTATCGCCGGCCGCGATCACGGTCACCGGACGCATCCGACCGTTCGCGTCGTAAACGCTGGTCATGCCGATCTTTTGTCCTAGTAAACCGATGCTCATGGTCGTGTGTTTGCAAATGTTGAAGCTAGACCGCTAAATCTTGATCGTAATATCCACGCCCGCCGGCAGGTTGAGTTTCTTCAACTCGTCGACCGTTTTCGCGGTCGGCTCGATGATGTCGAGCAGGCGTTTGTGCGTCCGAATTTCAAATTGGTCCATCGACTTTTTGTCGACGTGGGGAGAACGGTTCACCGTAAATTTTTCGATCAGCGTCGGCAACGGAATCGGACCCGCCACGCGCGCACCGGTGCGCTTCGCCGTCTCGACGATGTCGATCGCGGATTGATCGAGCATGCGATGGTCGAATGCTTTCAAGCGGATGCGGATGCGTTGGCCGTTCGTCATTTGGTTTCCTTCTGATCAAGGACGGCCGCCACGAGCTGCGCGGGCACCTGTTCGAAATGTGATGGCTCCATCGAGTAACTCGAACGGCCCTTTGAAAGTGAGCGGATCGCAGTGGCGTAACCGAACATTTCCGCGAGCGGAACTTCGGCCTGCACCATGGTGAGATTCCCTTTCACTTCGATGCTCTCAATCTTGCCGCGGCGGCGATTCAAATCACCCATGATATCGCCCTGATATTCCTCCGGGGTCGCGTTCTCTACCTTCATGATCGGCTCGAGCAGGATCGGCTTCGCTTTCTTGAAAGCGTCTTTCACTGCGAAAATTGCAGCCAGCTTAAAGGCCATTTCGTTCGAATCGACGTCGTGATACGAGCCGTCGACGATATCGATGTTCGCGTCGATCACCTGGTAGCCACCGACGACGCCGTTGAGCATCGCTTCTTCGATCCCCTTTTTGCAGGCCGGGATGTATTCCTTCGGAATATTGCCGCCGACGACTTTGTTCTCGATCGTAATGCCTTTGCCACGCTCGTTCGGCTGCACCTTGACGATGACGTGACCGTACTGACCGCGGCCACCTGATTGTTTGATCAGCTTGCCCTCGCCATCAGACGGGACGGTGATCGTCTCGCGGTAGGCGATCTGCGGTTTGCCCGCGTTCGCGTCCACCTTGAACTCGCGCAGCATCCGGTCGCGGATAATTTCCAAATGGAGCTCGCCCATTCCCGCGATAATCGTTTGGCCGGTATCCTCGTGCGTGAAGACCTTGAAGGTCGGATCTTCCTCGGAGAGCCGCTGGAGCGCGATGCCCATCTTCTCCTGGTCCTGTTTCGTCTTCGGCTCGATCGCCATCGAGATAACCGGATCAGGAAACGAAGGCGGCTCGAGCAGAATCGGAAAATCCTCATCGCAGAGCGTGTCGCCGGTCGTGATGTTCTTGATTCCCACGATCGCCGCGATGTCGCCCGAATAGCAGGTGTCGATATCCTCGCGCTTGTCGGCTTGAATCTGAATCAAGCGGCTGATGCGTTCCCGTTTGTTAGTGCGCGGATTGTAGACGTTGTCGCCTTTGCTGAGCGAACCGGAGTAGACGCGGAAGAAAACTAGCTTTCCGACGAAGGGATCGCTCCAAAGCTTAAACGCGAGCGAACAGAATTTGCCGTTGTCATCCGTCGGCGCATCCATCTTTTCGTGCGTGTCAGGCTCCATGCCGACTGCTGGCGGAATGTCGAGCGGACCGGGAAGATAATCGATGACCGCGTCGACGAGATACTGGACGCCTTTGTTTTTGAAAGCAGAGCCGCCGACCACGGGGACAAACTTGTTTGCGATCGTTTGGCGACGGATTCCCGCCTTGAGCATCTGCGGCGTGATCTCCTTCTCTTCTAGAACCGCCTCCGCGATTTCATCATCAATGTTAGAAATTTGTTCTACCAGGGTTGCGTAAGCCTTTTCGACCAGTGCCTTGTTCTCTTCAGGAATCTCGCGCACTTCGTAAATGGAACCCATCGAGTCGTCGTCGAGATAGAACACCGCTTTGCGGTTCACGACGTCGAGCTGGCCTTTGAGATAATCTTCCTTGCCGAGTGGAATCAAAATCGGCCACGCATTTGCGCCGAGTTTTTTGTGCATCGAGTCGATCGAGGCATCGAAGTCAGCGCCGACGCGATCCATTTTGTTGATGAACGCGATGCGCGGCACATTGTATTTGTTCGCCTGACGCCAGACCGTTTCCGACTGCGGTTGAACACCTGCAACAGCATCGAACACCGCGATTGCACCGTCGAGGACGCGCAAGGAGCGCTCGACCTCGGCGGTAAAATCAACGTGTCCCGGCGTGTCGATGATGTTCACGCGCATTTTGATGCCGTCGTACATCTTGTAGACGCCCGGCTCCGTCTTCTGCATCCAGGCGCAGGTGGTCGCCGCCGATGTGATCGTGATGCCCCGCTCGCGTTCCTGCTCCATCCAATCCGTCACGGTCGTGCCTTCGTGCACTTCCCCGATCTTGTGGATCATGCCGGTGTAAAAAAGGATGCGCTCGGTCAGCGTCGTCTTACCGGCATCGATGTGCGCGGCAATGCCGATGTTCCGCGTCCGCTCGAGCGGGTACTTCCGGTCCGGCGAATTTGGATTCGCCGACGCAGCTGCCTTTTCTAGAGTCGCGGTCGCCATAAATCTACCAGCGGAAGTGGGCGAAGGCGCGGTTGGCCTGCGCCATTTTGTGGGTGTCGTCGCGCTTCTTGATCGCGTTGCCCTGACCAGACGCGGCGTCTTTCAATTCGGCCGCGAGCGCTTCCGCCATCGGCATGCCGCGACGGTTATCGGCGTATTGGACGATCCAGCGCATCGCGAGAGAAACCTGGCGTGCCGGCGTGACTTCCATCGGCACTTGATACGTAGCGCCACCGACGCGACGCGATTTTACTTCGAGACGAGGGCGCACATTTTCGAGCGCCTTATTTACGATTTCGAGCGGATCAACCGCGTCAGAACCTTCGCGCGATTTATCGATCGCGGTGTAAACGATCCGTTCCGCGAGCGATTTCTTGCCCCGCTTCATCACCGTGGAAATGAGGCGCGCGACCGCAGGACTGCCGTAACGCGAGTCGAGCTTCTCCTCTTTTTTGTAAACTTTCCGCCGACGAGACATGAAATATTGTTTCCGTACTGATTACTGAGCTAAATTTATTTCTTCTTTCCACCCTCTTTGGCCGCGGCATCTCCGCCGGCTTTTGGGCGTTTCGCACCATATTTCGATCGGCTGCGACGGCGTCCATCAACTCCGAGGCTATCGAGCGTTCCCCGCACAATGTGATAACGCACGCCCGGCAAATCTTTCACCCTTCCGCCTCGCACGAGCACGATCGAATGCTCCTGCAAATTGTGTCCTTCGCCGGGAATGTAGGCAATCACTTCCTGGCCGTTCGTCAACCGCACTTTTGCCACTTTTCGCAGGGCAGAATTCGGCTTCTTCGGCGTGCGCGTCATAACCTGGGTGCAGACACCGCGGCGCTGCGGACAATTCTTCAGCGCCGGTGATTTTGATTTCACCGAAACCTTTTTTCGTCCCTTGCGAATTAGTTGATTGATTGTTGGCATCTTCGTTAAATTAAAAGCCGCCCGATCTCGTAATCCGGGCGACAAAAAAACCGCACAGGCCGGTGTCCACCTTCCCCACGCACCTGATGCGGAGAGCGGGCAATATAGAAACGATTCCCCTGCCCGCAACAACATTTTCCGAGCATTTTTGTCTGGAGAGGGCTCGAAACTTTTGCAGTTGACTGTCTGCTTGGTTTCTTTAGTTTCTGTTTAGACAGAAAAGACTGACAGCCATGACAAATCTCTCGCCCATCGCCCAAAAGTTCGTCCTTCATTGGGGTGAAATGGGGACCCGTTGGGGTATCAACCGCACCGTCGCGCAGGTCCACGCCCTGTTGTTCCTCTCCGAGAAACCGATCCCGGCCGATGAAATCGCGCAAACGCTGGGCGTCGCCCGCTCCAATATCAGCACCAGCCTTCGCGAGCTTCAGAACTGGGGCATCGTTCGCGTCGTCCACGTGATCGGCGATCGCCGCGATCACTTCGAATCGATGAAGGACGTTTTCGCGATGTTTCGCGTCATCGCGCGCGAGCGAAAGAAACGCGAGATCGAGCCGACCTTGCGGGTGTTGCGCGATTGCATCGACGAATCGGGCAAGGCCAAGTCCGCCGCCCCTTATACGCGTGATCGGCTGGCGGAACTGCTGAACTTCTTCGAGATCGCCACGACCGCCTACGATCGAATGGAGAAACTGCCGACGCCCGCTGTCCTGAAACTGGCGAAGCTTGGGGACAAAGCTTTCAAACTGCTGGGAATCGGCGCGGCGGCTTAAAAAAATTTACTGCATGATTTCTGAACTGACAGAAATAACAGAAGCAGCGGAAGCCGTTTCCTCCCGCGGCTGGATTTTCTACGACCGCGATTGCAGCTTCTGCCGCGAACTCGCCCTTCGATTCGAGAGCACTTTTGCGAAACGCGGATTCTATTTCGAACCGCTCCAGCACGAATGGGTGCAACGGCGATTGAACATGACCGGGGAAGAGGCTCTCGAGGAAATGCGTGTTCTTACGAAGACCGGCGAGATCTTCGGCGGCGCCGACGCTGTGATCTTTCTGTCTCGCCAACTTTGGTGGGCCCGTCCCCTGGCCTTTCTCGCTCGTCTGCCATTCGTCCACGCGGTGCTGCAGCGTCTCTATCGATGGGTCGCAGCCCATCGCACATGCGCAATCAATAACGCTGCAGCTCCGAAGTTTTCTGTTCGGACGCGATGGGTTCTCCTGGCGATTCTTCCGCTCGTCACACTCGCGACGAAGCGATTTTTGCCGGCGTGGGTCTTCATGTGGTTGATGGCCTTCGCGATATTTTTCGGCTGCAAATGGCTCACGCTCGGAAATGCGATTCGTCGGTCCGGCCGGGTTTGCCCGTTTCGGGCCGTTGCTTACCTCTTCGCCTGGCCGGGGATGGACGCGGCCCGTTTTCTTTCGCCCGATCTCGCGCCGTGCCCTTCTCGCGCGGAGATGATGAAGACCGCGGCACTCGCCGCCGTTCGGATTCTGATGGGAGCGCTTCTGCTCTTCGTTGTTGCGCGACATGCGGCCGGGGAAATTCTCATGGGCTGGATCGGGATGGTGGGAATGATCCTGATGCTGCACTTCGGCTTGTTCGACCTCGCGAGCATCGGATGGAGAGCATTGCGCGTCGATGCTCCGCCGATCATGAATCGTCCGCTCGGCTCGACCTCCGTCTCCGAATTTTGGGGACGACGGTGGAACGCGGCCTTTAACGATCTCGCACTTCGCCTGGTCTTTCGCCCGGTCGCGCGCCATACCGGGAGCGTTGCCGCCACTTTGATTGCGTTCGCGGTCTCGGGATTAATCCATGAATTGGTTATCTCGCTGCCGGCGCGCGCCGGCTTTGGATTGCCGACGGGATATTTCCTTGTCCAGGGACTTGGCGTTTCAGTCGAACACAGTTCGGCCGGCAAAGCGCTTCGACTCGGAGGCGGCATTTCTGGGTGGGTGTTCACGATGATCGTGGTCGCGGGTCCGGCGTACTGGCTCTTTCATCCAGCGTTCGTCAGGCAGGTCGTCGTTCCTTTCATGCAAACAATCGGCGCGCTATGAAAACCTTGCTTCTTGCCGGCGGCCTTTTGCACTTCGTGATCCTCATTGCGAGCGCGCTTACACCCCGCGTGCTTGATTGGCGGACGAATCTCGCGGCGCTGCATCCGTTTCTGCGCCGGCTTTTCTGGGCCTACGGCTGCTTCATACTGCTGGTGATCATTTCCTTTGGTGCGCTCACGCTCTTGCACGCCGACGAACTCGCGTCGGGCGCCTCCTTCGCCCGCTCGGTCTGTGCAATCATCGCCATTTTCTGGTTGGCGCGCCTGGCCGTGCAGTTCTTCGTGTTCGATGCGCGAGAGTTTCTCACGACGACTTTTCGACGGGTCGGCTACCATGGGCTGACATTTCTCTTCACAGGGCTCGTCATTATTTACGGCTGCGCGGCGCTCAACCTGCACCCTCTATGAAACGCATTGTTCTCGCAGGCGGCAGCGGTTTTGTGGGCCAGGCGTTGGCGCCCATTTTCGTCGCGAAAGGTTATGAGGTCGCTGTGCTTGGCCGCGGCTCGGCGCACCGCGACGATGGGGTTGATTATCTACAGTGGGATGGCAAAACGATCGGCGATTGGACAAGCGCAATGGATGGCGCGGAAGCAATCGTCAACCTCACGGGCAAGAACATAAACTGCCGTCACACCACGGAGAATCGCCGCGAAATCATTCGTTCGCGGGTCGACTCAGTCCGCGCCTTGGGCGAAGCGATCGCAAATTGCGCGGTGCCGCCGCGAGTCTTCGTGCAAACCAGCGGCGTCGGCTATTACGGCGACACCGGCGATCGCGTGGCCGATGAAAGCGCGCCACTCGGCAACGACTTGCCCGCCGAAGTCTGCCGACAATGGGAAGGCGCGTTCGACGCGATCGATCTTCCGTTCACGCGCAAAGTGATCCTCCGACTCGGAGTGGTGCTGGGTCGTGATGGCGGCGCCCTTCCAGTGCTGGAGAAGCTGACGCGCTGGTTTCTGGGCGGCGCCGTCGGCAACGGGCGGCAATTCATCAGTTGGATCCACGCGGACGATCTTGTCAGGATGTTTGTGGCCGTGATCGAGCAGCCGGAACTGAGTCGAGTCCTCAACGCCACCGGCGCCTTGCCAGTGACAAACAGCGAATTCATGCGCGAGCTGCGCCGCGCCTTACATCGGCCTTGGAGCCCGCCGGTCCCGGCGCCATTCGCGCACGCCGGTGCATGGCTCATGGGCAGCGAAGGCGACCTTGCGTTACTCAGCTCTCGCTGCATCCCGCGCCGATTTCTCGAGCACGGATTCAAATTTCAGTTCCCAACCCTTCGCGAAGCCTTCGCGCATCTCTACGCCAATAAATGAAACTGCTGCTCGCCAATCTCGAACTCCTTCTGCGGCTCGCCGCGCTCGCGCAGCTCGGCGTCGCGCTCCTTAACTTCTTTTTGATTCGGATCATGAAATGGCAGCGCGACCTGGCCAGCGCCCCATTCCTCATTCGTGAAGTCTTCCAGATTCACATCTATTTTATCTCGATCACCCTGGCGATTTTCGGAGCGCTCACCTGGCGTTTCGCAGCCGAGATCGCGACCGCGGCGCAACCGATCTGCGTCTGGCTCGCCGTCGGTATCGGCGCTTTTTGGGCCGTCCGTTCAGTGATGCAATGGTCGCACTACAGCGCGGTGCACTGGCGCGGCGATAAAGTGCGCACAGTGATCCATTGGATGCTCTTCTTGGGCTATGGCGCTTTCGCGGCGGTTTACTTCACGGCGGCCGGCCGGGGTTTTCATTGAAGATGAAAACGGCAGTCACAGTTTGCCGGCTCTCGTTAGGCGCGGTTTGGTTTTACGAAGGCCTCGTTCCCAAACTCCTTTTCGTTCGCCTGGACCAGGTCGATCTCGTCCGGCGCTCCGGCATTTTTTTCGGAACCCCGGAGTTTTTCCTGCAGTTGTTAGGCGCAGCCCAAGTCGCGTTCGCGATCTGGTTGCTCGCTGGTTTCTTCGAGCGGCTGGCCGTCGCAATCGCTACCATCGGCATGTGGATCCTGATCGTTCTCGTGGCGATGGCGAACCCGGCGATGCTGACCGATCCCTACGGCGCGCTGATCAAGGATCTTTGTCTAACGGCTTGTGCTTTCACAGTCTGGTCGCTCTCGCCTCTCGTCGCGAGACAGCCGCATTGAGCGAAGATGAGCAGCGTCACCGCCAGTCGCAGCACATTGAGTGAAGCGGCGCGGCGCCGGATGCTCTCGCTGCCAGGCGAACCGATGTTTTACGCACGCTGGGACCGCTCCGTCTTCATCCATTACGAAGCCGAGCCTTCCATTCTCCAGCGACAGGTTCCGTTCGAGCTCCATCTTCACGAGGGACGCGCTTTTGTCAGCATCGTCGCATTCACCTTGCTCAGGATGCGCCCACGAATCGGCGGCCGCGTCGGTGAATGGCTCCTCAAACCAATTGGCTCGCACGAATTCCTCAATGTTCGCACCTACGTCCAACGAAACGGCGAGCCCGGCATCTTCTTCCTGGCCGAATGGCTTTCGAATCAGCTCAGCGTCAGGTTGGGGCCGCGCACGTTTGGGCTGCCTTACCGCTTCGGCCAGATCGCGTATGAACACGCCAACCGCGGGAGCGCGATCAGTGGAACTGTCCAGGCCGCGGACGGTCTGCTGCATTATCGTTCCGTCGTGTTAGCAGCGGATTTTCGCCCGAGTGAAGCGGGATCACTCGCCGAATTCCTGCTTGAGCGTTACACCGCATTCACGTTTCGAGAGCAGCGACGTCGCCTCTTCCGGGTGTGGCACCAACCGTGGGAGCAAATACCGATCGAAGTCGAAGTCTCGGCGGACGATCTCATGGCCTCGACTGGCCCGTGGTGGGAAAGTGCAGAATGCATCGGCGCGAATTATTCTCCCGGCGTCGAGGTCTGGATGGGCCGGCCGCACCGGATTGCGCGCTAGACACTTGCGCGGGCAACTTCGCCCAATTCCGCCCAACGCGCGTAAAGGCGGGCAACTTTATCGCGAGCAGTGCGCAGTTTCTTTTCAAACGCTGCGAGTTCAGCCGCGCGCGTCACGTAGAAATCAGGTTCCGCGAAAAGCGCTTCAATCCTGGCAACTTCGTTTTCGGCAGCAAGGATCGCGGCCTCCATACCTTCCAGCTCGCGTTCCTCTTTCCATTTCAGTTTGCGCGGCTTGCGACTCTTCGATTGTAGGGCGGGCACATCGCCTGCCCTTCCGAGATCGGCAAGCGATGCGCTTGCCCTACAACTCTCCCGTTTTTCAAGGTAGTAATCGTAGTTCCCGACGTGGTAGTGCAGGACCCCTTCGTCTTCGAAAGCAAGGATCGCGGTACAGACGCGATTGAGAAAATACCGATCGTGACTCACCACGATCACGCTGCCACCGAACGCAACCAGCGCTTCCTCCAGCAGTCGCAGCGTGCCGAGATCAAGATCGTTCGTCGGCTCGTCGAGAATGAGCACGTTCCCGCCGCGCTTGAGAATTTTCGCCAGCAAGACACGGCTCCGTTCGCCGCCGCTGAGCTGGTTGATCTTTGTGTTGATGCGTTCCTCGGTGAAAAGGAATCGCCGGAGATAGCCGCGCAATGTGATGTTCTCCTCGCCGAGCCGCACGTATTCACTCCCCTCGCCCACTTCTTCCCAAACCGTCTTCGCGTCATCGAGGAGCAGCCGGTTTTGATCGACGTAATTGATCTCTGTCCGCGACCCGATCTCCACGACGCCGCTGGTCGGCTCGATCTGTTGCAGCATGATCTTGAGCAGCGTCGATTTCCCCAGACCGTTTCGTCCGACAATCCCGAGCCGTTCCCCGGCCGCGAGATTCAGCGAAAGATTTTGGAACAGAACGCGGCCGCCGAGTTCGATCCCTACCTCACGCAACTCGATCACGCGATTTGCCAGTTTCGGCGCCGGCGGAATGATAAGATCGACATCCAGCTCCGCTTCCGGCGCCTCCTTCTCGGCCATCTCGAAGTAACGTTCCACCCGATCCACCGACTTCGTCCTTCGCGCCCGCGGCGCCTTGCGCACCCAGGCCAGTTCGCGCTTCAAAAACTTTTGGCGCTTGTGCTCCTGCATCTCCTCGACCGCCGCGCGTTCAGCGCGGGCCAGCAGGTAATCGGTATAATTGCCTTCGTAGCTGTAAAATTTTCCGCGCGAAAGCTCGACCACGCGCGTCGCGATGCGATCGAGAAAATAGCGGTCGTGCGTCACGAAAAGACACGTGCCGGAATAGCGCGCGAGGAAATCCTCGAGCCATTCGATCGAGCCGGTATCGAGATGGTTCGTCGGTTCGTCGAGAATCAGAAAATCGGGACGCGCCAGCAACGCGCGGCAAAGTGCGACCCGTCGTTTCTCGCCGCCCGAAAGACTGGACACAATTCGATCGGGATCGGGCGCATGAAGATTCGTGATCAGACTTTTGATCCGGTGCTCGAGATTCCAACCGTCGAAATGCGAAATCTGATCGAGCAAGATTCCGCTCCGCGCGCTTTCCGCCGGCGCGACTTCGTACTCCGCGATCAAATCCAAAACGCGTTGCGCGCCCGAAAGAATGTTGGCGTGCACCGTCGCGTTTTCATCCAGCTCAAACATCTGCGGCATGTAGCCGACGACAAGATCGCGGCGCTGATTGAACTCGCCCGCGTCGGGCTTCATTACTCCCGCCGCGATTTGCAGAAATGTCGACTTTCCCGAGCCGTTGCGCCCAACGAGACCGACGCGTTCGCCCTCCAAAATCGTGACGGTCGCCTTATCGAGCACCGCCTGATTGCCAAACCGCACCACGAGCTCGCTCGCGCTGGCGATCGCATTGAGAACCGGCTCCGACATTCTTGCTCATACCACAAAGCAGTGGCCTGATTTTGGTTTTTTTGTCTTCCAAGGCGCAGATGCTCTGCTCTTTCAAATTGCCAGTGTTCGAGAATTTTCTTATCCTTCGGCATGTCCAAAGTGGAGCAAATCAAAGCCCAGATCGACGCGCTGACCTGGCAGGAGCGTTGCGAACTTAACGCCTTGCTCCAGAGCTGGCCCGATGACGACTGGGACAAGCAGATGGCTTCAGAGGGAAAGTTCGATCGCGTTATGGAAGAAGCCGAGCGTGAGCACCGCGCCGGGCAAAGCCGCGAGTGGCCGAGTGCTTAAATCTCGCACGACTTCCGGTTTCTGGAAGCATTATCACGATCTGCCCGAGGCGGTGCAAAGGCTCGCCGACCGCGGCTATGTCATTTGGTCGCGTGACCCGCGCCATCCCTCGCTTCGATTCAAACCCTTCAAGAATAACCAGTGGTCCGTACGCATCGGCGATCATTACCGAGCCGTCGGCCGCTTCGTGGATGGAAACACCTTTCTGTGGACATGGATCGGCTCACACGAGGGCTACAACAAGCTCTGAACCTACAGAATTGTCCGCGACGACAATCTTATTTCGCTTGCTTGTCATCAAGAGAGATTTTCTCGCGCATTCGCATTGCCAGAGCCACTTCGCAAAGGAGCCAAAGAGCTAGAAATTGCGCAACGGTGGTAAAGAACATTTGCACGGTGAGGTACCGGCGAACTTCCAGCGAATTGACGATGGCGACCTCAAGACAGGCGGCCGCGTTATAAGAATACAGGAACAGGACCAGCACCGTCAGCCAGCCCAAACGCCTTCGATAACGCTGCTGAAATAAAACGACTGCGCCGAGGGCAACAGCGATCCAAAGCAACGGCCTGTAGAGGCCTGAAAAAAAAGAGTTCGTCATCCTGACGGGAAACGGCTGGTAAATGATTGGCGCGTTCCGCGCAAGGGACTCTGTCCGGCTCACGAACTCGACTGCGGGTGCGTAACCCATCCACAGCTCGGGGTTGGGTTCGATGCGGAGGGCATACGCTCCGTCCCCATATTTGCCGGCCAGCGGGAGGGATTTTTCGCGGTTGTAGACGGGACACATCGCCGCATAAAAAACCGTCATCTGGGTTTGGATTTTCCGGGCGACTGACAATGGACGGCGCTGCCAGATTCGCCAATAATAGAACCGATAAAACGCGGACGGATCAGGACCATTATTCCCGAACTCCCGGCGCAATTGGGTCACGATTGAGTCCGGGTTGTACATCAGATAATCCGGATCGAAGCCGAAAGACCAATAATGGTCGGGACGGGCCGTGAAGGATTTCGCAATTTCAGTGCGGAGCGCGGCGTGCACGCGTTCGAGCCATTCACGAGAATATGGAACAGAGGCGCCGCGCTGGAGGTCGTCGGCCATTTGGTCGCGAATGAGGTCGGCATGGTTCACGAAAAGCGTGGCGGGCAGGAATGGCTGGCCTTGTTCGTCATCGCGGCCGAGGAAGTACTCGGGTACTAACAACAAGGCCGCGCCCACAATCGCCCCGACCCCCAGCGCGATCTTTTCCCGGAACCAACCTCGCCGGAAAAAAAGAATCGCGACCGGCACGACGGCGACGA
Organism: Verrucomicrobiota bacterium; assembly: GCA_041167325.1. Lineage (GTDB taxonomy): Bacteria > Verrucomicrobiota > Verrucomicrobiia > Chthoniobacterales > UBA10450 > AV80. The sequence goes on along the minus strand of JBEEHH010000019.1, from coordinate 62,824 downwards.
TCGCGATCAACCCAAAACTAGGTTTGGCGGAAGCGAGCAGGACCGCCGTAAATACGGTCCCGATCCCGTGGCCGACGGAGGCGCGCGGCCGTTTCTCCACAAAACAGCACGCCATAAACTGGATGGCAAAGTAGAGATTGAGGCTGACCAGAAAGGCGCACACACCTTCGGGTCGAAGTTGCATCTCGGCCCGAATGGGTTCCGCGGCGAGAAGCAGAATCGTCGCCGCGAGCAGTCCCAATCCATCGTGGACCGCGAGGCTCAGCCGCGAATCCGGCACGAACACGCGAGCGCGCCGCCACGTGACCAGGAATAGGGCGACGGCTACAAGCCCCAGCAAATGCTGAGCGAATACAATCGCGCGAAAGTCCTGGAAAAAGCGCAGGAGGAAAAAGACGAATGCCGGATAAACAAAGTTGCGGCCGTAGGTGTGGCCAAACTCGCCCACGACCAATTTTCTTAAAGCCGGTGCGAGGTAGCCCCAGACATCCCAATCAGCGATTGGATCGAGGGGCAGGGCAAATCGTTGCCAGGCCGCCACGGCGAAGAGCACCGCTACCCAGGCCCAATAATAGAATCGCCAGTTTGGCTGGCTGGACGATTTGCCGCTTGCGACGCGTTCGATCATTTCCCAAGGTGCCGCCAATGTTTGAATTGACGGCGACCGATCAGAACACAAGAGCGCGACGCGGTCGCCTGAAAACTGCGCACGGCGTGATTGAGACGCCGGCGTTCATGCCGGTGGGGACGCAGGGCAGCGTGAAGGCGGTGAGCCCGGAGGAATTGCGCGCCCTGAAGGCGCAGATCATTCTCGGGAACACTTATCATCTATTTGTCAGGCCCGGGCTCGATGTGATCCGGCATTTCGGCGGGCTCCATCGCTTCATGAATTGGGACGGGCCGATTCTGACGGACAGCGGGGGCTACCAGATTTTCTCGCTGGCGAAGTTGAGGAAGATCACGGAGGAGGGCGTGGCGTTTCAAAATCATTTGGATGGAACGCCGACCTTCATCAGTCCGGAGATCGCGATGGAGATCCAGGCGGCGCTGGGGAGCGATATCGCGATGGTGCTGGACGAATGTCCGCCGTGGCCATGCGAGTACGAGTATGCGGCGCGGAGTTTGGAGATGACGCATCGGTGGGCGAAGCGGTGTAAGGTGGCAGCCGCGCGCCAAGGGGAAGAAAACGTCCAACGTCCAACGTCCAACGTCCAACGTCCAACGTCAGAGAGTTTGCGTCAGATGGTCTTCGGGATCGTCCAGGGTGGAACGTTTGAAGATCTGCGGCGTTCCAGCGCGCAGGCGTTGGCGGCGATGGATTTCGACGGCTACGCGATCGGCGGTGTGAGCGTGGGCGAGCCGGAAGCGGAGATGATGCAGGCGGTGGAGTGGAGTGAGCCGCATTTGCCGGCGAACAAGCCGCGTTACGCGATGGGACTGGGGACGCCGCCGCAGTTGATCGAGTTGATCGCGCGCGGCGTGGACATGTTCGACTGCGTGTTACCGACGCGCCTGGCGCGCAACGGAACCGCGTTCACCGCCAGCGGCACGCTCAATCTGAAGAACGCGGAATTCACGATGCAGACCGGACCGCTTGAAGAGGGCTGCGGATGTCCGGCCTGCCGCGATTTCTCGCGCGGTTACATTCGGCATCTCGTAAAATCCGACGAAATCCTCGGGCTTCGTTTGATCACCCTGCATAATCTGCATTTCTATCTCGATCTCATGACCCGGACGCGCCGCGCGATCGAGGATGGAAGTTTCGCCGCGTTCCGAGCGCAGTTTGTCTCCGGCTACAACGCGGTTTCAGCCGAGTGATCAGTTCTGCACGCCCTCATCGCGCTTGAAACTGCTGAGTTTCTTCTCGCGCGCGGTGATCGCGAGCTTCGAATCCAAATCCCTCTGAATGCCGTGGGCCCACGCTTCCGAGGACTCGCTGTTATAATGGATCCCGTCGCCGCCGGTCTTGCCCATGACGTAATGCGTCACGTTTCGCGAATCGATAATATCGAAGCCTTTCCTGCTCGCTGCTCGCCGGATCAGTTGATGGACTCTTCCCTGCGTCTTTCGCAACCGCGCTGAATCGGGCGGCGCGATCCAGACAATTTTTTCCACGGTCCCGCCACGCCGCGCTTCGTCCACGAAACGGCCGAGATAATCGTTGATCTGTTCGTCGCTGAGGTTGCGATCCATCCAATTCGTCCCGAGCTGCACGACGACAATCGTCGGCTTGTGCTTTCTCACCAGGTCCGCCAATTTCGGCGTGCGGGTCGGTCGCGGCGCGCGGCCATTGACGTAGTCGCTGAAAATATTGGAATCGGATGTGACCTGCCGATAACCGCATTTGGTCACGAAATCGGGCTCTGCGGCCAGCCAATGTTCCGGCGACGATCCACACGAAGCGTAAGCGGCGACTCGGCGTTTGAACGCCAGATGTGCCTGCACCACTTCGCCGAATTTCCCGACCGATAACGAATCGCCGATCATCAAAACGCTCGGCGGCGGCGCGTCCGGCGCCGGCTTTGACGGTTTCTTCGTTTTGCCATCGGCCACGAGCACAAAGCTCCCGATGCCGACGATAAACGCTACCGGCAACAGCGCCGACGGAACGAGCTTCGACCAGTCTTTCCTAACGCGCATGTTCCGGGTGTCTGATTTCATCCTGGATCTGAATATAAGGCTGCAAGTTGATCAAACCGGAATCATCCTTCGATTTCACCGTTTTCCAAACGGTACCTTCGAGCTCGTGCAGTTGCAGTTTGTAAGTTTTGCCGATCCGATAGCGGCCGAGCTTCTGCGGTTTCAATCCAATGTAAGCCGGATGCATTACCAGAATCTGACTTTCCGAGTACTCGCCCGCGATCACTCGGCTGATTTCATAAACGTAACCGACGAGAAATTCCTGGTAGGGTAAGAACTCCTGCACCGGGATCGGTTCCGTTTTCGAAATGAGTTTTGCTTTCACCTGAAGCGTCTGCTCCTTCGGTTTCTCGGCGGGCGGTGTCGGCTGCGACTCCTGCGTGACCGCTAGCGCGGGCGCTCTTTCGGACAACGGCCTCAGGGTCGCGAACGACGGCTGCGACATGTCGCGCTCCACCACCTCGAAAACCTTGTCGGCCCAGAGATCCATGTCTGCGCCGATGAAATGCTCCTTGTCCGGTTCCATGTGGTGATACGGATAGGGCACGAGCGTCCGGCTATCGATCACGTCGGCGAGGTGGCCGACGTCGGCCCGCGTTTGGGCGATCACGAATTCCTGGATCTCCTTCGAAATTCTTCCGGACGTGGGCGACGCCACCCAGTAAATTTTCCGCAGGTTCGACGGAGTTCTGACTGCTTTGGTGATGAAAGGAACGAGATAACTGCGCAGTGAGGGGCCGTGGCGATTCGGGTTCACGGTTTTGCGATCCGGAAACAAATCGAAAAGATTCGTGCCGGTTTGCATGATCAAAATGTCGGGCCGATGCATCGCCAGCAGATCCTCGAGCTTGGGAACCGGATGCGCACCTGGAATATGCCCGCGGCTCATGCCGTACACATCCTCGACTTGTCTCGCGCGATCGGGTGCGATCGACTCGATGCTCACGAATCCGCAGTGCGTCTGGATATTGGTGTACGGCCGATCCTTGAGCCAGCTCAGCGGATTAGTGCCGCAGGCCAGATACGTGAAGACCGATTGGACTCGCGGATCTTCCCGGAATCTATCGTCGAGCCGTTTTCCAAATCCGCAGAGCGCGAGCGAATCGCCCAGAATCAAAACCTTGAGGTCTTCCGGTCGCGCGGGCGCTGAAGCAGCTGGCTGCTGCGCGAAGGCGGAAGAACCCAGCAGAGCTGCGATCGCCAAACTCGAAAGGATGTGATTCCGCCGAATGATCATTTGGAATTGAGGAGACGCCACCCGGCAATCGCTTTCCAGCGAATCCCCTCTCGCGTCAAGGAGGATGTAGAGGCGCTTGTGCCAAGCGCCTAACGAGAGGGCAGGGGCTTGGCACAAGCGCCTCTACATTGATTACTTCGCGATTGGCACCCGCGCCCAGCCTTCGGATGCTTCCGTGAATTCACGCGCGGCGAAACACCAGACCACTATTCTCTTTTTTGAGAGGTATTCGGGATTCTTGAGACTGTGCCGATAGAGACTGATCCGGACCGGTGTCGCCCCCGATCCACGCGTCCCGATCAAATCAGGCGCCAAGCCGAGTTCCTGCGCGAGTTGATCTACCAGCCCCGCGCGCTCCGAGAGAAAATCATGGAAAACGAGCGTGTGACTATCGCCGAGAAGCAACACCGAGCTGTTTGGATCCGGCTCGATCGCGACTCCTTTCTCGCTCACCTTGCGGATCTCAATTTTTTCCGGTCCCGGTTTTGAGGCATCAGAAGGCAGAAGGCTGACGAGGTCGCCGTTGATCTCGGCTTCTTTCCATTCCGAAACGTATTCGTGACGGGAAGATGAAGCCGTCAGTTTGCCGCGGATGTTCTCCGCGATGGCTCGGGCCGCGAGCACGCAGCCGAGACCGGACCAATGGCTGTCGGTCTTGCAAAACACGCCACCGCGCTTGTCGTCGCGGTTTTGGATAAAGATCGGTGTGAGATCCAGGACGTCGATCCCCACGGCGCGAAGCTCGTCATAAAACCGATGAAGAAGCGGAGCGGCGTCTTGGTTACGAACGTCAAACCCGGACAGAATTTTTTCCGGATAAATCGCGGCCTTCGGCGGAACGGGAACCACCAGGAGATCGATCCCGCGCGCCTTCAATTGCTTTTGAAAATCGACGATCGCCGGGATTGGATCGGCCAGATCGGGCTTATGCGACCGGCTCACTTTGGGCGCGTCGTCGCCCCAGAAACGGCCGAGGGAAAGAAGACGGAATTCGGCCGCAAAGAACAGCCATCCGTCGGCTTCCGCGCAGGCCGCGGCCTTTTTCTTTTCCGAGCTCTGCACTTTGCTCGCGAGTTCGCCGCGGAGCTTCTGTTGCGCATCCGAAAGTGAAACCGGCTCCGATGTTTCCGCCGTGAGGAAAGCCAGAGGCGCGCTGAGAAGAATGGCGATGCGGAAAAATTTCATTAGGAGTTGAAAGGCGGTAGCGATAATACGCATTCTTTCAACTGCCGCCGCGCTGTTTTTGTTCGCAGCCGGCCCGGCCCCATACCAGCGTGGTTTTTAGTTCGCACATTTTCGTTTACTACTTCCTGCCGCTCGCGCTGCTGGGCTACTACCTGCTTTTCCGCGCGCCGCAGCGTTGGCGCAACGGCTGGCTCATCCTGACCGGTTACATCTTCTACGGCTGGGCCGAGCCGCGCTTCGTCCCACTCATGTTCGCGACCACCTTCGTCGATTGGCTCGTGAGCTTGATCATCGCGCACGACACCTGGCGATTCTGGCGCGTGCTGCATCAGCCGGTGAAACAATTGCCGCGCCGCATGCCGCGAACGCGCACCCAGCGTCACGCGATTTGGATTTCCGTCGTGCTCAATCTCGCGACGCTCGGCTTTTTCAAGTACTTCAACTTCGGCATCGAGAGCTGGAACGCGCTCGCCAATGGCGTGGGTCTGCATCACGCGCAATTCGACACCTTCTTCCGCGTCGTTCTGCCGCTCGGGATCAGCTTCTACACCTTTCAGGCGCTCAGTTACACGATCGACGTTTATCGCGGCGAGGCCGAGGCGATGTCGAACTTCATCGATTTCTCCTGTTTCGTTTCGATGTTCCCGCACCTCGTCGCCGGGCCAATTCTGAAGTTCTCGTTTCTCGCCGAGCAACTCAAACATCGCGCCCTCACGTCCGACAAATTCGCGCGCGGCGTCGCCTTCTTCATGCTCGGGCTCGCGAAAAAAATCCTGCTCGCAAATCCGTGCGGGAAAATCGCGGATACGGCGTTTAACGCCGGCTCGGTCGGCACCCTCGACGCATGGTTCGGCTCGGTCGGCTACGCATTCCAAATCTATTTCGACTTCAGCGGTTACTCGGACATGGCGATCGGCCTCGGTCTCATGTTCGGTTTTGTTTTCGCGAAGAATTTCGATTCGCCCTACCTCTCCGAATCGATCACCGATTTCTGGCGGCGCTGGCATATCTCGCTTTCAACCTGGCTGCGCGAATACCTCTATGTCCCGCTCGGCGGCAACCGGAAGGGAATCCGCCGCACTTATTTCAATCTCACGCTCACGATGCTGCTCGGCGGGCTCTGGCACGGCGCGTCGTGGAATTTCGTTATCTGGGGTGGATTGCACGGCGGCATGCTGGCGTTCGAACGGAGCCAGGGTCGCGAAGGCTTCTATCACAATCTTCCGCGGCCGCTGCGTGTCGCGTTCACTTTCGTCATCGTGCTCTTCGGCTGGGTCTTTTTCCGCGCGGCAGATCTTCACCGGGCAATCGCTTATCTCGCCACGATGTTTGGGCTCGGCCGCAGCGACCCGGGTGCGGCGTTGCTCGGCGGAATTCTTTACAAGCCCTACTACGTGCTCTCGATCGGCATCGCGGCGGTCGTGGTCTGGGCCGGGAAACAAACCTGGGATTGGACCCAGCGCATGACGGTTCCCAAGACCGCGATTTGCTTTGCGCTCGGCTGGCTCGCCTTGGTCGTCCTCGCGACCCAGGAATATAACCCCTTTATTTACTTCATTTTTTAGGAACGAATCGTGTCTGACGAAACCAATATTCCAGTCGGCGGCGATGAACCGCTCAAGCCGGCGCATTCGCTTCCGCGTTACAAGGACCCGACGCCGGAGACGCACCGGAAAGTTACGCGCGAAGAAGAAGCGGAGCTCGCCCTCAAGGGGACGATCTACACGCGCGGCACGCGCGCGCTACTCATCACGCTCTTTCTGCTTACCATCTGTTTCGTTCCCGCAATCCAGTTCGCGGTCGAGCTTCGGTCGCCGAAATCCGGCGGAGTGCCGACTTTCGACGTCTACAAAGCGCTGCCATCATGGGCGAGAATCAAGGCGGTGCGGAGGGCGGCAGATCTCTGGCATTTGCTTCCGCGCGCCGCGGAGCTCAAGGCCGCGGAGAAAGAAATCGAAGCCGACTCGGTCGTTTCCGCGTGGCTGCTGCCGCGTGTCCAATCTGCCCTCACCGGAAAATTGCGCGCCGGCAATGAACAAGTCTATCTGGGCCGCGATGCCTGGCTCTTTTATCGGCCCGATGTCGATTACATCACCGGTCCGCCGTTTCTCGATCCGTCGCAGTTGAGCCATCGCGCGCACGCTGATCGCGTCCAGCCCGATCCGGTCAAGGCCATCGTCGATTTTCGAAATCAACTTGACGCGCGCGGGATCGATTTGATCGCGGTGCCCGTGCCGATGAAGCCCGGCATCGACGCGAACAAACTTGCCTCTGCCGCGGCGGAAAGCGTGCCGCTCCAGAACACATCCTTCCTCGAGTTCAAAGCTCGCCTGGAAAAATCGGGCGTGCGCGTTTTCGATCCGGCGCCGTTGCTGATCCAACGCAAGACCGCTTTGAAGAATGCCGCGCTCTATTTGGAGAGTGACACCCATTGGCGGCCGGAAACGATGGAGTTCGTCGCGCAAAACCTTGCGGCAACCATTCCCACCTCCACTTCGGCGCCGGCCGCCCCGTTGCAAGTGTCGGAGAAAGAGATCAGCGGCCTCGGCGACATAGCCCGGATGTTGCGATTGCCGCCATCGCAAAGTCTTTATCGTCCCGAGAAGGTCACGATCCACGAAGTCCTATCCGCCAACGCAACCTGGCGTCCAAGCCGCGACGCCGACATCCTCCTTCTCGGCGACAGCTTCTCGAATATTTTCTCGCTCGAAGCCCTGGGCTGGGGCGAATCCGCCGGATTCGCCGAGCATCTCAGCCGCGCGCTCGGAGTTTCACTCGATTGCATTTTGCGCAACAGCGACGCCGCCTACGCCACTCGGGAAATCTTGGGCCGCGATCTCGCGCGAGGCCGCGATCGGCTCGCGGGAAAGAGACTCGTCGTATGGGAATTTGCCGCGCGCGAGCTCGCCTTCGGCGATTGGAAGGTGATCGAGATGAAACTCGGACAGCCCGCGCCGACAAAATTCTTCGTGCCGAAATCCGGCGAGGAAGTTGTCGTGAACGGAACCGTCGAAGCCATCTCCGCGGTGCCACGACCCGGCACCGTCCCGTACAAGGATCACGTCCTCGCCGCGCACCTGACCGATGTGGCGATCGAAGGCCGCGCCGCGAGCGAAGGTTTGGAATCGCTCGTTTATCTCGAAAGCATGCGCGACAACGTCCTCACGCCCGCCGCCCGTTTTCGACCCGGCGATCGCGTTACATTCCGGTTGCGATCATGGGCGGACGTATCCGACAAATACGAAAAGATAAACCGCAGCGAGATCGACGATCCCGCTGCTCAACTCGAGGAGCCGACGTGGGGTGAGCCGGTGAAGTAGCTCTACCTACAAAACGCCGACCGCTCGTGAGATCAGAAGAATCACGATGCTGAGCGAAATGAAAACCTGGATCATCGCCAGGATTTTCGCCCAACGCGCAAGGAGCGGCGCGTCGGTCGGACCGAAGGTGGAGCTTTGGGTAAAGGCAACGAAAAGGTAATCGACAAAGCGCGGCCGCCATCGCGCGCACGCGAATTTTCCGCGCTCGTCTTTCTGGATTTGCATTTGCGGAAAGAGAAAACTGCGGCTGCCAAATTCCCGGCGTTCGTGGCGCACGGTGGGCCCGCCGCCATCGAGCCGCCAATACCAGAGCGCGAACACCAGCACGTTCGTGATCCAGAGCGCCGCCCCCGACCCGAGCAGTCGCAACGCCCCGTCCCTGTGTGAAGGCAACGCGATCACCAGCAGGATGACCGAGCCGATTAGTGCCAGCGTAATGATGGAGTTGATCACGATGCCGAGGGCGCGATTGAGGGAACGCCGCCCGGTTCGATGAGCAATCATCGTGGGCACCAGCAAGACGAAGATCAGAGTCGGGAGCAGCCACGTCGGACCGATAATGAGCGAGCGCGGTAGGGCTAGATAAACCCCGCCGACCGCAATGAACGCGAGTAATGCTTGCCAGCGCGGCTCAGGTTTATCGAGGTGTTGATCGGTGTCGTGTTCGCTCGCCACAAATTCGTTATACCTCGAACTCGCAGCCGCGCGAACTCCGTCATTGCCCGTCTTGCATTTTAGGCGCGCATGTGTTCGAACCTCGGAAGATGAAACCGGAAGCGCCAAACGGAACGCGTCGCTACGCTGTGTTCCTCAGCTATCGGCACGCGGACAACAAGGAACCCGGACGCCAGTGGGCGACATGGCTGCATCAAGTGTTGGAAAACTACGAGATCCCCTCTGACCTGTCGGGCAACACCAATAGCAGCGGGGAGGTGATTCCAGCGAGTCTGTATCCGGTCTTTCGGGACGAGGAAGAATTACCCGCCGACGCCGATCTCACGCGCAACATTCGACAGGCGCTGGAAAACAGCGCGCTACTGGTTGTCATCTGTTCGCCCCGAGCCGTGCAGTCGCGCTTTGTCGCCGAAGAGATTCGCTACTTCAAGGAACTCGGCAAAGCCGATCGCATTCTCGCTCTGATGATCGACGGAGAACCGAATACCGCTGAGGATTTAGCCAAGCAGGCTGCCGGATTCACGGCGGAAATGGAATGCCTGCCAGAACCACTGCGACGCGGTGTTGCCGCAAATAATGGAAGCATAGACTGGAACACCCGAACCGAACCGATCGCCGCCGATGCGCGGCCCGGTGGCCGACCGGTGCAGGGCTGGACCAACAGCGCCGCGTACCGGGAGCAACTCCTGCGTGAAGGATGGACGGAGAAGTCGAAACTCGAAATCGAGATACAATCCTACGAGCAGCGGCTGGACCTGGTGAAACTGAAGATGGTGGCTGGCGCTCTCGGCGTGCCGCTCGGGGTGTTGACTCAGCGGGACAAGGCGATGCAGCTTGCAAAGGCCCGCCACCGAGCACGCGCCCTACGGCGCTGGCTGGCTGCGGTAGCTCTTCTTGCGGTGCTCTCCATCGCTGGCGGAATCGTGGCTTGGAAAAAGCAGCGGGAAGCTCAAGAGCAGTCCGAGCAAAGGCAGCGATTGCTCGCCGAGGCGGCGCGCTCGGATCGTCTGGTGGCTGAGGAAAAACTTGGACAAGGAGAATCGCAAACTGCCTTCGCCTACCTTGCACGATCGATCATCTATGACGGTACATCTACATTCGCCGCCGAAAAAGTGATCGCAGCGCTAAACGTATGGCGCTTTGCGACGCCCATTTCATTTTTTGAACATGCGGGGTCGATGCTAAGCGCGCAATTCAGCTCGGACGGGCAGCGCATCGTGACCGCATCCTGGGACAAAACCGCGCGGGTCTGGGAAGCCCAGAGCGGCAAGCTCCTGGCCACTCTCGAAGGACATCAAGAGGGTGTTCGTATGGCGCAATTCAGCCCGGACGGCCAGCGCATCGTGACCGGGTCCGACGACAAAACCGCACGGGTGTGGGAAGCGCAGAGCGGCAAGCTCCTGGTCACTCTCCAGGGCCACGAGGCTCCGGTGAAAAGCGCGCAGTTCAGCCCGGACGGGCAACGAATCGTGACCGCTTCGTTAGACAAGACCGCGGGAGTGTGGGAAGCCCAGAGCGGCAAGCTCCTGGCCACCCTCCAGGGACATGCAGGTGGTGTTAGCAGCGCGCAATTCAGCGCGGATGGCCAGCGCATCGTTACCGCTTCAGACAAAACTGCGCGCGTATGGGAAACCCAAAGTGGCAAGCTCCTCGTCACTCTCCAAGGACATGAAGCCCTGGTCCAAAGCGCGCAATTCAGCCCCGATGGCCAACTAATCGTTACGACTTCGGAAGACAAAACCGCGCGGGTCTGGGATGTCCAAAGCGGCAAGCTCGTGGCTTCTCTCCAAGGACATGAGGGTGCTGTAAGCAGCGCGCAATTTAGCGCGGATGGCCAGCTCATCGTTACCGCTTCAGACGACAAAACCGCGCGGGTCTGGGATGCCAAAAACGGCACGCCCTTGGCCACTCTCCAAGGGCATGAGCGGCGGGTGTATAACGCGCAATTCAGCTTGGATACCCAGCGCATCGTTACCGCTTCAGACGACAAAACCGCACGGGTCTGGGATGCCCAAAGCGGCAAGCTCCTGGCCACTCTCGAAGGACATCAAGGTGCTGTGGAAAGCGCGCAGTTCAGTCCTGACGGCCAACGCATCATTACCGCTTCCCAAGACAAATCGGCGCGGGTGTGGGAAGCCCAAAGCGGCAAGCTGTTGGCCACTCTCGAGGGACATCAAGAGTCGGTGCAAAGCGCGCAATTCAGCGCGGATAGCAGGCGCATCGCCACCACGTCCTACGACAAAACGGCGCGAGTGTGGAACGCCCAAAGTGGCAAGCTCCTAGCCACTCTCCAAGGACATGAAGACCTGGTCCAAAGCGCGCAATTCAGCCCCGATGGCCAGCGCATCGTTACCGCTTCCAGAGACAAAACCGCGCGAGTGTGGGAGACGCAAAGCGGCAAGCTCCTAGCCACTCTGCAAGGACATCAAGGTGTGGTACAAAGCGCGCAGTTCAGTCCTGACGGCCGGCACATCGTTACCGCCTCTTGGGACAGCACTGCGCGGGTGTGGGAAACCCAAAGTGGTAAACCCATGGCTACGCTTCAAGCGAATAAGAGTGCTGTTAGCAGCGCGCAATTCAGCCCCGACGGCCAGCGCATCGTTACCGCTTCCCCAGACACAACGGCGCGGGTGTGGGACCCTCAGAGCGGCACACTCCTGTTCACTCTTCAAGGACATCAGGGCGTGGTGCAAAGCGCGCAGTTCAGCCCGGATGGTCAGCGCATCGTTACTGCCTCACATGACAAAACCGCGCGCGTATGGGAAAGCCAAAGCGGCAAACTCCTAGCCACTCTCCAAGGACACGAAGACGTGGTGCAGAGTGCGCAATTCAGCCCGGACGGCCAGCGCATCGTTACTGCTTCCTCTGACAAAACCGCGCGCGTGTGGGAAGCCCAAAGCGGCAAGCTTCTAGTGACTCTCCAAGGACATGAGAATTTCACGATTAGTGCGCAATTCAGCCCGGACGGCCAGCGCATCGTTACTGCTTCCTTTGACAAAACCGCCCGCGTATGGGAAGCCCAAAGCGGCGAGCTTCTCGCAACGCTCCCAGGACATCAAGATGGGTTGCAAAGCGCGCAACTCAGTCCGGATGGCCAGCGCATCGTTACCGCTTCCCATGAAAGAACCGCGCGGGTGTGGACCGTTCTTTCGTCGAGCGCTGGCGCCCCGCCTTCCTGGTTCCCCGATTTCCTCCGCTACATGGGACGACGGCGGCTCAATCCGAATGGCGAAGTCGAAGCCATCCCGCCGGCTGACTGGCTCGCAATTCGGGAACGTCTTCGTCGGATCGCTGGCGGAACTGCAGCGCAAGACACGCCATACCTCCGCATCCTTCGGCGCTTCCTCCACGAATAAGCGACGCTTTCCGGGTTCGCCCTCCTTGCATTTTAGGCGGCCTTGTGCTCAGTAAGAAACCGCTCGTCCGGCTTTGCGCGCGACTAATTGCAAAGCCTCCGAACTCAAAACCTCATCGCCATGTTTTCTCTTCTTCTCGCTCAAGCTCCAGCCGCTGCGCCCGCCAGCGCTGGGTCCGGCCTCCTCAGCATGCTGCCGTTCGTCTTCATTTTCGTCATCATGTATTACGTGATGCTGCGTCCCCAGATGCGGCGGCAGAAGGAGCAGGCCCGGCTTGTTTCCTCGCTCAAAACCGGCGATCGCGTCGTGACCTCGTCGGGGATTCACGGCCTGATCTCGAATGTGAAAGACACCACCGTGATCGTGAAAGTCGCCGACAACGTGAAGCTCGAGATGGAGAAAACCGCCGTGACGAATGTGGTGAAGTCGACAGAGTAATGGCGATGACTAAGGGATTCGACATTCGGCATTCGGCATTCGGCATTCGGCATTCAACATGAGCCCCGCCTTCACATTCCTCTTCGGCCTCGTTCTGCTGATCCTCTTCGGTTGGTACTTCGCCACCGATCACGGAACGAGGAAGCGCGCGCTGGCGACGGTCCTGATGGTTCTGCTGGTGATCTTCAGCCTGGCCACGATTTATCCGCCGGAGAAGAAGATCCAGCTCGGCCTCGACATTCAGGGCGGTACTTCATTCCTGATCCGGCTCGTCCAGGCGGACAAGCAAATCACCAAAGAGATGCTGGAGCAGGCCGTCGAAGTGATTCGCAAACGCGTGGATTACTTTGGCGGCGGCGAACCGGTCATCAGCCCGGTCGGCAACGATCGAATCCTGGTGCAGATCCCGGGTTTGAGCACTGAGAAAATCCAGGAAGCGCGCCAGCAACTTTCGCGGGTGGCGAAGCTGGAGTTCCGGATGGTTTATCCCGACAACGGCGAGCGCCTGCGGGCCATCGATGCCGGGACGGAAGTGATCCCGCCAGAATACAAAATCGAGACCCACACCCAGCACGCCGAACCGGGTAAAAAGCCGGAGGTGGAGCGCCTCCTGGTCAAGAAGAAGGCAGATCTGGGTGGAGAGCACGTGTCCGGCTCGAACGCTTACTACGGGAACGAAGGTTGGGGCGTGCAACTGCGTTTCGATAACGAAGGCGGGACGATCTTCGGCAATCTCACGGAGAAATTCAAAGGCTTCCGTTTCGCGATCGTGCTCGACGGCGTGATCCAGTCCGCACCGGTGATTCGCGATGCGATCTACGGCGGCAGCGCCCAAATCACAGGCCGCTTTTCCGAACAGGAAGCGCGCAATCTCGCGAGCGTGCTGGAGAATCCGTTGCAAACGCCGGTCAGCATCGAGGAGGAACGAAGCGTCTCCCCCACCCTCGGGATGGACTCGATCCGGGCGAGCATCATTGCCGGTCTGATCGGCCTCGCGCTCACCCTGGTTTGCGTGGTGATTTACTACAGATTTGTCGGACTGATCGCGAATCTCGCGTTACTCGTGAACATCATTCTCCTGATGGGCGCACTGACGATGTTCAACTTCGTGCTCACCTTGCCCGGCATCGCGGGAATCATTCTGACGATCGGCATTGCGGTGGACGCGAGCGTGCTTATTTATGAACGGTTACGCGAAGAACTGGCGCTCGGCAAATCGCTGAAGATCGCGGTCCAGGCCGCCTACGACAAAGCCTTCAGCTCGATCTTCGATGCGAACGTCACGACCCTTATCACCGCCGCGATTCTGTTTTGGAAGGCAAGCGGCCCGGTTAAGGGTTTTGCGATCTCACTTTCACTCGGCATCCTGGCGTCGCTCTTCACGGCTCTGATCGTCGGCCGAAATGCGCTGAGCTGGTTTGTGGATTCGGGGCGCGTCAAGAAAGTTTCGATGCTGCATCTGATTTCTTCGCAGCACATCAATTTCCTGGGCAAAGGTTTCATCGCCTGCATGTGCTCGCTCGCATTGATCATCGCCGGTGCGTTGGCGTTCTATCACAACGGCGACAAGAACTTCGGCGTGGACTTTAGAGGTGGTGATCTGATTACGCTCAGCACCACCCAGCCGGTCTCGGTTCACGATGTGCGTCAGGCCTTGGAGCCGGCCAAACTCGGCGAGGCGCTCATTCAGGAATCGAAACAGGGGAGCCGCAATTACATCACCATCCGGAGCGGGATGAACACCAGCGAAGTGATTGAAAAACAAATCATACAAGCGTTGCCCCAGGCTCAATTCAAAGTGGAACGCTCGGAGCGTGTCGGCGCGCTCGTCGGCGCCGAGCTTGCCAAAACGTCGCTTTGGGCCTTGGGGCTTGGACTTCTTGGCATCCTGATTTTCGTCACCTTCCGTTTTGAATTGTCATTCGCGGTCGGCGCCATCGTGGCGGTGCTCCACGACGTCATTATCACGGTCGGAGTTTTCTCGCTCCTCGGGCGGGAGCTCACTCTGCCGATGGTGGGCGCCGTGCTCACGATCGCCGGCTATTCCATTAACGACACCATCGTTGTCTACGATCGAATCCGGGAAGGGCTGGCCAGCGGCCGGCGCGGATCGATTGAGCAGATAATGAACGACAGCATCAACCAGACGTTGAGCCGGACCATCCTGACCAGCACGGTGACGTTGATCCCGATCCTGTGCCTGTTTTTCCTGGGCGGCTCGGTTCTGCGGGACTTTTCGCTGGCGATCATCGTAGGAGTGGTGGTCGGAACTTACTCGTCGATCTTCATCGCCTCGCCGATCGTGCTCTGGTGGACACGGGCGCGCGGCGGCAGCGCCTCGACATTGCGGAGGGAAGTAGCCCAAAAAGCGGCCGCGGCGAAGTCCCCGGCGACGTCGTAACGTCGTGTTGCATGGTTGGCCGGTTTCTACGCAATCGCTGTCCTAAGTCGCGGCAGCACCGGTTCTTGCACGAAAGTTATTCACAATAGTTGACGCCCCTCCTGCACCCGAGTAGGCTCGGCTTCACCGGTTGAGCCGGGAACATTTTTCCAAGCGAGGAGACTAAACATGCCAGAAGTAATTGTGCGTAAAGGGGAACCGGTCGACCGGGCGTTAAAGCGTCTGAAGAACAAGCTCGATGCCGAAGGGATTCTTGAGGAAGTGCGTCGGTTGCGGGCGTTTGAGACGCCAAATCAAAAGAGCCGGCGCAAGGCCAAGGCCAACGCCAAGCGCGGCCGGACGAAGTTCCGCTTCAATCCTTCCTAAGCGTCGTTCTCCCATAGCAATTTCAAAGCGGTCGCTACGGCGATCGCTTTTTTGTTGGTGCGATGCGAGTAATACTGTCATCCCGAGCCGCGCAGGCGGCGAGGGACCTCACAGACGATCACCAGCCAGCTTGCGCAAGTGCCTAGATATTCGGAGCGAGCGACGGCTATGTGGGCGCGAGCTGGTCGACATTGCAACTGTGAGGTCCCTCGCCGTCTGCGCTGGCTCGGGATGACGGAGAAAACTACTCGCACTCGCACACGATCCGGAAGCCGAGATCGTTGCAGGAATAATTCGGGACGTTGGAGCTGCGGACGGTCGCTCGCAGGCTATTGAAACGCGATTTCCAACTGCCGCCCCGGTGCACTCGCTTCGCCCCGGTGGTGGGACCGTGCGGATTCACTTTTGGCATCCCGCGATACGATTCCAAATAATCCCAACACCATTCCCAGACGTTGCCGGCCATGTCTTCCATTCCAAACGGGCTCGCGCCGAAAGGAAAGGCGCCCACCGGCGAGCTCTCGGGATAGCCGTCATCGATCTCATGATCGCTCCAGGCGAAGACCGTGTTTCGGTCCGCGAAATTCGCCAGATCACCGCGTCGATCGTGGTTTCCCCAGGGATATTTTCGACCATCGGTGCCTCGCGCCGCGTACTCCCATTCGGCTTCCGTCGGCAAACGGTACTTCTTCCGTTCCCTCGTCGAAAGTGACTGGCAAAACTTGATCGCTTCCAAACTGCTGACATGAACGACCGGGTGGTTGTCTCCTGCGCCGGGCGCGCGCTTCCGCGCATGGCTCGGATCGAACTGCTCGTACTGGGCGTTCGTGATCGGGTGGCGCGACATGTAGAATTTGCTCAACGTTATTTTCGTCAGCGGCCGCTCGTTCGGGCCGGCGTCGATCGCATCGCTGCCCATGACAAATTCTCCCGACGGGACGAAGAGCATCTGGCCGCCGAAGGAATTAACGTAGTTCGCTGATCGCGTTCGATCGTTGTCGCCAGTGGGCGCCGCAGGAGTCGCGGCCGGCGCGGCCGGAACAGGCGCATGTCTGGCGACCGGCTGCACCACCGTCACTCTCGGCGGGGGCGGAGCGCCGGGGTCCGACATCTTGTCCGCTTCCTCTAGATACAGATCGACCAAGCCCTCGGCTTCATCCGCCTCGATCCCGAGATTCTCGGCCATGTTGACGAACGCATCACGCGTGTCCTCCGCCATGCCGTCGCTATCCAAACCGCTCAGGCGCAGCATTCGGAGAAAATCTTCGGTGGGATCGAGAGCCTGCCTCCGGCGTCGCCGCGCTTCTCTCTTGGCCTCTTCGGCAACCGCCGACGACACGGGTGCCGCGACATTTCCGGCCACCCGTTGCGCGCCGCTGTCTTTCAACTCCGCCTCAATATAGGAAATGATCTGCTCTTCGGTCAGGCCATGTTCGCCGCCGAAACGGAGCAGGCTCGTCTCCTCTTCCTGGGTCAAAAAACCGTCAGCCAACGCGAAGGTAAGATATTTGTGGAATTCGATGACGGCTTGCTCGTTGGCTTGCGCCGCCAGCTCCGAATCCATTCGCTTGCGCCGATCCGGATCCAGAAGCTCGACGCGCGCTTCGGTCAGGTAACGTGACGATTCGTCGAGGCCCGGCCGGAGAAGCTGCGCGAGCGGATTGCTCGGCTGATTTTTGAGCGGCAGCTTCTTTTGCCACCAACGCATCAGCTCGCGGCAATGTTCTTCGATCAGCTCGTTGCTGGGATTGGCCGCCGGATCGAGGCAAAGGCGTTCGTAGAAATTAGGCGACTTGTATTTGCTCCAGCCGTCCCACTTCTGCGGATCGTCCGGGAGCGGAACCGGAAACGCGCCCTGATATTGCATCATCTCAAGCCACCGAAATGGAGCCCAAGCCTGCCGTCGCACGCTCGACTTCATCCGGGGCCAGGCCCGTGTTTCGCTCGATCGTCACCTTCGCCTGGTTGCCGGAAGCGTTGACCGCAACCTCCAGCACCTGGTTGGCGTTGTATTCGTAAGTCAGCTCGACGGGGGAACCTTTCGGCAGGAATGCCGGCAGCTCGACATCGCACAAGCCGAGCGGCGTGCATTCGGCCGGGAGCGTGCTCTCGCCTTCGACGATCCGCACGACCGCGCGCTGCATGTTCGCGCTCGCCGTGCCGAATGAATTTTTTGCGGTCGCAGGGATCGCGGTCATTTTTCTGATCATCGGGAAAACGTATTCCTCGAGGTGCGCTTCATCCCAGAGGACAACACCCAGTGTATGCGAAGTGATGTTCGTCACCTGGATGAGGCCGCCATCGCGAGAGGAGAATTGCTGGCGCGTATTGTCCGATACCGTCTTTACGCCGGAGGCGTCCTCTTCGCGCAGCAACGACAAAATTCCCTGGATCGCAGCGCCGACCGCCACCGCTTCGTCCGGGTTCACATCGTCCACCAGGGGCGCGGGCGAAAGACTGGCCACCATGTCGCGCACCATGGGCATTCGCGTCATCCCGCCGACGAGCAGAACTTTGTCGAGGTCGCTCCACTGCATCTTCGCTTCCTGCAGCACCATTTCGCAAATCGTCTTGCACTTCTCGACCAAGTGCCGGGTCTTGAGTTCGAAATCTTCCCGGGTCAGTTCCACCTTCACGCTCTTGCCGTTGTGGCTGTGCACAATCGCGGTCCGCGGCCGGCTCGAAAGCTGGATCTTCGCCGCGAGCGCGCGGCTTTGCAGGTCCTGGTAACTTTGCAGGTCGAGCAGCGGATTCTCGCCGTGCGCGCGATCAAATTCCTCCGCGACATGGTTGACGATCACGTCGTCCCAATCCTTGCCGCCCAGGCGATGATCTCCGTTGGTCGCGATCATCTGGATACCCTGGCCTTCAATGCGCATGATCGTCACGTCGAACGTTCCGCCGCCGAGATCGAACACGAAAACTGTCTGGTCTTCATCGAGCTTGTCCAAACCGTATGCGACTGCCGCGGCCGTCGGCTCGTTGATGATCTGGAGAACGTTGAGGCCGGCGAGCTGGCCGGCGGTGATGGTGGCGGTGCGCTCGGCGTCATTGAAGTAGGCCGGAACAGTAATGACCGCGTCCGTGACCGGCTCCTTCAAATACTTTTCCGCGTCCGCCTTCAGCTTGCGCAGGATGAGCGCCGAAAGTTCTTCGGCCGAATAGATTTTCCCGTTGAACTCGCGGTGAAATTGTTCCTTCGGTTTGCCGATTTCGCGCTTCACGAAATCGACGATGTGTTCCGCTTCGGCCACGGAATTGTTCTTCGCCAGGGTCCCCACGATCACGCTCTCGTTGTCGAAAAGAATAACGGAAGGGGTGATGCGTTCGCTCTCGGTATTTGGGATGATTTGCGGCTTCCCATAGATGTCGATGTGCGCTACGGCGCAGAAAGTCGTGCCGAGGTCGATGCCAATTGCTTTTCGTCGTGTCATGTATGGGAGCAAATCTTGGTGGAGAGGAACAACAGTTCCGCACCTCCCGTAAGCGCAATTTCCATGCCCGTTGCGAGGAGCAATAATGCGTAATCTCAGGGGGAACCCGCCGGGCGTTTCCGCTTAACCGAAACGTTTCGCGACCACTTCCTCCGGACGCAAAACCTGGTCGCGCCAAAGGAACCCGCGTTTTACCCGCATCACGATGCGCCCGTCGTCTTCGGCAAAGTCCGCCGGCTCGTAGCTCACCACCCGATGGACCGCGCGATCGACCATCTCCTTCGGCTCGATCTCGTTTACCTCCATCCGGTGCAGAATCTCCGTCAGCGAATGGATCGCGTTCTCGAGATTGTCCCGCCATTGTCCGAGCACTCCGCGCCTCGCTTCGTTTCCCTCGACCGCGGTTTGGAGCTGCGACGAGAGCCCGCTCAAATCGTCAAACAAGATCACCAGGTCGCGAATGAAAGGTTTCTGGAGCGATTCGTGCAGGAAATTGTCGCGATATTTGATCAGCTCCTCGTGCAGCGAATCGAACAGCCGCTGATTGACGCTCTCGGTATTGCGCAGCGCCGCCAGGTGTTCGTCCATCTTCTGGAATTGCTGGGCGAGATCCTTTTGCTCCGCGCCTTCCGGTTTGTCGCGCCGGCCAGCCGTCGTTTTTTCCAGCGTGGTCATCCGTCCGTTCAGCGTGCGCAGTTCCTCAAGAATTTGCCCCAGTTGCTCGCCGGTCTCCGTGTCGCCTTCGCGCGGATCAGGCAAAGTCTTCTCCGCCTCAGCGCTCAATTGCTGCATGGCGGACGCAAATTCGTCCGTGATCTTGATTTCCATCGGTGCTTTCATTCGACAGCTTTGGTTCCAAAAAACTTGAGGATTGCAGCGACCAATCCCGGGATATCGTGCCGGCGCGCTTCGACCGCCACCTCGAGACCGCGCTCGCGGGCCGTTTTCGAAGTCACGGGCCCGATGCTCGCGACCTGCATTTTCGCCGGCCACGGCAAACCGAGGGCCAGGAAATTTTCGACTGTGGATGAACTGGTAAAAGTGATCAGATCGGCGCCTTCCTCTAACAAACGGCGTCGCGCGCCGAAATCGTCGCGCGTTTCGGGGACCGTGCGGTAGGCAAAACCTTCGTCCACAATGGCCCCCAAAGCCGAGAGCTCTTTGGGTAGCAAATCCCGCGCCTTCTCCGCTCGCGCCAGAAGAATGCGTAGATTTTCCACGCCGCCCTCTTTTCGGAATTCGCGAACGATCGATTCGGCGACGAATTCCTCCGGCTGCAGATCCACGTGCAAACGAAAATCGCGGACGCGCTGCGCAGTCGCCGGGCCGATCGCCGCGATGCGGGCCGCGCCGATCTCGCGCGCGTCGTCGTAGAGTTTGTAAAACAAATCGAAGAAAGCGGTCACGCCGTTCGGACTGGTAAACACGATCCAGTCATACGCATGCGCGTCTTGCACGAGCTCGGCGAAGGCGCGCAGATCGCCGGGCGGTTCGATCCGGATCGTCGGCAGCTCTATTACATCCGCGCCAAGTGAACGCAATTGCTCGCTCAAAACTCCGGCTTGCGTCCGCGTACGAGTGACAACGATGCGCTTGCCGGAAAGCGGGCGATCTTCGAACCAGTTCAGCTCTTTGCGCAACGACACCACCTCGCCAAAGACCGCGATCGCCGGGGCCTCGAATTTCTTTTCGGAGACGCGCTGCGCGATGTTGCCGAGGTTTCCGACGAGCGTTTCCTGCCGGCCGGTGGTGGCCCAGCGAATCAGCGCCACCGGCAAATCTTCCCGCATTCCGTTCGCCAGCATCTCGCGCGCAATCGATTCGATTCGCTCGACGCCCATCAACATCACCTGGGTTCCCCCAAGTTGCGCGAGCGCGCGGAAACCGAGCGAGCTCTCCGACTTCTCCGGATCTTCGTGACCGGTGAAAAATGTCACGTGGGAGTTCTTGCCACGATGCGTCACGGGAATTCCAGCGTAAGCCGGGCCCGCGATGGCGGAAGTGATCCCCGGCACGACAACGAAAGGCGCTCCTGCCGTCGCCAGGGCTTGCGCTTCCTCCGCGCCGCGACCGAAGACAAACGGATCGCCGCCTTTCAGCCGGACGACTTGTTTACCTGCGAGTGTTTTCTCGACCAGAAGCGAATTGATTTCCTCCTGCGTAAGAGTGTGCGCGCCTGCTTTCTTTCCCGCGAAAATCAGTTCGGCATTTTCCGGCGCCCACCGCAGCATCTCGGGATTGCAGAGGTAATCGTAAACGATCACCTCCGCCCGCTCGATGCATTCCTTCGCTCGTAGCGTCACCAGGCCCAGATCGCCCGGCCCGGCGCCGACGAGAAAGCATTTTCCCTTTGGTTTTTTATCCATGCTCGGCCTTCTGTAGCAGCGGCCCTGTGGGCCGCTCGATTGAGACCTCCTCTGCCACTCTAGTGCACTCCGGCGCGCCCCACAGGGGCGCGGCGACAGCCGGAACTAATTCAGCCATTGATCGAATCCCATAAACGCTGCGCGAGAGGCACGGCGGAAGTTGCCTCACCTTTCACGCACGCCGTGCGCGGTTCAATTCGTTCCGGCTCGAAAACCTGGGCGCGCACCGTCATTTCGGAATCGGCGATCGTGGCCAACACGCCGACCGGCGAGCCGCAATCGCCCTGGAGCAGTCGCAGGAATTCACGTTCAGCTCGAAGGCATAAGAGCGTCTCCGCGTGGTTTACACCATCGATGATCGCTTTTGCTTCCGCGTCGTCGTCGCGAACTTGGAGCGCGATCACACCTTGACCGCCAGCCGGAAGAAAATCGGAGGACGAAAGGATATCGACGGAAAGCGGGACGCCTTCAAATTCGAAACCGCCACTGGAAACATCGTAGCCCAAGCGTTCCACTCCCGCGCGCGCGAGCACAGTCGCGTTGAAGTCGCTGGCGAGAAGCTTGCGCAAACGCGTCGGAACATTTCCTCGAAGCTCGACTAGGTTTGTCCCAGGATATTTCCACCGGAGTTGATGCTGGCGACGAACGCTGCCCGTCGCGATGACCGGTCCGACCTCCCCGGCAGATTTTTGAATCAAAAGGTCCTCGACCGGCGCGCGCGGCAAGGCGCCGCGCACTTCCAGTCCGGCCGTTGCGTCGCTCGGCAGATCCTTGGCACTATGCACCGCAATATCGATTTCACCTGATAGCAACACCCGCTCGATCTCACCGGTGAAAAGCCCTTTGCGGCCCGCTCGCGGATCGATCGGCTCCGCTTTCCGATCGTCGCCGCGCGTCGTGATAATCTGCGTTCGGACAATCAGATCGGGATGAGCGCGCTGCAACGCTTCGACCACCATGCCGGTTTGGGCGCGCGCCAGTTCGCTACCGCGCGAACCCAGAACAATCGAATCTCTGCCGCTCATGGAGAGCCGTTACAGCTCGGAAGTGCGCAGCGCCGTTTCATCCAATGGAATTTCCGGCGACGCGAGTTTGTCGCTTCTGCCTCCGAATCGCTTGCGAAAATCCGCCAGGTGTTCCGCGATGATTCCTTCCGCGGCCGCGACCTGCTGCCGGCGCATCGCCAGCGATTGCTGCGCGATCGATTGCAGGGAATCGATGTCATAAAGATAGACGCCGTCGATTTCATTGACCGCCGGCGCGACATCGCGCGGCACCGCAATATCGATGATGAACAACGGGCGATCTGCGCGCTCGAGAATCATCGGCGCCAGGACATCCGGCGTGAGCAACGGCTCTTCAGATGCCGTGGACGAAATGAGAATATCGATCTCGCGGCATTGATTGGGCCAATCATGGAAAGCGACCGCGCGGCCGCCGACCAGTCCGGCCAGACTCTCCGCGCGCTCGAGCGATCGATTACTGACGCGAATGTCCGCGACTCCGCGCGAACTCAACGCCCGCGCGGTGCGCTCGCTCGTTTCCCCCGCGCCAAGAACCAGCACGCTGCACCGCCGTAAATCGCCGAAGATTTTCACCGCGAGATCGACGGCGACGCTTCCCACGGAAACGGCGCCGCGGGTGATGTCCGTACTGCTTCGCACCTGTTTCGCCACCCGAAACGCACGTTGGAAAAGTCGGTGGAGAAACGGCCCGGCGCTTCCGGTTTCACGAGCGCTCGCGTAGGCCTTCTTTACCTGCCCGAGGATTTCGGTTTCGCCGATCACCATCGAATCGAGCCCTGCCACGACGCGAAAGATATGGCGGACGCACGCTTCCCCCTCGTGCCGGTAGAAAGCAGACGCATCCTCCACGACGGCGGCGCCACCGCGCACCAGGCATCGCTGAATATTTTCCGTTCCGATCGCCGTTGCGGCCGAACCGTAAACTTCGACCCGGTTGCAGGTCGTCAAAACGAGCGCTTCGTTGCACCCGGGCTCGGCGCGCAATATTTCCTCGGATCGTTGCGCAGCGTAGCGCTCCCGTGTTTCGACGTCCGCTGTGTGATGACTGATTCCGACGCAGAACAAGTTCATCACATTGGGCGCGGCTGCGAGACGAAGTTGATGGCCCACAAAACGGAGACGGCCGCGCTGAAGGCCAGAACGCAAAGCGTTGCGATCCGTTTCGGTGCGAGCCGGTGCAAATGTCTGCCCTGCAAAATGGCCGCGTAAAAAACCCAGACCGCAAACGCGCAAATCATCTTCACTCGCGGCAATGGTCCGCCGGTGAAAAAGCCCGAGACCAGGCCGGCCGTGTAAAGAGCGAAGCCGAGCCAGAGGAGCCGCGTCATCGCGGCGAACAGATTCGTGAGCGGCGGCAGATGATGAAAAACGGAATGGAGCTGATGCGTCTTCAGTTGGCGCTCCTGCACCAGGTACATAATGCCGGCGACGCACGCCAGGGCGAAGGCCCCGTAGGCAATCATCGACATCGATGCGTGAAACTCGAGCCACGGATTGGCGGGCAAACGCGCGGAATGAGGGACATCAATGGGCGCGAGAAGTGCGAAAGTTTGAATCAACAGGACGAGCGGAGCGGTGAACGCGCCCATGAGCGAAAGCCGATAGGCCGGGCCGACCAGCAAATAAATCAGCGCCACCGACCAGGCGAGAAAAATGAAAACTTCGAACAGGTTCGTGACCGGGCAGCGGCCGATCGCATGGCCACGAATGGAAAGGAACGCGCTCTGGAGCAAGAACCCAAGGAGGATGGCGAAGAAGTTAAACCGACCGAGACGGAACACCCCGGCGCGCAACGCCAGTAAAGTGCGCACCACCGCGAGAAAAAAGCAGAGAGTGGAAAAGAGGAGGACCTGGCGTTCCATCGCGAACGCCATTTTAGGAGGGCGTCACACCCTTGGCAAACCTACTCGGAGAGCAACTGGTTGAGCGCTTTCGAATCGGTCACGGGGGCCTGGCAGGTAAAGTTTTCACAAATATAAGCGGCGGGTTTCGAACCCTGCGGCTTCATCGACCGAAGCGACTCGAGCTTTTCCTCCAGGAATTTTTGTCCCGGACCGCCATCCGCCAGGATCAGAGTCTTGTTCGGAATGAAGTGGCGATGAACTTCCGCCAGCAAGGCGCAGGTCTCGGCCGCATCGCGCTTTCCGGCCACGACGATCTGCCTCGGCTTGCCTAACGAGTAATCGAGCGCGACCAGCATCTGCGGTAACGCACTTGGGAAATGAGCGATCTGCGGACTGAAGGCGTTGATGGTTTTCTCCGCGCGTTCGCGCCAGCGCTCGTCCGCCCGGAATTGGGCGAGCCGCAAAAGATTGAGCGCCGCGACCGAGCTGGCGGCGGGTTCCGCGCTGTCGTTGTCCTCTTTCATTCGGAGGAGAATGCTGGCGTCCTGGCCGGTGCCGCTGAAATAGCCGCCGCGCGTTTCATCGAAAAACAAACGATCCTGCGTCTCCTGCAACTCGATCGCGAACTGAAGCCAGCTGACATCGAACGAAGCTTCGTAAAGGTCGAGCAGGGCCTGGATCACGAACGCATAATCATCGGCGAAACCTTCCACCTCGCTGCGGCCGTCTCGATAATTGCGCACTAAGATCCGGCGCGAGTCATCGAAGAGCTGCGTGCAAATAAACGTCGCGGCGTGCGTCGCGGCATCGAGGTATTGCGGGTCGTCGAGAATCTGCGCGGCTCGAGCGAAGGCAGAAATCATCAGGCCGTTCCAGGCGGTGATGATCTTGTCGTCGAGATGCGGACGCGGGCGTTGCGCGCGCAAGGCCAGCAATGTCGCGCGCGATGTCGCCAGGATCCCGCGCACTTCCGTTTCATCCTTCCCGAAATGCTCCGCGGTTTCGGCACTGGTTCCGAGCTCGATCAAAATATTCTTGCCCGTAAATTCTTCGTGTGGATCGGCGCCGGACGGGACGTTGCCCTGCGCTTTG
This sequence comes from Verrucomicrobiota bacterium, assembly GCA_041167325.1. Taxonomy (GTDB): domain Bacteria; phylum Verrucomicrobiota; class Verrucomicrobiia; order Chthoniobacterales; family UBA10450; genus AV80. Next base: position 37,445 of record JBEEHH010000019.1, on the reverse strand, counting down.
ACCCCGTAGTGATAATTGAAGATTTCGGCGTTGGGCCCGAGCGCCGCATCGATCTCTTCCTTGCTCCAAACATAGAACGCGCCCTCCCTCTTCTTCCGCTCCGGCGATCCGGGGATTTCGCTGTCGGCGTCCTCGGCGGAGAAGAATCCGCCTTCCTTCGCCGTCATGTCGCTCCGCACATAATCGAGAACATCGCGCGCGATCTCTTCGAAGAGCGGTTCGCGCGTGATCTGGAAAGCGTCGAGGTAAGCGACAGCCAATTGGGCCTGATCGTAGAGCATTTTTTCGAAATGCGGCACGTGCCAGAAGGCATCGACAGAGTAGCGATGAAAACCGCCGCCGAGATGGTCGTGCATTCCGCCCGCCGCCATCTTGCGGAGCGTGAAAAGATTCATCTCGAGCGCGTGCCGGCCACTGTCGGATTTCGGCGCGCGGGCGTAGATGCGCGCGAGGAAATTAAGGGTGACCGGCCGCGGGAATTTTGGTGCGCCGCCAAAACCGCCTTCATGCGCATCGTAACTGCGCGCGATTTGCCGATATGCCGCATCCAATGTCTCTGGCCGCAGGACCGCAGCGTTTGCCGCGGAGCCCGCCTGCGCTTCCGTGAGCGCGGCGATGATCTTCGTCCCCTGCTCCGCAATTCGCTCCTGGTCTTGTTTCCACGCCGCCGCGATTCGCTCCAGTACTTTCGTGAAACTCGGTTGTCCGTACCGATCCCCCGGCGGAAAATAGGTTCCGCCCACGAACGGTTTCAGCTCCGGCGTCAGCCAGACGCTCATTGGCCAGCCTCCGCCGCCAGTGGTGGCCTGGACGAAGGTCATGTAAACGCGATCCACGTCCGGCCGTTCCTCGCGATCGACTTTGATGTTCACAAATTCGCGGTTCATGACTGACGCCACCTCCGCGCTTTCGAACGATTCGTGCGCCATGACATGGCACCAATGGCAGGTGGAATAACCGATCGAGAGAAAGATCGGTTTGTTTTCGCGGCGAGCTTTGGCGAATGCTTCCTCTCCCCACGGAAACCAATCGACCGGGTTATCCGCGTGCTGGAGGAGATAGGGCGACTTCTCGCGCGCGAGACGGTTGCTCATCGTTCACCCTATCGCCTTGTTTCCTACTTTCTACTTCCTACTTTCTACTTTCCTCGATGGCTCACGACACCACGCAGCTGATTCCCCTCATCGCCGGAATCACGATCGTCGCTTTCCTTTATTCTTCCGTCGGCCACGCGGGCGCTTCCGGTTACATCGCGGTTATGACTCTGTGCGGCCTCACGGCGAATTTCATCCGGCCAACCGCGCTCGTTCTCAATATCCTGGTTGCATGCATCGGCGCGTTTCAATTCTGGCGGGCCGGATATTTTTCCTGGCGGCTCTTCTGGCCGTTCGCGTTGCTCTCGATTCCCGCGGCGTATTTTGGCGGCTATCTCCCGCTGCCAGCCGCCGTCTTCAAGATGCTGATCGGCGCGGTGCTTCTGTTTTCGGCGGCGCGTTTGTTTTTTCGACAGGGCGATCCCGGCGACACGACGCCGCCACCGGTCCCGGCTTCGATCGGAATGGGCGCGGGCATCGGGTTCCTCTCCGGCCTGACGGGAACCGGAGGCGGTATCTTTCTCACGCCGCTGCTCCTGTTTTGTCATTGGGCATCGATCCGCCGCGCGGCAGCCGTGTCCGCCTTGTTCATCCTGGTTAATTCGGTTGCGGGTCTCGTGGGTTACATGGCCAGCGGCCGGCCGGTTCCAAATTTCGCCTGGATCCTCGCGGTCGCGGCGGTGATTGCCGGTACGGTCGGCTCGCATCTGGGCAGCCGGCGTTTTCCCGTGCGCACGATTTCCGTGATTCTCGGAACGGTCCTGATTCTCGCAGGGTGCAAATTGATCTTTGCGAGTTGAGCTCGCCTTCTGTAGCCGCCGCCCTGTGGGCGGCGTGAGAGCGAGCATGATCTTCCCTCACGCTTCGCACAGCGAAGCGGCTACAGAAGAGACACCTGCGGCGCGCACTGCGGCGTCCACGGATTCGTCTTGTGGTCCGATTCGGCAATCGCCCGCTCATATCGAGAAAGCATTTCGCAAAACTTCACGAGGCTCAACGCGTGCCGCTCGGCGCCAAACGGCTCAAGATTCTTCAACGCCAACCGAAACAGCCGGACCGCCGGCGCCAGACGCCGTCCATGTTTTGGGTGTGTGGGATGTTCGAATTGCTTCTGCAAATGGACGAACGCGCCAGCCGCCTGGATCAAACCCTTGAAGTATTGCGCGTCCTCGGCGCTGATTGCGCTCCCGAGCCAGACCTGTTCGAGAACGTCGTGCGCTTCGTAATAACGCTGCTCGTTCCAGCACTGAAAAAACGCGCGGTAATAGGGATGATCCGCCATCCGGCCGCTGTTGGCCCGGGCGCCCGCGGTTTCCAGCGAGGCCACGAAACGCGAAATCCGCTCGCCTTTGCTCATGCAGGCCGTAACTTGGGGGCGCCTGCGATGATGGGCAAACGACGACCCTTCAGTCTTCGCGAGGAACGATTGCTCGCCCTCCGCCGCCGCAGCGCACCATGACTCCGGCGGTTCTCATCCTTCTCTTTGTTCTGATCGCGATCCTGATCTTCTGGTCGGGGCTTTTCTCCGGCCTGGAAACCGCGCTCTTCTCGCTCAAGTCCCACCAGCTCCGCCGGCTCGAGGAAAAGCATCCGTCGCTCAAGCAATTCATTCAGGTCTTCCGGGCGAATCCGAGGCGCGTCCTGAATGTCCTCCTGCTCGGCGACGTCCTCGTCAACGTCCCGCTCGTTGTCCTCTGTCTCTATCTCATCTGGGAAGGGCCGCTGGCTGCGCGCGTTCCAGCTTGGCTCGCGGCGACAGTTATTTTCGCCATCGTCGTTTTGCTTTGTGATCTAATCCCGAAACTACTGGCGCTTTCTGCGCCGTATCGGCTTTCCGCGCTCGGCGTGTTCACCCTCAAGGCGATGATGCCGTTGCTCGATCGCGTTGGCCGCGTGCTCGAGCGGATCAGCACCAAAATCGTCGACAAGCTGACGCCGCGTCATCTGCAACGGCGCACGCATTTGAGCGACGAAGAGCTCGAGACGCTTGTCGAGATGGGCGAAGAACAGGGCACGCTCCACGAAGCCGAGGGCGAGATGATCCAGGAGATCATCAAGCTCGGCGACAAGACCGCGAAGGATTGCATGACGCCGCGCGTGGATACGTTCGCGCTGCCCGACGACCTGACGAACGACGAAGCCATTAAACAAATAAGAGAGCGGCGCCACCGCCGCGTGCCCGTTTACGCGGAAACGCCGGACCAGATCGTCGGCGTCCTGGACGTCAAAGCCTTTCTCCTGGATCCGGCGGAGCATTACACCGAGACGCTCGTCGCGCCTTCGTTCGTGGCGGAGACGATGAAAGCGATGGACCTGCTCCGCAGTTTCCTCACCCATTCCCAGGGCCTCGCCATCGTCGTGGATGAATTCGGCGGCACCGAAGGAATCATCACGCTCTCCGACATCACCGAAGAGATCATGAGCGATGCCGCGCCGCTCGGCGACGCCGATCTCTACATCGAACCGCTCGAAGACGGCCGCTTTCTCGTGAGCGGAAACGCGCGTCTGGATGACCTGAGCGAGCATCTCGGATTCGAGTTGGAAGCGGACGGGCTCGACACGATCGGCGGATTTATTTTTAACCGGCTCGGTTATCTCCCGCCGTCCGGCACGCGCTTCGAGATGCCGCGGCTCGCCGTCACCATTCGGCGGGCCGGACGCAAACGGATCGAAGAAATACTCCTGGAGAAAACGACCTGTCTTTCGGACTGCGAGTCAGCCGACGGAAATGGCGCGGCCCAATCGTGATGTACGCCGTCCTCATATTTTGCTGCTGGAGCGTTTCCTTCCTCTTCGCGGGAATCGAAGCCGGCCTGCTCTCAATCGATCCGGTCCGGCTCCGTAATCATGTCAAACAAGGCAGACCCGCGGCGCTGCGCCTTGCCCGATTGACCAGGCGGCCCGAGCGACTTCTCATCACTGTTCTCCTCGTCACTAATCTCGCCAATATTCTCGGCCTGCTTCTCCTGACGAAATTGCTCGTCGGCTCATTCGGCAACGCCGGCTTCGTTTGGTCGATCCTTTTCGCGCTGCCGATTTATCTTTTCGTGCTTGGGGTTTTGCCCAAATCGCTTTTCAGAAGATTTCCATTTCGCGCTCTGGCCGCGCTCGGCGGCATGCTTCAGTGGATCTCGATTCTGCTCTGGCCGATTCTGGAAATTGGCGAACGGGCCGGCCGCCTTCTCATTCCGCGCCGTGCGAGTGAGTCCGCAAGGCTCTTCATCGCGCGCGAGGAGTTGAAACAAATCGCGGTGCAAGGCGAGCGCGAGGGTTCCCTCACTTCCACCGAGCGCGCGATGATCCACAACGTCGTCGATTTCCGGAACGTGAAAGCATCCGACGTGATGGTGCCGTTGGAAAAGGCGGTCACTGTGCGACCCGACACGTCCATCGACGAAGCGCTCAAAATAAGCAGCCGCGCGGGTGTCGATCGCTTGCCGGTGATTTCCGCCAACGGCGAGGCGATCGGCATCATTAACGTTTTCGATATCCTGCTCGAGAACACGCGCCGTGAATCTCTCACCCAATATGCGCGTCGGATCGTGACCGCGAATGAAGCCGAGCCGGCCTATCGAGTGATTCAGAGGCTGCGGGCCGCGCGTCTCGGTCTTGCGGCTGTTGTCGATTCGCAAAAAAAACTGATCGGCATCGTCACCGGCGAAGACACGATCAAGCGGCTGGTGCAAAGCGTTTGACGCTATTGCGGACCGAGATCGTACACTTCCACCACGGCGACGCCTACCAGCGAACTGGTCTTGCCGCGAACGATGGCCGTGTAGTTGCCGGGCGCTAAAGACTTGTAGAGCGCCGATTCACGATCATCCGTCGGCGCCAGATGCGCGGCTTGAATTCGATCGGCGCTGATTGCGCTCATCCAATCGTCATTGAAGTCGAGCAGGCTCCCGTTGGGATTGTGCAGTTCGAGATAGGGATCGCTCATCGCATCCGAGATGCCGGCGCCGGTCAACGAGGGTCCGATCGCGCGGACTACGACGGTAGTTCCTCCGCCGTTGTCTCCAACGATGAAGCCGCCGATCATCACGTTGTCGCCGGTGCTCACAAATCCGCGTGTGCTCACGTTGGCGAGATGCGATCGGGTGAGCGGCGAGAGATCGTATGCGTCCACGAGGCCGACACCGGTCGGGTTACCCTTACCGCGCAGGACCGCGGTATAACTTCCGGGCGAAAGAGTCGCGATAATGGCCGATTCCAAATTGTTGGTCGGAGCGACGCCGCTGTTCTGGATTTCCGACTGCTGATCGCTTCTCCAATCATCGTTGCTGGTGAGAAGCTGGCCCGAACCGCCATGCAACTCGAGGATCGGGTCCGCCAGCGGTCCGGGCACGCCGAAATTACTGAGCGAGGGGCCGATTCCCCGCACAATAATTTTTTTCGGTTCGGTCCCGCTCACGATGAATCCCGCGATGAGCGCGTGATCGCCCGGCTCGACGCGCGACCGTGTGGCGACATTCAGCAAGTGGAGCGAGTGCATCGGCAGAAAAACCGTTGTCGGACTGATCGGCGGCGGACCGGGTGCAGTGGGCGACACACTTGCGTCCGCCGAGAACTCGGAGGTGTTTTGGTTCGAATCAATCGCGACTGCGCTTACGACAGCGATGTTTGCCGGCAAGGGGAACGCGACGTTAAACGCGGCGGCGCCGGAACCGCTGGTTGTAACCCGGGCTTGGCCGAGCAAGATCTGTCCCTCGCCGAACCCGGAGCTGTCAGCGGCCTGATTAGCGAAAAATTCCACGATGAAATCTTTCGACGCTACGCTCTGAAGGCTGCCGTAGATCGTGAGGTTGCCATTGAATCCAAACGCCGCACTGATCACGGGAAAATTCTGCAACCCGTTGACGCCAGTGTCGGGATCACCGGGATCGTTAGGTGTCACTCCATCATCACCGAGGTCGATGCCCAATTGTCGATTGTCGTGGATTGAATTACTCGCGATCCGATCCTGCTGAGATTGTCCGGTGAGAGTAAGCCCGTCGCCGAGATTGAACGCAATCGTATTGGCAGCATCGAGATCGGGTCCGGAGATCGACCCGATATTACTCGATGGACAATCGACCATGAGGATTCCTGCCTGTCCATTACCTAAACCTTTGATCCCGTCACGCCCCGTCCCGATGAGGTTCCCTTGAATGACGGTTGCTGCCGTTTGTTCGATGTGGATGCCGTTCCCTAGATTGCCCGAAATCACGTTGCCCGCGCCGGAGAAGTTCCCGCCAATCCGATTACTTCCTCCCCCAATCTGCCCGCGAGCGAAGTAGATTCCATCGCCTCCATTTGCTAATGCGGCCGTACCGGTGACATCGGTCCCGATGAGGTTGCCCTGAACGAGATTAAACTGCGGAGGAACGGGATTAAACCCGCCGCCGATAGTGCTCAGCCCGACAAAGAAAAACAAACCGGTCCCGGTATTGCCTGAAATCAAATTGCCGGCGCCCACCGCATCACCGCCGATTACATTGCTACGACCGGCAACGCCGAGACCGTTGCCATTGGGAAGAGCGACCTTTCCAGTCGCATCCGTCCCGATGAAATTCCCCTGGATCAGTCCGCTGCTCGACTCGACCTGAATACCGTTGCCCGTATTCCCCGAGACAAGATTGCGGGCGCCGGCCGTGGGTCCGCCGAGCATTCCGCCCAGCGATGCCATAAATATTCCATTACCATTATTCGGCAGCGCCACCGATCCGGACACGTCGGTCCCGACAAAATTGCCCGAGATCACGGCGCCAGAGCCAGTGAGCGAGATCCCCCCTCTCGCGTTCCCGGAAATCAAGTTGCCGGCGCCCATGTCGGATCCTCCTATCTTCGCGTTATTGGAAATGACAAAGATACCGGCGCCAGCGTTCCCGGCAGCGGGGCAGTTCGGAACTGCCACTGTCCCGGTGACGTCAGTTCCGACATAATTGCCTTGGATGACGTTACCTTGCGTCTTAATAGAGAACGCGTCCGGTTCCGAAAAAAAGATGCCTTGGAATCGGTTACCGGAAATAATGTTTCGGTCCGCAGCGCTCGTGCCGCCAATCAGATTGTTGGACGTGCTCAACGAATAGATGCCGTTATCATTTGAGGTCGGCAGCTCGCCGGTGTTATCCGTTCCGAGATAGCAACCTTTCACGACATTGTTCCCGTTCTGGCTGAATTTGAGCGCAGCTTGGAAACCATTCATTACCAGACCGCGAATCGTGGTCGCGCCGCCCGTGATCACCAAACCGTCCACGGCCAGGCCCGCACGCGGTGTCACCTCGATGAGCGGTGCCCCATTCCATCCCGGCTGCGTCCAGCCATCGATGATGACTGGATCGCTAATCTCCGGTAACGCGGAAGCGAGAACGATTGTGCGAACGCCATTGCCGCTGCCAATGTTGAAACGAATCGTGTCCGCGCTGGCGCCATTGGGGTGAGCGTTGGCATTGACGATCGCTTGGCGTAGCGAGCCCGCCCCGCTTTCGTTGGTGGTCGTGACCACGAACGTATCGGCCGGTGCGGCAACGGTTGAGAATAAAAGCGCAATTAACGAGGGGAGCAGCCGCGGGAACATCGTGGGAAATAACGTAGGTTTCTTATGCGTAAAGTAGCAGAAAGTCGCGCGCGGCGTTTATTTTTTCTTGAGATGCAGCGCGCGGGAGCCGCCGGAGAGCCGGTTCGCGGTGTTTACGAGCGCCACGTGCGTGAAAGCCTGAGGAAAATTGCCGAGCTGTCTTTTCGCGACGGGATCGTACTCCTCGGAGAGAAGGCCGAGGTCGTTTCGTAATTCGATCAGGCGTTCGAACAGTTCTTTCGCTTCAGTTGTCCGCCCCATTAGGTGCAGACAATCGGCCAGCCAGAATGAGCACGGCAAAAACACGCCTTCCGAGCCGGGCAATCCGTCCACGTCATTTCTCTCCGTGCGATAGCGAAGAATAAGACCGTCCTGCATCAACTCGCGCCGGATCGCGTCCACTGTGTTTACCACGCGCTCATCGTCCACCGGCAGAAAACCGACCAGCGGCATCATGAGCAGGCTCGCATCCAGTTGGTCCGATCCATAGAATTGAGTAAACGCTTTCTTCTTGGCGTTGTACCCGAGCTCGCAGACCTGCGCGTGAATCTCATCGCGAATCTTCTGCCAGCGCGCCAAATGTTCGCCCCCGGCGCAATCACACTCCTCGACCAGTTTCACCCCGCGATCGAACGCCAGCCACGCCATCATCTTGGAGTGGGTGAATTGCTGCCGCCCACCGCGCACTTCCCAGATCCCCTCGTCTGGTTCTTCCCACTTCGATTCCAGGAAGGTCACGATCGCCACCTGCATGCGCCACTCGGTTTCATTCGTCTCGATCCCCAACCGATGGGCGACATGCATCGCAGCCATGACTTCGCCATAAACATCGAGCTGAAACTGGTTCGAGGCGGCGTTCCCGATTCGCACCGGCTTTGAATTCTCGTAGCCCGCGAGCCACGGGATCTCGTATTCTTCGAGCCGGCGTTCCCCATGCACTCCATACATGATCTGGAGTTGGGCCGCGCTGCCGGCGATCGCGCGCAGGAGCCATTCGCGCCAGGCACGCGCCTCATCGAGATAGCCCGCATTCATCAGTGCGTAGAGCGTGAAGGTCGCATCGCGCAGCCAGCAATAACGGTAATCCCAGTTCCGCACCCCGCCGATTCGTTCCGGTAACGAAGTCGTGGCTGCAGCCACGATCCCGCCGGTCGGCGCGTAGGTCAGGCCCTTCAGCGTAATCAGCGACCGCGTCACCGCCTCGCGCCACGGCCCTTGCGCGCGACAGCGCTTCGACCACGAGATCCAATAATCTTCCGTCTGTTGCAGGGCATGGTCGGGATGAACGGCGCGCGGCGGTTCGTCATGAGAGGCAAACCAGGTCAGGACAAACGGAATGCTCTCGCCTTCCTTCACGTCGAATTCCGCCACCGTCGTGAGGTCCTCGCCGCGCGTTTCGATCGGCGTGCGCAGAATCAGCGCATCCGGACCGGCAATCACTTCGAGGCCGCCGTGTTTTTTGCGCACCCACGGAATGATGTGACCGTAATCGAAGCGAATGATCAGATCCATTTTCAGCCGCACCTTGCCGCTCACACCCTCAATGATCCGGATAATGTCCGGATTCTTCCCTCGCGGCGGCATGAAATCGATCAGGCGAACGGCGCCATCCGCCGTTTCGATTTCGGTTTCCAGAATCAGCGTGTCGCCGCGATACCGGCGGCGCGTCGCTGTGATCTCGCCTTCCGGAGTGAATTTCCAGCGCCCGTTTTCCCGGTCGCCCAACAAAGCCGCGAAGCACGCGCCGGAATCGAACCGCGGAAAACAAAGCCAATCGACCGACGCATCGCGGCTGACCAGCGCGCCAGTCTGGGTATCGCTCAGGAATGCATAATCTTCGATTTTCATCTCTGCTGCCCTTCAGGCACCAAGGAGCGGCGGTTTACAAACCGCCGTTGTCTTTGGTCGGCGGTTTGTAAACCGCCGCTCCTTGTTTCATTCAATCGTGCTGCCATGTTTCCCGGATGTCTGACGGCAAACTCATCGATTTGAGCCACACCGTCGAGCACGGGATGGTGACTTACAAAGGTCTGCCGGCTCCCATCATTTGCGATTACCTCAGCCGCGAAGCGTCGCGCGCGCGTTACGCGGAGGGCACGGAATTCCAGATTGGCAAGATCGAGATGGTCGCGAATACCGGAACGTATCTCGACAGTCCTTTCCATCGCTATGCGCACGGCAAAGACCTCTCGGAGCTCGAGCTCGAATCGTTGGCCGATCTAGATTGTGTCGTTGTTCGTGCCACTGAGCGTCGCGAGCGCGCGATAGATCAAATCTCCATCGAACTCGCGCCGCTCAAAGGGAAAGCCCTGCTGTTTCACACGGGCTGGGACGCGCATTGGCGCACCGATCAATATTTCGAAGGGCATCCGTATCTCACCGGAGATCTGGCGAAGTCTCTCGTCGAAGCCGGTGTCGCGTTAGTCGGCATCGATTCGTTCAACATCGATTGCACCGACGATGGAAATCGCCCGGTCCATTCCGCGCTGCTCGGGGCCGAGATTCCAATCGTCGAGCACATGTGCGGCCTGGGTACGCTTCCCGATTGCGGCGCGCGCTTCTTCGCTGTCCCTGTCAAAGTGAAAGGCATGGGCACCTTCCCGGTCCGCGCTTTCGCGAAGGCTTGAAAAACAAGGAGCGGCGGTTTGTAACCGCCGTTTCACTTAGTCGGCGGTTGCAAACCGCCGCTCCTTGAAGCCAACCTCGCGATGCCCTCCTGCGTCAGCCGAAAAACGGTCCACTCGTTCATCGGTTCCGCGCCGAGCTTGCGATAGAACTGGATCGCGGGATCGTTCCAATCGAGCACCGCCCATTCCATTCGTCCGCAGCCGCGCTCCTGCGCGATTTGCGCCAGGCGCTCAAGCAAGGCCCGGCCGTACCCTTTCCCGCGCACGTTCGGCCGCACAAAAAGATCTTCGAGATAAAGTCCCGGCCGGCCCAGCCAGGTGGAGAAATTATAAAAGTAAACTGCGAACCCGACGGGATCGCCACTCTCCAGCGCCAGCAAGACCTCGGCGGAACGCTGCGCGCCAAAGAGCACTTCGCGCAATCCCGCTTCCGTCGCGACGACCGCATCCGGCGCGCGCTCGTATTCCGCCAGCTCGCGGATCAAGCTCAGAATGATTGGCACATCGGCAGGCGTGGCTGTTCGGATTTCGAAATCTCTCATGGCGATGGCGAGCAATTGTAGCCACGGGCCTGTGGCCCGTGTCCGGCACGGCCCGCAGGGCCGTGGCTACAGTAATGCGTTGGTCATCGCGTCGGCTCAAGTTTAAAGATGGTAAACTCCGGCGTCTCTTCGACAAGGGTCGCGCTCACCGCAAGTCGCTCCGCGAACTCCTGGTAATAATCGAGCCACCATCGCGTGCCGGCATAGAAAACGAGATGGGTAGCGCCGCGGCCGCGCAGCTTTTCCAGATTGGCGATGATCTGCGCGCTATCGAGCGGATTGCCGTCATAAACGCCGTCGCCAAGAAAATGCCAGCCTTTCCGATGTGCGTAATAAAAAACGGTCGGATCGCCGTCGGTGGCCGCGATAATCAATCCGTTCGCCGTGGTCGCTTCCTGTAATTCGAGTCCGAGATTTCGAAGCCCCGCGGCTGCCGGCCGATAAAAGGGCCGCGCGCATTGATACGCTGAAATTCCAAACCAGCCCGCCAAGAAAATCGAGCCGACCGCGTGAACAATCCGCCCCGAAGGCAGGAACGACGCCGCCCGTTGGCAGGCGCAACCGGCCAGGACCGCAGCGATTGGGACAAGCGGCAGTTGATACCATTGATGCCGATTTCCCCAGCCGACAAAAAAAACGAACAGGAGCATTGCGCCGAGCCACCAGTGAAACAGGCGCGCGTATTTTCCGCGCGGCGCCACGAAAACGCCGATGATCGCCAGCGCAACCAGCGGCAAGGTAAGACTCGAGAGCGCGGTTTGCTGCGCGATTTTCCAATACCAAGATGCATTCATGATCCGGAAACCGCCGCCGCCGAAAAAGTGGTAGGGATAGAATTTCTCCGCGATCCGATGCGCATGCCAATACCAGAGCGCAGATGGAACGAGAGCAATCAAAGCGAACAGCCAAAGTCCCCAGCGGGTGAACAAGTCCTGTAGCGGCGGTCTATGACCGCCGACTTCTTCTGCGGACGAATTTCGGCGGTCATAGACCGCCGCTACAAGGAGATAGAGCAAGGGCGCGCCGATCAATGCCGTCGGCAGCTTGATCAGCAGCGCGAACGAAATCAGGATGCTCGACGATGCGAGCCATCTGAATCGGTCCTCGTCCAGCCACCGCAGAAAAAAATAGATCCCGGCGATCGCCAGGCTCAACGACGGAACATCCGGCATGAAGACCCGGCTCGCTACGATACTCAACGGCGCAAACGCGTAGAAAAACGTCGCCCATATCGCAATCACCCCGCCGAAAATTCTGCGCACAAGCAGAAAGAAAAACGGCAGCGTTGCCACGAAAAATAGCACGCCCTGGATCCGCCCGATCCATTCGTGCACGCCTAACCCTCGATAAGAGAGTGCCGCCGCGAACGGAAGGATCGGAAACTCCGTTCCGACATATCCCCGCTCATTTCCGGCCCAATCGATCTGCGGCCGGCTGAAATGAAAACCGTTCTCGAGGAAATTCCGCGCGATCGCGGCTACATCGCTTTGCCGCCAACTCCAGGGATCGATGAAAGGCTGTTCGATTTGGATCAGCCGGACAACAAACGCGGCGAGCACGATTAAAATCAGCGTCCATTTACCTCGCCACACGGATCGCGTCTTGACAAACCGCCTCGTTAAAGTCAATCGAGTACAGGCGCTCGGCCGCATCTGGGAATGAAAACCGCCGTTACTTTTCTCGCTCTCGCGCTGGCTTTTTGTGGCGCGCCGGCCAACCGCGCGGCCGAGGAGCCGCAACTCGTCCAGGTCGTCGATTTCTCGAAGCTCCTCCCGTTGCTTCCGAATCCGCCTCCCGATTGGACAGCCGACAAAGCCGAGGGTTCCACCGACGATATCGGCGGCACCAAGATCACCAGTGTCCATCGCGATTACAAAAAAGGCACGGCGGACACTGCGCCGACGACCTCGATCAGCATTCTCGATTCCGCCGCAAATCCCGATTACGTCGCGTCCACGACCGCGGCCTGGAACATGAGCACCTCGACTCCCGAAGGTTACACGAAGACGCTCACGATCGAAGGCATGCCGGGCTTTGAAACTTTCGAGAACGAAGGCAAACACGGCACGCTCTGGCTGATGGTGGCGAAGCGTTACGTCTTAACGATCGAGACGCAGGGTCAGGAAGCGAAAGACCTCCAGGAGTGGCTCAAGCGCATCGATGTGAAAAAGCTGGCGGAGATAAAGTAGTCATGAATCAACGGGGCTCGGTCGAGCGGTTGAAGAAGGTCGTGGGAAAGAAAAAAAAAGGCGACGTTTGGAACGAACTCTATCGCCTCAACACGTTTGCGGCTAACCTCGGACTGCTTCGCGCTGCGGACGATGGATACCCCGTACGAAAAACTGTTGGAAAACCTCGCCCGCGCTGAGGTCAGATTCATTGTCGTTGGTGGAGTGGCAGTAGCCCTAAATGGCTTTGTCAGAACGACCGGTGCCGTCGACATCTTGATCGAACAATCAACCGAGAACGTTAGTCGTTTGCTCACGACACTCGCGTTGTTCGGCGAAGGTCATGCGCGCGAGCTTTCCCAGAAGGACTTCAATCAGACGGAAGGCGCGGTCCGCGTGATAGAGGATTTCCCCCTCGATATATTCACGGTGATGCGCGGGCTGTCCTACAAAGATCTGAGCGCTCAGGTGCGACAGACCGAGATAAATGGGGCGCCAATCGATTTCTTGAATGCAGACGGTCTGATTCGACTTAAGGCCGATTCTAAACGCGAAAAGGACCAGATTGATATAGCAGCGCTTCGCAAGACCGCAGGCAATCAGTGAGGCGCTACGGCTTGAGCACCACCTTCACGCAGCCATCTTCCTTATCGCAAAAGATCTGGTAGGCATGGGGCGCCTGATCCAGCGGCAAGCGATGCGTGATGATGTCGTCGAGCTTGATCTGGCCGCGCTCGACGATGCGGATTAGTTCGTCGATGTATTTCTGCACGGGCGCCTGACCGAAACGCATCGTGATTCCCTTGTCAAAAATCTGCCCGAGCGGAAATGCGTCGTACGGCATTCCATAAACTCCGACAACGCTGACCACGCCGCCGCGCCGGACCGCGCTGATGCAAAGTTTGAGCGCCGCGATGCTGCCCGCCTGCATATGCACAATGTTCGCGAGCTTGTCTTTTAATTTGCGGTCGGCCTCGAGGCCCACGGCATCCACGCACACATCCGCGCCGCGTCCCGAGGTCATATCCCGGATCGCCTGCACGGCGTTGCCATCGGCGGCGTTGACCACTTCCGAGTTCGCGGCGCGACGCGCCATGTCCAACCGGTACGGTTGAATATCCACGCCGATCACTCGCTTCGCTCCACGCAGCCACGCGATTTTCTGCGCCATCAATCCGACCGGTCCGCAACCAAACACCGCCACGGTTTCGCCGCCGTTCAGATTCGCCCAATCGATCGCAGACCAGCCGGTCGGAAAAATGTCCGTCAGGAAAAGAACCTCTTCGTCCTTGAAACGATCGGAGATTTTGCGCGGGCCAAAGTTCGCATACGGCACGCGGACGTATTCCGCCTGGCCGCCCGCATAACCGCCGTAGAGGTCGGTGTAACCGAAAAGCCCGCCGCCCTTTTGATCGATAAGTCCGCCTTCAGGTCCGTACTTTTCCGGGTTCGAATTCTCGCAATGGCCCGGCAGCCCGTCGCCGCAAAAGAAGCAGTGGCCGCACGCGATCGGGAACGGCACCACGACCCGGTCGCCCTTCTGCAACGCCGTCACGCCACGCCCGGTCTCTTCCACGATCCCCATGAACTCGTGGCCCATCACCATGTCGTTCTTCTGCGGGATGAAGCCGTTGAAAATGTGCAGGTCCGAGCCGCAGATCGCCGTCGAGGTCACGCGCAGGATCGCATCCTCGTCGTGCTCAATCTTCGGATCTGGAACCTGATTGATTTCGACGTGCCCCGGCCGGTGAAAAACGACTGCCTTCATTTTCAAATGAAACGGAATTCATCCGCGCGGCGGATGCGGAAATTTCCTCGCGTCACCATCCTCCCGCACTAGATTGCTCGCCGACCCATGGCCGAAGAACGCAAGACGTTGGAGCAACGGGCGCAGATGACCGACATCGAGCGCTTGCGGCACTCTGCTGCTCACGTGCTGGCTACCGCCATCCTCAAGATCTGGCCCGACGCGCAATTCGCCGCCGGTCCGCCGGTCGAGAACGGTTTCTATTACGACCTCGAACTCGAACACCGCATTTCGCCCGAAGATTTCGAGAAGATCGAGGCCGAGATGAAGAAGGAAATCAAAGCCAATCACACGTTTGAACGCGTCGTCCTGCCGCGAGACGAAGCCCTCTCCATGGCCCAACGTGGTGTCCTTGGCGCCCTCGGGGAGAGATCTTCTCCGAGCAAATTCAAGCTCGATATCATCCAGAACATTCCCGAGGACGAAGAAATCTCGCTCTATCGCAACGGCGAGTTCACCGATCTCTGCGCCGGCCCGCACGTCATGCGCACGGGCAACATCGGCGCGTTCAAGCTCACAAACGTCGCCAGCGCCTACTACAAAGGCGACGAAAAGAATCCGCAGCTCCAGCGCATCTACGGCACCGCCTTCAAGAACAAGACCCAGCTCGACGAATACTTCGCCATGCTCGAGGAAGCGAAGAAGCGCGACCATCGCAAGCTTGGCAAGGAACTCGAGCTTTTCATCTTCGACGACGATGTCGGCCCCGGCCTGCCTCTCTGGCTTCCCCGCGGCGCCGCCATCATCGACGAACTCGAGAAGCTGGCGAGAGAAACGGAGTTTGCCGCCGGTTATCAGCGCGTCCGCTCAACGAATCTTGCGCGCGAAAGCTTGTACATAAAGAGCGGTCATCTTCCTTACTACGCCGAGTCGATGTTTCCGCCGATGGAACTAAACGAACATGCCGATGAGGTTGCAGCGCTCGAATCGAAGATCGAGGAGACGAGAACCGTTCTCGAAAAACATCTTCGCGGGCAAGGTTCGGATATTTTCCAGCCGATTTCCGGAGAAGTTCAATTCGAACAGGCGATTAGCGCGGTCATCGAGGCCGGCGATGTCCCAAGGGATGTTCTCGAGGCATTCGAAGAGAAGAATCGCTGTCAGACGCGCCTGGTGTTTCTGAATGAGCAGCCTCGCCGCTACTACCTGAAAGCGATGAACTGCCCGCATCATCATAAGATGTACGACGCGCTCCCACGGAGCTATCGTGACTTGCCGCTGCGGTTGGCCGAATACGGCACCTGTCATCGCTATGAACAGAGCGGAGAGCTATTCGGCCTCATGCGGGTGCGCTCGTTGCAGATGAACGACGCGCATCTTTACATGACGCCCGACCAGTTCGAGGCCGAATTCAATGCCGTGAACGAAATGTATCTGAAATACTTCAAGCTCTTCGGCATTGATAAATACGTGATGCGCTTCTCCACGCATGACCCGGCAAAGCTCGGACAGAAGTTTGTTGATGAGCCCGAACTGTGGAAGCAAACGGAAGACATGGTGCGCGGCGTTCTCCAACGCTCCGGCATCAACTATGTGGAGGTGCCTAACGAGGCCGCGTTCTACGGACCTAAGATCGACGTTCAGGTCTGGAGCGCGATCGGACGTGAGTTTTCCATCGCCACCAACCAAGTCGATTTCGCGCAGCCCCGCCGGTTCAATCTCGTTTACAAAGATCGCGATAACACCGAGAAGACGCCGCTCTGCATTCATCGCGCGCCGCTCGGCACCCACGAACGTTTCATCGGCTTCCTCATCGAACATTACGCCGGCAATTTTCCTCTCTGGCTCTCACCCGAGCAGGTCCGCGTCCTACCCATCGGCGATGAAGCTCCGTTGCTCGATTACGCCCGCTCAGTTCAGAACGAACTACGCGCCCAACAAGTCCGTTGCGAACTCGATGCGAGCAGCGATCACATCAAGGCGAAGATCGCCAGCGCCGAGCAAATGAAAGTCCACACCATGCTTGTGATCGGGAATCGCGACATGGAAGCCAATGCCGTCAGCGTCCGCGTCCACGGCAAAGGCAATCTGGGCGCGAAGCCGCGCGATGAAGTCATCGCGGACATTCTGGCGGCGATTAAGGAACGGCGCCCGTAGATCGACCTCCAGTCGACGTTGAGGTTGCCAGATCGGGAATCTCCGCCGTACGTTCGCGGCGCCGCTACAGCAACAAAGCTTTGCGATTGCATTTCATTGTCGGAATCGCTCTCTTCGTGAAGCGCGACGCCCTTTTGCGTTTCGAACTTCATACCGATGGCTACTATCGATCCACGAAATCCGCCTAACGAAATGCCCGACATCGTCGGAGCCAAACCGGAAAACCCCTTCCTCGCTTCTTTCAAGCCCTACGTTCCCGCGCACGTGAGTATGCGCGAGCTCACCATCCTGCCGCTCATCATCGGCACGCTGCTCGGGATTGTTTTCGGCGCCTCTTCACTTTATCTCGTTCTGAAAGTCGGGTTGACCGTCAGTGCCTCCATCCCGGTCGCCGTTCTTTCCATCACCATTTTCCGGCTCATCTCGAAGTTCGGAGTGCGCGACGCCACAATTCTCGAAAACAACATCGTCCAGACCGCCGGTTCCGCGGGCGAATCGATCGCGTTCGGTCTCGGCGTGACGATGCCGGCGATCATGATCCTCGGTTTCGATCTCGAGATCACGCGCGTCATGCTCGTAGCGACACTCGGAGGATTGCTCGGCATTCTCATGATGATCCCGCTTCGTCGCGCGCTCATTGTCGATCAGCACGGCCTCTTGAAATATCCCGAGGGCACAGCTTGCGCGGAAGTCTTGAAGGCGGCGGCGGCGAAAGAGCCGATCGTCGATGAGCAGGGCAATGTCGTCGCGCATCCGGAAGCCGCGAGCGGCGGCAAAACGATCTTCACCGGCTTCGGCGTCGGTTTCCTTTATCAGGCCGCGATGGGCGCCTTCAAGACCTGGAAGGACACGCCCGAAAAAGTTTTTGCGGCGCCATTCAAGGCCGGCTCGATTGCCGCGGAGATAAATCCGGCGTTGCTCGGCGTCGGCTACATCATCGGTCCGCGCATCGCCTCAATCATGTGCGCGGGCGGCGTGCTCGCGTATCTGGTCTTGATTCCCGCCATCAAGTTTTTCGGCGAACATGCCACCACCGTGCTAGCCCCAGGCACGATCCCGATCAGTGAAATGACTCCGAACGCGATTCGCGGCGCCTACGTCCTTTACATTGGCGCGGGCGCGGTGGCCGCTGGCGGCATCATTAGCCTGATCCGGTCGCTCCCGACGATTTTGCACGGGCTCAAAGGCGGCCTCGCCGACCTACGCGGAACGCATGGCCGCGTCGGCGCTGTGCCGCGGACCGATCAGGATCTGTCGATGAAGTTTGTCATCGGCGGCGTTGTTTTTCTGCTGCTCATCATGATCATCGCGCCGCAATTGCACCTGCAATGGAATTTGCTCGGCGCGCTTCTCATCGTCGCGTTCGGTTTTCTTTTCGTCACGGTCTCTTCACGGCTCACCGGCGAGATCGGCTCGTCATCGAACCCGATTTCCGGCATGACCGTCGCCACTTTGCTTCTGACGTGTCTCGTCTTTCTTCTCGTCGGTTGGACGGGGCCGCATTATTTCGTCACCGCCCTTTCGATCGGCGGCATCGTCTGCATCGCAGCGTCAAATGGCGGAACGACCTCGCAGGATTTAAAGACCGGGTTCATCGTGGGATCGACCCCGAAATTCCAGCAGATCGCCATCCTGGCCGGCGCGCTGGCCTCCGCGCTCGTGCTCGGCCCGATTTTGTTGAAGCTCAATGACGCTTCCACGGTTTACGTCCCTGTCTCGGCGATGGAACCGGCGACTGCTGCCTTGCGCGCGCCCGCCGAGGAGCTTGGCGGCACCGAAAAATTAAAAGGCCCGCAAGCGGCGCAGGATGATAAGACGTATCGCATCTGGCAGCACACCGATCCAGCGGGCGGCCCGGCCCAGCGGTTTCTCGTCGATGACAGCGGCGCGCCGGTTTACCTCGCCGACCCCGGCATTAACGGCACCCACAAGACGCGGCCCGATGGCACAGCGGTCGTAAAATTCGACGCGCCCAAGGCCACCCTGATGTCGTACATCATCAAGGGAATCCTTAGCCACAAATTGCCGTGGGCGCTCGTGCTCCTCGGCGTGATGATCGCCATTGTCCTCGAGATGAGCGGCATTCCGTCGCTTGCGTTTGCCGTCGGCGTTTATCTTCCACTCTCCTCCTCGAGTCCTATCTTCATTGGCGGAATGATCAGATGGGGAGTCGATCGGTGGTTGCGCCGAAAGAAATTCCGGAATCACCAGCTGACCGAAACCGAGTTGGTCGCTGAAGGAGACAAGAGTCCCGGCGTCTTGCTCGCCTCAGGTTATATCGCGGGCGGAGCGCTTGCCGGCATCGTGATCGCGTTCATGGCCGGCGTCCCCAGTCTCGTCGGATTCAGCAAACGCGTCGAAGATTGGTCGACCGCCAGCAATCCATTTTTCCAAGGCCCTTACTCCGACTTTCTGGCGTTGATCCCCTTCGCGATCCTCTGCGTCCTCCTTTATCTCGTCGGCCGCGACGTTATTCTGGCCGCCAAATCCAGAAACTCCCGGAGCTAACGCCCTTGCCTGCAGGTATCCCGAAGGCCGTCGCGGGACTGCGCGCGACGATCTCAAAAATAAAACCAGTCGAAAATCAATCCATCCGGCGGTCCGCCGCGATCCGAATTGTTTGCAATGAAAAACAAACTTATCGCTCTCACTTTCCTCAGTCTTGTCGCAATCATTCTCGGTGGATGCGCCGCAACCACGGAGACGACGACCACCACTCGCACGCGCGAGCAGAGCTCGATGTACGCTCACTAGAAAGGCCAGGACGGAAAAGCCTCCTCGAGTTGGCGGCGGACGCAGCCGCCCTACAATGATCAGCGATTCGCGCCGGACGGACTGATGGAAGTCAGGCGCTGATCAGCTCCGCGATTTGCGCAGCCTGGGCTCTTCGCGAAATGGTTTGTGCGCCTGGTAGGCGCGTAAATGTTTTTGCATGAGCGATAGCGAATCGGGGGCAGTGGGCGGTCGCGTCGCCAGCGCCTGCATTTGGTATTTGATCCCCTGGCTAAAATCACCCGATTCCGCATAAGCGGCGGCCAGGGTATCGATCGTGTCGCCGTCCTTCCACTTCGTCACCTCGCACGCTTTCAGGGCGGCCTGAACTGCCTCGGGACCGTTGCGAACTGAGGCGTTCGGACAGGTCGCCTTGAACCAGGCGAAACTGTTAAGAGCATAATCATCTCGAGGACTTCGTCGCCGCGCTTGATCGAATCGCGCGGCCGCTCGCGCGTAATCCCCTTTCCGCGCACAGGCCTTGGCCTCCACGATATTGCCGTCGGCTGAGTTGGGCGCATCTCGAATCGCGCTGTCGTAATCCGCCAGCGCGTCTTTCGCATGCCCGGCATCGGCATGAGCATCGCCGCGCACTAGATAGACGCTGGCCTTCGGCGTCTCTTTGATCACAACGTCGAGATCGGCGATAGCTTCGTTGAACTTTCCCAACGCGGAGTACAACAATCCCCGAGAATAGCGGGCACTGCCTGATTTCGGTTCGATCCGAATGGCGGCGCTATACTCCGCGATGGCTCCGGCGAAATCGCCCGCTCTTTCCTTGAGCCACGCGCGCTCCTCATAAATCCGTCCGCTTCTGCCGTCTGGTGACGAAGCGTTTTCCCTGTCCTTCATGGACTCGACGACTCCGCCCGCGGCCAGGCTCCTGGAGGCGATTACAAAATCAAAAGCGCCTGCGATGAGCGGAACAAGGAACCGAAATTTCATACAGAGGGGATTGTTGCGGATAGTGTCTTTGTTTCGTAGCGGACGCGAGGACCGGTTGGCTTGGGTGCGTAATTTAAACCAACGTTCCAGGTCAGTTCTATGCGCTGGTGTCGGCGGTGAATCCTCGCCGCCAGATAAAATAAACGGGGATTCCGGTGAGCACGAGGAGATAGCCGATGCCGGAAGTGGTGGGCGCGAGGTACGCCAGATCCACGATCAGGAACGCGGCGAGCGCGACTGAGATGATCGGAACAATCGGATATCCCCACGTTCGATAGGGGCGTTCCGCGGCCGGCCTTTTTTTGCGAAGGACCATGACGGCGACGACGAGCAGAATGTAAAAGACGAGGTCGGCTGAGACGATGTATTCGAGCAGTTGGGTATAAACATTTCCGTAACTGACAGCGCCGGTCGCGGGGTCCGTTGTGACGGTGCGGGGAAGCGTGAGAAAGGCAGTCCAGATCGCCTGCGCGACTAACGCCGCGGCCGGAACATTCCGCCGGTTGATCGTGGCGACGCGCCGGAAGAACAAATGGTCCCGCGCCATCGCATAATAGACGCGCGCGCCGGCGAGAATGAGGCCGTTGTTGCAACCGAAGGTGGAAATCATGATCGCGGCGGCCATGGCGAGAGCCCCGGGATGGCCGAAGACGGAATTCATGACCGCGACCGCGACCCGATTTTGCGGAGCGTGCTGGATCTCGGTCAGCGGCAGGACCGCGACGTAAGCGAGGTTCGCGAGGAGATAAAGGACGACGACCAGCGCGCAGCCGGACAGCAGCGCGCGCGAAAGATTGCGGCCCGGATCGCGCACTTCGCTTCCGATAAATGTGACGTTCGTCCATGCCGTTTGCGCGAAGAGCGGACCGACCATCGCTTTGCCAAAGAGCAATACCAGCGCGAGCGCTCCCACCCCGGTGAAGCCGGGTTGCGCCGCCTGCGGACTCCAGCCGTTCTTCCAAGAATCCCACCAGGCCGAGGCGCGCGCGGCGCTCTCGGTTTTCCAGCCTAACGACAGCCCGATGATAATCAGCGCCAGCAGCGCGGCCGTTTTCGCGAAGGTAAATGTGTTCTGGACAAATTTGCCGGTCTCCAGGCCACGGGTGTTTGTCCAGGTGAGCAGCAGGATCAAAGCGATGGCGACAAGTTGTTCGGTCGAAAGACTGATGCCGTAGCCGCCGAAAAGATGGATCGGCCTAACGAGATAATGATCGGTGGCGATCGCCGGCGCGAATACGCCGGTGAATTTCGCGAACGCAACCGCGACCGCGGCGATCGTGCCGGTTTGGATCACAAGGAACAATGCCCAGCCGAAAAGGAACCCGATGGAAGGGCCGTAAGCTTCGCGAAGAAAAACATACACGCCGCCCGCGCGCGGCATCATCGCCGCCAGTTCGGAACAACAGAGCGCGCCGGTGATTGTCATCAGGCCCGCGACCGCCCAGGCGAGGATCACCCACCCCGGCGCGCCGGTTAGCCGCGCGGATTCCGCCGACGTAATGAAAATGCCGGAGCCAATCATCGAACCGACGACGATCATGGTCGCGTCGAGTGGTCCGAGACCGCGGACTAATTTTTTATCTTCCTGCGGCGGTTGGTCGGATGCCTCCATCGCGCAAAGATTAAATTGGCCGGGCTGGACTCTGTCGAGCGTAGTTGTAGCCACGGCCCTGTGGGCCGTCCTTTTCCACGCCAACATTAAGGTCTTCAGCTGACGGCCCGCAGGACCGTGGCTACAATGGCTGGCGAGCAGGCGCGGCAATGACTACATCTTCCAGCTCGAGGCGTTCGCGCAATTTCCGCACGAACGCGACGGCGTGCGGATTGTCGCCGTGGACGCAAACCGTCGTTGCCAAAATATTCACATCGACGCCATCCACCGCGCGCACTTTTCCTTCGTCCAAAATGCGGATGACTCGATCGGCAGCTTCGATCGGATCGTGAACGAAAGCGTCCGAGCGCGATCGAGGCACCAGCGAGCCGTCCGCCAAATAATTTCGATCGGCGAAAACTTCCGACGCAGTTTGCAATCCATACTCAGTCGCGGCCAGATCGAGCTCGCTCGCCGATGGCGCGAAGAGAATGAGTTTCGGATCGATCGAGAGGACGGCGCGTGCGATCAGATCAGCGAGCGGCCGGTCGCGTGCCGCCATATTATAGAGAGCGCCGTGCGCCTTCACGTGATTCATTTCCACGCCGGCCGCGCGGGCGAGCGCCTGAAACGCGCCGACCTGGTAAGCGACGAGAGAATAGAGCGCCGCCGGCTGCAGCGTCATTTCCTTGCGTCCGAAGTTCTCGCGGTCGGCAAAACTCGGATGCGCGCCGACTGCCACGCCGCGATCGTGCGCGGCCTGGATCGAGGCATAAATCGACGCCGGATCGCCGGCATGAAATCCACACGCGATGTTGGCCGAGCTGACGAGATCCAGGATTTCTTCGTCGTGTCCGGCGCCTTCGCCGAGATCGGAGTTCAGATCGACGACGAGGTTCATGATCTATGGAGATCGAGCCCGATGCGGAAGCGGGCGAAATCGTCTTCGCGCTCGAGAAACAGTTGCTGCGCCTCAGCCAGCTCGACTTCGTGAAAACGAACGCGATCGCCGGGCCAAAGTTGCGCCGCGATCGGAAGGTCCACCGTGATCACGTGAGCGATTTTGGGATAGCCGCCGATCGTTTGGCAATCGCCGAGCAAAAGAATCGGCTGGCCGCTGGGCGGGACCTGGAGCGTGCCCGGCGCGACAGCTTCTGAAAGAAGATCGCCCGCATTATTGCGGTCGAGATTAGGGCCATCAAGCCGCGCGCCCATGCGATCGGAATCTGGCGTGACTGTGAACGACGCCGTAACGAGCGAAGTCTGTGCCTCACGAGTGAAACCATCCCAGTTCGCGCCTCTCACAATTCGCAAAAAGCGGTCGCGGTGCGCGGTCGCGGCCCACGGCGCCGGCGCGCTCCATGCGGAAATCCAGGGAGCAGCGATTTCCAAATCGCCGTTCTTTCCAAGAGGAAGCACATCACCATCGCGAAGCGTTCGGCCGTCATGCCCGCCGAAGTTTCCTCGTAGATCAGTCGCGCGACTTCCCAGAACGAGCGGCACATCGATCCCGCCGGAAATCGCGAGCCAGCCGCGGCTGCCTTCGTTTGGCGCAGCCATCACCAGCTCTTCGTCGGCGCCAATCAGCCCGGCATGACCCGGCGGCAAATTTTCATCTCCGATCCGCGCCGTGAACGCGCCGCCACACCAGGCCACAATGCGTTCATCTTCAAACCGCAAGCGCAGCTTGCCCAACGTCGCTTCGAGCCCCGCGGCATTGTTGTCGTTGCCAACCAACGCATTTGCCACGCGCATGGCGTGCGCATCGAGCGCGCCACCAGTGGAAACACCGGATTGCCGAAAACCTGTGCGGCCCAAATCCTGGACCGAAGTCAGAAATCCCGCCGATGCGACGGTGGCGTTCATTGGCAAAGCGAGTCGAATTCTTCGCGCGAGATTTGGCGCAGCGTGATGCGATCGCCGGCTTGAAACATTGCAGGCGGCTCCTGTTTGACGTCGAACAAACGCAGCGGTGTGCGACCGATCACATTCCAACCGCCCGGAGATTTGCTCGGATAAATCCCGGTCTGCGCGCCGCCAATCGCCACCGAACCGGCCGGAATTTCAGTGCGCGGCGTAGCGCGGCGCGGCGTTGCCAGTTCGGCCGGCAGTCCGGTCAGATATGGGAAGCCCGGAGTGAACCCGACGCAGTTGACGCGATATCGCGCGCTGGAATGGCGTCGCACCACTTCCGCTTCGGACAAGCCGGCATGGACAGCGACGTGACCAAGATCGAATGCGAACTCCGGGTTGTAGCAGACCGGAATTTCCAATGTCCGCGATGGTGTTCCATCGCCTTTGGCGGGCGATTGGTTCCGGAGCGCGCCTTCGATGCTTGCTGTAAGACATTTGAATGGGGATGGCGTCGATTCGGATCTAGAGATCCGCGCCGGATCATAGAAGACTGCGACCGTGCTATAAGCGGGCGCCAACTCGAGCACGCCCGGGATTGCCGCCGATTCCAGGGACCGGAGGACGCGGAGCACCGCGTTCAAGGCAGCGTCCGGATCGTGCTCAAAGTTATCGACGACACGGACGATCACCGCTGAATCTCCGAGCGGCTCGATCTCCATGGTGGTTTACCTGGCGTTCCAGGATCGCCGTCTCACCGGCGAACAACCTTGCCGGAAGAATCTTCGGCGGACACCGCGACGGCCACATCTTTCACCGACTCCTTGATTTCCTCGACTTTCGGATGCACTTCGCGAATGAGGTCGTGCTCGACCTTCGAAAGTTTCTCGATCCGCTTGGTCATATCGTGCAATTCCCGCAGCATGGTTTCCTGGCGCGAGGAAAGCCGATGCATCCACCAGAAACAGACAGCCCAGCAAGCGGTCCCGATCCAGGCCAGGACCAGCGCGATCATTTGGAAATCGAAACGCGTATTCATCTAAACAGCGATCGGCCGTGATTTGAATTGTCGGTCCATCGAGATGATAGGCAAATTCAGCGTTCGCTCCACTTTGCCCGAAAGCCAATCCATGACCAGCCTCATCGCCATAGCCCTCAATCTCGCAGGCATGCTCCTCATTTATTCGTGGATGGCGTTCGCTCTTGCTCGATGGCGCTGGAAAGCCGGCGGCCTTATCGCCATCTTTGCATCGATCGTGATTGCCGGACAATTCTGGATCGTACCAGCGATGCTTCTTTTCGGGCGGAGCGAAATGGATGCTACGGCCTACGCGATCTGGTTCGGTAACTGGTTGGTCGCCGGCTTCGGTGTCGTCCTCTTTTCCCAAGCGGCCCGGCGGATTCCAAGCGGGCTGCACGATTCGGCGCGGCTGGATGGATGCGGTTGGTTCGCGACTTATCGGCACGTCGTTTTTCCATTCGTCAGTCGCGAGCTCGCGATCATCCTCGTCTTAACGGTGATGGCCACGTCGGTGCATTGCCTGACTCCGTACCATAATTTCCACGGCGGAATCGCGCCGCCACCATGGTTCGCATTGCCTGGACAATTACTTGCGGCTTCGAAGCCAATGGCCGCCGTTGGCGTCATGAACCTCGCATCGTTCGTCATGACGCTGCCCGTCATCGCGATCTTTCTCCTCGCGAAGCGCCGCGTGGCCGGCGACTAGGATCACCGCGCGCGGGTCGCTTCGATTTCGATATCCACCAAGACGTCGTCCGCGATCATCGACACCGTTTCGGCGCTTCTGCTGAAAACTAATCCAAACTGGCTTCGCTTGATTGGAGCAGTGGTCACCCGCCACCGGCTCGTTTGATTCTTCGCCAGCGCTTCGGGATTGGAGAGTAACTGCACATTCAATGTTATTGCACGCGTCACGCCATGCATCGTCAGATCGCCGGCGATCTCTCCGCTGTTGGCGCCGGTTTGTTTCACGCGCCGGCTCTTGAACGTGATCTCGGGATATTTCGCGACATTGAAAAGTTCGCCGCGCAAATGGTCGTCCCGTTTTGCGATGGCGGTGTCGATGCTGGTGGCCTGGATGGTGACGTTGACCGATGACTGCTCCGGGTGTTCGCGATCGATGTCGATTGTCCCGCTAAATTTGGTGAAGTTGCCCTTGGCGGTCCCGAGCATGTGCCGGACTCTGAAGGCGATCGTCGAATGCGACGGATCGATTTTGAAGTTGTCGTTCGCCTGCGCTGTCACGCAGGCCAAGACCGCAGCGAATACAAACAGGCGAACCGCTTTCACGAGACCGAAGTTATGTCTCGGCGCCGCCCGCGCAAGATACGGATGGTAACGCGGATGTTACCTCTTCTGTAGCCGCCGCCCTGTGGGCGGCGTGGGAAAGCGCCTTCCATTGCAACCCCGCTCTCGCGCTTCGCACAGCGAAGCGGCTACAGAAGAAGAGGTCACAGCGCCTTTAGAAGCTCGGCGCGCGATGAAGGCAACCGGCCAAAGAGATTTGCCAGGGCCAGAGCAGGCTTGCTCTTGAGCATCTTCGTATCGTGAACGCCGGCGATGCGCGCCAGTTCCATTTCGAAATGGAGCACCGCGCGGAGATCTGGATCGTTCCCGCTCAAATAGGTGAAAGCGCGCCGCAGAAGCGAGAACAACTCCGGTTCGTGGTGATCGGACTCGGTGCAAATCTCGATCAACTCGACAAAATACGAAGCGGCCTGCGTGCGCCGAAAATTCTCGCGAATGCCGCCGAACGGATTCTTGAGCACAACTTCCGTGAGAGTGTGAAGACTCGACCGTTTGCTGCGCGAAATCTGAATTTCCGCTTCGAAAAACAAATCCAACTTTCCGGCGAACGGACTTTTCGCGCGCCGCGCGCCGCGCGCCACAGTCTGGATGCAGCCTAACGACTCCGTGCACCATGAGATAATGAGGCTGGTGTCGCTGAGCTTCCGCTTTCGGAGCAGGATGCCGGTGGTGCTTTCCATGCGTGCCCGACCATCGCAGATTTCCGCCTCTTCTGTAGCCGCGGCCCTGCGGGCCGCGTGGTGGAGAATTCGTTTCTGATTGCGTGACGCAATCTCTCGCGACCCACAGGGCCGCGGCTACAGAAGACGCATCAGTTCCATTTTTTGGTTTTCGGCCAAAGTTCTTGCAGCGTGGTGTTCAGTCCGCGGCACAAGAAGATTTCGAAGTGCTCGTCGCGCCGTGAATAGGGATGGCCGGTGCGTCCAACGGCCTCGACGCTCGCAAAGTGCTCGCGATCTCCCGTGCCGTCGCTGCCGAGGACGATCACGGTTTCGCCGGTGTAACCGCGCGGACCCCAATACCAGTAGTTTTGATGGTTGCTGATCGCTTTCGGCAATCCGTATTTCTTCCCGAAGAAATCGATCCCGCCCGCCTGGCCGTAACTGTTGGCGAAGATCGCGGTCACGGCGCGTTCCTCGGGCGGAAGCTCGTTATAGATGCGCGCGACCTCTCTCGTCATTTCCTCCCAGCCAAACTCGTCGGCGAAATATTGCGGTAACGGGCCCGTCGGCTGGTTTTCGGCCTTGGGCGGCTCGATCCCGATCGCTTTCTGATAACGGATGTACGTCTCGACCGGCAGAATGGGCGCGACAGTGGGCGCGAGCAAGCAGGCTACGACCACGATCAGGGCGACGCAAAGGGCGCGGCTCCAACGCCACCTTTCGCGGGTAAAATTTTCAAACGCGACTGCGCCCGCGGCAAACAGCATCGGATACGCGGCGGAGAGATAATAATTTTTCCCTTTCAACGCGATGAACGCCACCAGCATCAGCAGATAAATCCAACCGAGAATGCGATACCGGTTTCCCTCCCGATTCAAAAAAAGCCAGCCGAGGCCGGCGAGCCAAAGCGGCAGCGAAATCGGATTCAGGAGCATCGCTTGGTCGGCCAGGAAGGCGACCGGGGCGCGCGCCACATCGCGCCCGGTACCGCGGATGTTGTGCATTAATTCAAGGAACGGGAAATCGTGGCGGACCAGCCAGATCAAATTCGGCAGGAAGATCAGGAGCGCGCAAAGAGCGCCGATCCAAATCCAGGCGTTCGAAAGGAATCGCCGTTGTGGTGTTAGCAGGAGTGCCGCGAAAACCGCGAGAGCGAAAAATGCGGTCGTGTATTTATTCTCCAAGCCGAGCCCGAGAAGAAGACCGAAGCAAACCCAGTAGCGCGGCTCGCCCCGATTGATCGCGCGGACAATGCACCAGGCGCACCCGAGCCAGATGAGTGGCTCGAACGCGTTCATCGTCAGCCAATGATGAAGCAACAGGAAAACCGGCGCCGCGATCACCGCGAGAGCGGCGAGGGTCTGGGCAAAAACGCGTCCGCCCATTTCGCGCGCTAGCTTTCCCGCGAGCCAGACGGTGGCAGCGCCGGCGAGAGCGGGCAGCAGCCGCAAGCCGAGAAGCGAATCGCCAAAGAGATGCCGCGCGATCCAGGCTACGAACGCGATGAGCGGCGGTTGATCAACGTAACCGAAATCGAGATGCTCCGAGCAGGCGAGATAATAGAGTTCGTCGCGAAAGATTCCGTAGCGGCCCGTCGTGAAAAGATGGAAAGCGAATTTCGCGGCCGCCAATCCAAGCACCATGGCGGGCCCGGAGAGATGGCCGGAGCGCGGGCCGGCGCGGGTAAGATGAATTGCCCTTTCCATTGATGTTTCTGATCAGCAGGAAACCGGGCCCGTGTCAGTCAGGGTTCCTTGCGCACGGCAACGGTGGCCGGAGTTTTTCCCGGCCGATAGATGGAGGCTCCGTAGCAAATCGCGGCGGTCCCGTCGCGAGCATAACGCACCTTTTTTAGGCTCGCGTCCCAGCGTTCCAAAAAGCTGGAGTTCGCGGTTTTCTTGCTGTCGGGAATGGGGACGTACCGCACATAGGTCATGGTCAGGAACGCAGGCTCGCCCGGTAACGGAAGCGGCGCCGCCCAATTCGGCGATAATCGGACGAAGCGCCGATTCGTCAGGTCGAGGGCGTAATCGGTATCGCCGTCGGTGCTGTTCAGATGCACACCAAAAAAAGCGAGACGCAACGGCGGCTCGATCAGAAAGCGGTCCTCCTTCCCTTTCAACTGGAGTTGGTCGACCGCGCCTTCAAAGCCGGGCAGCTTGCCGAACTCGATATCTTTTCCCGATTTCAAATCGCGCAGGAGATAATGCTTTCCGTGGCCCAGCCCATTTTCCTGATCGGCTTCGTCTCCTTTCATTTCGCGCAGAACCAGCTCGACGGCACCGTCCGGCGCGCGAAAGTGCGGACTCCGCTGGCCGAAGGGCGGCGCGCTTTCGTCGTCACCCGAACCCACGTCCGGCCAGACAAAGTAGTTCAAACTTTTCGTGGCCGAATACCACTCAGGCGCGACGTCGAGGCGTTTCAAGCCTGCGCCCTTTGGCTCGATGCTCCAAAACTCAGACTTCGTCTCGCTAAGCTCCCGCGTGAACACAATCGTTTCGCCGTCGGGCGCGAAGATTGGATCGAGCTCCTGGCCGGAATTTTCTTTGGTTAATTGGCGAAGGAAGGTTCCGTCTTCGCGATAGAGAAAAAGGTGGGCGTGGCTTTCGCCCTGCGCTTGAAGATAACGGATGGCTACGACGACTTCGGAGGCGGCGTTTAGCGTAGCGGCAATGCCCACGAATGCCAGAGCCATCAGGAATCGTCGGATCATTGAGCCGGTTTGCCGAAAGCAGTGACGCTTGTCAATCACGCCTCTTCTGTAGCCGCGGCCCTGCGGGCCGCGTGAGCGTGAATGTCGCTGCTGCGCCCATCCCGCGCGGCCCGCAGGGCCGCGGCTACAGAAGATTGCAGAGTTACCGGTTGCCGATATGCAACGCGCGCTTCTCCACCGCCAGCGCCGCTTCCTTGACGGCTTCGCTGAGGGTCGGGTGCGCGTGCACGGTACGGCCGAGATCTTCGGAGCTGCCGCCGAATTCCATTACCGCCACCGTCTCGGCGATCAATTCCGAAGCCGCATGCGACAGAATATGCGCGCCGAGAATCCGATCGGTCTCCGCGTCGGCGACGAATTTTACAACGCCTTCGTAATCTTCGTTCGCGACGGCCCGGCCATTCGCGCGGAAGGGAAACTTGCCGACGCGCACCTTCATCCCTTTTTCTTTCGCCAAATCTTCCGTCAGGCCGACACCCGCCAACTCCGGATTCGTGTAAATGATGCCGGGGATCACTTCGTAATTCACGTGACCAGCCTTGCCGGCGATCGTCTCGACGCAGGCAATGCCTTCCTCCTCCGCCTTGTGCGCCAGCATCGGTCCGGCGATGACGTCGCCGATCGCGTAAATCCCTTCGACGTTCGTGCGGAAATGCTCGTCCACTTTTATTCGCCCTCGATCATCTAGCGCGACGCCGAGTTTTTCTCCGAAGACCCCTTTGGCAAAAGCGCGGCGTCCGACCGAGACGAGCACTTTATCGGCTTCGAATTTCAACTCTTCGCCGCCTTTCGTCGCGGTGGCGATGGCGCGTCCCTTCTCCACTTTCACCGAG
Organism: Verrucomicrobiota bacterium; assembly: GCA_041167325.1. Taxonomy (GTDB): domain Bacteria; phylum Verrucomicrobiota; class Verrucomicrobiia; order Chthoniobacterales; family UBA10450; genus AV80. The sequence continues at coordinate 6,858 of JBEEHH010000019.1, read as the reverse complement.
CCGACTTTGGTTTCGAGATGAAAAGCCATGCCCTGCGCTGTCAAAGATTTTTGCAACATATTCGCCAGCTCGAGATCGAAGCCAAGCGCGATCCGCGGCAGGAATTCCAGCACAATTACTTCCGAGCCGAGCCGGCTCCAGACCGAGCCAAGCTCCAGACCGATCGCGCCGCCGCCGATGACGAGAAGTTTTTCCGGCGCCTTTTCGAATGTGAGCGCTTCCGTGCTGCTCACTATCACGTCGCCATCGAACTTCATGTTGGCCAATTCCACCGGGACGCTGCCAGTCGCGATCACGATGTGCGCCGCCTCGATTTCCTGAGCGTCGCCTTCAGCGGGCTTGATCGCGACGCGGCCCGGCGCCGTGATCGTGCCGAGACCCTCGAAGGTCGTGATCTTGTTCCCTTTCATCAGCATCTTCACGCCGCTGTTCATCGTTTTCACGACCTTGTCTTTTCGCGCGAGCATCTTCGCCAGATCGAGGCTGACGTTTTCCAGGACGATGCCGTGCTTGCCCGCTTCTTTTTTCGCGAAAACGAAATGGTCGCTCGACGTGAGGAGCGCTTTGCTCGGGATACAACCGATATTAAGACAGGTGCCGCCGAGTTCCTTGTCTTTCTCGACGATGGCGGTCTTCAATCCCAACTGCGCCGCACGAATCGCCGCGACGTACCCGCCTGGACCGGAACCGATGATGACGACATCAAATTTATCCATGGAGCTTAGAAATCGAGCGGCAACTTGGTCGTGTCTTCGATGCACTGCTTCACGGTGATGAGAAACGTGACGGCCTCCTTACCATCCACCGCTCGGTGATCGTAGCTCAGGGCGAGATACATCATTGGGCGGATCTCGACCGCATCCTTCACCGCGACCGGACGCTTTTGGATCGTGTGCATGCCCAGGATCCCACTCTGCGGCGGATTTAGAATCGGCGTGCTCAGCAACGAACCGTAAACGCCGCCGTTCGAAATCGTGAAGGTGCCGCCCTGCAAATCTTCGATCTTCATTTTCCCCTCGCGCGCTTTCGTCGCGAAATCCATGATGTCGCGTTCCAATTCCGCGAAGCTCTTTTTGTCGGCATCGCGCACAACCGGTACGACCAATCCGCGTTCGGTCCCGACCGCTACTCCGATATCGAAGTAGTGATTTTGAATGAAATCCTCGCCTTCGATTCGGCTGTTGATGGAGGGCACGGCCTTCAATCCTTCGACCGCCGCTTTGATGAAGAACGACATGAAGCCGAGCTTCAGCCCGTTCTTTTTCGTGAATGCGTCCTGCGACTTCGCGCGGAGCTCCTGCACCGCAGTCATATCGCATTCGTTGAAAGTCGTGAGGATGGCCGCGGTATGCTGAGCCATGACCAACTGGGCCGCGATCTTGCGCCGGAGCGGCGACATTTTCTTGCGGGTGAATCGCCCGCTCTCCGGTTGAATCGGCTCCGGCTGTTTTTCCTCGGCGTGATCATCTTTCGCTTTCGCGGCCGGCGGTTCCGATGCCCGGGGCTCAGCTCGATTCTGCGCGGCGGTGAGCGCGTCTCCTTTGGTTATTCGCCCGCCTTTTCCGCTTCCGCGAATCTCCTGTGGATCAAGTTTTTCTTCAGTCACAACCCGGCGAACGGCCGGTGAAAGGACCTCGGATGATTTCTCGGCAGGAACGGGCTTCGCGTCATCCTCCTTTTTAGCGGGCGCGGATTTTTCCTCGGCTTTGGCGCCGCCCTCCTCAATCGTCGCCACGACATCGCCGATTTTCACTTCGGCGCCTTCCGGCACCATCGTTTGCAACACCCCATCTTTTTCGGCGTTGATCTCAGTAGAAACCTTGTCGGTCTCGAGCGTGAAGAGCGGGTCGCCGGCTTTGACCTCCTCGCCAGATTTTTTGTGCCAGACGGAAACGATCCCGCTCTCGATCGATTCGCCGACAGCCGGAATTTTTACTTCGGTGCTCATGCGGGCGTTACATTATGCGCAATCAATGGGCGTGGTCGAACAAGACATTTACAAACTGAACGCCTCGCCGATCAATTGCGCCTGTTCGCGCTTATGGATTGCGAGCGAACCGACGGCGGGACTCGCGCTCGCGTTTCGCCCGGCATAAGTGACTTCGCGGCGGAAAAGCGTCCAGAGCCGCGGTTCCATGAAACTCCACGCGCCCATGTTCTGCGATTCTTCCTGGCACCAGATCAACTTCGCGGTCTTGGGAAACCGTTTCACTGCTTCCAGCAACTTCGCTTCGGCGAGCGGATAAAGTTGCTCGACGCGAATGATGGCGGCGTTGGTGATCTTCTCGGCCTCGCGATGATTGATGAGGTCGTAATAAACTTTGCCCGAGCAAAGAATGACGCGCTTCATTTTTTCGGGCTGACCGACTTCCGGCGACCCAAGGATTTCGGAAAATCCGCCGCTGGTGAAATCTTCCGTGCGCGATGAGGCTTGCTCGGATCGGAGCAAACTTTTCGGCGTCATGATGACGAGCGGTTTCACGAAATCGCGTTTCATCTGGCGGCGCAAAACGTGAAAATACTGCGCGGACGTCGTAACGTTGCAGACCTGGATATTGTCTTCCGCGCACGCCTGCAAAAACCGCTCGAGCCGGGCGCTGGAATGTTCCGGGCCTTGGCCCTCGTAGCCGTGCGGAAGCAGCAAAACGATTCCGCTCGGCCGCTGCCATTTCGATTCGGAGGGAACAATGAATTGATCGATGATCGTCTGCGCCCCGTTCGCGAAATCGCCGAACTGCGCTTCCCACAGGCAGAGCATGTTCGGGTAATCGAGCGAGTAACCGTAATCGAATCCGAGCACCGCGGCTTCGGAAAGCAGGCTATTGTAAATGCAAACGCGCGCCTGCTCGGGCGCGAGGTGAAGCAGCGGCATGTAAGGCTGGCCGGTCTTCGCGTCATAGATGAACGAATGCCGGGTGCTGAAGGTGCCGCGGCGGCTGTCCTGTCCCGACAACCGGACGGGAACGCCTTCGAGCAACAAAGATCCAAACGCGAGCGCCTCGGCGTAATGCCATTCATACGGTCCGCCGGCTTCAAAAACTTCCCGGCGCCGATCAAGCACCGTCCGCTTCACTTTCGGGATCACGTCGAAGTCTTCGGGCACGCGAGTCAGCCCATCGACAATTTGCCGCAGCATCTCGGGACTGATCGCGGTCGGGTTGCATTCACCGGAGTATTGCGGCTGAAAGACCGCGGTCGATTCCTTGAAACGTTCCTGTCCCCCCGCCTGCTCTTCCTCGATCGACTTCACTTCCTGCAAAACCAACTCGAGCCGCATCTCGAATTCCGCTTCCAGACTGGCCGCTTCGTCAGCGCTCAAGCGTCCGGCGTCGATTAGCTCTTTTTCATAAAGCTGCGCGACCGAGGGACGCTTCTGAATTTTCGCGTAAAGATCAGGTTGGGTGAACGACGGTTCGTCGCCTTCGTTGTGGCCGTAACGGCGGTAGCAATACATGTCGATGACGGCATCGCGGCTGAATTCCTGGCGAAAATCGAGCGATAGTTCCGTGACGAATCTCACCGCGAGCGGGTCGTCGCCATTCACGTGGAAGATCGGCACCTCGATCATCTTCGCGATGTCGGTGGCGTACATCGAAGAGCGGGCATCTTCGGGCAACGTCGTGAACCCGATCTGATTATTCACCACGATGTGAACGGTTCCTCCCGTTCCGTAGCCGTGCAGTTGCGACATATTCAGGGTCTCCGCGACGATGCCCTGGCCGGCGAAAGCGGCGTCGCCATGAATGAGCAAGGGCAAAACTTTGCGACGCAACTCCGTGTCGCCCCGCATCCGCTGGCGGGCGCGCGCCGTTCCTTCCACGACCGGGTTGACGGCCTCGAGATGACTCGGGTTTGCCGAGAGACGAATCTCTATCTCAGCGCCCGATTCGAGCTTTCTGACGGTGCGATATCCCAGATGATATTTCACGTCGCCGTCGCCGGCCACCAGGTCCGGAATGTAATTGGTCGAGAATTCCGTGAAGATTACCTGGAGAGATTTCTTAAGAAAATTCGCGAGCACATTGAGCCGGCCGCGATGCGCCATGCCCATGCAGATTTCTTCGATCCCGTCCCCGGGGCATCGTTGCAGGATGGTGTCGAGGATCACCATGAGCGACTCCGCCCCCTGAAGTGAGAAACGTTTTTGGCCGACATAGCGCGTGTGCAAAAAAGTTTCGAAGGTTTCGGCTTCGAGGAGCGCGCGTAACACGGCGATCTGCGCTTCTCGCGTCGTGCTGTGTTTCGGAGGGCGCGATTCCAGCCGGTGCCGGACCCAGTTGCGAATGCGCGGGTTCTGGATGTGCTGGAATTCCGCGCCGATTGAATCGGCGTAAATGCTTTCGAGGAGCGCGATCATCTCGCGCAGCGTCATCTTGCGGCCATCGAAAAAGAATTTCGACGAGACCTGGAGGCCGAGATCTTTTTCGCTGAACCCGAGCTCGCGCAAACTCAGGAGCGGATTCTGCGGACGCTTTTCCGCCAGAGGATCGATGCGCGCAATTGTGTGACCAAGAGTGCGGTAGGCGTAAACCAGGCCGTCAACCCGCGTCTGGAGCGGCCCCTCGCCGGTTTCCTGGCGCGGCCGGTCGTCGGCGATGGCCGCGCCGTTCCGCAGATGGAGATCGCCCAGCTCAAAGCCTTCGAAAAATGCGGACCAGCTGGAATCAACCGACTCAGGATCGGCCTGCCAACGCTGGTAGTTTTCCTCGAGCAATTCGAGATTTACGTGGGTCGCGAACGATGGGCGCATGGGCGGATTCAATCTGCAAGGCATCCGAAGGCACGGCAAGTTGACAGTGCCAACGCCGTTCCGTTACTTGCAGCGCCAAGTGAGTCACGCAGCTACGAAACGTTTGAACGTGAAGGGAACATTAACGAATCTGGGTAGCGCACGCGTCTCGCGTGCTGGTTTCCGGCGTCTCGCCGAAACGATCTTTCCTTTAGATTCTGTGCGCTGGGGCGGTGAGACACCGTCGCCAGCTGGCGAGACGCGTGCGCTACCTGGCTGGCAGGCTGGCGCGCCTAGATTCGCCAGTCCGATGTGTTGACCGGTCGCATCGACAACGATATTAAAAAACTACGCATGCAGAACAACATCGAGTCGCATTTGAAGGAGACGCGCGTCTTCAAGCCGTCGAAGCAATTTTCGGAGAAGGCCAGGATCAAGAGCCTGGCCCATTACCGAAGGCTGCATCGAGAGTCGATTGAGCAGCCGGCCAAATTCTGGACGCGCGAAGCGCGTGAACTGACCTGGCGCGCTCCATGGAAAAAAATCGTCCAATGGAAGGCGCCCTTCGCGAAATGGTTCGTGGGCGGCAAAATCAACATGGCGGAAAATTGTTTGGATCGACATCTCACCGGCGCCCGCCGGAACAAGGCAGCGATCATCTGGGAAGGCGAGCCCGGCGACAAACGCACGCTCACCTACCAGCAGCTTCATCACGAAGTCTGCCGGTTCGCGAATGTCTTGAAGCGAAACAAGATCGGCAAGGGCGACCGCGTTATCATTTATCTGCCGACCATTCCGGAGGCGGCGATCGCCATGCTGGCGTGCGCGCGCATTGGCGCAGTGCACTCCGTTGTGTTCGGCGGGTTCAGCCCCGATAGCATTCGCGATCGCATCGCCGACTGCGGCGCGGTCGCAGTCATCACCGCGGACGGCGGATATCGCCGGGGCGCAATCGTACCGCTCAAGAAAAATGTCGATGATGCGCTGCGTGAAGGCACATCGATCAAGCGGGTCATCGTCTTCCGCCGGACCGCAAGCGAAATCCACATGGAGGAAGGTCGCGACGTCTGGTGGCACCGGGAGCTGGAATATGTCGACGCCAATTGCCCGCCCGCGCCGCTGGATAGCGAGCATCCGCTTTACATTCTTTATACCAGCGGCTCGACCGGAAAGCCCAAGGGAATTCTGCACACCACCGGTGGTTACCTCGTCGGCATTTATTGCACGATGAAATATGTGTTCGACATCCGCGACGAAGACATTTTTTGGTGCACGGCCGACGTCGGCTGGGTGACCGGCCACAGCTATGTCGTTTACGGCCCACTATCCAACGGCGCGACGACATTCATGTACGAAGGCGCACCGAACTGGCCTGAGCCCGATCGTTTTTGGAAAATCATCGAGGATAATAGGATCAGCATTCTTTACACGGCGCCGACTGCGATCCGCGCGTTTATTCGCTGGGGCGATCAATGGGTGGCGAAACACGATCTTTCATCGTTGCGTTTGCTCGGCAGCGTTGGCGAACCGATCAATCCGGAAGCATGGATGTGGTATCACAAGAAAATTGGCGGCGGACGTTGTCCCATTGTGGACACGTGGTGGCAAACGGAGACCGGGGCGATCATGATCACGCCGTTGCCCGGTGCCGTTCCGACAAAACCAGGCAGCGGGACGTTGCCGTTTTTTGGGGTCGATCCGGCGGTGGTGGATGAGAAAGGCCGCGAGGTCGGACCCAACGTCGGGGGGAAGTTGATCATCCGCCGGCCGTGGCCGTCGATGTTGCGCACGATTTACGGCGACAACGAACGCTATCAAAAACAATATTGGAGCGACTACAAGGGCAGCTATTTCACGGGCGACGGCGCGCGGCGCGACCATGACGGATACAATTGGATCGTCGGCCGCATTGATGACGTTTTGAATGTCGCGGGACATCGGCTCGGCACATCGGAGATCGAAAGCGCGCTCGTTAGTCACGCGAGCGTGGCCGAAGCCGCGGTCGTCGGTCGGCCGGACGAAATCAAAGGCCAGGGCGTTTGCGCGTTCGTCACCCTGAAGGGAGATGTCGATCCTACGGAGACGTTAAAGAAACAGCTGCGCGAGCACGTTGGTAAACAGATCGGCGC
>JBEEHH010000018.1:0-273465 GCA_041167325.1 Verrucomicrobiota bacterium | reverse complement strand
CGAGCAGAAGTGGGCAGTCTTGGCGCCTTCCGCCGGCAACGTCTGGTCGTGGTACTGCTCGGCCGTGTCCGGATCCAAGCTCAGGTGGAACTGGTCGCGCCAGCGGAATTCGAACCTCGCGCGGCTCAGGGCGTCGTCGCGCATCTTCGCGGCAGGGTGGCCCTTCGCCAGATCGGCGGCGTGGGCGGCGATCTTGTAGGCAATGACGCCGTCGCGGACGTCGTCCTTGTCCGGCAGGCCAAGATGCTCCTTGGGGGTCACGTAGCAGAGCATCGCGCAGCCGTGCCAGCCGATCATCGTCGCGCCGATCGCGCTGGTGATGTGGTCGTAGCCGGGGGCGATGTCGGTCGTGAGCGGCCCCAGGGTGTAGAACGGCGCCTCGTGGCACCAGTCGAGCTGCTTCTCCATGTTTTCCGGAATCAGGTGCATCGGGACGTGGCCGGGGCCCTCGCACATGACCTGGACGCCGCGTTCCCACGCGCGCTGGGTGAGCTCGCCCTGGGTTTTCAATTCGCCAAACTGCGCATCGTCGTTGGCGTCGGCGATGGAGCCGGGACGCAGGCCGTCGCCAATGGAAAACGACACGTCGTAGGCGGCCATGAGATCGCAGATGTCGTCCCAGTGCGTGTAGAGGAAATTTTCCTTGTGATGCGAGAGGCACCACTTGGCCATGATCGAGCCGCCGCGGGAAACGATGCCGGTCATGCGGCGTGCGGTGAGCGGAATGTAGCGCAGCAGCACGCCGGCGTGGATCGTGAAATAGTCCACCCCCTGTTCGGCCTGCTCGATGAGCGTGTCGCGGAAGATTTCCCACGTGAGGGCTTCGGGGCGTCCGCCGACTTTTTCGAGCGCCTGATAAATCGGCACGGTGCCGACGGGCACCGGGCAGTTGCGGAGAATCCACTCGCGCGTCTGGTGGATGTTCTTGCCCGTGGAAAGGTCCATGAGCGTGTCGCCGCCCCACTTCACCGACCAGCGCATCTTCTCCACCTCCTCGTCGATGGAGGAGGCGACGGCGGAATTGCCGATGTTGGCGTTGATCTTCACCAGGAAATTGCGGCCGATGATCATCGGCTCGGATTCGGGGTGGTTGATGTTAGCCGGGATGATGGCGCGTCCGCGGGCGATCTCGGAGCGGACGAATTCGGGGGTGATCTCGGGTGGGATGTTCGCGCCGAATGAGTTCCCCGCATGTTGGTGGGAGAGCGTGTTCCGCGCAAAGGAAGAGCCGTTCGGCGAGTCGCCGAACGGGGCACGCGAGTCGCGTGCGCTCCCCAGATTTTCCCGGAGCGCGATGTATTCCATCTCAGGCGTGATGATGCCACGCCGCGCGTAAGCTAACTGCGTGACGCAGTTGCCGCTTTTGGCGCGCAGTGGCTTGCGCGCGGGCGAGGATGGAGAATGGAGGATTGAGGATGGCTTGCCATTCTTGCCGTTCGAGCTCGCGGCATGCTTGTCGGACAGGTATCCATCGTCGATCGGTGTGACGGCGCGTCCGGCGATTTCTTCGACATCGCCGCGGTCGCGAATCCATTTTGAGCGCAAGCCGGGCAGGCCTTCAGTGACTTCGATGTTTTTATCGGCGTCGCCCCAGGGGCCGCTGGTGTCGTAGACGCGGACGGGCTCGTTCACTTCCATTTCGCCGCTCATCGTCTTGGTCAGCGCGAGGCTGATTTCGCGGAACGGCACGCGGATGTCGGGATGCAGCTCGCCAGGTACGTAGACCTTCTTGCTGTTTGGGAGAGGCGCGTCGGAGGCTTGAGGTTCGATAGAGTCTTTGGGTGCGATCATAAGCAGACGGATGAACATGGAAGCCATGAAGCCATGAAGGGGAAAACCAAAATCATTTCCTGGTTTCCTGGTCTCCCGATTCGTTTTTTCTGAGTCACAAAAGAAAAGCCACGCGCGGGAAAACGCATGGCTGAACAATCCTACTTCGGACCTCGCTCCCTTCGGCGGAATTACCCGCATCAGGTTCAAGGGGTTCGTCTAGGACGTCTCAGCCATCTCGGCTCCCCCGCTCTTTCGCTAACGCTAGAGTGACGAGTGACGAGTGACAAGTGACAAGATCAGAGGTCGGAGCTCAGAAGTCGGAGGCCGGAAAAGATACCGACCGCTGATCTCTGACTTCTGACCTCTGCTTTTACGGTTCGCGCTCGGGCTCGGGGGTGGCGGTCGTCGCGGGATTCGTGACCGGGATAATCGCGGAGGGCAGTGAACTCTCCAGTCGCGATGGAGGCTGCATCAGATCGACGAGAGTGATTTCGCCGGCGGCTTGTTTGCGATACTCGGCGACGAGCATCGGACGCTGTTTGTTTTCGGCGAGATTGCGGTAGCTCTCGAGGCCGACGCAGATCGATTCGGCGAGTTGTTTTCGCCAGGCGGGATCGGCGATCCGTTTGCTGTCGCCGGCTTCAGTGACGAATCCGCCCTCGATGAGGATGGCCGGAATTTTCGTGTGCCGGAGGACGGCGAAGCGGGCGCGCTTGATGCCGCGATCGAATTCCGGGATGTGGCCGAGCATGGAATGATAGACCACGGCGGAAAGCTCGAAGCTTTGCGCGTCAACGGCGCTGCCGGCCTGCATGTTGGCGAAGCTGAGCGCGAGCCAGTCGTCGGCGGTGGAAGGAGCGCCGCGCGGCGTGAGCGAGAAGATCTCGAAGCCGGTCGCCTCGCGGTTCGCATCGGTCGCGTTGAAATGGATGCTGACGAAGACCGAATCCTTGGTGGCGTTGGCAATCCGAGCGCGGACTTCGAGCGGAATGAAGACGTCGTTCTCGCGGGTCATGATGACTTTGAAACCCTTCGCTTGCAGAATCGGGCGAAGCTGGCGTGCGACATCGAGCGCGTAGGTCTTTTCGTTGCCGAAACCGTTAGTCGCGCCTTTGTCGAATCCGCCGTGGCCGGGATCGAGCACGATGGTTTGGACCTTCGCTTTTTGCTGGACCATTTGCGGACGCAATTGCGGCTCGATCGTTTTCGCGAGATCGATGCGCGAGACGAGGAACTTGTTGTCATGCGCGATGACCGGGAAGCAGAGCCAATTGCGGACGCCGTTCACGATCGCTTCGCGGCTATCGAGAGTGAGCTGAAGCTGATTGCGCCCGTTATTGAGCACAACGGTTTTGCCGCCTGATTCGACGTTGCCCAGCAGCTTGTAGAATTTTGCGATGTTATCGACGCTCAGGTAATCGCGCGGGCCGACTTTGATGACCTGCCAATCCGGGCTCGGTGTCGCTGTAGGTTTCGCCGCGGGCGTGGCGGACGGTTCGGCGGCAGATTTCGGCGGACGTTTGGATTTCGCGAGCGAAGTAGACGCGAGCGACAAACAGAGAAGGCCGGCGATGGCGAAAGAGCAAAGTCGCAGGGCGATCATACGCTAGAACATGCAGGAAAAATGCCATGAGGCGACCGCGTTCCCTCTCTTTTCCCCATGCCTCTATTGGACAAGCGCGAGGTTTCACCGTTCAGTCCCGGATGCTAAAGCCTATCTCTCTTCTGCTCACTGGGTTGCTGGCAGCTGGCAATTTGTTCGCGCAAACCGAACCGAACAAATCGCCAGCAGCCAAGGACGCTGAGAAACCGCCGACCGTTCGCGAACCTGCCAAGAAACCAGCTGAACAGCCGCCGCCTCCGGCCGCGGGACAAAGTCCGACGATAGCGCCAAACACCTCGAGCGACGCGGCCGCAAAGCCGCAAGTGGAAAAGAATCCGCCGCCACTCGATCCGAAGAATATGGATACTTCTGTGAAACCCGGAGACGATTTCTATCTCTACGCGAATGGCAATTGGATAAAGAACAATCCGATCCCGCCGGAGTTTTCGCGCTGGGCGGCGTTCAACGAGCTGGCGGAAAAGAACAACGACGCGCTCCACGAAATTGCCGAGAAAGCCGCAGGCGGCGATGCGTCGAAAGAGGCAAACGCTAAAAAGCCAAAGGCCGACAAGACGGCTTCTCCTGATGTGCAGAAGGTGGGCGACTTCTACGCCAGCGGGATGAACGAAGCGGCGGTGGACGCCGCGAAAGTCAAACCGCTCGAGGACGAAATGAAGCGGATCGACGCGATGAAAGATCGCAAGGATGTGCAGAAAGAGATCGGGCGTTTCCATTCGATGGGGCTGCGCGCGTTTTTCGGATTCATCTCCGGCCAGGATGACAAGGACAGCACGAAGGTCATCGCCCAGGCTTACCAGGGCGGACTCGGGCTGCCGGATCGGGATTACTACACGAAGGAAGACGACGCCTCGAAAAAACTCCGCGACCAATATGTCGAGCATGTCACAAAAATGCTGACGCTCACCGGCGCGCCAGCCGATCAAGCGGCAGCGGACGCGAAGAAGATATTGGCGCTCGAGACCTCGCTCGCGAAGCCGGCCCGCACCCGCGTGGAGCTGCGCGATCCGCAGAAGAATTACAACAAGATGAAGCCGGCCGAGCTCCAAGCGTTGATGCCGGATTGGAACTGGCCGGATTATTTCAAGGAGCTGAAGCTGACGAATCCGGGCGATATCAACGTCGGCCAGCCGGATTTCTTCAAAGCCGCGAACGAAGTCTTCAAGACCGTCCCGGTTGAGGATTGGAAGGTATATCTGCGCTGGCATTTGATCCGCGACATGGCGCCGATGCTTTCGAGCGATTTCGTGAATGAGAGTTTTCGCTTTTATGAGGCGACGCTGCGCGGAACGAAGCAGATCAAGCCGCGTTGGAAACGAGTGGTGACCAAGGCGGACGAGGAGCTGGGCGAAGCGCTCGGCAAACTCTATGTAGCGGAGAAATTCCCGCCGGAAGCGAAGGCGCGCGCGCTCGAGATGGTGAACAACATCAAGGAAGCGCTGGCCGATCGAATCAAGACGCTCGATTGGATGGATGAGCCAACAAAACAGGAAGCGCTGAAAAAGCTCGCGGCGTTTACGGTGAAGATCGGTTACCCCGACAAGTGGCGGGATTATTCGGCGTTGAAGATCGATCGCAGCTCGTATGTCCAGAATGTCCTGCGCGGCGAAACGTTCGAGGTGGATCGGCGGTTTAAGAAAATCGGCAAGCCGGTTGACCGGACAGAATGGGGGATGTCGCCGCCGACGGTGAATGCGTACTACAACCCGAACATGAACGAGATCGTGTTCCCGGCCGGCATCATGCAGCCGCCGTTCTTCGATCCGAAGGCCGACGACGCCGTGAACTACGGCGGCATGGGCGCGGTCATCGGTCATGAAATGACGCACGGCTTCGACGATCAGGGCCGGCAGTTCGACGCGGTTGGAAACCTGCGCGATTGGTGGTCGAAAGCTTCGGCTGATGCGTATGACGCGCGGCGCAAAGTTGTCGTGGCGCAGTATGCAGGCTACGAGCCGCTGCCGGGGATGCATATCAACGGCGAACTGACGCAAGGCGAAAACATTGCCGACATCGGCGGTGTGAAACTGGCCTACACGGCGCTGCAAAAAGCGATCGCCAAGAAAGGTCCGCAACCGAAGATCGATGGGTTTACGCCCGAGCAACGGTTCTTTCTCGGCTTCGCCCAGATCTGGCGCAACAACCAGCGCGACGAAGATCTGAAGTTGCGGCTCAACACCGATCCGCATTCGCCGGGACGTTTCCGCACGATCGGACCGCTGTCGAATCTGCCCGAATTTCAGAAGGCCTTCGATATCCCGGATGGCTCTCCGATGATTCGGCCGGCGGATCAGCGCGCGAATATTTGGTAAGGGTTCTCTCTTCTGTAGCCGCCGCCCTGTGGGCGGCGCGGGCCGAAAGGGTGATCAAGATCGCTCTCGCGCTTCGCACAGCGAAGCGACTACAGAAGAAACGGGGCGGGCGATCGACGTTCGACAGCCGATCAATTAAGGAAAAATATTATGAGGTCTATGAAATCTTTTCTAATCATCGGAACGATTCTGGTGTGCGCGTTGCGCGCTGACGCCCAGACTTCGCCAGCCAAACCGGCTGAGGAAAAACCGTCGAGTGAGCAGGCTCCTCCTCCGCCGATTCCGGCGGCCTCGGCCGAGGCGGACAAATCCGCATCAGCGCCGGCCGAAAAAAATTCGCTCCCGCTCGATCCGAAAAACATGGATACGTCCGTGAAGCCGCAAGACGATTTTTATCTTTACGCCAACGGCGGCTGGATAAAACGCAATCCGATCCCGCCGGAATTTTCGCGCTGGGGAAGCTTCAACCAGCTGGCGGAACAAAATAACGATGCCTTGCACACGATTGCAGAGAAGGCCGCGGCGCTGGCGCCGAAAGTCGCGGCGAAACCGAACCCGGAAAAAGCGGCGGCGGTCGATCTCCTAAAAGTCGGCGATTTTTATGCGAGCGGCATGAACGAAAAGGCGGTGAACGACGAGCGCGTGAAACCGTTGGCCGATGAGTTCAAGCGGATCGACGGGGTGAAAGATCGCGGGGACGTGCTCAAGGAAGTCGCGCACCTGCACGCGATTGGGCTGACGGCCCTCTTTCGCTTCAGTTCAAATCAGGACTCGAAAAACAGCACGATGGTGATCGCACACGCGACCCAGGGCGGACTCGGATTGCCGGACCGGGATTACTACACCAAGGAAGATGCGGCTTCGAAAAAACTCCGCGACCAATATGTCGACCACATGGCGAAAATGTTCACGTTGCTGGGCGAAGCGCAGGACCAGGCCACGGAACACGCGAAGAAAGTGATGGCGATCGAGACCTCGCTCGCGACACCCGCGCGGACGCGGGTCCAACTGCGCGATCCGCAAAAGAATTACAACAAGATGAAGCAGGCGGACCTCCAGGCAATCACGCCGGATTGGAACTGGGCGGATTATTTGAAGGAGCTCAAGCTGACCGACCCGGGCGACATCAACGTGGGACAGCCGGAATTCTTCAAGGCAGCGGACCAGGTTTTTGCCAGCACCCCGGTGGAAGACTGGAAGCTTTATCTGCGCTGGCATCTTCTCCACGGAATGGCGGCGAGTCTTTCAAAAGATTTCGTCGAGGAAGATTTCAATTTTTTCACCAAGACCCTGACGGGCGCGCCGCAAATGAAGCCGCGGTGGAAGCGAGTGGTGGCGAAGACCGACGAGGAGTTAGGCGAAAGCCTGGGGAAATTGTACGTGGCGGACTATTTCCCGCCGGAGGCGAAGGCGCGCGCGCTTGAAATGGTGAACAACCTGAAGGAAGCGCTCGCCGACCGCATCAAGACGCTCGATTGGATGGACGAGCCGACCAAGCAGGAAGCGCTGAAGAAACTGGCGGCGTTTACGGTGAAGATTGGTTATCCCGACAAGTGGCGCGATTACTCGCTGCTCACGGTCGATCGCGGCCCGTACGCGTTGAATGTGCTCCGCGGCGAGACATTCGAAAAACATCGGCAACTCGAAAAGATCGGGAAGCCGGTCGATCGCAGTGAGTGGGGCATGACGCCGCCAACTGTGAATGCCTACTACAATCCGAACCGAAACGAGATCGTGTTTCCGGCTGGCATTCTTCAACCGCCTTTCTTTGACCCCAAAGCAGACGACGCAGTTAATTATGGCGGCATCGGCGCCGTCATCGGGCACGAAATGACGCATGGCTTCGACGATCGCGGCCGGCAATACGATGCGGTCGGAAACTTGCGGGATTGGTGGACGCCGGAATCGGCGAAGGCGTACACGGAACGCTCGAAAGCGATCGTGGGGCAATATTCCGCCTACGAGCCGCTACCCGGTCTGCACATCAACGGCGAACTCACCCAGGGTGAAAACATCGCCGATATCGGGGGAGTGAAAATTGCTTACACAGCGCTGCAAAAAGCGATCGCCAAGAAAGGTCCGCAACCGAAGATCGATGGATTTACTCCCGAGCAACGGTTCTTTCTCGGCTTCGCTCAGATCTGGCGCAACAACCAGCGCGACGAAGATCTGAAGCTGCGGCTCAACACCGATCCGCATTCGCCGGGACGCTTCCGCACGATCGGGCCGCTCTCGAATCTGCCCGAATTTCAAAAGGCCTTCGATATCCCGGATGGCTCTCCAATGATTCGGCCGGCGGATCAGCGCGCGAATATTTGGTGACCCCGTTTTGCTTCTGTAGCGGCGGTCTATGACCGCCGAATGCTTTCCCCATGGCGGTCATAGACCGTCGCTACAGGGCGATCTTGCCGCCCCAGGAAAGAATCTTCGCCTTGGTGCCGGCGGCTTCAGCTTCCTTGATGTCGCCGTTGCGATTGTAGAAGAGCGACAGGCTCGTCCAGCCGATTTGGTCGTTAGGCCGGAGCTCCGTCGATTTCTTTCCGGCTTCGATCGCTTCGGGAAAACGGCCAATCTTCATCAATGCCATGCCGAGCGCGTGCCAGCCATCGAAGAACTCGGGATCGAGCTCCACGCACTGCCGATATTTTTCGACCGCGCTCTCCAGTTCGCCGATCGCGAGATCGCCATTCGCATCATCGAAGATTTCTTCGACCATCGGCATTCGATTCGCTCGCTTACGACTGGGCCATCGTGACCTGGAGATGAGCGGCCTGGCGGCGATCGCGCAACCAATCGTAGAAAATGATCGCGCGCTTCGCCTGGACGTAATTGGTTTCGAAAGCGGTGCTGGCCTGCGCGTAACCGGCCGGATCGGCCGGCTCCCGCTTTTCCACCACGGCGACGAGCCCGCCGGTCGCGGTCGGGACGAACTCGCTGGATTCGCCCGGATTCAACTCGCGCACGGCATTCTTGATCATCGGCAGATCGGGCGCGTCGACTTTAGGTTCCTTGTCCTTGTCCGGTTTCGGCGCCTCGATGATCGAGAACGGCGGGATCCGCTCGGCGGTGAGGCCGCTTTGCGCCATCGCCTTGTCGAGCGGCGTGCCGGCGGCCAGCGCCTCACGAATTACTCGAGCGGTATCGGCGCCCTTCGCGGAAACCAATTGGCGCACCCGCTCGGATTTTATCGCTTCGACGATTTTCGGCTTCGCCTCGTCCAACGTCAGCGGCCGGGCGGGGGTACCGCCGATGAGGTGGAGAATATAAAATCCTTCCGGGCCCTGGACCGCGTCGCTGACTGGTTCCGCCGTGCTAAGTTGGAAGGCGTACTGCGCGAGTTGCTGATTTCCCGCGAATTTTGGATCGGGCGCCGCGGCGGTGAACTCGTCCGTGGCGGCCACCGGCGCTTTAGACTTCGCCGCGACCTCTGCGAAGTTCGCGCCTTTTTCTTGCGCTGCCTGGGCGAAATCATTGGCGCGGTTCGCGACCTTCTGGAGCGCATCCACGCGTTCCTTGCCGGCCAGTTTTTTCTCCTCCTCGGACAAAGCGAAGGTCGCGAACTCGACGCGACGCTTCTCCTCGGTCTTGAGCTGCGCCTTATGCGCCTCGTAATATTTGGCGATATCCTCGTCGGTGATCTTTAGATCCTTTGCGAAATCTTCTTCGCGGAAACGGACGACGGCAACGTGCAGCTTCCCATAAGCCTGTTCGTAAAATTCCTTGCTCTCGGATTCCGACAACTGCACCGCGGTCCCGAGGAGATCTTTCACGCGAGTGAGCGACAGCTCGTCCGAGGCGAGCTCTTCGAGTTGCGCTTCGTTGAAGCCCATCGAGGGAAGAGCCGTCTGGGTGAACTCCTTGTATTTGTTCAGGTCGAACACGCCGGCTTCACTGCGAAACGGGCGCAGCGTTCTGACCAAAGTCACGATCTCGTCGCGGGTCGGTTTAATTCCGAGCGCTTCTGCTTCGTGACGGAGAACCAGACGGTTGAAGGTAAAATCAGCGTAGGCCTCTGCGTCGCTCATCGCGCCGCGGGTCAGGTCCTGCCACAGAGTCAGGCCGAGCAGTCGAGAAAGGTTTAGAAGGCGCGCGTTGCGTTGGAATTCAATGTTGGTGATGGGGCGATCGTAGAGGCGGCCAAGGTCGGAGGCGCGGTTCGCGCTGAGGTCCGTTTTGTTGAAGTAAAAAATAAACGGAATGGCGAGGATCGCGATGATGATCATCAGCCACCGGTGATGTTTGCGCATTACGGTAATCATATGGAGAAGCTTTTGGGGTCAGAAGCGGTGCAGAACTTACGGTGAGTTCGATCTCAGCCAAGTTGTTTTCTGAAGGCGATCGAACGCGGCCCACAGGGCCGCGGCTACAGGGGGCGTTTGTCTTCGACGGCGGCGCGCACTTTAAGCCGCAAGGCGTTCAAGCGAATGAATCCGGTGGCGTCGCTCTGGTTGTAGGCGGCCGCTCCGCTGCCTTCCATCGTCGCAATCTGCGGGTCGTAGAGGCTCTTCGGGCTTTTTCTGCCGGCCACGATGATGTTGCCCTTGTAGAGCTTCAGCCGGACGAGGCCGGTCACGTTGCGCTGCGTTTCCGTCACGAGCGCCTGCAAGGCTTCACGCTCCGGCGCGAACCAAAAGCCGTTGTAAACGAGCGTGCTGTATCGCGGAATAAGGCTGTCTCGCAGATGCATCACTTCGCGATCCATGGTGAGCGATTCCATCTGGCGATGCGCGAAATGCAAAATGGCGCCTCCCGGCGTTTCATAAATCCCGCGGCCTTTCATCCCGACGAAACGGTTCTCCACCATATCGACGCGACCGATCCCGTGTTTCCCGCCGAGTTGGTTCACCCTCTCCATCACGCCCAAGGGTGAGAGCGACTTTCCATTCACCGCGCAACAATTTCCCTCAAGAAATTCGAGCTCGATGTATTCCGACTCGTTAGGCGCGTCTTCGGGCGAGACGCTGAGCTTGTACATTCCGCGCGCTTCATCCGAGCTCGCATCGAACCAGGGATCTTCGAGCATCCCGCTTTCGAAACTGATGTGGAGAAGATTCCGGTCCATCGAATACGGCTTGGCGGCGCTCGCTTCGACCGGGATTTTTTGGGCGGCGGCGTAGGCAATCATTTCCGCGCGGCCGGGGAATTGGTTTCGAAAACGTTCCTCGCGCCACGGCGCGATAACCTGCAAATCCGGCGCAAGCGCGGCCGCGGTAAGTTCGAAGCGCACCTGATCATTCCCCTTCCCGGTCGCGCCGTGCGCGATCGCATCGGCCTTCTCGGCTCGAGCAATCTCCACCATGCGCTTGGCAATGAGCGGGCGCGCGATACTCGTTCCAAGAAAATATTGGCCTTCGTAAATCGCGCCGGCCTGGAGCATCGGAAAAATAAAGTCGCGCGCGAACTCTTCGCGCAGATCGTCGATCACACATTTCGTCGCGCCGGTGCTGAGCGCTTTCGCCTCAAGGCCTTCGAGTTCCTCGGCCTGCCCGATATCGGCGCAGAAAGCGACGATCTCCGCGTCATAGGTTTCCTTCAACCAGCGAAGGATGATCGAGGTATCGAGTCCGCCCGAATACGCGAGAACGATTTTCATCTAGTCTCCAAACGATATCTCGACGTCGCGCGCCGTCTGCACCATCTGGCTATCGGGCGCGACAAGTCTCAGGCGGTTGACCGCATCCGCGATCGGGACGTGCCGCACCTGATAATTTTGGTAGCTCACCATCGACCCGAATTGTTTTTCGTCGATTAACTTCACCGCTTTCACACCAAAGCGCGTTCCGAGAATGCGATCGAGTGTGGTGGGCGCGCCGCCACGTTGCAAGTGCCCCAGGACCGTGCAGCGCGTTTCCTTTCCGGTGCGCGCGGCGATCTCCTGGGCGACGACGTTGCCGATTCCGCCGAAACGATCTTCGCCTTCTTCACTCCGTCGCATCACGACCTGTCCGTCGCGCGGCCGCGCTCCCTCCGCCACGACGACGATAGCCGACAGGCTCCCGCGTTCGGCGCGCGCGTCCAGGGCCGCGGCGATCTTGTCATAATCAAAAGGAATCTCCGGGATTAAAATAATGTGCGCGCCGCCGGCGAGACCGCCATGCAACGCAATCCAGCCGGCGTGACGTCCCATCACTTCGAGCACCATGATTCGTTTGTGGCTCGTGGCGGTGGTGTGCAGCCGGTCGAGCGCGTCCATCACCGTCGCGACGGCAGAATCAAAACCGAACGTCATCGCGGTCGCTTCCAAATCGTTGTCGATCGTTTTCGGAACTCCGATGCAATTGATCCCCGCCGCCTGAAGCTGAAGCGCGGTCGCCATCGAGCCGTCGCCGCCGATGATGATGAGGCCGTCGACACGCAGCTCTTTCAGGACGCGGCGCGCATCGGCGATTACTTGCTCCGCGACCTCGGCGCGCTCGCCTGCTCCAACTTTCGCGATGAAGTGCCCGCGGTTCGTCGTGCCGATGATCGTTCCACCGCGCGGCATGATGCCGGCCGTCGCGCGCCGATCGAGCAGCTTATAATTTCCTGGCGGCAGCAAGCCTTCGAAGCCGTCGAGAAACCCGAGAACTTCCCAACCAAGTTTTTCGGCGGCGAGAACAACTCCGCGCAAGACCGCGTTCAGGCCGGGGCAATCGCCTCCGCTCGTCAACACGCCGATACGGGGCTTGATCATTTGCGCTGCCGCAAAATCAAAGGGTTTTCTTCGGATCGATCATGCGTCCGCCGGCCGACCATTGATCATGGAGCTGCCAGCCGCGCGCGAGAAGTTGGGCGCCTTCGTTGAAGCGATCGGTGCTGCCGAGCATGACGACAATGAGCCCGCGTGGAATAACGACCGTCCGCCCGCCTTCCTTGTTGATTTGCGATTCGTGCTGGGCGGAGAGAATCAGGCAATCGCCCGCCCGTGCCGTCCGTCCGGTCTTGACGCCATCAACGCCGTTCGTGCCGAGCAGCTCGTTGGTATTGCGCAGCAAGTAGCCCTTTTTCTGATTGCCGCGACTGAAAGCAATCTGCCGTTCCTTTTGCGAAACGTAAAAGCGAAAGCCGGCTTTGTTTACGGCGTAGCGCGACAGGCGCACGAGGTCGGCCGCCGTCGAGTAAGGCATCGTGCGGTCGGCGTCGATGCCATGCGGATTAAGGAAACGCGTCCGCTCCATTCGCAGCGACTTCGCGAGCACATTCATCTGGCTCACAAAAAGATCGACCGGCGAACCGTTACCGGTCGCGGGAACAATCGACTGGAGCGCACTTCCGACGTGATTCGCCAGAGTGTAGGCGGCGACGTTGTCAGACTGGACCAGCGCGGCGTAAAGAAGATCGCGCAACGTGATCCGATCGCCAGGTTGAAAGCCGATTAGATTTTCGCCGGTGCCGACGAACGCTTCGGGCGGGATCGTCGCCATTTGATTCAAGTCGCCCGATCTTTTTTCGGCCCAATCGAGCACGACCATCGCGGTCGCGACTTTCGTCAGGCTGCCGATCTGGCGTTTGTCTTTCTGATTCGCTTGCTCCAGGACAAAACCCGTCTGCGCATCGGCGATGACATACGCGCGAGCGGCGTGAACGGCGCGAGCCGTCGGGAGACAGAGCGCAAGCAGGACAAGTGCAATGAAAAAGCGGCGAGGAATTATCACGGTGAGAAAAACCGCAGCATTTTAATCGGCGCGGCTTCGTTCGCAACCGGCGAATACGATTGGAGGGCGTCCGCCGTGGCGGACATGGTTCTCGCGAGGAAGGGGATGGCGTTTCACAGAAACGCCCTTGGAAGAATCGCTGCTAGCGCAACGCCATGTCGGCGCGCGTGCCGTAGCGAAAGGCGTTGGGGCTGAGCACGAGATAAATCCGCTCCGCCGCATTCACGAGATCAAATGAGGTGGCGCGGCCAAGACCACTCGCACGCAACGTTCCTGCGCGCCCTTGCAGCCGGCTCCCACCCGCCATGTCGAACTCGTAAACAACGACGCCCTTGTCGATATCGGTCACCCGCACATGCAAAGTGAGATGCGAAGCTCCAGCTCCCGCGTGTCCGAAGAAGAACCGGGCGACCGGGCTTCCGCCGTCCACCAGCATGAATTCACCTTCCACGAGCCAGCCGGTGCGCGGCGTTTCGTATTCCTTCAAAACTCGCGCCGGCGCGATCTTCTCGAGCTGCTGTTTTAGATCGCCGGCAAACTCCACCGGCGTGAGCGCTTTGCGGATCGGCATTTCGCCGTCGGAGTTGGTCTGGTCGCCAGTGAAAACCGCGTTGTCGATACAAAATGGCCGGATATAAATTGCCTTGGGCGCGCTCGCGCCGACACCGCAACTGGTGGTCATGTAAACGCCTTTCGAATCCTTCGCATCGCCAGTAGTTGTCCGGCTGGTTGAGCCGCCGGCGACGTCAGTCTTGGTGACATACATGTCGGCGCAGGAGCAAAAGAGGAAACTGCAAAGGATGGCGAGCAAAGGTTTCATAATTGGATAATCGATCATCCGCGGCGGGCCGGCTTCAGGACGGACCGACACAGATTGTTCCCGGCTAATGATGCAACTCCCGTGCCGTGCGTTATAGAAAAAACCCGGCGCTATTTCGTCGCGATTTGGCGGCGAAATAAGGTCCGGAGGTGTTTGCGATGATGAAATAAGACCGCGGCGAATGCCAGGAATCCGGAAATGTAAGTTGCCGGTTCGGGCACGGCTGCCGGGACGACCTCATAGAACCCGTTGCCGAGATCGAATTCGACCGCGCCGGCATAGCCGCTGAAATTGAAGCTGTTGAGATTAAGACTTTGGTTGGAATCAAAGATCAATCGGTCGGCGGAACCGCCGCCCTGCTGCGCGATTGTGCCAGTCCAGTTGTCGATAACGAGGCTGAAGGCGCCTGGCGCGAAACTCGCGAACGTCAGCACGCCGACCGCTCCAGTCCCGAAGTCGATATGCGAGGAGGCAGTGAGAGTAAGTGCGCCCACTCCGACAGTGTTTGCATCCCCTTCACTGACGGTTCCCCTGTTGAACGTACCGCCGTTGAGCGTCATCGTCGCGGCGTCATTGATTTGATTGTTAGCCGTCGAGAGGAGCAGGGTCCCGCCGGAATTAACGGTGATACTGGTGGTGGATCCCAGCGCGTTTCCCGAGGCCGAGCCTGCCGTGAGAGTGCCTCCGTCAATCGTCGTCGCGCCACTGAAGGTATTCGCGCCGGTCAAGGCGAGCGTGCCCGCGCCCGTTTTTTGGAGCGCGATATTCCCCTGCGCGCCCCCATTCGTGCCCGCGATCACACCCGCGAAAGTGGCGGAGACACCGGAGCCAGGATTGACCGTCAAGATGCTGGTCGTGCCGATCGTGCTGTTCTTTACGATTGCCGTGCTGTCGCCAGAAAGTGAAGCGACGCCATCGCTGCGACTCGCCAAGTCGAAGACGCTGCTTGTGTTCACGGTCAACGGCGTTTGCGGCGAAGTGGGCAGCACATTGCTGTTACCTAATTTTAGTGTGCCGCTGTTCTGCACGGTCGTGGGGCCGTTGTACGAATTAGCGGCGCTCAAGACGATGGTCGTGCCATCGATCACAAGATCGGAATTGGCAGAACCGCCCGTGATGCCGTTCGTAGTGATGTTTACCGTGCCGCCGCCCGCGATAGTCAGGGTCGTGCCATTTTTCGCGACGCCGCCGGTGAGGTTCAACGTCCCGCCGCCGGCGCTGATTGTCGCATTGGTGGCGATGTTGATTGCGCCCGCGAACGTGCTCGTCCCGCTGTTCGTGAGCGCCCCGCCATTACTGATGCCGCTGCCGTTGAGAGTGAGTCCTTCCGCAGTGGAGTAATTCACGCCGTTCAGTTTGAGCGCCGCGCCACTTGAAACCGTTGTTCCGTTTGCCACCGTGCCAAGCGCGTTATTGGTATTCACCTGCAGAATGCCCGCGCTGACATTAGTCGCGCCCGAATAGGTGTTCGCGCCGCTCAGAATCGTCGTGCCCAATCCAGTCTTGGTAAGCGCTCCGGCGCCGCTGATCACACCGCTTTCCCCGATGCTGCTGGGACCGCCGAAGGTGGTGGTGAAACCGCCGCTCACGATCCCGCCGCTTAAGGTCAACGTACCGGCATCCGAGTAAATCGTGCTGGCGGAACCGAGCGTGATCGCGCCGGCGAAACTGTTGTTGCCGCTGAGATTTCGCAGCGCGCCGTCGCTCGAAATGCCGCTGCCGTTTAGGGCTAAAGGTTCCGCGCCGACAGTGATATTGAGCTGGAGCTGCAAGGACGCTCCCGAGCTGACGGTCGTCCCTCCAGCGGTCGTCCCCAAGGCCGCTGAGTTCTCAATGTCCAAAACGCCAGCACTGATCAGCGTTGTCCCGTTGTAGGTATTTGTCCCGCTCAAAGTCAGCGTGCCGGTCCCGGCCTTCGCGAAGGAGATCGCACCGCTCCCATTTTGCAGCACACCCGAAAATGACGTCGAGGTGTTGTCCCCGCCGGCTGTCAACGTAAGTGCTCCGGCAGCTCCACTCGTCACGGTGCCGCCACCCGCCAACGAGCCAATGGTTTCACTGAAAGTATTCAGGTCATAGGTCGCGCCCGTTGCGACGGTGACTGCGCTCGTATCGGGAATGACATTGGCGGCGCCTTCTTTCAGCGTCCCGGCATTGATGTTTGTGGCGAGCGTGTAGTTGTTCGCGCCGCCCAGAATGAGAGTGCCGGTACCCGTCTTGTTTAGCGCGCCTGTGCCGCTGAAGATGCCGTTTGCCGTGAAGATCATCGTCGGGTCCACCATGACCGTGCTTGTAGCGCTGCCGAGCGTGAAATTGCGAGTAGATGTCGTTGTCGCTGCCACATCGAGCGTAGCGGAATTGATTGTCGCTACCCCGGTGCTGGCCCCCAAACTACCT
This sequence comes from Verrucomicrobiota bacterium, assembly GCA_041167325.1. Classification (GTDB taxonomy): domain Bacteria; phylum Verrucomicrobiota; class Verrucomicrobiia; order Chthoniobacterales; family UBA10450; genus AV80. The sequence goes on along the minus strand of JBEEHH010000018.1, from coordinate 256,908 downwards.
CCGTACACGATGACGACACCTCCATTCAAAGTGGAGCCGCCGGCAAAGGTGTTCACGGCATTCAGGTTGAGCGTACCACTGCCGTTCTTGATCAGCGCTCCCGTGCCACTGATGACACCGCTCGAGGTAACATTGCTGGAACCGCCAAAGGTAACGGCGAAACCGCCGTTCACAATTCCGCCGCTGAGCGTCAGCGTCCCGGCATCCGATGCGATCGTGCTCGCGGACGCAAATGTGATTGCGCCACCGAAACTGTTATTGCCGCTGATGTTTCGGAACGCTCCGTCGCTGGCAATGCCGGAACCATTCAACGTCAGCGCCTCTATTCCAACCGTTATCCCGCCTTGAATCTGCAACGCCGCGCCGGTCGCGACGGTCGTCCCGGACGCGGCGGAACCCAGGGCCGTCGCGTTTCGGATGTTGAGGACGCCGCCGCTCACCGTAGTTGCTCCGCCATAGTTGCTTGTACCCGTGAGCGAGAACGTGCTCGTGCCAGTCTTGGTAATGGCATAATCGCGGTTACCGGTGCCAGCGTTGATCGAACCGCTTAGGGTGACCACGCCCGTCCCGCCTCCAGTTAGAGTGAGGGTGATCGTAGAATTGGCGCTGGCGACGATATTATTCGCGATGTTCTGCGTGCCGGACGAACTCTGAGTGATCGCATTGGCGGCGCCAGTGAAGGCCAGATCGCCGCCGCCGAGAAAGAAGTTACCCGCTCCGATGTCGAAAAAAAGGTTATTGAGGAGGAACGGAGTGGCGATGTTCTGGTTCAGCGGAACGAGGAGGGTGCCGGGATTATTAGTGCCAGCAAAGTGCAAGTCGGTGGTGTTGGCGCTGGTCGGAGCGGTGCCGATCGTCCAGTTGCCCACCGTGCTCCAGTTCGCGTTCCCTCCGTTGCCATTCCAAGTCCAGCTCCCAGCCCGGCTGATGCTTCCGGTTGCAAGAAAGATCAGGGCACAAAAAAGGAGCGCAGCGCCGGTGGGCACAAACGCGAAGCCAGTCCCAGATGGCTTGCAAGAGAGCATTACCGGCCCCCAGATAGCGGCTTCCGTGCCCTGTCCTACGTATTCCCCCTATCCGCCACTCGGTACTCATGCGCGGAATCAGAAAGTTCCGGCGCAGACGATGGTCGACAATCTACATTCCAGCGACCGCGTGCGGGATATAGGGCTCTTCGAGTTTCGTCATCACTTCGGGCGTGAGCGTGAGCTCGGTCGCGCGGAGAGCATCGTCGAGTTGCCGTGGCTTTGAGACCCCCACGATGGGGGCGATCACGCCCGGTTTATGCAAAAGCCATGCGAGAGCAAGCTGGGCCGGTGCAACCCCCAACTCCCCAGCGACCGCCTCGAGACGGTCAACCACCTGAGCGTCGGCCTCTCGAATTTGTTCGCCATAGAGTCGATGGCTGTAGGTGTCGGTGGCCGCACGGACCGTCTCCGCTCTTTGCTTCCCGGCGAGCAGACCGCGCGCAAGTGGACTCCACGGGAGCGCCCCAATTTTTTCCTCCCGGCAGAGCGGGATCATTTCGCGTTCCTCTTCGCGGTAAAGCAGGTTGTAATGATTTTGCATCGTCACGAACCGGGTCCATCCGTGCGCGTCCGCCGTGTAAAGCATTTTGGCAAATTGCCAGGCGGACATGGATGAGGCGCCAAGGTAACGCGCCTTTCCGGCCCGCACCACGTCGTGCAGCGCTTGGAGCGTTTCTTCGATCGGCGTCTCCGCGTCGAACCGGTGGATTTGATACAGGTCCACGTAATCGGTCCCGAGCCGCCGCAAACTGTCATCGATCGCGTGCATGATGTGTTTGCGGCAAAGCCCGCGTTGATTCGGATCGTCTCCGACGGGATAAAAAACCTTGGTCGCGATCACGATCCGGTCGCGCGTGGGACCAAGGTCTTTTAAGGCGCGGCCGAGCACTTCCTCGCTCGCGCCTAACGAGTACATGTCGGCGGTATCGAAGAAATTGATCCCGGCGTCGAGCGCCTGTTTGATGAGCGGCCGACTCGCTTCTTCATCGAGCACCCACGGGCGCCATTTGCTCGATCCATAGGTCATCGTCCCCTGACAAAGCCGGGAGACCTTCAGGCCGGTCGAACCCAGATTCACGTATTGCATGGTGAAGCCAACAAAACCGGGGTTGCCGTCTGCTTCCGTCGCGCGCGATTATTCGTCGGGCGGGAATCAGCGCCAGGGACGCGCGGCGTTGGCCGCTACCGCCGGCTCGGGCGCTGCCGGGACAGTCCGCTTGTCGCGGGCAGGCCTCAACTCGACCGGCTTGGAACTGGTGCAATCTTCGCACCAATGCCTTTGCGCGCTATCGAGGCGCTTGCGCGCCCCGCAATGGTCACAAACGAAAACTTCTTTTCTCACGTTCACCCAGTGTTTACGGCGGCGTTCCCTATTTGCCAAGCCTTGTTTTCGCCGAGCGTGAGGCCCCGGCCGCTGGAGTTCTAAAACGGCTTGATCGACCGGTCCGAAAAATCGCTTCTACAAGTGAAAAAAGCTTGCCAAGCGCACGCCAGTTTCTACAATGCGCGCGAATTCGGATTCCATCTGCTTTTTTATCATGAACCTAATGATTGCAGTGAAACGCGCCCTTTTCCTTCTCCTTACACTCGCCGGCCTAACCCTCTATGCGGTCGGCGCTGCGGAAAAACCCCCTTGCCCGCTTCCCGCAAACGAGAGTGAGGCCTCCTCCGATCCGGCCCAATCGCCCGAACATCCGCGGTGTCTGGAGAAGGTTTTCCACAATGGAATGAACATTTGTCTGCCGTGCCCGGCCGCCGAAGCGCATATCCGTCAGCACGGCGACACCGATCTCGGTCCCTGCACAAAACCGGGCAACGAAACCCCGCCGGGGCATAGCTAGGTTCCCAACCAGGACGGTTTGGCAGGAGGCGGCGAATCCAATCTCTCCGCTTTGTTTTCATTCTCCTTTTCGCTGCGGCTGAAAGCGGCTGCTGGGAAGGAGTGACTCGCGAGACTCTCGCGACGGTCCTTTCTGTGGAAGGCGCTGCCACAGTCAGCATGGATGGCGGACAAAATTTTTCGCCACTTCTGTCCGGAGCCTGCCTGGGCAAGCGCAACGTCATCCAAACCTCCACCAACTCTCGCGCTTCGATCGCCCTGCTCCCGAACATCCTCTTGCAACTCCACCCGGATACGCGCCTCGAAATTGTGCGAATCGCCATGACAAAAGACGGCAACGAAACCGGCGAGGCCATCCGCGGTCGCTACGCCACGGCGAAAATGCTCAATGGCCGGGTCGTCGCGTCGCACGTGTGGGGCGAAGCCAACGCCGAATTTACGATAGCCACTTCGCAAGGCGAGCTGATCGCCAAATCCAATTGCCTGTTCTCCCTTCAATCGGACGAACACGCCACTCGCCTGACCTGCGCCAGCGGAAGAGTCGATTTCCGCCCAGGCAACGGCAGGGCGGTCGTGGCGATCGCGCCGGGATTCATCGGTGAATGGTCCGCCATTTCATCAAGGCTGATCCCGGCGGAGAGCGAAGCGCGCGGACAAAAGGATCTGGAGGAGGCGCTGGCGATCGAACAAAAATTGCGGGCCCTCAGCGCTCGGATCTCGCACGCTCCGCCCGCCTTGCAAAAGACGAAGTAACAAGAATTTTTCGCCCGGGCGCAGAATTAGCTAAGAGGAAAGATGTGCAGATCTTTCCACAGTTCTCTGGCCGGACCGTCGCGCTGATCGCGTGCGTCTCTGCTCTCGTTGCGGTCTCTGCTTTTGCCACGCCATGTGAAGAGATCGCAAACGCCGTCGGCGCGGGCGCCTCCTCTGACGTCTCGCAAGCCAGGCCCAACCAATTCTTGAGAGCCTTTAACGCCATTGCTTTGCGGGCCCCGGCGCGGGAACTCCCGGCCTACGTTTCGGCGGCGATTGATCTGCGGCCTGACTTGTCCGGCAGAATTGTGACTGTCGCCGTCAAAGCGGCGATCAAGCATTGGGAAACGCGGCCAAACGCACTTTGCCAGATGATCGAAAGGATCGTCAGAGCCGCAATCGCGGCGAATCCCCATGCGGCTGTTTCGATTGCCCAGGCGGCCGTCGCCGCATCTCCGGAGATGCGCTCGTGCGCGGTCGAGGCGGCGATTTCCGCAGCGCCCGCCCGGGAAGCGGCCATCCAAAGTGCCACCGAATTGCGCGGCGCGACCTTTGGCTTTTTGTCGTCTTCCGACAACTTGGAAACCGGCTTTGTTTTCAGCGCCGTTAGCCTGAGCCCCGCGAACATCTCGGATCTTCGCGGCGACGCAACAGTCAACTCACCCGAGCAGCCGCCATCGCACTGACGCTCCGCGAATGCTTATCGGGCGCGGAGTTCGCAGTTTCCAGCCGGACATGTCACAGAAGGTTTGCATTTACTTCTCCTCCGTCCAATCATCCCGCCCAATGAAAGCGACCAGCGCCATTTCCCACACCACGCGCTCGTTCCGGCTTATCGCTTTGGGAATCTTCGCGCTCTCGATTCTTCCTTCGCTTTCCCTCTTCGGGCAGGATCCCCTCGTCGCCATCGCCAACACCGTCGAACCCACGCCTTTGGTCGCGCCGGAGCAATCGATCGATCTTTCGGCCGAGATAAATCCCCCGCTTCCCGTTGCCTCGACGGATTCCGCGAATGACGCCAGCCTCGCGCGCAATATCGATTCCGGAATCCCGCGGCGCTTTCATTATTCGCTGAGTCTTTCCGTCCGCGGCGTTTACGACGACAACATTAATATTTCCCAGACCAACCGCGTCGCGGATTACTACACCGCCATTGAGCCGGCGCTCATGCTCGGTTTTGGCGACATCGATGCACGGGTGGAAAACTACATCCGGCTCGATTATCTGCCCGCTGTGTTCCTCTTCTCGGATCATTCTGAAAACGATTCCGTCCAACACGTCGTCCGCGTGGAAGGGCAGTATCGAATCAATCGTCTCACGTTAAACCTGAGCCAGATGGTCCAGATCATGGACGGCGTGGACGTGCAAACGCAGAACACCGCCGGCAGCCTCGATCAACAGGTCAACCTCGATGTCGCCGGCCGGACACGTTTCAATATTTACACGACGCATCTGAACGCCGCGTATTATCTGACCGGCAAAACGTTCCTCTCGAGCGGGGCTGATTACACGGCGACCCATTATTCGCAACTCATCAGCTCCGAGGTTTTTTCCGCGAACCTTTTCCTCAATTACAACTATAGCCCGAAAATGATTGTCGGCCTCGGCGGCACCTTTGGCGACAACCGCGTGGACGCGCCCAATCCGGACCAGACCTTTGAGCAGGTTAACGTCCGTCTCACTTATCAAGTCACGGGCAAAATTGATTTCGTCGCTTCCGGCGGCTGCGAATTCCGTCACTTCGAAGGAGGCATGCGCGACCAATATGTCTCGCCTGTTTTTGAGATGGGTTTGCATTACGCGCCTTTCGACGGCACCACGATCTCGCTCACCGCCAATCGCCGGACACTTAACTCCGCCGTCCTGAGCAGCCAGGATTACGCGGTGACGAATTTCAGCGCGGGCATTCAGCAACGCCTGCTCAATCGTTTTTATCTTGGTGTCAACGCGGGCTACGAAAACTCCGATTACTTCTCGACGATCTCGAACGTCGGATCGACGCGCCAGGATGATTACTTTTTTGTTCAACCTTCGATTGCCGTCAGGCTGACTAGATTCTGGAGCCTGGGCGCGTATTATCTCTACCGGGCCAACAACAGTTCCTTCGATGCCTTTAGTTTCCATGACAATCAGGTTGGCCTGCGCACTTCGCTCAAGTTTTAAGCGCTCCTTCTGCGCTGGTCTGATCGCTCTCGCGCTGACGCCGCTGACCCTTTTCGCCCAGACACCAAGCGCCCCGCCGGATTCCGCCCGGACTTTGCTCGCGCCTCCGCCGTCCGTCGCCCCGCAAACTACCACGGCGACCAATGCGGTCTCCGCGCCGTCGGGTTACGTCTTGAGCGCGAACGACCAGGTCGCTGTCGAGGTCTTCGGCGAAGACGATCTGCGCACGAATGGCCGCCTCAATGCCGAAGGCAATCTGAGTCTGCCGTTGCTCGGCTCAGTGCACCTCGCGGGATTAAACCTTACGCAGGCCACCGCGCGGGTGACGGAACTTTACGCGCGCGATTATCTCGTCAATCCAAAGGTGAACGTGATGCTCGTGAGTTACGCCAAGCGGCGTTTCACTATTTTGGGGCAGGTTAACCGGCCGGGCAGTTTTGAGATGCCGGACGGCAGCCCCATGGGCATTGATCTGCTGGAAGCAGTCGCGATGGCCGGCGGCTATACTCGCATCGCCGCGCCGGAACGGATCACGGTTCGCCGGCACGGAGCGAACGGTGATGAAATTTTGAAGATCGACGGGAAGCGGCTCGCGCGCGGCGCCGGCGGAGCGAACAGTAGTTTCAAGGTGCAGCCCGGCGACACGATCACTGTCGGCGAAAGTATTTTTTAGCTGCTCATGAACACGTTCTCGACATCGCCTCAATCTGCCACGTCCGAGGCGTCCCCGATGTCGAACCACTCGTTAGGCAATATCGGACTTGAGACCGGCAATCGTTTTGATTTCCGCAAGGTCTGGCACACGATCCTCGAAAAGCTTTGGATTTTTGTCCTCTGCACCGTGGCCGGGCTTTTCCTGGCGATCGGCTACCTCGCCCGCACTCCGAAACTTTATCAAGGCCACATCGTTCTGGAAGTCGACATTCAGGAACCGAGCCTGGTCCGGACCGATGATGGCGCAAGCCGGATGCGCACCGCCTTTCTCGCGAGCCAGGATGCGTTGCGCACGATCGAGCAAAACCTGACGAACCGCACGCTCCTCGCGCGCGTCATCCGTTCCGAAGGATTGGCTGACGACGAAGGCAAGGCGCTTCTCGGCCGGACCAAAGGTTCCGCGCCCGCCGCAAGAAAAGAAGCCGTCCCCGGCGCCAAATCGACTGCGCCTGAGCCTGCATTTTCCCAGATCGAGGAATTACTCGGCGGCGCGCTTTCTTCCATGGTGAAACCGGTGGTTCGCCGCGGCACGCGGCTCATTGATCTCTACGTGCTGAATCAAGATCCGGCTCTGGCGCAGCGTCTGGCTGAGGCAGTCGGACGCGAATACATCCGCAACTCCATCGAGCGTCGCGCTTCATTCGCGGAAGATACGCTCCGCTATTTGTTGGAAGAAGAAGAGCGCCTCAAGGCCAACTTACAGAAGAGCGAAGCCGCCGTCGCCGAATACAAAGCGAAGACTCCAGACGCGCTTCAGCTCGGCGGCGGAGCAAACTCAAACACCGGCCAGAATACCGGCACGCGTGGCGGCGGCGTTGAAGAGAAGCTTCAGGATCTGAACAGCAAATCGTCTGCGGCGAGATCGGAGCGGATGCGGCTGGAAGGCGAACTCGCCCAGATCGAACTGGCGGGAGACAACATCGATAAGTTGCTGGCGGTCCCAAGCATCGCCTCGGCGCCGGCGGTTGTGGAGAGGCGTCGCGATGTGGCGCAAGTGGAAGCTGCGCTCGCCACCCTGAGTCAGCGTTACAAAGAAAAACATCCGCGCATGATCGCGGCGAGAGCGGCCTTGAACGAAGTGCGCTCTTCATTGAAGCAGACGGTTCTCCAGCAACCGGCGGTGCTGAAGAATGCTATCGAGCAGGCCCGCGCCGCGGAAAACTCGTTGCGCTCCGCGGCCGGCGAACAGGAAAAAGCTGCGCTCGCCTTGAACAAAGCAGCGATTGGCTATCAGGAACTGGCGCGCCAGGCCGATACCGACCGCGCGCTTTACGAAAGCGTTTTGCGCCAGATCAAGGAGACCGATTTGACGAAAGGAACGAAAGCGAATGCAGTCAGCATCGTCGAGCATTCGCCACTTCCCGGCGCGCCGGTCAGTCCCAATCCACTCAAGTCGATCGCGCTCGGACTTCTTGGCGGCATCGCGGCCGGGCTCGGAATTATCTTCGGCGCCAACGCGCTCGACCGGTCGGTCAAGACTGTCGATCAGGCGGAAACAAGCTTTGCCCTGCCCGTTCTCGCAGCGGTTCCAGAAGTTCGCCGCGGCCAGGCGGCTGATCGAGGCGACGACGAGAAGGAACAGATCGGGCCTTCGAGTTATCGTCTCGTGGCCGAGGCGCCGGAAGGCCCGGCCGCGGAAGCGTTCCGGAATCTCCGCGCCGCGCTTTCCCTCCTGGGCCCCGAATCGGAGCGGAAAGTTTTTCTCTTCACCAGCGCGCTGCCTAACGAGGGCAAGAGCTTCACCAGTGCGAACTACTCCCTTTCGCTCGCCCAACAAGGCCATCGCGTTCTCTTGATCGATGGCGATCTTCGCCGGCCCAGCCTCCACAAAATTTTCCGCGAAGTCGGATCGGCCGAGAATGGAAAAGCGGAAGCCGACGAAACGCAGCGCGGCATTGTCGATTATCTCGTCGGTGACGTTACGCTCGCCGATGCGGTGCGAGCGGTTTCCGCACGTGATGTCGATATTATCGGAACGAATCCTTCCTCCTCGGGCGGCACTATTACCGCGACCGGCGGCCAGCTCAGCGTCCTTGCCGGCGGCCGGCGCGCTCCAAATCCGGCGGAGCTTTTGAGCGGCCATTCCTTTGCGGAACTCGTCGCGGAAGCCGGAAAGAATTATGATCGCGTCGTGATCGACAGTGCGCCGGTGCTCGCCGTCAGCGACACCCTTTTGATGACGCCGTTTGTGCAAAGCGTCTGCATGGTCGTGCGGGCGCGGCGGACCGCGCGAAATGCCGTGCAACGCGCGATCTTGTTGTTAGGCGGATCGGGCACGCGGCCGGCTGGAGTTATTTTGAATCGCCTGCCGCGCAACCGCGGCACCGATTACTATTACTATTATGCCTCGCATGGCTACGGCGCCGGCGAAGGCTCCTACAGCGGCGGCTACTCGGATAAAGCGGCGAAGAAAAAGAAACGGAAGAAGTAGTTATTTGTTATCGGTTACCGGTCTCGATCTCTGACCTCTGACCTCTGACCTCGCCCCACCCTGCAGAGCCCCAGCAAATCCCCAGATAGGTCGCGACGAATATCTGGATCGATAGGATCTGAAGCGGAAAATCTACGAGGCCGTGCAGAGCCACGCCGGCGAGCGCGATAACTACGCACAGCAGCAAAATGCGCTGGCGATTGTTCCAATCGTCGGCCTTGAAATAATTGCGAAGCGCCGTCGCGATTCCGCCGAAGAACAAAGCGGCGATCAGCAAGCTACCCACCCAGCCCCATTCCAGAATCGTTTGCAGATAATCGTCGTGCAGGAACCTCCACGTTCCTCGCAGCTGGCTCCCGAATGCCGCCTGATAGTGCGGAAAGATGGCGCGGAAAGTTCCAGGGCCAAACCCGAATAATCCGGCGTCCGGGACGGCGTTGAATGCGGCCCGGTCCGCCAGCCAGCGCGCATCCACCGGCAACTGCTTTGTAAATTCCCGCCATCGCAGAATAGGCTCCTCGAGATGTGCGGCCTGCCCGATGGCGACGGCAGCGAAAACAACGACCAACAATCCCAGAAGGAGCGTTCGCTTCTCCGCGCGCGCAATAGCGCCGCCTGCGGTCCGCGCCACGGCTGCAGTCATGGCGAGGCCGATCAGGACTCCCACCGCCTGCGCCATCCTGGAAGTATTTGAGAACACAGCGATGAGCACGAGTAGGAGGATTGTCGTCCAAGCCGCCCGCGCAAAAGGAGGCGCCCGGCGCGCCACGCTCCAGAGTGCGAGCCCGGCTGCCGGCGGAAGAACCAGATTGAGAAAAGCTCCGGCATTCGCGTGATAGTAGAAACTGGCAAAGAATGTCCTGGTGAACTGAGGGCTTCCATCGATTTGCTGCCAAAAAATCATGCCTGCGCCTGTTCCTTTCTGGATCAATCCAAGCAGCGCGATGGATCCTCCCGCGATCACTAATGTTCCCCAAAGCCGCAGAAGCCAGACTGGCCGTTGAGCCAATTCCGCCACGAGACAAACGACTCCGATAAGTGCCGTGGCGCGCAACATCCAGGCGAAACTGAGAACGTAATCCGCAGAGCCCGCTGCACCCGCCACAATAGAATGAACGGGCACAAAGTGACGGAAGGTCGAATCATAGATGCCATTTGCGTTCGCGACCATCCACCACCCTTGCAACAGAATCAGTCCGGCGATGATGACGAGTCCGCGCGGCGCCAATGGCCAGCGGCGATCCAACAGAAGCGAAGCAACCCATAAAGTGAGGACCAGGCCAAGCATCCCGTTGATCAGCTCGACTGACGACGAGGTCGTGCCGCCATAGAGCCAGGGCGCTGCGAGCAACGTCGCCAAAAAAAGCCATCGCGCCAGATCGCGGAGACTTCCGCGCTTCCCAATCGATCCGATAATGCGGCGCCACGCCATCCAGCGAGAAAAGCATTCCGGCGGAGAATTGGAAAGCCCGCTGATCTCCGACCTGTGACTTCCGACCTCCGCCGCGTTTCCTACTTCCTACTTTCTACTTCCTACTTTCACCGTCCTTTTCCAAAAAGGACGGTGTGCACCGTCTTGAGCACAATCATCGCGTCGAGCTTCAGCGAATAATGCCGGATGTAATAGAGATCGTATTTCAGTTTCTCGATCGCATCTTCTTCGCTCTCGCCGTAGGGATAATTGACCTGGGCCCAACCCGTGATTCCCGGCTTCACCAAATGCCGGAAATGATAGAATGGGATCTTCTGTTCGTACCGCTCCGCGCACTTGATCCATTCCGCCCGCGGACCGATCAAGCTCATGTCGCCCAGCAGAACGTTGAAGAGCTGGGGTAGCTCATCGAGCCTCAATTTCCGGAGCCACCGTCCTACGCGTGTGATGCGCGGATCGTCTTCTCGCGTGTAAATGTCCTCTTCCTCCTCGGAGGTCGTCTCGTCGCGCATCGTTCTCAACTTGAACATCGTGAACAACTGGCTTTCCCGTCCGACGCGACGCTGCCGAAAAATTGCCGGCCGTCCGCTTGTTGCCCAAACCACGAAGGTCAGCGAAATCAGTAACGGAGAACAAATAACCAATAACACGCCCGAAAGGGCGACGTCGAACAGGCGTTTGACATAGTGATAAGGCGAAATGCGCGCGAGCTGAAAACCCATCTGCAAGGGCCAGAAAGGATCGAGTGCCTGGACCGGCACGTAACGCCAGTGCGCTTCATAGAACGACTCCAGCGTATAGACGCGCGCACTATGAAACTGCGTCCGGACCAGGCGCTCCAGCAGATCCGGATGCATCCGGTCGACGCGTTCCGCGAGGATCACGCCGGTATAGTTCTTTCCGAGACGCTCCAGCTTGGTCGCGATATCGCCCTCGATAATCGGCGAGCCGGGTCCCGCTATGCGCTGGCCGATTCGATCGCTCTGCAGATCGACAAACTCAAGACGCTGTCGGTTCGGCGACTTCCGGTACGCTTCATAGAAGCGCGCCGCGACCTCGCCGCTGCCGATAACGAGAAAGGTTCGGTTGGCGGTGGATTCGGCGACATAGCGGCTGCCCAGCCTGCGGTAGGCCAGTGAAACCGGAATGAAGACAAGAAAACTCATCAGCATTACAGCGCGGCTCGGGTTCATCGATTGATCGTAGGTTGCCACGGAATAAACCAGCAATGCGCTAAGCGCCGCTGCCGACAGCAGCGCCAGAATGCACTCGGTCGTGAACGACAACGTCCGCATGTTGGTATGGCGATCGTATCCGCCGATGATGAAGAGCGCCGAAATGATCACGGCGAGTTGAATCAAATCAACGACGATGAATTGCAGGGGCGTCGTATAATAGGCGTCGTGACGGAGAAAGCTAAAGAGAGCGTAAATGCCTATCCAGCCAGTGATATCGAGCAAGAGGAAAAGCAGCGCCGGTACCCAATCCTGACTCGGCCCTCTTCCGCGAGAACGACCCGGGCTTTGCTGGTCGGCATTTATTGCTAACGTGGAAGGCGCCTCGGCCGCCAAAGCAGGGTCCGGCGAAAGCTGTGGCCGATTCGAATAGAGGGGGTCACCTGTCATCATTTTTCTTTTCGGCGACTGATCGTCTTCCAGATTTCCAGCTCAGCTCTGGCCCATCAGGCTGGCCTAATGTCCTGGAATGTTTGAGTGGCATCATGAGAACGGGATTAGATTAGCAGGCGGCGCGCCCCCCTTCCGCTCAAAGGCACGATAAGCGTTCCAGCTCGGTTCCGCTATCGCATTTCAACGGATCATCTTCGCTGCAGTGTGCGGAAACCTCTTAGCGGACGCAGCCCGGCCGTTCGCCGCCTTCAATCAGCCATCGATAAACGTCTGTCATTTTTTTCGCGGACCTATCCCAGGTGTAGCGTTCCGCGATGAGCGCGCGCCCGCGCCGGCCCATCTCGTTGCGCTGCGCGTCAGGCATTTCTGTGGCCGTCCGTAACGCTTCCACCAGTGGTTCAACGCCAATCTCAATCCACCACCCGCATCCATGACTCTCCAGATCGCTCCACGGCAGTCCTTTTGTTGTGATTACCGGCACCTCGCACGCCAGGGCTTCGGCAACCACCATGGCAAAATTTTCGCTGAACGACGGTAAGACGAAAAGGTCGGCTTCCCAATAATGGCGGAAACGGGCCGCGCCCCACACCGGGTCGAGGACTTGGACGCACTCCTCCAAACCTGCATTGGAAATGGCCTTCTTTAGTTGCCGGGCGTACCCGCCCTCATCTGGTCCGATGATCGTCAATTTCCAATCGCGAGGCCGCACCCGTCTCCACGCTTCGATTAGATTCATCAGTCCTTTCTTTGGATGAAGCCGCGAAATGAAAAGAGCTTGTCGAGTCGTTCGGGTTGGTGGGCGCAGGTCGGGTTCCGGTCGCTCAGGCAGCACCATGCCGTTGGGCACAACCGCTATTGGATTTCGAAAGCCGGCCGCGCGAATATTGTCGGCCTCCATTTCAGAGGTGGCCCGCAGACATCCTGCCTTGCGCAGGACCCGATCCTGATAGAGCCAGCGGGCCACTGATTTCTTAATGGGCGACCGCCGCAGCGACCACGGCTCGAGCATGCCATGCGCAGAGACGACATAAGACTTTCCGTTTCGTTTGCTCCACCTTAGGGCGGCGATCGACGTGAAGGTCCATACGCCGTGCGAATGGACGAGGTCAGGGGCGATCCGTTCCAAGCCCGAAACAAGCGCCGCGGCAAAGCCAAATTTCTTGGGGCCAATTCTCGGATACGTGCAAACCTCGGCGGGGGCCCACGCCGCTATCTCCGCCTCAGTCTCGTTGCCGCGGGGGGAGCAGATAATGATCTCCGCGCCATGCCGCATCGAATACCGGGCCAGGTGGCTGATGCTGACAAACAATCCACCCGTGGATTGCGAAAGTGACGGAACGATCTGCACTACCTTCATTGCCTTGGCGCCACGAAAAGTTTCCACTTCCATCTATTTAGCTAGCTCGCGATAGATCTCCGCATACTGCCCGGCCACCATCTCCGCGGAAAACCGTTTTGCATTTTGAAAGCCGTGCAGAACCAGCCGGGCGCGATATTCTGGTTCGTTGATGACTCTTAGGATCCCCGCACGGATCGATTGCACGTCGAATGGATCTACCAGACATGCGGCCTCACCGGCCACTTCCGGCATGGAAAGAATGTTACTCGTAACAACCGGCCGCCCGACTGCGTTAGCCTCGACGATCGGAAGACCGAAGCCTTCATAGGTCGATGCAAATACAACCATGTCACAAGAACGGTAGGCAGCGTGCAGTTGATCGTCATCCAGGAATCCAAGAGCCTGATACCTAAGGTTAAAGGAGCGAACCATATCTTCCTGTTCCTTTGTCATGCTCCCGACGATATGCCATTCGCATGGGATCGCGCTTAAAGCGCCCGCGACACGGAAGAGATTCTTATTAGCGCCGGTTCCTATTTGCAGGATGCGCGGAGCACTTGCGTTAAATTCATTCGGCTCCGCTGTAAATTCACCGGAGATGCAGCATGGAATCACTCGAATCCTCTCCGGGCGGCAACGCACATGGCGCAGCAGCTCCGCCTTGGTTGATTCTGAGATAACAGAGACTACGGCAGCGCGAGCGATGGGAAGCGAATACCAAAGCAGGCGCAAAATCGCGCGTCGAACCCCCGTCAATCGTTCGAGCGAAACACAATCATGGATTGTCAGTAATGTTTTTCGTCGCTTGAAGAGCAGCGTTAGGAAATGCACATCGCCGGTGATATGGTTCACATCGCTTTGGTGGAAGGCGGCTTCCACCGTGTCATAAATGCGCCGCCAAACGCCGCGACTGGCGAAACGCGAGACGAACACTCGGCAGTTAATGTCATTCGGCATCCTAGCCCGCACGGCCGCAAATACGCGCTCGACACTCACCTGTCCGCCCTGCGGCTTACGCTGGAAATGGGTTACGGTCATGCCTTGGCTGGCGGAAGCACCTCAGTTCGTAACCACGTCACCAGCTGTTCGCCATACGATTGCCACGTTAGCCGTTGCACCTTCTCACGCGCGGCTTGTCCCATGGACGCAACTCCCGCCGGCTGTGTCATCGCCCAATCGATCGCCTGCTCCAATTGGTCGTCCTTGCCATAGTCGATGAGGATGCCATCGGCCTTGTTCTCGATGATGTCCGGCGCTCCCGAATTCCTGCTGGCTATGACAGGAACCCCGCAGCTCATGGCCTCGGGGATAACGTATCCGAACCCGTCCGCCATGGCATTAAAAACGAGCGCGCTGCTTTGCTGGTAATGCAGCTGTAATTCCGAAGGGGAAAGGCGGGGGATATGTATGAAGAGGCCTTGATAATCGCGCAGAAATTTTTCGTCGAGAAACATATCCCCGATCAGTCTTAACTCGGCCGTGTGGTGCGCCTGCAGCTTCTTCCAGGCGATGAGCAATCGATGCACGCCTTTGCGCATCGTAATATTTCCCGCGTAAAGGAACACCGGCTTGCGTTGCGGAGTTGTCTCACCGCCCGAATTCAGATCGCACCCGAAGGGAAGGACTTTGGTTTGAGCTTCGAATCCCGGCGCATTCGATAGGGACTCACGGACAAACGTCGACGGCGCCAGGACGAAGTCCGCCATTTGAAGCTCCAGGTCTTTCCGCATTTCCCGGTGACGCGCCTGGCGGGCTTCATCGTCTGCCGCCTTGCAGATCCCTGGAAACTCTTCTTCATCACGAAGCATAAGCTTCTTCACCGTGCGCCAGTAAGCGGTAGGCAAAGCGTAAATCCTTTTGACGCCGAGTTCCCCGGCTCGCTGGAATGTGGCCGTGGCCGCATCTTCCCGGGCGAGGACTGCTCCCAGTTCTTTGCGAACGCGCCGACTCGCCATTCGATCTACCACGGCAAACGAAAGGTCGGTTGCCCGGGTTCGCGATAAAGGGCGAGTGGCGTAATAGACGAGATCGGCCAGCAAGCTTTCGACTTTTCGCGCGGGGCTCACCGCCGCTATCGGCCGCTTCGAGAACTTTTTTGTAAAGCTGCTTTGCGCCAAGACCTTCGCCATCTTCAGGTCCGGCGAGTAACGGGTTACCAGGCAATTGAGTAACTCGTTCCTCTCCAGAATCGAAGCAGTCTCCAGCACATCCACCGGCAGGACGGGGGCGACAAACAGGAGCTTTCCCATGGATTAGGCAGGCGGGAGAGAAGTCGAAGATTGCACCACGTGATCCTCAGCCTTGGCGAGCAGCACAGCCGCAATGGACCAGACAAAAAAGGAGGAAACGTGATCGAAGACAACGTTGCTGTATAATAACCATGCTATTAGAACCAGCGCGGTGATGATCGAGCGGCGCAAGGCAGGATTGGCGGTCTCTCGTTGCGCCCGATAAAGTGTCGTCAGAAGACCCCAACAGACAATCAAAAAGCCAACAAGCCCCAGCGCCCCCGTCTCCATGATAATGCGCGAGAACTGACTTTCGAACTGCCGGAAGGACATGACTCCTGTTTCCGCAAACACGCCACCAACCTGCTCCGAGCCAAAGCCGGCGCCGATCGGAACGAAGCTGACGAGCTGCATCACCTCCGAGATCGGGGGCGTCAGACGTTGTTCAATATCTTCCGCGGCTTCATTCCGGGCCAGAAGAGTATCCGACGCACGTTGAAGCAACGCCACCCGGCCAAGCGCGAACAAGACGACGCCCACAAGAACGACAAGGATAGTAACGCGGAGAAGATTCTG
This sequence comes from Verrucomicrobiota bacterium, assembly GCA_041167325.1. Taxonomy (GTDB): domain Bacteria; phylum Verrucomicrobiota; class Verrucomicrobiia; order Chthoniobacterales; family UBA10450; genus AV80. The sequence goes on along the minus strand of JBEEHH010000018.1, from coordinate 240,776 downwards.
GAAGACCTTGCGGGAGGACAAAAGCCAGACGATCAGCATCGCGATCACGATGATGGTCGGTCCGCGGGAAATTGAAAGTAGCGCGCACCAGAGCCCGGCCAGGGCTGTGAGCACTCCGGCAGCGAAATGCCATCTTCGCCGTTCGCCGTAGCTCATCAGTACGGTCCCCGCCCATGCGCCGACCATGGCGAGCGTGCCGAAGCCGGTTATGTATGGAAACGTTCCCATCGCTCTCACGCTCTCCTCGAACATCACCGCCTCATATTGTTTGCTCGCGTAGAAATTAAGCGGGTCGTCCTTGGGTCGTGAGTATTGCAGCGTACCCAGTCCCGCGTTCAGCAAAGTCAAAAAGCCGATCAGCAATGCCACTCTCGTTAAGTTTAGCTGCCGCAGTCGGGGTATCGCCAGCAAGGCACAAAGCGGCAGAAAAAACAACGACCTGATGGAAAGAGTAGCGCCAACAAAGTTAACCGAGGCCCAGCTAAAGATCGTGCTGGCCAAAGCGCCAACCGCACACAAGGCAAGTCCCACTTTCAGGAAAGTCCAGAGCTTGCGCTTCCATTCACCCATATCTTTAGGTTGCGGAATAAATAGGATGAGGGCGAAAGCGATATCCTTGGAGAAGTACGGGAGATATTTCAGAAAACCTTCGTCATCGCGGAGAACCCATTTGCGGATGGCTCCGTCGAGAACGCAAAGCGCGATGCTCGACAGCAAAAGCCACTCGGTGCCGCTGATACGTCGGACTCCCCGTCCAGGATCCGCCGCGGGAAATCCCTGTTCGACGCCAGACGCTCGGGCTGAAGAATGGGCGAAGGCTAGTTCCGGCATAATGCTTCACGGATAAGCGTCAAATACTGCTCGCCCACGCGGGTAGGATGATGTTTCTCCAAATGTTCCCTCGCATTCGCCAACAGTTCGGTCAGTGTGGCTCGGTTGGTCAGGAGTTCCTGGATTTTTTCAGCTAGCGCGACTGCATCGCCGTTCGGAAAAGTCACGCCGCACGGACCGATTGCCTCGGGAAGTCCACCGCCGTTGGAACCGATAACGGCGCAACCAGCGGCAATTCCTTCGAGAGCGACAATACCGAAGCCTTCGTCGATTACCGAAGGAACCACCAAAATGGCATGTTGCCGCAAAAGATCAGCCACTTCGCGTTGAGATTGTGTACCGCTGAATGTCACCTGCTCCTTTACACCGAGTTCCAGCACCAGTTTCTCCAAAGGCTCGCGCTCCGGTCCGTCGCCGACGATCGTAAGCACCGGATGCAAGCCGCGTTCGCGCACCATCGCTAGCGCTTTCAGCAGGATGTCCACGCCCTTGTCAGAAACGAGCCGGCCAACAAAGATCAATTCCCGTGAGCGCGCTCGGCCCGGTTCGGTCACGAAGGAAAACGGATCATATGGATTAGAGATGACGACACAGGGAATGCCAATCTCGCGCGCGACCGCTCCGCTCACGGCAATATTTTTCGTGGCCCTCTTTGCGATCCAAAGTTTTAGATTTTCCCTCCAATCGCGCCGACCGCTGCGATCGACAATGTAAAAGCCGTGATGCACGGCGACGAACGGCCGCCGGATCAGCAGCAACGGCCAAAGAGCGCGAAGGCTGATGTTGAAATGAATCAGAGCATCATGGGTTCTAAGCAAGTGGAGCCACTCACTGGCGCGCGGTCGATGGCGGACAGGAAAAGCGAATCTAGCCTTTGTTGCTGGATCATCTCTCACATCCGTCACGACCGTGACCGACTCGCCAGTCCTGGTCCATTCGTTGGCGAGAAGCGACGCCACTGTTTCAATACCACCGACGCTGGGATGAAATCGGCTATGAATAAGAAGTCTCAATCGAGTGGCTTCAGTCGGGATCACAAACAAGACGTTTGTTAAATCCACCGCGTTTTAGATCAAGCAGGTCAACGGGATCGTCTGCTTCGCTCCATTTGGAATAGCCTAGCCGACTCAGGAGATGAAGGACATTGGCGGGGTCCATCCCTCTCGCCCGGATTAAGTCCCCATGCAACTCCAAGAAAAGAACTGGCCTGAATTGTTCAAGCAACTTTCGAGCTCCCAAAAGTACTTCCTCCTCAAACCCTTCCACGTCGATTTTCAAATGCGTGGGCTCGAATTGCAGTCTTCGACACAGTTCGGAGAGATCGACCTGCCGAACCTGTACCGTATCAGGTCGCTTATCGGCGGGCACCACAAAGTAATCCGCTCCGCCCGCACCAGTGGTGAGCATTGAAATAAATCCATCTCGTGGGCCTGCAGCTGCCTGAACGACAGATGCCCGGTCGTCTACTCCGTTCACAAGGAGGTTCTGCTTCAAAACTCGAGTGGCAGCCGGAGAAGGTTCTACGCAGACGCAGCGCGTAACAGAACCGCCGTAGCGAAATGCAGCGAGACTAAAAATACCCCAATGCGCGCCCGCGTCTAAGAACTGCATCCCAGATTGGCATCGACCAATGAAGGAATTGATCTCAGCACGCTGGTCGGCGTCACTGACGAAAACACTAAACTCTGGGACACATATCGGATGGCATGCGACGACCCAACCCGGGCAAATCGGCACGTGGGCTTCGCGTCCGCTCAAGAACCGAAATTTCATCAGTAGCCGGTTCATGGTTGTCCGGGGACGCCGTAGAGCGTTACGAACCGATCTTGGAATAGCCCGCCGGACCACGGTTCTCAGAACACCCGAGGTCCTTCGGTCTACGATGGTTAGGATAGGGTTTGACATCGCTACCTTCTCAGCCCGCTGATTCCTTACTCAAACACCACCAGAGAGAGCCATTATTTCCGCTCCATCACAGTTAGGCTGTCCACCCTCTCAACAAGACGGAACCGCGTGTCTTGCAGAATTTGCTCTCGCGTAAAAATTACACTGCCTGCCGTTTCAATGTCTCTCTCAGACGTCGAACAACTGTCGTGCAAAGCCACGATACCACCCCCTCTTATCGTGGGAGCCCATAATTCCCAGTCCTCCCGCAATCCCTCAAATGAGTGATCGCCATCGATGAAAATAAAGTCGACGCTCGACATTCCTTCTTCCTCGGCAAGCAACAGGGCCTCACGTCCGCCCGCACGAATCCACTTCACCTTGCCGCGGCGAATTTTTCCTACTTCGCGATGTGCGATCGACTGCTGAAAACTGACTCCCAAGCGACCGCGCGGAAAGGGGTCAATAGCAAATAAGACTCCATCTTCGGACATGTGCGATCGCATAATCTTTGTCGTAACGCCGTGCCAAACACCGATCTCCACCAAATAGTGTTTACCACGGCAATACCTCGCAATGGCAGCTCTCTCATCGTCCGTCGTTTGCGTCTCGGCAGCCGCCCGCCCGAGGCGCCACCCAAGATAATGTGAAAGAACTTTCATTTCTACAGACAATCTGAATCAATCCCGCTCTGCCTGAATCGAAAGGTAAACCTCCATGACTGGCAAAGCACTCCGAGTCCATGAATATTTTCGACTGGCATCAGCATTCGCCTGCCGACCCAGGCTCAGTCTCAAGTCGAGGCTTTCACGCAATCGCCCTACCGCATTAGCAATCGCCGTCGCATTCCTTATCGGCACGAGTAATCCGTTAACGTTATGCTGAATGACGTCCCTCATTCCGCAAGTATCAGTAGTAATGACGGGAAGACCGCTGGCCATCGCCTCGATTAGGGTGAGCGGTGTTCCCTCAAATAGGCTGGGAAGAAGAAAGATGTCGGCAGCACCAAAGATAGCGGCGGATTCAGTCTCGGTCGCGAAAGGGATCACATCAATTCGTTGCCTGATTTCTTCAGAGAACGCCTTGACCACCTCCTCCTTAGAAACGCCAGCGCCGAGCACCGTCAGCGTTAGTGTAGGATTCTTGCGAGCCAAAGCCTCAAACGTTTCGACCAGCTCTATTATCCCCTTGTTATGCCGCCAAGTGCCGGCGAAAAGCAGTTTGTCCGCGCGTTGGTAAGACCGCACCTCGGCTCCATCGAGGAAAATCGGGTTAATGCCCGGGAAGAGCCTCGTAATGCTGTCGGCTTTCCGTCCAAGCCATCTCTGAAGATATTCTTTGTCCTGTTCATTCAAACAGAAAATGTGACGCGCATGCTTCAGTGCATATCGAGACGGCCAAAGGATCGTCAATGTTCGCAGGACCCGGCTTCTCCATCTGAGTCTCTTGCGGCCTAACTTCGCCTCTGCCTTGTCGAGTTCCCATGCCCTCTGCTCGAGACCGTGAGTTGTCACAATCACCTGGCTCTTGCTTCCAAAGCGTGACATGAAAACCGCAGCGACAGCGGATGGTTCATGAACATTTATGATGTCATATGGCTGTCCGCGATGCCTCGCCCACCAAATCCTGCGCAAGACTAGAATCGGGAAGACAAATTGCGAGGCGCGACGGAGCACCCAGCCTGGCAAGCCATCGGAACAGAGATAATCTGTCTGCCAGCCGTACTTCTTTTCGCATTCGTCATGGAGAAATCCCATGAGACGGCTCATGCCGCCGTTTCTGGCGGCCGTGACACAATGGGCAACCAGTATCCTCATGATGCTCCGGCGGCTGCCTTTTCCGAGGGAATCGCAAAAAAGTTTTCCTGCATATCCTCTACCTTTCCCGCGCCGCCAGCAACTTCGTGCAATTCATTTGCGTGGAGAAAGAACATTCGATAGCCGAGCACCGCGAAAAATTCTTCCACGGCCGCCCTGGCAGCGAATTTTATCTCGGTTAGAACAACCGGCCGACATCGACGTAACGTCTCTCTGCAACCCTTCAATACCTCCTCCTCATGTCCTTCGACGTCGATCTTGATAAAGGCGACGTCCTCGAATGCGTAGCTATCGAGCGTGCGTGTGACGATGGGAAATTCTTGGAAGTGCGGTGCTTTTGAAAAGTAGGGCGAATCGACAAGAAGTTCCGGTTGTAAAGTTCCCCAGCCAATAAGCGGAACTCCGCCATCAGAGATTGGAACATGGAACTTCGCTTTCCCAGTCGAAGAGGAAAGGGCCACTGAATGGAGAGTTACACGGGATGGGTCATACGCCCGGACATGCGTCGAAATATTATCGTTGGGCTCAAACGCTTCGACCTTCCGAAACCAGCGAGCCATCTCAAAGCTATAAGTCCCCTCGTTTGCTCCTATATCCACGGCGCGGCCCTGCTTATTTTTCCAGCGGCGAATAAGAACCATTTCCGGCTCCACATATCCTGTGATCCGGCAGCGCCAATAATGGGTGGCCAAACGCCACCTGGCAGGCAGCAGGCGCAGAAAAATTTTCCCAAGCGCCCTTTTCATGAATTACGACCGTGCGGGCGACTCGGCTGACGCTGGAAAATGGAGGAAACCGCGCACCATCATCGCAACGCTGATGAACAAGTTTGGCAGTTGAGATACAATGCCGAAAATGATGATCCCCTTGACGGTCGACAAGGGCAGCCAACGGACCAGGCCAATCTGAACAAGGAGAGTGAGCGGAATTATCAGCCAGGTAGAGTTGAGCCAGCCCCGGGCGGTATTGATTCCCCAAATCACTCCCAGGAAGAGTCCAAGCACCAGGCTAACCACCATCCAGACAACCTCCGCGCGCAAATGCGTGTAATTCGGTCCAAACAACCAAAGTATTTGGTCAGCGAATAGCCACGCAAGCCAGATTGCGATCGCGCCTGCGACCACGGCAAGCGCGACGACCTCCAAAAAACTCCGCAAGAGCCGGCCCCGTTCCCGAGCGCGCGCAAAGGCCGGGCAAACAATGTAATTGATCACCGAGTTATAGACCGCGGCGAGGATTCCGAGCCTGCTCAACGCACCGATGTCAGCTACTTTGGAGGTCGAGCCGAAAAAGCTGATCAACAATATGCTGAGCTGACCCTGCATCGAATAGAAAGCGAAGTAAGGCATCTGCCGCTTGATGATTCGCGCGAGCTGCCGGCGATCCTCGGGGACTTCTTCCTCGGAGGAGGAGATGATGTTCGAGGCTTTCCGCCTGACCCAAATGTATTGGACAACTTGGGAGAGAGCGGTGCACGCCGCCGCGACGGTAGCGTTCAGAAACACCAAAGCTGCGAGAAGACAGAACCCCAGCCGGGAAAGCGCGCCGGCAAGATCGGCCGACTGCAGCGCCCAGTAACGCGAATGAAGTTTCAACACTGCGCCGTAAATTGCATTCGCCACCAGATAGTTTGTTCCAGCAACTACGATCGCAGTGATGGCGATCGCGTTTACGAGAGCTGCGCCATTGGTCACCAGGAGCCAGATCGCTATGGGGCTGACAACTAACGTCGCGATAACAGTGAGCCACATTCTCAATCGCAGGGCCGTGCGAGTGAGCGCAGAGAGACGCGCGGAATCTTGCCACACCTGACCTCCGATCGACATCATCCCGGAGTTGATACCCGAGTCAGTCAGAAGGTTTAGCATTGTTTGCGCAGCGGCCGCGATCGTGAACAAGGCATACTCCTGTTTGCTCAAAATCCGAACCAGCAGAAGGCCGGTCGCGGCGATGATCACCTGGATGACAAGCTGCACCATGGACATTCGGCCCATGACATGACCCCAGTGGAGCAACCGTTGTCTTGTGGTCACGAGGAAATGCCGGAATCGGCCTTCCGTTCCACAAAAAAACTCCCGAGCACGAGGAGATCCATCTTCGTGCGGAGGAAACAATCAAGCGCTTCCTCGGGGCGGCAAACGACGGGTTCGTTCTCGTTGAAAGAGGTATTGAGCACGAGCGGGACGCTCGTGAGTTCATGGAAGGCAGTTATTAGTTGGTGGTAGAGCGGGTTGGTTTCGCGATGCACGGTTTGCAGACGGCCGGAGCCATCGACGTGCGTGACAGCGGGAATGAGAGCGCGCTTCTCCGGGCGGATTTGGAAGGCTTCCATCATGAACGGCACGTCATCGTCCTGCTCGAACCATTCGGCGACAGCTTCGCGCAAAATCGATGGCGCGAAAGGACGGAACGATTCGCGGCGCTTGATCTTGAGATTCAGGATTTCCTTCATGTCACCGCGGCGCGGGTCGCAGAGGATCGAACGGTTCCCGAGTGCGCGCGGTCCCCACTCCATCCGGCCCTGAAACCAACCGACAACTTTGCCATTGGCGATCGCAGCTGCGGTGCGCCGGCAGAGTTCGTTGCTGTCGGTCATGTGTTCGAGGGAGAGGTCGGAGATCAGAGGTCGGAGATCAGAAGAGACAAGGCCACGGTCGCGCAGCAATTGCCTGATTTCCTCGCCGGAAAACTGCGGACCCGAGTAAGCATGGTCCAGATGAAATCGGGATCCAGAGGTCGGAGTGCGGCGGTCGGAGGTCGGAGCGGTTTCTTCTTTACTGACTTCTGACGTCTGACTTCTGACTTCTGCGAGTTGTGCTTGCACAACCGCAGCTGCGCCGATGGCGCCGCCCGCGTCGCCTGCGGCGGCAGGCAGATACATTTTTCGAAACGGCGTGCGCAAATAGACTTTGCCGTTAGCGACTGAGTTCATCGCGCAACCGCCGGCCAGCGCGAGGTTCGACGAAGGATACTCTTGATGAAGCGCGTTAAGCAGAGCGAAAAACGCCTCTTCATACATCGCCTGGGCGGAGCGGGCGAGGTCCTTGTGCCGCTGCTCGATCGGCTCGCCTTCGCCACGCGCGGGACCGAGCAGGTCGCTCAATTTACCGGTGTAAAGGGTGCCGACTTCCGGCGCGCAGTCATTCCAACTGTAGGAGACGTTATCGGTGTGATGCCGGAAGTATTTGAGGTCCAACTTGAAGGTGCCATCCGGCTGGATGCGAACGAGCCGGCGCATTTCCTCAAGATATTTTGGTTCGCCCAGCGGCGCCAGCCCCATCACTTTGTATTCATCGCCAAAATGCGGGAAGCCGATGAACTGGGTGAGGGCCGAATAAAAAATGCCTAACGAATGCGGAAAATAAACGCGCCGTTCGATCGCGATCCGGTTCCCCTGCCCGCTTCCCATCGCCGTGCTGGCGAAGTCGCCGAAACCGTCGATCGAAATGCAGGCCGCTTCCTCGAAGCGCGACACGAGAAAGGCGGAGGCGAGATGCGCCAGGTGATGTTCGACATGATGAATCTGCGCGCCTAACGAGACCTTGTAGACGCGCTCGAGAGATTCCTGCACGGACGAAGCGCTGCGAAGGTTGCGCACTTTCTGCATCATGAGCCGCGGATCGGGCCGATGCCGCAGGACGAAGGCGAACCGGCGCCAGTTGTTTACGCCCGGTTTCCGATTGATTGCAATGTGATCGACTTCCTGAAGTGCGACGCTCCCTTCGCGCAGGCAGTAATCGATCGCTTGCGTGGGCAACCCCGCCCAATGTTTGATGCGCCGAAACCGCTCCTCCTCCGCCGCGGCGACAAGCCGGCCGTCCTTGATCAGACACGCCGCGGAATCGCCGTGATAAGCATTAAGGCCGAGAATGATCATCGAGAAAGTAGGAAGTAGAAATTAGGAAGTAGGAAACACACTTCTACGTTTTCAGCGGCGGAATGTTTTCGCCGTACCTCATCATGAGACCGGGAAGCGCGAGCGCGTTGAAGGCGCGCGGAAGAAATTTCCGAGGTTGAGAAAGTAACCGGAGCAGCCAACCGAGATAGAGGCGATCGGCCCAATTCGGGATCGCGACCTGATAGCCGGTGATGAATCCGAGCGCGGCCCCGATACAATGGATCGCGGGTCTGTATCCGCAATTATCCCGCAGGTAGAACCCGAGCTTTTCCTGCACGCCGCCGCTCAACGCAATTACCACATGGCGCGGGCGTCGCGTTTTTATGGAGGCCAGCAAAGCATGATCTTCGACGTCGCGTCCGTACCATGGCGCAATGTAGAAGTCGGTTTCGCTGATGACGAATCCCTCGCGCGCCAGGGCCGCGATCGTCTTTTCGCGCGCCGTGTCGTTCGGCAAAATCCAGATTGCCGATCCCGCGGATCGCAGGTCCGGGCCGGCCAGTAACCTCCGTAGGTAGGCAAGTCCGGAAATGCGTGCGATGCGCCGGCCCCGTAGAAAACGCCAGAGCAGGACCATGAATCCGCTATCGGGCAGCGCTATATCGGCGCCGCTGATTGCTCGACGATATATTTCATCACGCTGCAACCGCGTGAAACATGTCCCCGACGGAGCAACGATCAATCCGCCGCCGGCGATGGCTTGCGCGACTGCTTCAGTGGCGCTGCCATCGAAGAACCGGATGCCAAGGATTTGCTGCACAATCCAAAGTAGAAAGTAGGAAGTAGGAAGTAGGAAGGGAAAACAGCACTTCTGATCTCCGACTTCTGACATCCGATCTCCGACCTGCTATACTCCGGCCAACTTGACGGAATCGAGTTCGACAACTTCGACCAAAGGAATTTCTCGGACGCAGATCGCCGTGATTGGGGTCGCATTGTTTGGGCTCTGGTTTGTTCTCTGCCGGCAACTGAGCGGCGAGTGGTCGGTCAACGAGCAATACAGCTATGGCTGGTTCGTTCCGTTCTTCGCGCTGTTCCTGTTTTGGTTGCGCTGGGACGACCGACCGCCCGCCTTCGCTAAAGCTACGGCGTGGTCAGGAGAGGTCGGCCTGCCAAGCAATAGCCTTGGCGAAGGCTGGATAGCAGAAGTCAGAGGTCGAAAAAGAATTGCGATCGCGATTGGAATTGGGGCGCTGCTGCTTCTGTTGCCGCTTCGGTTGTTCGAAATAGCGAACCCGGATTGGCGGCCGCTGGGTTGGGTGCACACGGCCGTGGTGGTGACGATGACTTTGCTCGTGCTTTGGTCGGCGGGCGGCAAGGCGTGGGTGCGGCATTTCGCTTTTCCGGTCGCGTTTTTTTTCGTCGCTGTGCCCTGGATCTCCCCGATTGAAGAACCGCTCGTGCAGGGTCTGATGCGCACGGTGGCGGCAGTGGCCACGGAAACGATCACGTTATTCGGTGTTCCCGCACAGCTCGAAGGTAATTTGATCCGCGTCAGCACCGGCCTTGTCGGCGTGAACGAAGCATGCAGCGGCGTGCGCTCGTTGCAGACTTCGATCATGATCGGCCTGCTCTTCGGCGAGCTGAAGCGGCTGTCGGTTACGCGCCGGATTCTCCTTGTCCTGGGCGCGCTGGCGATCGCCATTATCGCTAACTTTGCGCGCGCCTTCTTCCTCGTCTGGATCGCGGCGACCCAAAGCATCTCCGCCGTGGATCGATGGCACGATTTCGCCGGATACAGCATTGTTGCGTTTGTTTTTTGCGGCTCGCTTTTGCTCACCGCAATTCTCAACCGCAACAAAAAAGTAGGAAGTAGAAATGAGAAAGTAGGAAACGGGATGGCTTCGACCGACCTCCGACCTCCGACCTCTGACCTCCGTCTCCTACTTCCTCCTTTTTACTTCCTGCTTTTCTTCGCCTGGCTCTGCGCAGTCGAGATCGGGGTCGAAGCCTGGTACCGAATCCATGAGCGCGGCCTGATCGCGCGCGAGCAATGGTCGGCGCGCTGGCCGGAAGCAGCCCGGGAGTTTCGCGAAATTCCGATCGACGAAACCACGCGGAAGATTTTGCGATTCGACCAGGGCCGCGGCGCAAGATGGCGGCTTGAGGCAGGCGACGCGAGCGAAACCGAGGTAGCGCGCCCCGTCGATTCGGCCCTGCTCTATTTCTTCCGCTGGCGCGCGGGCAGCAATAGCGCGCTGCTCGCGAACCTTCACCGGCCTGACGTTTGCCTTCCGGCATCGGGCTGGATCCAGGTCGGCGATTACGGCATCCGTTCGTACGCGGTCTCGCCGAAAATGTCGCTGCCGTTCCGCCATTTCCTATTCAATCAGGGAATGCCGGCGCCGGGCGCCAATTCGAATCCTTCGCGGCAACGTTTCGCGCACGCTTTTTATTGTCTGCGCGAGGATCGAGTGCGGGACACGAGCGACGAGTCGTTAGGCGCCGAGCAATTTCCGCAGACGCCCTCCGAATGGTCGCGCCGCGAACGGATCGGATTGGTGATGCAGGGGCGCCGTCACCTCGGCCAGCAGGTGATGGAGTTCGTCCTGCTCACGCCCAATGACATGAAGGCGGACGACGCGGAAGGGCGATTCGCACAGGCGTTGCCGGAGCTCATCGAAGTAGGAAGTAGGAAGTAGGAAGTCAGAGGTCAGAGGTCAGAGGTCAGAGGTCAGAGATCGGAGGTCAGAAAATATGAAGATTGAAACGGCTAAGGATTTGGAAGTTTACAAATCCGCATATCAACTCGCGATGGAGATTTTTGAGCTTACAAAAACTTTTCCGTCCGAAGAGAAATATGCTTTGACCGGTCAAATCAGACGGTCATCCAGATCCGTCTGTTTGAATCTGCGCGAAGCTTGGGCGAAGCGGCGCTACGAAGCGCACTTCCTGAGCAAGCTGACGGATTGTGACGGTGAAAACAGCGAAACAGATTCATCGCTCGATTTTGCCCTTAACTGCGGTTACATCTCGCACGATCAGCATAAGCAACTTGCGGCGCGTTGCGCTGAGATCGGACGAATGCTCGGCGGAATGATGAAGAAAAACGAATCGTTCCGAAGTTCTGATTTGTGACTGCCCCGTTCCGATCTCCGACCTCTGACCTCTGACCTCTGACCTCTGACCTCTGACCTCTGACCTCCGACCCCAAATGTCCCGCTCCGACGATTTCATGCTGACCGACGAGGAGCTGCGGCTTCGGACTCGGAAACGGAAGCGGCTTGTCATCGCGCTTGTGCTGATTGTCCTTCTCGGGCTCGGCGGAATCTTCGGCGGACGGCCGGTCCTTCATGGGATCAAAGCGTGGCAGGCGCGACGCCACGCCCGCGCGGCTTTCGCACTTATGGAGAAAGAGGATTGGAACGAGGCGCGCAAGGAAGCATCGAGCGCTTTTCAATTGTGGCCGGACGAACCGGAAGCGATCCGCGCCATCGCGCGTTTTCTTTCACGGACCCGCCAGGCGCAGGCGCTGGAATTCTGGGACCGGCTGGAACAACACACCCGCCTCACCCGCGCTGACCTCACCGATGAAGCAACCATGGCCTTGCTCGCGAGCGACGACACCCGCGCGACTCGCGCGATCCGCGCGCTGCTCAGTGGAGCGAACGGCCCCGTCAGGCCGCTGGATTATTTGCTTTCGGCGCAACTCTCCGTCCGTCAAGGCGCCGCCATCGAAGCGCACGATGCGTTGCAAAAAGTTTTTGGCGATGCCCACGCGAGTGGTCGCGAAAAACTGCAGGCCGCGTTGGTGGAGATCGGGATTTCTGCGGGCAATGACACTTGGCGCAGCGAAGCCTGGTCGTGGTTAAAGAGAATATCGGAAACCGCCGATGCCGCGGGACTCGATGCGCTCACGGTCCTGGCACAGACCGCGTTGTCGTCGGAAAAGATTCCGGAAAATTTCCCGTGTGCGCCGCTCGAGTTATCCGAAAAACTCGAGGCACATCCCCTCGCCCGCGTGCCGCAGAAATTGCTCGCGGTCGATTTGAAAATCCGCCAGCGGCCCGAAGCCCGCGAAGAGCTGATCACGAAAGCCGTGGCACAATGGAAAGACGGACCGCCGGACGAAGCCGCGACACTGGCAACGTGGTTGAATGGCAAGAACGAATTCCAGCAGGTGCTGGATGCTATTCCGATCGAGAAGGCGCTCCGGTCACGCGAGCTTTTTCTGCAATACGTCGATGCGCTCGGCGGTCTCGGCCGGTGGAAGGAAATCAAGGAATTGCTAGACCGCGATCGTTACCCACTCGACCCCTTCGTGCAGAAAATGTATCTCGCGCGCTGTAACGCCCAACTCGGCGAAACAGCGGCATCGGAAAACAATTGGCGCCGCGCCTTGGAGGCGGCCCGGGGCGATCCGGGCAAATTGATCACGCTCGCCGGTTATGCCGAAAAGAATGGCGCGACCGATGTGGCGCGTGCGGCCTACGACGAAGCGGCGGCCGAGGCGCCCCGGCTGCGCGCGGCGCACCAGGGCCGGCTGCGGCTCGCGCAGGCCACCGGCCCGACAAAACAAATCCATGCCGTCCTGGCGGAGATGCTCGCCCTTTGGCCTAACGACCCCGCAGTGCAAAACGACGAGGCCTACACGCGATTGCTGCTCATGGGTTCGCAGCAATCGCAGAGGTCGGATGACGGAAGTCAGAGGTCAGAACCAATAACCAAGAACCAAGAACTGATAACGCTTGAGCAGCTTGCTGCTCAGCTCGTCCAGCGAGAGCCATCGAGTCTGCCGCATCGGACCCTGCTGGGGCTGGCGCGGTTTCGCCTTGGGAAATTTAGTGACGCGATGGATGCGTATTCCGGTATTCAGGTCGCACCGGGCGCTCTGACGCCATCGGCCCTCGCCGTACATGCCGCCGTGCTGGCCGCGAACGGACGCAGCGAAGACGCGGCCGCGGAAATGCGCGAGGTCGATCGCAAGCGGCTCCTGCCCGAGGAAGCCACCCTCGTGGAAAGCATCGCTCGTTAGGGCAGCACACCGGGCTCGGAAGTCGACCGGGATGGAGACAGCACGCCCTCGTGCCGTTGCGATTTTCGCTGTGCTGACGGAGAAATGATCGGCACGGCGGCGGGCCGGCCCCAAATCTCTTCGCCTTCCGTCCTAGTTCACCTGCAAGTCGAACGCCTGCGTCAGGTGGCTACCGACAAAATCGATCACCTTGACGAAGATCGTTGTGTCGCCCGCCTGGGTGGGCCTTCCCCAGAGAGTCCCCTTGTAATTGAAGTTAAGGCCTACAGGCAGCGTCCCCTGAGTAATGGCAAAGCTGTACGGAAGCGCGCCGCCGATCGCCTGGACACGCGTCTTCTGGTTGCGCCCGACCGTGAAGCCCGGCAGGCTTTCGGTGAGAAATGTGAGGGTCGATCTCGTCCCGAGCGATTTCTTTATCGCTGGTTTCTTAGCAATCGATTTCTTCTTCGCCGGTTTTTTCGCGGCCGGCTTTTTCGTGACAGACTTTTTCGCAGCAGATTTTTTTGTGGCCATATTCCGAGGTCGTTTAGCCGCCATTATTTGGAGAGATCGGCTTTGAGTCAAGCCTGGCCTCGGCCGCCTCATTTCGGAGCGCCCCGGCTCGATCCAAGCCCTGCCGAACTTCCATACTGAGCATTATTTCTGTTGACTTCACTCAGGTAAATCGTTTTCAATCCGCTTTTGATGAAACTCGCAACGCATGGCATATGGCGTCCGGTTCGCTGCCTTCTCCTCGTCGCCTGCGCCGGCGGTATTCTCGCCGCCGATAATAGCTGGATCAATACCTTCGACCTCGACTTTGCCTCTCCCGGTTCGTGGTTCGCGACAGTGCCACTGGAAAATTCGCCCGCCGCCGACCTGGCGTTGAGCGCGCCGCAGGAAAATGTTCCGCGCGCGCAGCTCTCGATGGGCCAGCTCGTCAACGGCCTCCTCTTTTCTCGCCCTGGCCGCGGTTGGATGCTCGTCGCCTCCGCCGATGAAAGTCGATCAGATTTCGGCGGCCGGATCACTGAGTTCGATCCGATAAATCAATCTCAGCGCAGCGATAACTTCGGCAGCTTCAGTGCGCCGACCAGTGTCATGTCAGTGGCGGCTAGCACGCGCGCGGCTCGCAGCACGAGCACCATCACACCCAACACGATCATCACCACTGGCACGGGCACATGGAACGTCGATGTTTCCGGCAACTGGAGCGACGCGGCGAACTGGCTGAGCGGTAACGTCCCCGATGGGGCCACCACGACCGCAGACTTCACCACGGTGAATCTGACGGCGAACCGCACGGTCACCCTCGACGTCTCGCGCACCGTCGGCGTGTTGAACGTCGGTGACACGGACGGAACCAACAGCTACACGATAGCGCCCGGAGCCGGGACCAGCCTTACCTTCGACAACGGCGGCAACGCCTCGACCCTCCACCAGACTTCCGGCAGCGGCGGCGACACCATCTCAGCGCCACTCTTCCTCAAGGGCGATCTCAACGTGAGTAACTCTTCGGCGATGAAGCCATTCACGATCAGCGGCAACATCAGCTCGAGCGCACCGACCGGGGGTTTTCAGACTCTGTCTTTCACCGGTGGCACCATTAATGTGAGTGGTAACATCACGACTGGCACGAGCACCCAACTGAGCGTGCAGGTGAATGCCGGCCTCGTCACTCTTACCGGCACGAACACCTACAACGGCGGGACCTACGTGTCTGGCGGCACGCTCCTGGTGAATGGTGATAATTCCGGCGCCACGGGTTTCATGCAAGTCAACGGCAGCGGCACTCTCGGTGGCACGGGCACCATTGGCAGCGGTAATGTTGACATGTTTGGCGGCACCATCACCGGCGCCACCACCACCACCGTTGGCACGCTGACCTTGAACAACAACCTGATCATGGCTACGAACGAAGGGGCCGGAGGGACTTACCTTGCCAACCTGAGCGGCGGCACGAGCGACCTGCTCAAGATTATCGGAAATCTCACGCTGGGATTCCAAACTACCCTTGACATTCAAGGCTCGGCCAACGGAACCAGCACCTATGTCCTGGCGACATTCGCCTCGCACGCCGGACAGTTCCAAACCACTGCTGGAATTCCTTCCGGTTACACCCTGGTTTATAACCCTACCGATATCGAGCTGGTCCCGACCCCGATCCCCGAGCCGGCCACGTGGATCGGCGGCGCACTCGCGCTCAGCGCGATCGGCTTTATACGACTCCGTCGCCGGAGACACAGTTAGTCGTTAGGCATCGCGGCTTCTGTTCGCTGACTTCCGACCTCCGGCCTCTGCCCTCAGAGCTCCGCTGGGCCGCTCCGCACTTCATCCCTTCATCGCGACCAAAACCTCGCGGCACGAGGGCCCTCCCCAAGTCTTGCGACCTCGGTTCCTCCTTTGGTCACTCGCGTTCCAGCCCTCGCGCCGAGCTACCCTGGTCGCGTAACCGCCCATCCGCTGAATTTTCAGCTGAACGTGTTCTACTTCCTAATTTTTTCCCTCCAAAAGGGAGATTTTACGTTTGGATAACTTTTCTTCGATAATTCTGGAAATTTCGTTGACAGGTTTTCAGCGAGAAGGCTGAAATAGTTTCCGTGAAATCGGATCTCAAAGGGGCGTGGCGTTTGATCCGTTGTCTACTTCTCCTCACTTGTGCCGCGGGCGTGCTTGCCGCCGATAACACCTGGATCAACTCGATTAACCTCGATGGCTTTTCGCCCGCGAATTGGTTTTCCAGCGAGGTGCAGAATGATCTCACGCCCAAAAGCATCTTCTCGGATGAGTCTCCGGAAACCGCGCCGAGCTCATCGACGTCGGAGCAACTATCGTCGCCGCGCTTGGAAAAAGACGTGCTGTTTTCCCAATTGGCGACGGCGCGGAAGCTTGAACCATCCTCACGCGAAATCACTTCCGCCTGGATCACGCAAGACATCGAGAGCCCCACCGCTCAATCGATTGCGAGATATTCCCCGCCAGGTTACAGCGGCCCAGGTATTGCCAGCCTCGTCCAACCCGCTGCCATCGCGATCAACGACGGCAAGACGACATCCATTCAGGTCTATCCACAACCGCAAATCTCTTCCGCGTCTGCGCTCGACCCTACCTGGATCGGTCCGAGCTTTAGCTCGTGGAATGATGCTTCTCACTGGAGTCCGGCTACGGTGCCGAATGGCGCCGGCGTCATCGCCGATTTCCGCCCCTCGGCGGCCAATCCGAACCAAATGGTCACCGATCAGGATGTGCCCGGCGGCGCGAGGCTCGGCACGCTCTCGCTGGCAGGCACCGCCGCGCAGACTTGGAACGTCGTTCTCTTCACTTCACTAACGATGGATAACAACGGAAACGGCGCCGTCATCAGCAACGTCAATACGTCCGTAGGAAATTACATGCTGCAGATCAGCGGTACGGCTTCCGGCTTTCTTATTCTCGCCGATAACCTCTCGATCACGAACACCAGCGGCAGCACGTCGGTCAATTCCATCCAGCTCAACACGCCGATCACCGGGACTGGCAACATCACTTTTCACAATGTCAGCAACAACCTAAACATGGGCCAGATTTTCCTCGGACCTACCTTCGCCCCCTCGACCTTTATGGGTACGTCCACGATTGCGAGCGGCGCGGTCGTGTTTGCCGATGAAAACGCTTTCGGTCCGGCGGGGAACCAGGTCGTGCTCGGCAGTGCCGGTGGCGGCGATGTGAGTCTCGTCTCGACCGGGAACGCTTTTAACTTCGCTCATCCGGTCCTGGTAGCGGCCGGGAGTGGAGGAACCTTGGTCCTGGGAACGATTTCTCCTTCCACCACCACTAGCACGATTTTTTCCGGATCGATGATGCTCAATGGAGATGTCGCGCTGGAAAATGTCTTCGGTGACGCCGCGCCGACCCGTTTTACCAACACGATCTCCGGCGTGGGAGGAATCACCAAGCTGGGATTTGGCTCGGTCATCGTGAGCGGCAACAATAGTTTTACCGGCGTTACAAACGCCCAGTTTGGACCGCTGACGGCGAGCGGGACGAACTCGCTCGGCGGCACCTCCAGCATTATCGTCAAATCCGGTGGGACCCTGATTTTCGGCGGCTCTACGAACAACCGGATCAACGATACCGCCCCGCTCAATCTCGACGGCATGGATTCCGGAGTCGTCTCCTTTCAGACCGCCGGACTGTCCGAGCACGGCGCGACGAACAACACCGCAGGCATCGGCGCGGTAACGCTCTTGAGCAATTCGATCATCGATCTCGCGAATGGCGCCAGCATCATCGCCTTTGCCAACAGCAGCGCCCAAACCTGGACAGGCACTCTCAACATCTACAACTGGAGCGGCAACCTGCTTACCGGCAACGGCACCGACCAGGTTTATTTCGGCAACGGGATCACCGGGCTCACTCCGGCGCAGTTGAATTCAATCAGGTTCTATTCCGATGCGGGAAGCACCTTTCTCGGCACGGCCAACTGGGGCCTCGATCTGGACGGCGAGATAGTTCCTACTCTCATTCCCATTGCCATCCCCGAGCCCTCTACCTGGCTCGGCGGCGCCCTCGCGCTCGGTGCAATCGGTTGGGTCGCACGACGCAAATTTCGGACGGCTCTTGCCGCCCTTCTGTAGCCGTCGCCCTGTGGGCGACGTTGCGTTCTCGCGTCGCGTCAGAACAACGCTTCGCACAGCGAAGCGGCTACAGCGTTTCGAACGAGCGTCGGCCTAACGAGTCTTCCGGCCAAAGAATTGTAGGGCAAGCGTATCGCTTGCGTGATCGGACGCCAGCAACCGGAGCGGTCGCCCTCCAACCGGAACACGGCGCTCCCTCCGAATTTCAGCTTTGGAAAGCCCGGCCGCTGCTTCGCATCCGTTACGGCAGCGTTTCAGCGTCTCAGCATTTTGTCCGACATCTTACGTCTGAATAACTTTTCGCAGATAATTGTGGAAATTTAGTTGACACCTTTTTCGCCGATCATTTCCATGGGTCCGAGGTTCGAACTATTTGTTTATGGAGAGAATCACTCCCGTCCTTCCACGCTCCCTTCCCAAAAGGGCGTTCGGCGTCGCGTTCCCACTCGTCTTGCTTGCCATGGTTTGCGCGGGTCTTGCAGCGCACGTCCTTCCTGGATCCGATGCCGTTTTCGACTACGCCCGCGCAAGCTGGTTCGCTGACTTTCTTCCCGAAAGCTGGAGCGATCGGGCCGATCTCAGATCGCAACCGCAAGAAAGAGCATCCACCGCGAATCATGCTCCCGCTCCGGCGAACAAAGGTTTGCCAGAGCGCATGACGACCACGCCCGTCACGCCGCGCGTTTTTCCATCCGAGATTTCCGGCGTGACGAGCGACACGGCTCAATCATTGGATCGACCGAGTTGGGATAACAATTCCACAAGCCCGAGCATCGCGAGCCTTATGCAACCAACGGCGTTGGAAACCGGCGTCGGAACCAAAACCTCAGCCGCGCGCCGGGAAGCGCTCGCCACTGCGGTCGATCCGGTTTGGATCGGATCGGTCAGCAATTCCTGGAGCCAGCCTCTTAATTGGAGCCCGGCCGTGATCCCGAACGGCGTCGGTGACATCGCCGAATTTCAGCCTGCCGTAGCCGACTCCAACGACATGTTCACCGCCCAGGATGTCTCCGGTGGCGTCACTCTCGGCCGGTTAACTCTCGCCGGCACGGCAGCTCAGGGATGGTTTGTCTTTCTCTTCAACAATACCACGTTCAACAACGGTGGGAACGGCGCCGTCCTGAGCAACACGAACCCCGCCGTGGGCAATTACGTATTGCACGTCGGGGCGCTTGGCCCGCCGATTACTCTCGCGGACAACCTCTCGATCACGAACACCAGCGGCAGCACGTCGGTCTTTGGGTCCATCCTGATCGACGCTCCGTTTTCCGGTACTGGCAACATCACTTTCAACAACGTCAGCAACAACCCGAATGCTGGCGAGATTTTCCTGCAGGCGGGCAGCAACAATACTTTCACCGGCACCTCCACCGTCGCGAGCGGCGCGGTCGTTTTTGTTTCGAGCAATCCATTCGGTCCGGCGACCAATCCCATATTTCTCGGCAGCACCGGCGGCGGTTCAGCTACCCTGGTTTCCGCCGACGTCGGCCGGAACATTCCGAACCCAATCACCGTCGTTTCGGGCAGCGGCGGGACCTTGACCCTCGGCTCGATAGTCCCGGCGACGAGCGACAGCTCCACCTTTTCGGGGGTGGTCACCCTCAATGACAACCTCGCCATTACCAGCAGTTATACCGGGACCGGCGCCCTTGTTTTCTCGAACAATATTACCGGCCCGGGCGGCATCACTAAAGTAGGACCAGGAGTCGTGCGATTGACTGGCGCGACTGATTTCACCGGCGCTACTGTGGTCAAATCGGGCATCCTGAATCCGGCGGCGACGAACTCGCTCGGCGGAACCGGATCGATCACGGTGAACAATGGCGGCACGCTCGTACTGAGCGGCGCGACCAATAATCGGATCAACGACAATGCCGAACTGATCCTGAACGCGCACGGCGTTGTCACGGTGGCATTGCAGACCAACGGGTTGTCCGAGCACGGCCTAACGAACAACACCGCCGGCATTGGGGCGGTCACGCTTCAGAGCAATTCGATCATCGATCTGGGGACGGGCGCCAGCGTCATCGCCTTTGCCAACAGCAGCGGGAAGAGCTGGACCGGCACGCTCAGTATTTACAATTGGAGCGGCACGCCGATCACCGGCAACGGCACCGATCAGGTTTATTTCGGCAACAATGTAACTGGACTGACGCCGCTTCAGTTGACCCAGATCAACTTTTACAGCGACGCCGGTGTGACCTTTATCGGAACCGGCTCATGGGGAACCGACCTGGACGGCGAAATTGTTCCGACCCTGGTTCCCGTCCCCGAGCCGGCCACCTGGCTCGGCGGCGCCCTCGCGCTCGGTGCAATCGGTTGGGTCGCACGATGCAAATTTCGGACGGCTCTTGCCGCGCCTCTGTAGCCGTCGCCCTGTGGGCGACGTTGCGTTCCCGCGTCGCGCCAGAACAATGCTTCGCACAAAGAATCGGCTACAGCGTGTCCGCTTTTCAGCTTTCGGCCTTCTTTTTACGCGCGAATAACTTTTCTTCGATAATTCTGGAAATTTCGTTGACACCCGTCACCCGGCCGGTTTTCCTAGGTCTCCCTATGTTCCGCGTGACTGTTCGAGCCCAGTCTCTTGCTTGCGCGCTCCTCCTTTGCCTTTCCACGGCCCTTTCGGGCCAGACAATCGTCGGGCCTAACGACCGGCTTTATCAGGAACGCTCCCGCCCAAGTTCGGACGATTCGCCGTTCGGGAGCGACTGGCAGATTTTGAGCAATCATATCTTTTTCGGCGGCGCCCAGGGACTCTTTGGTCTTTCGCCCGCCAGCTTCTTGCGGCGGCCGCGATCGCTGATTGAATCGTCAGCGGACGGAATTGTAGCGGCAGAGACGAGCGCGCCTAACGAGGCGTTTCTTTCTTTACCTAACGAGGTGTTTCTTTCCGTCGGTTCCTCCGACTCTCCGTTCATCGGCCCGAGAAGCTCCTCGCCGAACGCCACCCGGCTTTCCGGCGCGACTTCGCTGGTGCCCGCGGCTCCGCTCGCGGATTCGCAGGCGGCTTTGTGGGACGGCGGTCCTTCCGGCAGTGGTAACACATGGCAAAACCCACAGAATTGGCAGTTCGACGCCGGTCCCCCCGGTGGCCATCAAATCGCGCAATTCGGCTCAGCTGGGTTCATCAGTTTGATTGTCATTGACATGACTAATATTGGGCCCAACCAGACCAACCACGGCGGTGCCAACCAAATAGTGGGCGCCATAGAATTGCTCTCCGGGACGCGAGAAATTGGGTCGCAGGGCGCCGGAACATTAACCCTGGACGGTGCAACGGTGAACGGCGTCGCCAACGTTATTCTGCTGAATGCGTCCGCAGGCCAGTTGACGCTTCAATGGCCTCCCTTCGCCATGGACGTGGCACTCGGAGAGTTCAGCCCCGACAATGTCATTGTCATCGATGGCTCAGGCAACATTACGATTAGCGGCGTCATTAAGACCCCGGGGCCCGCCGCAGGCCACATCACCTTGACTGGCGCCGGAACAGGCGCGCTGGTGCTGACCGGGAACAACACCTACACCGGCGGCACGACGATCGCCGCCGGCACAATCCAGATCAATTCCGCCACCAGTCTCGGGAACCAGTCCGGCACGGCCACCATTGGCAACGGCATCGTGCAGGCCACCGCCAACATCACCACCACGCGCAACTTCCAGCTTTCCGATGCCAACAGCCGGATCTCCGTCGACGCTGGAAGGACATTCACCATCAGCGGCCTCCTCAGCGACGGCGCGACGGCGGGGACGTTAAATAAAATCGGCACGGGCGATTTGATTCTAAGTGGCAACAACACTTACACCGGCGGCACGACGATCAATGCTGGAACAATCAGGGCCGGCAGCACCACCGCGATTGGCCCCGCAGCGAGCGCCGCTCTCGCCTTTGGTTCAGGTAGCACCGGCAAATTTCAGCTTTTTGGTTTTGATACAACGGTTGTTGGCTTCAATAGCAATGCGACTGTGGGCACGCCGGTCGTCGAAAATGGCGCGGCAGGTACGGCGACCCTCACTGTGGATGGTACTGGAATCAACACTTTCGCGGGCGTCCTTCGGGACGGCACGACCGGAATCCTGGCGCTGACTAAATCGGGCAACGGGACCCTGACCCTTAAGGGCACCAACACCTACACGGGCGACACACAGATTAACGGGGGCGATCTTCGATTCGATTCCGGTGGCACGGTGAGCGGCAGCATAATCCGACTTGGCGACACGAGCGGAAGTAACTATGCGGTTTTGTCGTTAGGCTTCGTCAGCGGAAACAATCTCGGAAGCACCCTCGAAGTGCGGACGGGTAGCTCGGGCACGAAGGTGTTGCGATCACTGGATGGGGCCGGCACTAATACATATTCAGGAGGTATCACTTTGAACACTGGCTTGACGCTGGAAGCGACAACCAATGGCACCCTCTTGTTGGAAGGTGGTTCCGTGAATTTGCAGAGCAACACCCTGACGATTGATTCACAGGTGGTGAACGCCCCCGATGGTCCGAATGGAGCAGACGCCGACGCATCCCGAGGCACCGTTCGAATCAATGAGGTCGTATCAGGAAGCGGCGGCTCCGTGGTGAAGGATGGCTCCGGTACATTGATCCTGCAGGGCATTAGCAACACCTACACAGGCGGCACAACGATCAAGGGTGGAACACTTGGCATATACGGCGATGGGGGCCTGGGGACGGCCCCTGACACTGCCGCAGACAACATCTTCTTTGCAGCGAGCGCCGCGTCGAACCCCACGGCCACGCGTATCCTTCAGAGTACTAACGGCGATGTCACACTCGGTGCGACTCGCAACATTAATATCGCAGCCGGCGTGACTGGCACATTCGACAGCAACAGCAACACCTTCATTATCGGTGGCGTTATCAATGGCACCGGCAACCTGACCAAAATCGGCGCGGGGACTTTGACGTTAAATGGAAATAACACCTATGCCGGCATAACGACCGTGAGCGCAGGTACATTGCTCGTGAACGGTAACCAATCCGCGGCGATCGGCGCGGTCACGGTAAGCAACAGCGGCACGACGCTAGGCGGCAACGGCACCATTGGCGGGACTGTCACGGTGAACAGCGGTGCCAACCTCTCGCCCGGCAATAGCCCCGGAATTTTGAACACCGGTTCGTTAACGCTGAACTCGGGCTCCAATTACCTTGTCGAACTTAATAACCCGACCGCTGGAACTGGTTACGATCAGACGGTTGTCACGGGCAGCGTCAGCCTCCTAAATCTCTCTGCCACTACTCTGCCCAATCTCGTTTTGACTATCGGAGGAACGTTCGTGGTTGGTGATAAATTCTTTGTCATTCTGAACGACAGTGTCGATCCAGTGGTGGGAACATTCGCGCAAGGCGCGACAGTGACTTCCGGCAGCTACACTTTCCTGATCGATTATTTCGCAGATTCAGTTTCCGGTAATCTTGTCGGCGGCAACGATATCTTACTTGAAGTCACCGCAGTCCCCGAGCCGAGCACATGGATCGGCGGGGCCCTCGCGCTGGGGGCGATCGGGTTGATGACGCGCAACTCCCGTCGCGCGCACCGGCTACCTCGCCGGCCATAACCGTCTATCCGGCCGCTTCCCACCAGGCCGTGTTCATGCAACGCCGGCAGCTTCGCCGCTTGATCGCGCGCCACGCGTAATTCTTTTCTGTAGGGGCGGTGTCCTCGCGGCTGCGTCGTCCATGTCGCTCGCCCCCGCTCGCTCCATTCTCGAAATTTTGTTGACAGCTTTTCACCAACCCGGTCTGATGTCCGTCGGCGTTCTGGCCCCCCGGAATCATGATTCGCACTTTTCGTACTGCACTGCTGATTCTGCCGCTTTTATCGGCGTCAGTTATTCCGCCGGCGGTTCAGGCGATCATCCCGCAGGACAGCGCGATTTCTTGGAGAACGCAGTCTGAGGCCTTCGGCGATCGCGGTTTTGCTTCCGGCTTCGAATTGTTTTACGCCGGCCCCGAGTGGTTTCTCAACGCGCTTTCCAATCCGCGCTCTCGAAACCCGTTTGCTAGATCGTTCATGTACGATAGCGCTGGCGACCGCTTGGGAGTCGAGAACGGCTACGTCGGAACGTTGCACGATGTCTTCGATGTCGGCCTGTTCAGCAACATCGCGACTTTTACGGGTTCAGGGTCGTCGAAAACTTCCACCAGCACCGTGGCAGCCTTAGGAGGAAGTGCTACTTGGAACGCTACGCCGACCAATGGGAACTGGGTGACCACAGTCGCCGAAAATAACTGGAGCAGCGGTGCCGGTATGTATCCTGGCGACATCGCAAGCACGACGAACGGTGATACGGCTACGTTCCTCACGAGCAACGTCACAGCGATCAACGTCAATACCACGGTTAACATCAAAAACATCACGTTCGGTGTCGCTAGTAGCACGCCTTCGTCGTTTACTATCGCAGGCAACTCGCTGCTATTGACGAGTACCGGCCAGATTCAGATAATCGGGAATATCACTGGGACCGGAATTACGGAGACGGTCAATGCTCCGTTGGTTCTTGAAGCGCCCACGGCCACTACCGCGGCAGCTTACTCTTTTCAGAACTCGGCGAGCGACCCGAGCAATACGTTAATTATTGGCGGCACGGTCACTGGCGGACCGACCTCGAGCACCACTAGCACTTTGACATTCAGCGGAGCGAATACCGGGGCGAACGCAGTAACCGGCGCGATTAGTAACGGTACGGCAGGCGCGATCCGCGTTACAAAGAATGGCAACGGCACATGGGCGTTGTCTGGCACGGACGCCAATACTTACACCGGTAGGACGTTAGTTACCGCTGGCACGTTGATTCTCAATAAAACTGCCGGCGTCACCGCGGTGAGCAGCACGGGCGGGACAGGTACTAACGCCGGCAATACTGATCTACAGATAACGGGCACTTCCACCGCCAGCACAATAACCGGCGGCACCGTACGGCTGGACTCGAGCAACCAGATCGTCGACACCGCGCAGGTCGGCTTGTCGGGTGGCGGGCTCCAATTAAACGGAGTGCAGGAAGGCTCGACCGCGACCGCCGGAGTAGGCGCACTGACATTGGGCTCGACCTCTGTTATTGATCTTTCCAGCACCAGCCTTCTTCATTTCGCTGCGAGTGGCGGAAAGACGTGGACAGGCACTCTCGCTATCTGGAACTGGAGTGGCACCCTTGTAACCGGCGGAGGAGCGGAGCAGCTTCTGTTCGGTAACAACACCACGACGGCGAGTCTTACGCAAGCCCAGCTAAACTCGATTAGCTTTTATAGCGGCAGTGGTACTGGCTTCTTAGGCACGGGTTCTTGGGCGACTATAGGTGACGGTGAGGTTGTTCCCGTTCCCGAGCCGAGCACATGGATCGGCGCGGCGCTCGCGCTGGGGGCGATCGGGTTTACGCAACGCCGGCGGATTCATCGACTGACCGCGCACCGCGGCTAAGTCTCTTCCTTAGCGGCGGGGTGTCACCGCCGACCCGTAACTCTCGGCGGTCATCGACCGCCGCCACAGAAATCCAAAAGGGAGCGAGGCGGCGTACCCTACACCTTCTCCACGCCACGCGAGCTTATCGCGCCGCTACCGTCGTTCGCTCAACCAAGGCGTCGTACTTCGCGGCGAGATCGTTCACCTTGGTGAGGTAAACCTGCCGGTCGGGTTTGGGCGCACCCAGGACGCCGTGGAGAATTCGGGTGGCGGAGAAGAAATCCTCGAGCGAGGTGGCGAGCACTGCCTTCTCCACTTCGGCCGGGTGCTCGAGGCAATATTGAGTGAAGAGCGTGTAAGCCGCCTGGAGATTAGCGAAGCGGGCCCGATAGCGGGCCGCCTCGATCATGACTGCGTCGGCGTGGTTCGGCAACAAGTCGGCCAGCGTTTTCGCGGAGATCAGGAAAGCGCGCAAATGCCATTCGTAATTCTTGCCGTGCTCTTTCTCGATCTGCGCCAGGTTTCTCCGCTCGATATCTTCCCGGACCGCGCTCAACTCCCGCCGCAACGCCAGCTCGCTTGTGAAAAATTGCTCGAAGAGCGGCGTCATCTGCCCATGCAACTCCTGGCCACGTCTGGCGGCGTCGCTCTTGTATTGGCGCTGCGCATAATAATCGGAGGCGCTCTTCACCACCGGTGCGAGAGAGGCGGTCGCCTCGGCCAACTTTTGCGCGGTGGCATCTACGTTCGGCAACGGGGGCCACATCCCCGGACCTTTTTTGCCCGCATCCGCAATCTCCTCGAGAGCAGCGCTGATATCGGGAACGCCAGAGTCGATCGCTTTCTCTTTGCCGGTAGGTCCGACCTTGGCATCGACCCAGGAGGCATAGCGATCGTAGGACTTCTGGACGTCGCGGCTCGCCTTGAGCGCCTTCGTATAAAGCTGGGTCTTGTCGACGACCAATTTGAATTTGTCGTCCGGCAGGTCGGCAATGGTTTGGGCGCGAGTGACTGCGGAGGCCGCCAGAAGGAGAGCAGCCACGGCAAAGCGAGGCAGCGAGTTCATCGCGTCGAGTATGAAGAGAATGGCGGAACAAGTCACGCCTATTCTTTCATGATCGTGATCGACTCTTAAAGATCGATCACGAGTAGGAGCACGAGCACGATTACAAAATCTAGGGAGGGCTCTTCCCGTTTAGAACCGCAGGTGTTTCACGGTCTGACCGTGGTTGATGAGTTCGCTGAGCGAATCAATTCCGATCCGCAGATGCCGATCCATGAACTTCGAGGTCACAATGTCGTCGCTCACGGCGGTCTTGACGCCTTCGGGCACCATCGGTTGATCGGAGACGAGCAGCAGCGCGCCGGTTGGGATCTCGTTATGAAATCCGGTGATGAAAACGGTGGCGGTCTCCATGTCGATCCCCATGCAGCGGATGCGGGTGAGATATTTTTTGAACGCCTCGTCGTGCTCCCAGACGCGGCGGTTGGTGGTGTAGACGGTGCCGGTCCAGTAATCGAGGTGGTGATTGCGGATCGTGGTCGAGATCGCTTTTTGGAGGGAGAACGCCGGGAGCGCCGGCACCTCCGGCGGGAAATAATCGGTCGATGTTCCCTCGCCCCGGATGGCGGCGATGGGAAGGATCAGGTCGCCGAGTTTATTCTTTCGCTTGAGGCCGCCGCATTTGCCGAGCAGGAGCACAGCTTTCGGGCGAACGGCGCTGAGCAAGTCCATGACCGTCGCGGCGCTCGCGCTGCCCATGCCAAAATTCAGGATGGTGATGCCGTCGGCGGTGGCGTTGGCCATGGGACGATCGCGGCCGCGCACCTCCACGCCGTGCCATTCCGCGAAGAGGTTTACGTACTGGGTGAAGTTGACCAGCAGAACGTACTTCGAGAAATCCTTGGTCGGAGTGCCGGTGTAGCGCGGCAGCCAGTTGGCGACGATATCAGATTTGGTTTTCATCGCCGGAAGAGAAGCACCGAGATTCTCCGCGGTGTGGTCGCGTAATCGTCTTCGGCCATGGACGATTCATGGATTCGTCGGGGGCGAAGGCAAGAGAATTGTGGCGCCAATCAATTCGGGGCGAAAAGCGTCTCTCCTCGAAAAAAGAAAACTGCGGCAGGGTTCGCCCCGCCGCAGTTTTGATTTTCAACCGCTCAATTGTTCTTAGCGATCGGTCGCGGGCGAATTTTTCTTGTTCGCGTTCCTGATCTTCGCGTTCGCGGAGGTGGTCTTTCCGTAGATGTTGTTGCCTGAGCCCTTGAGATGATTCACGCGCTGGCTGCGCCCGAAAGCGGAGTTGCTCGGGTTTGTCAATTTGGTCTTCTTAACTTTTTTCGTCTTTACGTCGTTGCGGTCCTGATCGTCCTGATCATCGGCATCGGTGATGGATTTTGTGCGGGCATTGGTTGCGTTCGTCCTGCCGAAGGTTGAGTTGCTCGGGCCGGTTGATGGACTCATTGCCTGACTGTGGCCGAAAGAGGAATTGCCGGGCGAGTTCCCGGCCCCGTGACCAGCGGGCGGTGCGGCGAAAGATTGGACGGCCAGCGCGAGGCACGAAGCCGCGGCGAGACCGAAAGTTCGCTTGATGTTGATTTTCATGAGTTTATTTCCTGTGGCTTTGGGCGCCGCAGCGTGAATCAATGCGTGATCCGCTCCCAAACCGCGGCCCAGTTGTTGTTCGACGTTTCCCAGCGTCTCATTATTCATCGTTCGCGGGATTCAGTTTCGCCCGACAGCGAGACACACGCCGTTTTCTACTTCCTACTTCCTACTTCCTACTTACATTCACTCCCTATGGCTTACAAAGATCTCACTCCGCCGGCAGGCGATAAGATTTCGAAATCAGAGGGCAGATTAACCGTGCCGGATCGGCCCGTGATTCCGTTCATTCGTGGAGACGGGACCGGCCCCGATATCTGGGCGGCGAGCGAACGCGTCCTCGATGCCGCGGTCGAGAAGGCCTACGGCGGAAAGAAGAAAATCGTTTGGTTCGAGGTTTTCGCGGGCCAGGCGGCCAAGGACAAATTCGATGAATGGCTCCCCGAGGACACCGTCGCGGCGTTCCGCGAATATCTCGTCGGCATCAAAGGACCGCTGACCACGCCAGTGGGCGGCGGCATTTCCTCCCTCAACGTCGCGTTGCGCCAAATGCTCGATCTCTTCGTCTGCCTCCGGCCGGTGCAATATTTCGCAGGTGTCCCCTCGCCCGTGAAGCATCCGGAGAAGGTGAACATGGTGATCTTCCGCGAGAACACTGAAGACATTTATGCCGGGATCGAATACAAGGCCGGCAGCGAAGAGTCGGCGAAAATTCTCGCGTTCCTCGAAAAGGAATTTCCGAAGGCGTTCGACAAAATCCGCTTCGGCACAAAACAAAAAGCCGCGGAGTTTTGGAAAACCGTGGGCGCGCCGGAAGGCGACGACATCATGGTCGGCGTCGGGATCAAACCGGTGAGCCGCGCGGGCAGTGTGCGCCTGATTCATAGCGCGATCAGTTACGCCATTATGGAAAAGCGCAAGAGCGTCACGATGGTGCACAAGGGCAACATCATGAAGTTCACCGAGGGCGCGTTCCGCGATTGGGGCTACGAAATCGCGAAGCAATATTTCGGCGCGGAAGAAATCGATGGCGGCCCGTGGTGCAAGATTCCGCTGGGCAAACCAGGCGCGGGAATTGTGATCAAGGACGCGATCGCGGACATCACGTTGCAACAGGTGCTGACGCGACCGGAAGATTTTGACGTGATCGCGACGTTGAACCTGAACGGCGATTACCTGAGCGACGCGCTCGCGGCGCAGGTGGGCGGCATCGGGATCGCGCCCGGCGGGAACATCAATTACATTAGCGGCCACGCGGTGTTCGAAGCAACCCACGGCACCGCGCCGAAATACGCGAACCTGGACAAGGTGAATCCGGGGTCGGTGATTCTTTCCGGCGAGATGATGTTTCGTTACATGGGTTGGAACGACGCCGCGGACTTGATTGTGAAAGGCTTGAATGGCGCGATCGCGAGCAAGCGCGTGACCTACGATTTTGCGCGCCTGATGGAAGGGGCGACCGAGATCAAGTGCTCCGAGTTCGGCGATAACGTAATCGCCCACATGTAGGCGCAATCCAGCAGGGCGAGACAGCCGGCCGCCTCGCCCTACCGAATAAGCTTAGTTGTCGAGCTTGTAGGCTTCCGCGACAGCGATTCCGGTGGTTCGGCCGACGCCTTCTATGACGCAGGTGTAGTTCCCGGCTGTTAGGCTCAAGAGGATAGCCGGCTCCTTACTGGTAGGTGGCGCAAGGCCGGTCATCTGGATCTCACTGGCATTGGGCGCCTGTCCCCAGTCATCGTTGGCCCGCAGGACCGTTCCATTGGCATTGTAGAGCGTCATCATCGGGTCTTGCAGGGTCCCCGGAGGTACTTTGATCGAAGGACCAAGGGCGCGGAACAGGACGCGCTTCGGATTTCCCCCCTGTAGAATCAAACCATCGATGAGGACATTATCATCGGTGCGGACATCCGCACGCACAGACAAATTGCCTAGTTCACCCGGGTCGGTGGCGCTGAGGTCGTATAACTCTACCAATCCGATACCCGGACTCGGCGTGCCATCCGCAGCGCGAATGATGGCGGTGTAATTGCCCGCAGGCAGTCGTTTCACGATCGCTGACTCGCGATTGTCGGTGGGCGCCAGCCCTGTCTGGATAATCTCGGCTTCCTGGTCGCTGCGCCAATCATTGTTGACAATAACGCCTCCACTACTGTCGTGGAGCTCGAGGTAGGGATCTTGCAACCGGCCTTGAACCGGCGTCCCATTGACTTTCATCGAGGGACCAATGGCACGCGCCATAACGCGCTTGGTCCCTGAACCAGTCACAATGAAGCCGCCGATTCCAACCTTATCGCCAGTCTGGGCGAAAACGCGCCCCGATATGTTAACTAGCTGAACATTAACGGGAGAGGCAGTAGGCGTGGCCGTCGGAGTTGCCGTTGGGGTGGCGGTAGGCGTAGCCGTGGGTGTCGCAGTTGGAGTCGAGGTCGGTGTTGCTGTTGGCGTAGCCGCAGGCGTAACAGTTGGTGTTGCCGTAGGCGTAGCAGTTGGTGTTGCCGTTGGCGTAGCAGTCGGTGTTGCCGTTGGCGTAGCCGTAGGCGTAGCAGTTGGGGTCGCCGTTGGGGTCGCAGTCGGAGTAGCCGTTGCAGTTGGCGTTGCGGTCGGTGTCGGCGACGGACTGCTCTGGGTTACTGTGATGATTTGCTGCGCGGTGTTCTCGCTTTCTGCTCCTCGCGAGTCAGTCACGACAAGACGGGCCGCAAAAGTGCCAGCGCTCGTGTAGGTATGATTAATTTTAGGCGCTCCCTGGGTGACATCGGGAGTTCCATCCCCGAAGCGGAAAGTATAACTCGCGATCGTGTCGCTGAAATCCGGGTCGGATGAGCCCGAGCCGTCAAAGGCTACGTTCAGCGGCGCGTTGCCGGAGGTGGGATTCGCTTTCAGATCGGCTACCGGCGGCCGGTTAGCCGCGACCGAGATAATGACTTGAGCTATGTTGGTGCTTACCTGGCCGACTGAGTCCTTAACGGTTAACTGCGCCGGGAACTCGCCCTGAGTCGTGTAAGTGTGCGAGAAGAGGCCGGTAGTATTAGTCTGAGCCGCCGTCCCGTCACCGAAGTTCAAGGTATACGAATTGATGGTGCCGCATGCTCCTGTCGGCTCGTGTGATCCGGTGCCATTAAAATTCACAACCAGCGGCGGGGCTCCGGACATGGGCGAAGCCGTGAGGCCCGCTATCGGTGGAGAGTTCTGACACGATACATTGCCACTGCGCGTATAGGTGCCACCGCCGGTTGTCTGGACAGTTTCCAGGAAGCCTGCGCCCGCGCCGACAAAGAGCAAGGTGTTGCCCGTAATCCCCGTGATCTTCGTGCCGGGAGCGTGCGCATCCCAAGTGAAGGCAGTCCCTACTCCGGGCGTGCCGGGCGCAGCGAAGGTAAGCGCAGCCGAGGTATCCAGCCTGATTTGGATTGTTCCATTAGGCGAATAGGTTGCGGAGATTCTGGGACACGTTGAGGGCGGGGTTCCACCCGAGGTGCATTCCCCGCTGTCGAGGGTTCCGCATCCAGCCGAGCAAGGGTCTCTTCTTCCGTAGGTTATTCCCGGGTTCGCCGGTGTGTTGGGACTAAAGGTATCCAGCTCCACGTAAACCGTCTGGTTATTCCCATTCGTGTCCTTGACGCCGAAGAGAATTTGCCATTCGCTATTTGCCGGCAGGACTGCCGTGCCGGTATTACCGGGATCCAAGGTCGCGACCTTCATCAGGAAAGTCATCGAATTATCGGCGCACGAGGTAAAGGGCTCACCGATATCCACGTACTGGATAGTCAATTCGCCTCCGGTTGGATCTGTAGGCACGGTGCCGGCGCTTCCGGCATTATCCACCTTCAGATAAGGGAACGTGCATTTATCGCCACCGCCCGGATCAGGAACGAGGCTTACCTCACGGCAATGCTGGCTCTCGCCAGGTACACCGTTAACCGCGGTCACGTAGTAAAAAACGTTCGGGGTAGCAGGCAGTGCCGAGTCAAAGTATTTGTTGTTATCAGCGGACACCGCGGCGAGGAAGGTCTCTTGTCCACTCGTAGTCCCGCGATAAATCCTATAGCTGGTAATGGGCGATCCCCCGTTATCGGGCTCGAGCCAGGTCACCAACGCGCCACCGACCTGCAGAACGGCCGAGACGAGTCGCGGCGCCGCCGGCACGCTCGGCTCCACGGGATCGAAGAAAGCGAAAAGCCGCCGGCCGCCAGATTGCCGTGTCACGGTTCCATGAGCAGCATTGGATTGCCCATTAAAGGTGTTGGTGCAATTGACGCAACCGTCGGCCCAGCCCACCAAGCCGCGACCTTCGCTGTCGATAGCGAAGTCATTAAAGTCGAGAAGATTTCGGCCGCCCGCGCAGGTAGTGCCTTCGAGACAGACAGTGCCCTGCTGGGCAGGGTCGGTCGGTGTCGCATCGATGGTGATCCAAGTCGTGCCGGCGTCATAGGTGGTGGCGATATAGAGATGCCAGATGTTTTTGCAGTTCAGCACCGCGCCGTACGGATTACATGGGGAGGCATTACTTGTGATGCCGTCGCCGGTTCCCAGAAACGCGAAAGCCGCCCGGTTATCATCGCCCGTTACGACCACGGGAAATACCGCATGAGTCACCCCAAAAGGGACACCGACATCAACTGGCACGGTATAACTCGCACCCCGGTCGCCCGACTTCACTATCTTGGCTTTACCGTCGCCGTCGACATAGCCGATATAGATCGTATTCGTAGCCTGACCCACGGGCTTGCCCACATCGTTCTGTCCGATGCCCACGGATGGATCCTGGTTGCTGGTGCTGTTTGTGACATTGTTCTCGGTCCAGGTCAGGCCGTTATCGGTAGAGACGGCTGCCCCCGCAGTGCCTGTGGTTCCGCAAGAGGAATTCGGCACATACACAGTGCCATCGCGCGCCACTTTCACGTGACCATGAATGCCCCCGGTGCACTGGCTCGGGCTGAAGATCGGAACGCCGGGGCCAAAGGTCTGGCCGCCATCATCGCTGCGCGAGCACTGCGCTTCGGCCACGATATTCTGCGAACAGTAGTAGATCGCGTTCGGATAATTTGGATGCGATATTGCGACGGTTTGGTTGGCACTGTAAGGCCCACCGCCGAGGGTTTCGTGATCGGGGCCCTGGCCCGGGCCGCCGTTTCCTCCCGGCAGATAGGAGTTGCCATCGTTATCCGAATAAGAGGCGAAGCTTTGACCTTCCCCGCCGATCAGGTCCAAACTAAAGACGCGGCCTGGAGTATGGGGCGGAGGGTAAACGGTACCTAAGGCTAGGGAACTGTAATGGTCGGTAAAACCAATGGGATCGGTCAGGACGAATTCCTGGGTGGTGATAGCGGACACATCCTCCCAAAGATTAATCGCGGGCGACGAGCAATCGTCAAAGTTCACGCGCCATAAGGTGCGGTTGGCCGTGAAGAAGGCGACACCGCCGGTATTCACCTTGTCGTGTTTCAACGCAGCGACGTTCGGATTCCAATCGACACCGATCGAAGGTTCGCCCGCGCCGTCGGCCTGGCCTTGGCCGGCGGGGAAAGTCTGGTAACGCGGCGGTACGCAACCTGGCAGGGCAGGATTGCACAATCCGGAAGTGGGCGGCGCGGGCTGAAGCGTAATCGTGCCTGTGTAGGCAATTGGAGCGCCCGTCGAGAGGACCACTACCAGTTTGTAGGCGGTCAAAGCCTGGGGGACAGGGATGACGATACTCGAGGGATCAGCCGTCGAAGTGTTTTTGGCGACGAGATTGCCGGCCGTGTCCTCGATGAAAAGATCGTAGTCCACGGTCGCCACCGCCCAATTCCATTGAAACAGAATCTGGTACTGTGACGGATCATAAACACCGGGCACCGGCGTCGTCACGGAAGCATCAATGGTGAGATTGAACACGCTGCAGGCGGCGTCTGATGGGCCGCAGTTCGGTTTACCGAGCGCGACATGAGTTATGTTCGCCGGCGCTCCGAGAGGGTCGGTGTAGGAAACGTTATGAGTCCTGCTGAGGGTGTCGCTTGTGGGCGTAGGCGCCGCGAAACTAAACATCGCGAGAAGAGAGGCGAGAGAACAGAGCGAAAGCGCAACGAGAACGCGAGGACGGAAGACGCCCGAGTTAGTTGAGGGGTTCTTTTTCATAAGGATTTTCCTTTCGTGAATCAAAGACGCGGGAGGGCTTTTTCACCTAGCGCCTTGCATTTCTTGAGTCTGTTCTCGTCGCTATCCGATCCCCCTACACTAATGCGGAGAAAAGCATCATTCTTCAGGACGTAAAGCGTGCCGCCCACGCGAGTGCTGGACCAGTAGGCCTCCTCGCCTATCCCCTCCACTTTCTTTGGAGGCGCGGCTTCCTTCTCTTCCTCTCGGCCAGGCTTGTCCTTCTTCTCCTTCTCCTGGTCACGATCCTCTTCCGGCTTCGAGTAGCGGCCAAAAGTCTCCTTCCAGAATCCCCTGGCACTTTGTTTGCCCGGGTTAGCTGCGTCGGTTTGCGTAACCGCCAGGCTGACAGAGCTACTGAATTCGGCCGCGGTGTAGAAGCACTGCGAAAGGCGAAGACCTTCAGTGGAACGCTCGCTGTTCTTCGCGTCTTTAATGGGCGATCCCATGACTGCTTCGACTTCTCCTCCGGTTATGAGGGCGCAGGCATCGAAGGCTGGCTGGCTTGGTTGGCTGGCCGTAGGCTGCGCAGGAGCTGCACTGGGACTTTGGCCGACGACAATTCGGGAATCCGTGGACGCATCGCTCGCAGGTTTCTTGCACCCGGCAAGCGCGACAAAGAAAAGGCAGAGCGACGCGAGAAGGCACTTACACCTTATCACGGCTCCTCGTTCCCTCGTAGCCGGACTTGTCACGGAAGGTTATAGATCTCGACCAGCGCAACTCCAGTGTTAGCACCCTTGCCGGCCAGAATGGCGGTATATTGTCCAGGACCAATCTCCGGGACATAGATGGCTGCTTCTCGACTATCCTTAGGCGCGAGCCCGGTTGCCTGGATATCTGCTTTCTGCGTCTGCTCCCAGTCATCGTTCTCGGCCAGTTTTGTGCCGCTGCTGTTATAGAGCTGGAGCGTCGGATCCTGGAGCGGATTAGGCACGCCGAGCGGGGCCAGGGTAGGCCCAATCCCTCGAATCAGAACTGTAGCTGGTGCGGCGTTTGCGGGCCCGGCGGTAAAGCCGCCGATCATCACGCTGTCCCCGGGTTGCACGAAGCCGCGCGTGGCAATGTTAGCGAACTTCGAGTTCCCAGCCGGATCCAAATCGTAGGCTTCGACGAGAGCAATACCGCTGGTGGCGCCCACCCCTCTTACAATGGCGGTGTATTGTCCCGGGGCCAGAGTCATGACCAGGGCCGATTCGCGATCGTCGGTCGGCGCCAGGCCAGTGTTCTGGATAGCCGCTTGCTGAGACTGTTTCGTCGCGTCGTCGATCTTCCAGTCATTATTGGTGGCAATCACCTTCGATTGATCGTGCAACTCGAGCATCGGATTCTGCAGTGTTCCCGGAAATGGCTGGCCGTTTGCTTTGATCGACGGCCCGATAGCGCGAACGATTACGATCCTGGATTGATTACCAGTGACAATAAACCCGCCGATCAACGCATTGGGATCGGGCTGGACATTTCCGCGGGTGGAGATGTTTCGGAGCGTTGCGCTTATCTCAATGAGCACCTGCGCGGTGTTCGTGCTGACCAATCCATGGGAATCAGTTACCTTAAGTCGCGCCGGAAAACTTCCCGCACCGTTATAGGTGTGGACAATAGTCGGCGAAGCTTGTGTAACCGCGGGTGAGCCGTCGCCGAAGTCAAAGGTATAGGAGACGACACCATCGCCGGCATCGGGATCGGTGGAACCTGCGCCATTCAATGTAACGGTAAGGGGCGCGGGGCCTGATTGCGGCGTGGCGGACAGGATAGCTGTCGGCGCCGTGTTAGCTGGCAGGCAAACGGCCCATTTCTGGCCGGACCCACTGTCGGGCGCGCGATCCATCGGCGCTGTGAATCTAAGCCCGCTGCCGACAGCCCCTATTCCGCCAAAGACTAATCCATAAGGGTTAGTCACCGCGGCGGTGCCCGCCGGATCGGAAATTGGAACTGGCGGATTACCTATCCCGCTCATGGGCACGTCCACCGTGACGGTACCATTCGGACCGGCGTTAAAAGTGCCGGTGGTAGCGTGGGTGGTTCCACTCACGAAGGCATCTCCTGCCGTATCGTATTCACCCCAGGTGATTCCGACCGAGCCGCTCGGATCGCCCGGCGCGGCAAACCTTGTCGCATAGGTTTTCCCATCGCTCGATTTCCAAATCACGAAATAGAGTGTCGACGTGGTACCGGGCGTTGGCGTGTTCGAAAGATTTTTCAACATCATCTTCGTGGTCAGGATTGTCTTGGCGCTATTGACCGAGAACGAGATGCCGGTGATGTCAGCCTGATCGGTGTTGCCCCCGACCCCGGCAGGATTGCGAGCGTCGCCCGCTGCATCGGTCACGACGTTAATGCCACTGCAGGAGAACGGCAGAACCACCGGCGGGGTCGCCCCGAGTTTAAGGTCGATTTCGTTGCTCGCCGCACCTATGCCGGCCCCAACTCCATTGACCGCCTTCACGATATAGAAGTAGTCCGGCACGGCGGGATCGGCGGTCGCGTCGAGGAAGGTTGTCTTGCCGACGGTCTGCCCGAGCGGGATTACTCCTTCACCCCCCGCGGTCGTTCCCCGATAGATGAGATACTTGATAATGTCCGAGCCGCCATTATCCGGCGCCTTCCAGCTAAGATGTGATCCAAAGGAATCGCGCGTGCCTGATAAGCAAGGCGGCTTCGGCAGCGCGGGCTCCGGAGTGTCGAGACTGGCGAACAAGGGCTTGCCGCCGGTCTGGCGCGCCACAGCCATGTAGGCTGTGTAGTCGTTTCCAGCCGTGCCCGCGATGCAACCCGCCGTAACACAACCATCGCTGTAGCCGTAGAGCGGGCGTCCTTTGTCGTCCACCGTGATTTCGTTGAAGTCGAGCAGATTGCGATCGGCTCGTCCCCCACCCTGTTGCCAGACACCGGTGTTGCGTTGCACGGGGTCGTTAGGCGAAGCGTTGACTGTAACCCATGTCTTACCGCCATCGTAGGTAGTGGAAATGAAGGCATACCATACGCCTGTGAAGGTGTCGTCTTGATAAGGCCCCGGGATATCCGTGCCGATGAAGCCGACCGCCGCGCGGCCAGAGCTGCCGCCAACCGCCTCCACGTGCACCGCGTTCCTGATGCCGTGCGAGGCGCCGAGATCGAAGTCGTTGATCCAGGTCTGGCCGCCGTCCTTGCTCACTTTCACGTGCACGTGACCCTCGGGAATTCGACCAGCCGCAACCGGCTCGTTGTTAACATAGGCGAAGTAGGCGGTGCTATCGCTATCGAGGGCGATCGAAGGATCGGCGCCCTGCTGCTGCGAGAGCGCGCCAGGAACCCTAAACTCCTGCCAGGTAGCGCCGGCATCCGTGCTGGTGGCGCCGCCCTGGAGACCATCGCATTGATTCACTGGGAGCCACACCGTGCCGTTGGGAGCAATATGAAGGTGGCCATGGAGACCACCGCAGTGAGTAGTAGTGCCGTCATAAGCCAGCACACCGGGCCCATAACTCGCACCCAAAGTATCGCTTCGCTGACAGCTAGCGGGACCTACGACATCCTGCGAACAATAGTAAACCTGCTCGCCCTGGTTTACCGGAGTAGTTAAGGCGGGAGCCAATAATGCCGGATAAGGTCCGGAACCAATGGTCTCGTGGTCAGCTCCGCCATTCGGAGGAGAGACGCCGCCTTCGACCCAACTGTCGCCGTCGGTATCGCTGTAGGCATAGACGGCGTTGGCGCCCGCAGTCGAATTGGAAGCAAAAGTACGTCCCGTTTTCTGATCGGTCCACAAAATCGGATCAAGGCCCACATTGGTCGTCGCAGCCGATTTATCTTCCCACACCGCCTCGCAGCATTCCGGTTTCGCCGGGGTGTTCTTTTCCGGCGGGGTCAATCGCCAGATCGGTCCGCTGTTCATCGTCATGATCCGGCCGGACTTCGGGTTGAAGCCAATGTTGAACTCGCCCTGGACGTTATCCTGCGCGGAGGTGCCGGACGGCGCATAAAAGTTTTGGTAGCGCGGCACACCCGGTTGAGTGGGATCGGGCCCGCCAAAACCGGCCACGGCGTTACCTCCACCGGGCAGCAGCTCAATTTTCACATGGACGACCTCGCCCGTCGGCTGGAATGGATTAATTCGAACCGTGTATTTGCGAACGCCGTCCACCAAAGGAAAAATCGTCGCCGCTTCGGGAACGTTGCCACTGCTCGTGGATTGATGGTCGGCCGGCTGAGTTCCGTCCGTTTGGGTGCAATCGTTCGGAGTGCAATCGGCCCGCGGAGTTCTAAAAATGTAGAGGTCGTAATCCGATTGGTTCGCGCCGGAATCCGTCCACGTGAGCGTGACCTTCACCCCGGCGAACGGATGGGCCGCCGTGTAGCCGGCCGGCAGCGAGATCGTGAGGATGCGATCATCACATGGGAAAGCCACGTCGTCGCAGCGCGGCCCGGAATCGAGCTGACCCAAACCCAGGGGCGATTGATTCGCCTGAAAGAACGGGCCCGCGTCATACGTGGCCACCGGGCTAGCAGGGGAAACGGTCACGTTCCCGCTGACCGCCCCGAAGCTGACGAGTGCGAGCAGGACTCCGCTCGCGCATAAGGCGACGGCGGCGAGAATGCGCGGATTAAAGATACCGGATTGGGTCGTGGAGTTTCGGCGCATAAAGATTTCCTTCGGCGGTTAGGAGGTTATTGCTTAGTTCGGAACCTGAGGGGCGGGCCGGATGCTAATTTTTGGCGGGGCGGCCTTTGCAGGTCCCCGTCAAAGCCAAGACACGAGGGGAACGCCGTTTCTCTATGACGAAAATGTAATCTCCGTCCGGCCGCCTCCGGACCTTCAGTCCATCGGTCGTGCACACCTTTTACGCTCCATGCGGCGGTCACCAAGCCGGGCCCGCGCAAAACAATCTGTTAATCGACTTTCCGTTTCTGATAAACAGAGAGCATGGCTTCCAGTTCACTTTGGCCGCGATTCCAACAGTATTTTCTCCGTTACGACGATCTCGATTTCTCCATCGACATCAGCCGGATGCGTTTTCCCGACGCGTTCTTCCAAAAGATGCAGCCGCTCGTGGACAAAGCCCAAGCCGCGATGCGCGAGCTCGAAGCGGGCGCCATTGCCAACCCGGACGAAGGGCGAATGGTCGGCCATTATTGGCTCCGTGATCCGCAACTTGCGCCCACCGCAGAGCTTCGGACCGGCATTGAAGAAACGAACGCCCGGATCAAAGCATTCGCGGCCGATGTGCACGCCGGGAAAATCGCGCCGCAGAAAAGCGAAAAATTCGGGCATGTTCTTCTTGTCGGGATCGGCGGGTCCGCGCTGGGACCGCAGTTCATTGCCGCCGCGCTCGGCCAGGCGACCGATCCGCTCGATATTTATTTTCTCGATAACACGGATCCCGACGGGTTCGATCGCGTCTTCAACCGGATCGGCGATCACCTTGCGCACACGCTCACAGTCGTCATCTCGAAATCGGGGGGCACGAAGGAGACGCGCAACGGAATGCTCGAGACCGCCGCGCGTTACGAACAGGCCGGCCTCGACTTCGCGAAACATGCGGTCGCCGTGACCGGTGTCGGCAGCGAGCTGGACAAATACGCCGAGAAAAATGGATGGCTGACGCGTTTCCCGATGCACGACTGGGTCGGCGGGCGGACCTCCATCATGAGCGCAGTCGGTTTGGTGCCGGCAGCGCTGGAAGGATTCGACATCGACGACTTTCTCGCCGGCGCCGCGGCCATGGACTCAAAGACGCGCGCGCCCGTGGCGATGAAGAACGCTGCCATGCTTCTCGCGTTGATGTGGCATTACGCCGGCAATGGCCGCGGCCAGAAAGACATGGTCATCCTGCCTTACAAGGATCGGCTCATGTTGTTCAGCAAGTATCTGCAGCAACTGGTGATGGAGTCGTTAGGCAAAGAGAAAGATCTGAACGGCAATGTGGTCCATCAGGGAATCGCCGTTTATGGAAACAAGGGATCGACCGACCAGCATGCTTATGTGCAGCAACTGCGCGACGGCGTTCTGAATTTTTTCGTCACCTTCGTCGAAGTGCGAAAAGACCGGACGAAAGGCCGCTTCGAAGTCGAGGAAGGCGTGACGAGCGGCGATTACCTGCAGGGATTTTTGCGGGGAACACGCTCGGCGCTGTACGAGAGCGGACGCGAATCGATCACGATCACGATCCCCGAAGTGACCGCGTTTTATGTCGGTGCGTTGATCGCCCTTTACGAGCGGGCAGTCGGATTTTATGCGAGCCTGGTGAACGTCAACGCCTATCACCAGCCTGGCGTGGAAGCCGGGAAAAAAGCGGCGACGCGCGTGCTGGAGTTACAGAGCCGGGTGCAGAAGGTTCTCGGCGCGGGAGCAAAAAAGACGCCGGAAGAAATCGCCCGCGAGCTGGACGCAGATCCCGAGGATGTCTTTCACATTCTGCGTCATCTCGAGGCAAACGAACCGGCGGGTTAACGCCTTCGGCCCATGCCTGCATCTCCCAAATCAGATCCAACTCCGAACTCCGAGATTCGGATACCGCTTCCGGAGGTGGTGAAATTTGTGCGGCAACTGGCCCACGATCTTCGCAACCATCTCAATGCCGCGGAGCTGCAATCCGCTTACCTGGCCGAGATCGCGAAAGACGGCGAGTCGAAAGAGGAGATCACACGTTTGCGCAAAATGATCAGCGAGATCGGCGCAAATCTGCAAAGCGTTACGACCGCCTTGAGCACGGCGAAGCTGACCGAAATGTCCTACGGCGCCGCGGACCTCATCGACGATCTTCGGCGGAAGCTCGCCGCCGATTACCCGGACAAAAGCGCGAGCGTCGAGTGGAAGGTCGAGGTTGGCAACGCCACTTTGGATATCGATCCGCAATTATTATTACCCGCGCTGCTCGAGCTTTTCGCGAACGCCTTCTGCCACGATCCGGGGGAAGGCCTGATTTCGGTCGCGGCCCGCGTCGAAAACAACCGGTTCGTTTTCACGATCGACGAACCGAAACAGAAGTTCGAATCGTCGACGGAGAACTGGGGGCGCGAGCCGATGCGCGCGGTCCGGCCGGGCCACTACGGTCTCGGTCTTCACCGGACGCGTGGAATCATCGAAGCGCACCAGGGCGACTTGGACGCCCGCTATGATGGCGGCGCAGCGCGCCTCATCACCCGGGTAACGCTCCCGTTGGCTCCGCCCGATTAAGAGCCGGAACGGGAATGAGGCTCTTTTCCGGTGAATGAAAAGAGGCGTGCGCACGTCGATTGCTCTTCCTGAATGAGTCTCTGCACGCGACAGTGAGTTCCCCTATCTTCGCCACAACATGACCGCCGAGAACCGACGCATCCTGATCATCGATGATGAGCGGCCCATTCTGCTCACGCTCGAAGCGCTTCTCGGGCGGCATGGTTACCAGACTGAAACCGCGGCGACAGCGTCGTATGGGCTGCGGGTCCTGAAGGAGAAACCACCGGCTGTTCTTTTGCTCGATCTGCAATTGCCGGATGCGGACGGGCTCGAAATGCTCGCGCAAATCAAAGGCGAACATCCCGAAACCCAAGTGATCATTTTGACCGCGCACGATTCGTTGAACAATGCGATCGAGTCGATCAAACGCGGGGCTTACCATTTCATCAGCAAACCGTATGCGCCTGAGGAATTGCTCAGCCTGATCGAAAAAGCGCTCGAGAAACAATCGCTCCTCCGCGAGACCGAGCAGCTGCGCCAGAAAACCCAGCAACTGGAGAAGCGGCTCGAAATTGCCGAGACCCGCCTCGCGCCGGTGGTCAAGAGCAAGGCGATGCAGGAGATCCAGGAATTGGTGGACGCGATGGCGCCTTCGGAAGCGAACGTTTTGATCACGGGCGAAAGCGGCGTGGGCAAGGAAGTAATCGCCAACTTCATCCACACGCGTAGCCGTCGCGCCGAAAAGCCGATGGTGAAACTAAACTGCGCGGCGTTTCCGCAGGCGATGATCGAGTCGGAATTGTTCGGTTACGTCAAAGGGGCGTTCACCGGCGCGATGAACGATTTTTCCGGGATGATCGCCGCCGCCGCCGGCAGCACGCTTTTTCTCGACGAGATTTCCGAAATGCCGCCGGAGTTGCAGACACGTTTCCTCCGGGTCCTGCAGGAGCGCGAATACCGCCCGCTCGGCAGCACGAAAACCCTCAAGGCCGATTTCCGGGTGATCGCCGCCACGAACCGCCCGATCTCGAGCGCGCTCGCGGAAAATCGGTTGCGCGCCGATCTCTATTACCGCCTCAACACTTTCCAGATCGAGATCCCTCCCCTGCGGGAACGGAAGGAAGATATTCCCCCGCTTGTCTCCACCTTTCTGAAAAGATTCGCGCGAGAGCTCGGCAAAGCGGAACCGGTGATTGCGCCCGAAGCGTTTCAAAAACTTCTCGACTATTCATGGCCCGGGAACGTGCGCGAATTGCAAAACGCGCTCGAATACGCCGTGGTGCTGGCGCGGAAGGATACCATCTCCGTGAAAGAATTGCCCGCGGAAGTGCAGTTGCCGGCTGCGCTCCAGCAGAGTGAGCGCAATAACAACGGCGCCGGCGGCGTTCAGAACCTCGACGATCTCGAACGCAACGCCATTATCCAGGCGCTGGCCCAGTGCCACGGGAACAAGAAGAAGGCCGCGCAAGTCCTCGGCATCCAGCGTCCGACGCTTTACAACAAGATGAAGCGCTACGCCATCGAGCTCTGAGATATAGAGGCGCTTGTGCCAAGCGCCTGTCGGCGGTTAGGCGCTTGGCACAAGCGCCTCTACATTTGAGATTCCAAAGAATGCCCGCGTCTCGTCATCTCGGAAAAGTTCTGGCCCATGCCGAGCGTGAACTCGCCTCGGCTCGGACCATGCACCCCGCGGAGTCGCTGCCGCTTTACAAAAAGTTTCTAAAGATCGAGGAGCATCGCCTCCGTCTGCGGCATCAATACGGCGGCGGCGGCCGCGAAATCTGCGGCCTTCGCGTCGAGCTGATCGATGTGCTCTTGCGCCACATCTTTTCGTCGGCGGCGAATTTGCCGCAGCACGGAAGGGCCGCGTCTCCCACTCCCCTCACCGTGATCGCGCTCGGCGGTTACGGCCGCAAGGAGCTCAATCCCTTTAGCGACGTGGACATCATGTTTCTCCACGACAAACACGGCGCCGCG
Organism: Verrucomicrobiota bacterium; assembly: GCA_041167325.1. GTDB lineage: Bacteria > Verrucomicrobiota > Verrucomicrobiia > Chthoniobacterales > UBA10450 > AV80. The sequence goes on along the minus strand of JBEEHH010000018.1, from coordinate 197,509 downwards.
ATCTCGCCTTACGCGACGCGTGTCGTCGAACAAATCCTGTATTTGCTTTGGGACATCGGATTCAAGGTAGGCCACTCGACGCGCTCGATCGCCGAAGCGATTGACCTCGCGAACACCGACATGCTCACGAAAACAGCGATGCTGGAATCGCGGCACCTCGCCGGTGATGAGGCGCTGGCGCAACGCTTTCGGGAGGCTTTTCGAGATCATTGCGTGCGGGGCTACGAACGCCAATACGTCGAGCTGCGCATGCAAGACCAGGCGACGCGCCACGCGAAATTTGGCGACAGCGTTTACGTGCAGGAGCCGCATTTGAAGAGCGGCTGCGGCGGTTTGCGCGACTACCAAAATCTTCTTTGGATGACGTTCTTCAAGGAAGGCGCACTGACCACGACGCATCTCGTCGGCAAGGATTGGCTGAGCGAGGCCGACCGGCGCCGGATCGAAGCGGCCTACGATTTTCTCCTGCGCCTCCGCACCGATCTTCATTACGCGACGGGCCGCGCCACCGATACCGTCCATTTCACTCTCCAGGACCAGATCGCGCAGCGGCTCGGTTATCCGCAGAAGCACGGCTCACTCCGCAATGAAGCTCTGATGAAGGATTACTATGGGCACACGCGAAATATTTTTCGCGTCACCGAGCGGATCACGGAACAATTCGCGAGCGGCCGGTCGTCCCGGACGACGCGCTCGCTCTTCAGCTTCCTGCCGCGGCTCAAAGCGCCGGAGGAAAAGCTGGGACTCTTTCGCATTCGCCAGGGCCAGCTATTTGCCCAGAAGCCGGATGTTTTTGAAAAAAATCCGGAAGCGATGATGCAGGTGTTCCAGTTGGCCCAGGAACGCCAGCTCGATCTCAGTCCCGATCTATCGGATCTCTTCACCAGAAATCTCGGCGTGGTGACGGGCACATTTCGAAACGCACGCGCTCCGCAGGATTTGTTCAAGAGCATTATTTCTCGCAAAGGCAAAGTCGGCCGGGTCCTGCGGATGATGCACCGAGTCGATTTTCTCGGGCGATACATGCCGGAGTTCGGCCAGCTCACCTGCCTGGTGCAGCACGAATTTTTCCATCGCTACACGGCGGACGAACACACCCTGGTCTGCATCGACAAGCTCGATCAGGTGATGCAAACGGAGAACCCAAAGCTGAGGGCCTACCGCGAGTTATTTGAGAAATTGGAGAACCCATTTGTTCTCTATCTCGCTCTTCTTTTGCACGATACCGGGCGCGCGGTCGGCGCGCGGCCCCACTCCGAAGCGAGCGCGCTTTTTGCGCAGGGCGCGGCGGTGCGGCTTCGTCTTTCGGCTGAGCAACGGCGCTCGCTTGTCCTGCTTGTCGATCATCACCTGACGCTTTCAAACATGGCACAGCAGAGAAATCTCGACGACCCGGAGACCGCCGTAGAATTTGCGCGCATTGTGAGGGACCAGAAGAATCTCGACGCGCTCATGCTGCTGACGCTCGCGGACGGCCAGGGCACGAGTGCGGATGCGTGGTCAGATTGGAAGGAAACGCTCGTCTGGTCGTTGTATCACTCGACTTCGCAATATCTCTCCGACCAGGAGGCTTTCTACGAGCAAACGAAAATCGAGCGCGAGCAATTACAAAACAGCGTGACGCAGCATCTGGGCAGCGAATACGCGGAAGAGGTCGAGGCCCATTTCGAAGTGATGCCGGACAATTATTTCCGCGCGTTCGCCGTGGATGAAATTGTTTCGCACTTGAAACTTTTCCGGCGATTTTTGCAGAACCTTTACGTGCGCGACGAGCCGCCGCTTGCCCCGGCGGTCGCGTGGCAGGCGTTCCCCGAGCAAAGTCACAGCATTGCTTCCTTCTGCGCCTGGGACGGCCAGGAGCTCCTGGCGAAAATCGCGGGTTCTTTGGCGGTGGTTCCGCTCAACATTCTGAGCGCCGATATCTACACGCGCGGTGACAACGTGGTGGTCGATATCTTTCGCGTCTGCGACGCCAGGTTTCGCGCGGTGACCGACGAGCGCGACCAGGCGCTGGTCGAATCAACGCTGCGGGCGTCGCTCTCGGATGAGAATTTTGATTTCGCCCCGCTCCTCGAGCAGGCCCGGCGCAGAATCGCGAAACGCAGCGGCCATGATCTCGATTTCCCCACGCGCATCTCGGTCGAGAACAAAGCGCATCCGACTTACACCCTCGTTCAGATTCAAACTCCCGACCGGCTTGGTCTGCTTTACGATCTGCTCTCCGCTTTCGGCAAAGAACGCGTCTCCATCGCGCTCTCCCGCATCAGCACCGAGAAGGGCGCAGCCATCGATACCTTTTATGTCGCCGATCGCGCCACGCGCGGAAAGATCACCGATCCATCGCGGATCATCGCCTTGCAGCAACACTTGCAGCGCGCCGCCCTCGGCGGGGCGCGCGATTAATCGGAAACGAAATCGAGCTAGCCGCATCGGCCTTTACGCCTAGTTTCTCCGACTCCATGAATGTCCTCGTCCTCGCCGCCGGTTACGCCACTCGGCTCTATCCCCTGACCTTGCACAAGGCAAAGCCGCTCCTCGAGGTCGCCGGAAAACCGATGATCGATTGGGTCCTCGATAATCTCGCGGCCGTCCCCGATCTGGAAACGGTTTATGTCGTGACGAACAGCAAGTTCGTGAAAGATTTTCAGGCGTGGGCCGAGGGTTATCGGAAAAAAAGATCCGGCTTTGCCATCAAGATCATCGACGACGGTTCCACCGACGATTCGGACAAGCTCGGCGCAATCGGCGACATTGTTCTTGTCATCACTCGGGAAGATTTAGCGAAGAACGATCTCATTGTTGTTGCGGGCGACAATCTCTTCAGCGAGCCGCTCCTCGATTTCGCGCGGGAAGCAAAGAAGTCCGAAGCGACCCTGGCCACGTACGACGTCGGCGATCTCGAAGCGATCAAGAAATACAGCAGCATCACGATCGACTCTTCCGGCGTCATTACCCAGTTCGAAGAAAAGCCGGCCGAACCGAAGAACACGCTGGCTGGGATCGCGCTCTATTATTTTTCGCGGGAGATCATTCCGCTTTTCACGACCTACATCGCAGCGGGCAATAATCCGGACCAACCGGGCCGATTCATTCAGTGGCTTTACCAGCGCAAACCGGTCAAGGCGTATCAAATCAAAGGGACCTGGTTCGATATCGGCAGCAAAGAGACGCTGGAAGAAGCGAACCAGATCTTCGCGCAGTTTGTTCAGCGCTGAACTCGTCGTTGTAGCCACGGCCCTGCGGGCCGTGTTCTGAATCCGGGCGCGCAACTCAGACGGCCCGCAGGGCCGTGGCTACACGAAGCGCCCCTCATCAAATTCGATGAGATCGAAGTAGGTCCGGATATCCTTGCGGCCGGCGCCGCCGGATTCCTTGAGGAAATGAAGGAAGCGCGCCTTTTTTGCAGCCGTGTCGGGATGCCGCGCAATCATCGCTTCGTTCCAATGCTCGATCGCTTCGGGTGAATGTTTCGCGCCATTCTCCAGGACCCAATCGAGAATCGCGGCTTCGTCATCGAGGCGATGGGCCGCCTCCTCAAACGCATCCGGATTCAATTTCAGGAACGCGAGCAGGTGTTTGTCGAAGCCGGTGGTCTTGTAATTGTAGCCATCGAGCAATCCCTTGCGATGGAGCCTGGCCTTGTCGATCAAGCGCGGCAGATGGACGAAACCGCCGAGTCGTTCGTAGGGACTGCGTGGACGCAGTTTTTGCATTGAGCCCGGCTTAGGTCGCGGGCAGAGGATGCGCCACGGGCGTGGGAGCGATCGTTTCGATCGCGGTCGCCGCCGGCTTCGATTCGGGCAAAAGCTCGGCTTGCGTGAGCCCGGCGCTGCCGATGACCAGTTGGCCGGTGAAAATTCCACCCTTTTCCACTGAGATCGATTTCGCGGTTACGTTTCCGTCCAGCACCGCGCCGCGATGAATAATAACAGCAGCCTCCGCGACAATCTCCCCCGTCATCCTGCCTCTGATCTCGATGCTCCTGACGCGGACCTGCCGAAAAAAATGCACGTCAGATTTTCGCTCGACCAGAATATGCTCCGCCTTCAATCGTCCGGGAATCTTGCCGATGAAATTTATCGTGGCCGTTCCGATGCATTGCATGTTGCCGCGCAATTTGCCTTCGATCAGTGCGGAGCGGCACGTCACGCTGCTGCTGCTCAGATCGCCTTTCGCAGTAATATGGATTTCGCCCTGGGTTTTAATTGAGCGGCTGAAGCTCGTCGTGACCTTGTAATCGCGCAGATCGATATGCGTGCTGCACTTCGGGCAAAACGTGGACGAGGCGGCGGAGCTGACTTCCTGCTTCGCTTTGCAATCGAAACATTCGATTTCCGAATTGTGATGCTTGTTCCAATAGCCTTCCAGTTTGCGGAAAAGCGACGGATCGGGCGCGGCTTGAACCGGCTCGTCCTTGGGCCGAAGACGTATCTCCTGCTTCGGCGCCGCGGGCGCGAAATGCGAGCCGCATTGGCGGCACATCGTGCTCTTCGCCGCCGCATACTCCATCTGCTTAAAGCCACAGTGTGGACAATCCACACTGACTTTTGCAGGCGACGACTTTGCCACGGGGCGGCTCTGGCGAAAGGTGGCTGCCTAGACTCGTGCGCCGAAGGCCGACTTCGGTGGCGACGCCGGCTCTTCATTCCGGACGATCTCCGGTCGCGCAGCGGGAGCGGCGCTCTTATTGCCGCCCGCCACACTCGTGACCTCGGATTTTCCGATGAAAGTGGCCCCTTCTTCGATAACCAGACGCGCCGCTTTCAGGTCACCCTGAAGGGTGCAACGCGACTTAAGCTCGCAGCGCTCGGCGACGGTGATGTTGCCGACCACCTTCCCGTAAACCGTGATGGATTTGGTCTTGATCTCGCCGTTGATGTTCGCGTTTTCACCGATCGTGAGCACGCCATCGGAATTGATTTCGCCCTCCACTTTGCCGTCGATGAGGAGTTCCTTTTGAAATTTGATCGAGCCTTTGATCTCGACGTCGCTTGAGAGAATGTCTTTGCCAGAATGTTCAGCCATATATTTTTTTGGATCGATTGTTGGTGATGAAGTCCTTGGTTCTTCGCGCTGAGCGAGACCGTTGTTCTCCTCAGTGCCCGCGCTTAACGATCCTTCTCCGATCGACGACATGGGCTTTTGCGGAATGAATTTCTTCAGCACGCGGCATTATGGTAATACTCAATGCCTCTGTCAACGGATTAGCGAGGGAAATCCTCTTTTTCCCCGGAAAATCGCACGCGAAACAGTTTGCAGGCCGCGTTTTGAGAAACGAGCTGGAGAAATCGCGGCGCTTCGGCCGGAGTGCGATCCAGCACTCGACAGAGCGGCTCGGCGGGCGGGGAAATGCCGAGAATGGCCGATGAATTTTGCGCCGTGCGATCGGCATCGTAAACCAGCACCCAGACGATCTTGTTCGTGATCGAGATCTCCCGTGCCGTGGCTGCGTCCGGCGCGAGGTAAAACCGGGCGCTCTCCGCGATCCCGGACAGCGCTTCGTGCGATGAACCGGCCAGGCCAGGCTGGCCCGACCAATACGCGACCGCCGGCGACCACCACCATGGCGCCAGGAACGGGGTTTCGGTTCGCGCGACAAGAAGCTTTGCGGTTTCGCGCCACTTCACCGCCTCGAATCGGCGCTCCAAGCGAAGAACGTTCTCGGACTCGTTAGGCCAGAATTTTTCATCCCAGCTTTTCAGGATCGGCCAAAGCGAAACGCCAAGCGCGACATACGCGACGATGCGCGTGGGAGTGACGGCGAGCAGGCCGGGAATTATCAGCGCGAAAATTATTACGAAAAAATAAGCCCAGCGCGCCTGCCAGACCGTAAGCAGAAAGGTCGCGGCCAAAAGCGCGGCCAGGAAAAATGGAACCGCCCTTGTTCTTCGAACGGCGATCCAGAGAAGTGCGGGAAGTGGAATGAGCAACAGGCCGGCCCAGCTCAACCAGATCACGTCGGTGAGCGGGACGTGATTGAGTTCGCCAATTGTCCGCGCCCAATTCGCCATGATGGGATCGGAGACAAAGCCCGACCAGCCGGGAAGCCGTTGCTCGATCAAGAGGGCGAGCGCGACAATTGTGCCGCAAACAATCCAGCCGAGCGCGCGAACTCGCGCCGTGAAATTCTGCCGGGCGAAAAGCGCGTGAGAAATAAGGACGACCGCCAGCAAAACGAGTGGTTCATAAACCGAAACCCACAGGGCAAGACCCCACGCGCCGCCGCTGACCAAACTCCATTCACGCGACGGGTTCGTTTGCAAAGTCCACTCCGCGCAGATCGCAACCGTCAGCAGCAGCAGCAGGAGCGATTGATGATCCGGCCGGCCGAGCTCGCCGCCGTGAGCGAGGATGGGGCTCGCCGCGTAGAGCAGCAGCAATCCGGCGCGATATCGCAGGCGAGATTGGCGCGACCACCACCACAAGAACCATCCGCCGAGCAAGGCAAGGAAAGGCGAAACAATCGCGCCCGCGAGATCGAGCGAGCGCGCCGTGAACGGCTTCAGCGCCGCGGCGAGCGCGACGATGAGATAATCGAACGGCGCGGTCGTGTGCGGCGTGGTTCCCGCCGGAAAATTCTCAAACGAATGATGGCGGAGGATGAGCCCCGGATGTTCCGCGCACATTCGCACGCGCGTCATCCGCGAGTAGCAATCCGCATCGGTAAAATAGATGTCGCCGCCGACAAAGACGTCCTGATAATTCGCGCAGCGTGTTCCGAGAATCAGCGCTGTGAAAATGAGGATCTCAGCCGCACGTAATCCGCCACGAAGAAACCGGTTCAATCTGACCTCTGACTTCTGACTTCTGATTCCGATTCTGAACTGGGCCCACCAGGATTCGAACCTGGGACCAAGGGATTATGAGTCCCCTGCTCTAACCGCTGAGCTATAGGCCCCGCACGACCACGAATTAATCATGATCGATCTCGGATGACCAACCCCGATTGCGCGCGGGCGGTTGCCTACAAATGCGTGCCAGTCTGGGGCGCGGGCCTCGGCGTCAGATTGCGTTCCCGCTCGGCGGCCTTCGCCTTGGCGGCATCGGCTGCGGAAGGAGGCGCCTTCTTTTTCAGTGAATCCAACTGGGTCTTCGTGGGCGGCTTCGGCACGCGTTTATGCGTCTGATTGCCGGTCCGGATTACCTGACCATTCACGTACTTGTAACCGTCGCTGTGGACCCAAACGCCGTTGGCGAACGACCAACCTTCGATCAGCGGAGCCACCGGAGTCAGCTTCAGCGCGGGCTTCGTCTCGGTCTTGTTCTTAGTCGAAGCCTTTGGAGCACTTGGCGTCGGAGTCGGTGCGGCATTGAGTGTAACGACGCCGGCAACGGCCGTTGAGACGAGGATCAGGAAAATATTTCGCATCATAAAAGTTTCTCTTCTTCACTTCGCTCCGGGGAGACCTTTGGATTGGTCCGCTGCGGCTGCTGGGGTCCTCAGATTTCTCTGGGTGAAAACAACCGGATTATTTGCGGACGGCGAACATGAACGCGGTGGAGAAATTCCATCAACCGCAAAAAAATACAATCCCTTTTCGCGATCGCACCCTTATTGCGGCTTACTACTCGCCCGACCAGGGCGACATTGGCGAGAAATGTTCCCGGGCCAAAACGAACCCGACTCGCACGATCACGCTCAGGATAAAACCGACGACAAAGCAAAACCCGGCGGCATATCGCGTAGACCGCTCGCTTAAATCAAAAATTCCCGGCGGCAGGTCCTTGTGCACGAGCCTATCTACACCGGCCGACGCCGCCCGCCAGCATTTTTAGCGACGGTTGTCGTCGTAATAGGTGCGGTCATCGCGACGGTCATCGCGACGATCGCTGCGCCAATCGCGATCGTGGTGGCGACGGTGGCCGCGGACATAGTGACCGTGAACCCATTCGCGGCGATAACGGGACCAGTGACCAGGCACCCACACCATTTCCCAATCCCTGTCCCAGTAAGTCCCGCCGCGGTAGAACGGGCGGTCGCCGATTTCAATGCTGATCCGGCCAGCATTCGCGACTGAAGGCATGATCGCGGCAACGAGGACCGCGATGACGATCAAAAATCTTGTTCTCATCATAGTTAGTCCTGATTCGTGTCGAAGGGCCAAATGCGCGTGTTTATTTGTTTGCGGCCGGGAGCCGCGGGCCGTGAATTTTGCAGCAACGCCGGGCCTACAGTAGTGTTCCATCGACAGACCACCCGGGCTGATTTCGTTCGATGAATCGATTTATTTTTTGCGGCTGCGTGTTCGGCTTTGCCATCGCCGTCCATGCTCAAAGTTTGCCGGGAAACGATCCCATCACTTCGCCAGTGCCGGAGAATCTCGGACTGGGGCTAAAGCAACTCGTTGAGTTATTCCAACAGGACCAAAGCCAGTTACAGGCGAGGATCAGCACGGCGAGGTCGATCATGTCCGACAATTCCGGACGCGTCGTTGTAAATATTTATCTCAACGGGGAGATCCCGGCCGCCGATGTCACCGCGCGCCTGAATGATTTGGGAGCCGAAGTGATGGCTGCGGATTTACATTGGCGCAACGGAGTCGTCTCGGCCTGGCTGCCTGTTTCCCAAGCCATCGCTGCCGCGAACCTGAAAGGAGTGCGCAGCATCATGCTCGCGCCGCGACCCGTGCGGCGGGCCGGGGTAGTTACGGCCGAGAGCAGCGCGGTGGAGCACGCCGCGGAAGTTAACACGCCTGGCGTATTGACTCCGCAAGGCGTCCTGGGCCGCGGCATCAGTGTCGGTCTGGTCTCGGACTCTTACGATCGTGCTGCGGGTGTCCCGCGCGCTAGCGTCGGAGTCGCTTCCGGCGATCTGCCCGGGCCGGGAAATCCCGACGGTTACACTCAGCCGGTAGTTGTCCTAAGAGATGATGATGCTTCCGCTTCAGACGAAGGCCGCGCCATGGCCGAGATCGTGCACGACATTGCGCCGGCCGCGAAAATCTGTTTTTCCGCGTCAGGAAATACACAGGTGACGATGGCCGCCAGCATCCGGAATTTGCGCACCAATTCCCAGACGCTTTGCGACGTCATCGTGGACGATATTGGTTTCGCCGACGAACCATTCTTCTCCGATGGAATCATCGCCCAGGCGATCGATGATGTCGCGACGAGCAATTCGCTTCCTGGAAAAAAAGTCGCTTTCTTCTCAGCCGCGGGGAACAGCAGTAATCGCGGCTATGCCGCCGACGCGAACATTGTTTCCTCGGGCACGCGCAGTAGCAACCTTCGTTTCACATCGGTGCCTCTGAACCTTTACGCCGGCGGCTTCCACAACTTTAGCTCGAATTCCACGCCGGTCATTGCCATGCCGGTAACTACCGACGCCAGCGGCTCCCACGAAATCGTCTTCCAGTGGGACGATCCGTTTCTTTCCGGTTCGGTTACGACGGACTACAACCTTCTCGTTTTCGACCAGAACGGGACCTACCTGCCCGCACTGAGCGGCACCGATAACAGCTTCTCGACAGGCCAGCCTATCGAGATCGTCGATCTTAATCCGAATACGACCTATCAACTGGTCATTAGCTTGCGCTCGTCCGGTCAACCTAACGCGCGTCACCTGCGCCTTGTCTCCTATGACGAAGGAGTTATCACTGGACCTTACTTCACCACCGATGTCATTTCACTTTTCGGACATCCGGCGGCTGCGAATGCGAATGCGGTTGCTGCGTATGTTTACAGCAATACTCCCAATACCGTGGCCAATTATAACCCGGAAAAGAGCAATCCGCCGCCGGGTCCCTACGAGCCCGCGTTCGAAGGGTTCAGCTCGACAGGTGGCAGTCTGCCTTTCTATTTCAATGCTCAAGGCCAGCGACTCGCTTCCCCCGAGATCCGGTTGAAACCGGAATTCGCCGCGGCTGACGGCGTGGACACTTCGTTTTTCCCCACCGATGCCGGGGCGGACTACGATAACGATGGCTATCCAAATTTCTTTGGAACCAGTGCCGCGGCTCCTAATGCCGGCGCCTTTGCCGCCTTACTCCTCGAAGCGGGCGGCGGCCCTGGTTCCCTCACCCCAACTCAGGTGCGGACCATCCTGGAACAGTCTGCGAATCCGCACGATCTCGATCCGAATTTCTCGAGGGCCCTGACGACGACGGCAACAGCTTCTGTCGATCTGACCGCGGCGGGTGATGATAGTAACGAGAGTGCTACCAGTCCGAATTTCTTTACTCTTACCTTCAACGGCCAAAGCGGCGAGACACTTAACCAGTTCACGATCGATCTTAGTAACACTCCTCTAGTGTTCGATCCGCGAGCGGACCTGGGCTTTCCTTTCACGGTCGGCCAAAACAGCGGCGGCGTCTCGATTTCGCAAACTCTCTCGCCTGACCTGCGAACATTGACTCTTACCTTCGGTAACTCCTTTACCGCAGGCAAAATCATCTCGTTCGGACTCGATCGCGATGAGGCCGGCATCAACGCGGGAGGAAATTCCGCGGACCTTCTCGCCGGCGCCAGCGTGAGGGCAACTGTTAATTCCGCACTAGCGATCTATGGAGCGTTAGGCAACCGGCTTGGAAGTGGTTTTGATCCTACCGACGGATACGGTTTTCTCGACGCGAGAACTGCCGTGGAGTCAATCGTCGGCCATAAGTCCAGCTTCCCTGGCGTGCCGGCGAATCTCGCTACCCGGGGAACGGTTGGCGCCGGCGAAAATGTCTTGATCGGCGGACTCATCATCCAGGGGACCCCAGCCAAACAAGTAATCATCCGCGCTATCGGACCATCCGCTCCAGTCACGGGCACGCTCTCCGATCCGACCCTGCAATTAATCGCCGCGAATGGACAAACGATAGCAAGCAATGATAACTGGCAGGACGATGCCACTCAGGAGGCCCTGATCCGGGGTACCGGCCTTCAACCTAAGGATCAGCGGGAAAGTGCGCTCTTCGAATCACTCAGTCCTGGCAACTACACGGCCATCGTGCAAGGCAAAAACAGCGAGGGCATAGCGCTTGTGGAGTTTTACGATGTCGACAATCAACCCGCGCCGTCGCGCTTCGCAAATATCGCCACGCGCGGGAACGTTCAAACCGCCGATAACGTCTTGATCGCCGGCTTTATCTTGTGGCAGGGGCAATCCCGGATCGTGGTGCGGGCGCGCGGTCCTTCTCTGGCCAGCCTCGGCGTTGCCGGCGGCCTCCCTGATCCCAGCCTCGAGCTTCACGATAGCCAGGGCAACCTTCTCATGTCGGATGACAACTGGCAGGAGAATGCTTTCCAAGCCATCCAACTGCAAGCGGTCGGCTTCGCCCCGAATAGTCTGGTCGAAAGCGCGCTTGTCACTACCCTCAGTCCCGGGGCCTATACCGCGATCGTGCGGGGCGCTCACGGCACTACCGGCGTGGCCTTGGTTGAGGTTTACGATCTTCAATGAGCGGCGTATAACTGTTAAATGAACTACAGCGCCTCGATCACTGACTTCTTCAAGAGTCCCAAGTGGATGATGAATATGCTTCTGGGCGGACTGTGCGCTCTCATTCCAGTGGTGGGACCCATCGTAACCAAGGGTTGGCTCATCACCGGTTTCTGGGCCCGGGAGGACGAACGGTTCGAAACGTTCCCTGATTTCGATTTCAACAGGTTCGCAAAGTATCTGGAACGCGGCCTCTGGCCTTTTCTTGTGACACTGGTAAGCAGTCTCGTCCTATCGCTGGTGCTCTCGTTTTGCACCGTTCCCATCATGATGTTGCCGAGTCTCTTCTTGTCAGGCCACAACAACGAGACAGGTGGTTGCGCCGCCGCCATCATGGTGATCATGATGGTGTTGTTCTACCTTGTTATGGTGGTTGCGATCATGTTTGTGCTAACTCCGCTTACCCTGAAAGCTTCCATCACTCAGGATTTTGCCAGCGCGTTTGATTTCACTTTTGCGAAGCGCCTGGTAAGTCTCACCTGGAAGGAGATGGCGATCGGTTCTCTTTTCCTGGCCTTATCCAGCGTGATGCTGGTATGCGTGGGCATGCTTGTTTTCTGCGTAGGCATGTATTTTGCCGTCGTCGTCGTTTACTTTTCCTGGATGCATTTTCACAAGCAGCTCTATCGGCTCTACCTCAGCCGGGGCGGGGAGCCTGTGCCCCTTAGTCCGAAGCTTCGCGATTACGTTGCTCCGTCCGCGTCGCCCTAGCTGCGTGCTGTTACTTCTTCGGAGACAAACTCGGCGACTGCTCGATCGCTTTGTTGAGTAAGGCTTGGGCCTGCGGCTGGTCGCCTTGGAATTCCCAGATGTCTTTATCCAGGATGTATTGAGCCGGAGTCGCGAAGTTTACATTTTGCACGTTAGTGATTCGCGACTGCAGGGTAACGATACCCGCCAGCGAGCCGCCGCGGCAAAGGATCAAAGGGCCGCCGCTGTTTCCGGGACTTACCGGCGTCGAGGTTCGAATAAGCGTTTGGTCTTTCACCTTGTCGAACCGCGAGATAATGCCAGCCGTGATACTCAGGCCTTCGCCCAGCGCATTACCGATCGCGATGCAGGCTTCACCTTCCTTAACCTGATCCAGAGCGCGCACGGGAAACTGGTTCGGCGTCCATTTGCCTTCCAGCCTAACGAGGAGAAGCGCCAGATCGACTTCGTTTTTCGCACGCGCTACCACGAGGCAATCGGCGAATTCTTTTTCATGCGAAAACCGCACCCCGCAATGGTAACCGCCCGTCATCGTGTCAGCCGGCTCCACTACGTGCCAGTTGGTCGCCACTAGTCCGTACTCGGTGTCGTTATACAAAAGCACCCCAGTCCCGTTCGCGCCGGATTCGGTCTTGCCGGTGGAGGACTTTTGTTTCCAAAGGGCCCGAACTTCCAGGACGGAAGATTTGTAGATGTCGCGCAACTCCTCCGCGGTGAAGATGCGGTCGTGCGATTGTTGAGGAAGCTGAGTCGTAGTGGGCTGCTCCGGGCTCGGGGCCAGGGTGGCCTTGGTGCTTGGGGTCACGATTTGAAACACGGTGAAGCCAACCGCGAAAAGGATGAGCGCGGCCACCAAAGGAAGGCCCCACCGCGTCTTTTCCCTCTTGAACGTCGTATCGATGTAACGGATCTGCGGGAAGGCGGAGAACGCGATCCATGCCGCGAGATACGCGATCCAAATGAGCAGGACGACCCCGCTCCGCGAATAGAAGACAAGGCCGATTATCCCGAAACCCAGCCAGAACCATGGGGCTGCGACCAACGCGCGCCGGCGTCGTTTCATCTTCAGCCAATTTCGCCAAACGATGAAGCCGCCGAACGCCGGAGAAAGGAAAATGCTCCCGAGAATAGCCACGTATGGGCTCCAGATAGTTTCGCCTTCCGGTGCCTGGGTCGCTGACGCGGGACCCGCGACCGCCGCGCCGGCCGCCGGGTAGGCGGACGCCGGTAATGGAGGAGGACCTGCCGGGCGAACCTCAGGTACTACGGGCGACGCAGAAGGTAATGGTGGCGGCTTCGGGACTGACGAAGGTCCCGGCGGCGGCCCGGACGCGGCAGCCTTGGGCGTCGATGAAGGAGGAGGAGGGGGCGGAGTTACCTTCGGCGGAGGAACCGCCTTGTCGGATGAGTCAGTCGGTTCCATTTCGTGTTTCTAACGGACGCCTTCCGCGCCTGCAACGAAATATGGAAACCTCGCGGCCCTGCCGCCAGCCGCGCCGCTAAAGCATGTTCACCGCGCCGCAGTTCGGGCAGGTGTAGGCTTGCTCACTCGGAGGGGTCAACGGGCGGGTAAGATATTTGTTGCAGCTCCAGCACTTGACCCAAAACGGGCTCATTCGGCCGGTCGCTTCCCCAGGGCCGCTTGGGGCCCGCGAAGTGCCAGCGTCTGTCTCCGGCGCCAATTCTAATTTGCCGATCTTGTCCGCCGGAATTTCGCGGTCCGGTTTTCTGCCCAAAATATATTCGTGCTCAGTCATGATGATGTCTTGATGCTCGGTTCCAATCGTCTAACGCACCGCGGGTCCTTGGTAAATTCAAATCGTCTGCCGTCGTAACATAGACCTCTGGTCTGTGCGTCCAACGGACATTCTGTCCGTTGCCCCAGTCTCGACGGCAGCCGAGTGCAACTCTGTTGGGCGCACAGACTGCAAGTCTATGTTCCGGCGCGTTCGCTTGTGGCATTGTGATTTGGAGACCGGGTGCATATCCTCGTTTTCACCATGAAGACGGGACCGCAGCGCACTATTGCAGAACTGAAGGAACTTCGGGAGCTGACCGGCGACGAGAATGGCGCGCAGCGGGTGGCGTTCACTCCCACATGGGCAAAGGCGCGCGCCTGGCTTCGACGAAAGTTCGAGGAATTTTCCCCGGAGATTCACGTGGATCAAGCCGGGAATTTGTGGGCGACTTTGTGGGGCGCATCTGAGAAGGCGCTCTTGATCGGCGGGCATATCGATTCGGTCCCGAACGGTGGCTGGCTCGATGGCTGTTTGAACACCCTCGCCGCCGTGGAAATTCTGCGTCGCATCAACGCGCAATATGGCGGCAAGCCACCGGTGACGGTGCGGCTCGTCGATTGGGCCGATGAAGAAGGCGCGCGATTCGGGAAAAGCCTCTTCGGTTCGTCCGCGTGCTCGGGTCATCTGGACATGGATGAAGCGCGGGCTTTGAAAGATAAAGAGGGCATCACCCTCCCCGCCGCGCTCGAGCAACACGGAATCGATTTCGAAAAAGTGAAGGAATGCCGGAAAGAACTTGCGAACGCCGCCGCCTATCTCGAACTGCACATCGAACAAGGTCCCGTCCTTCTCGACCTGGATCGGCCGCTCGGCACGGTCCTCGGAACATTCGGCGTCGAACGGCACGCGATCACCTTTCGCGGTCAGGCCGCGCATTCCGGCAGCACGCCGATGAACCGTCGCAAAGACGCCTTTCTCGCCGCCGCCAAAATGAGTCCGGAAATTTATCGAATCGCCGAGCGGAACTCCGCCAGTCCGGCTCGGACCGGCGTCTGCACGATCGGCTCCTGCACCACAAAGCCGGGCATCGTCACCAGTGTGGTCGAAGAATGCCGGATCACGCTCGATCAACGCCATCTCGACGCCGCTGCGCTCGCCCAAATGCTGCGCGAAGCAAAGGAATCCAGCGAGCGTTTCGCGAAAGAAGGAAACGTCACCGTCTCGTGGGACCGCCTCTGGCAGATCGAACCTATCCTCTTCAACAACGATCTCATCGCGCTCTGCGATGAAGCAATTTCCGAAACCGGCGCCACGCCTCATCGCCTCCCCTCCGGTCCCTTGCACGACGCTGCCGAAGTGGCGCGTTCTGGCGTCCCAACGATCATGATGTTCGTCCAAAGCCTCCACGGCATCAGCCACAACAAAATCGAGGATACGAAAGAAGAGCACCTCACGCTGGCCATGAAAGCGTTCGACGCCCTGGCGACCAAAACTCTAAGCTGGATCGAGCACTCAGCCGCTCGGCCATAAGACAATGCATACGCTTCCCCTCTCAGCTGCCCTCACTGTGCTGGTCACATGCCGAATGTTTGCGGCCCAACCCGAGGTAGACTCAACTTCGCTGAAGGGTGCGTCAGACGCCGATATCCTCCGCTTTATGGCGGATGGAAAAAGTGAAATCGATATCGAGTTTGAGGCGAAGATTGCAGATCAGTTGTCCGACGGTTTTTGGACGACAGACGCCAAGACGGCCGCACTCGCCCTTGTCGATGCTAACAGAAAGCCAGAGCACCGGGCTGCTTATCCCTTAGCCCTGCCCAATGTCGATCAAGCGGAGCCGCCGGCGCGCTGCACCGTCACGCTGGCAAATTTCTCATCGCGCTGTTACAATGCCGTCGATAGGCATTATTTCCTACGTGTTGATCCGCACGAATCGTATCTCGCTTACGCAGAATCGTGGTCCGGCGGCGATGCTTTTTACAACGTCGTTCATGATCAGCCGGCGTTCGATTTTCGCTTGTGCGTCGTGCCTTATGAGGATGCGCGCAAAATCGCCGCTGTTATCTGGTGGCTTAATCGAATCCAGGCGAAGCGCGCCACCACCGACTCCGACTCCACCTTTACCAGCAGCAGCGTGTTCTCAACGGCAGATGGTGACGGCAAGCTTACCTTCCGCAGCGAAGGCAGCGCGCCTATTGAAGTCGGCGCGTCACATTGGGCAGACTACCTCGCGGAACGCTGGTCCGGAGCATATGAGCCCGAGGTGTTCTTTAACTTTGCCGCGTATCTGATTCAACGCGCCCTTCCTGAGCATCTGGGCCCCGAGTGGGCAAAATTCGAACCGAGGCATCCGCCCAATTTCGATTTCGATCGAATTTACACGCCTCGTTACGAAACAGAGGAGCGGAAACGCCTTTGCGACCTGACATTTCAGTTTCTTGATTGGTTCGCACTCGATCAGGACAAGATCTCCTTCGCGATCGTCGCCGAAGCGGCTCGGCTAAGCGGCAGATTTGGACTCTCGGGCGCCGCGGATCGCTTACGCGCGATCGAAAAGGCTGTGCCGTCCGCAGGGGCGAAACAACGAAGCGCCAGCGAAGTCTTCGCCGCGCTGAAGAAGCTGCCTAACGAATGGGACGTGGGAAATGAGAAGGAGCGTAAACACATCGAGCAGCAACGCGCTGCGTTGGAGACGGAGCGTGACTGGCACCTGTATGATCGCGGCGTCAACACCGCCGATAACGTGCGGGAATCAGTGACATTCGCCTTGCGTCGATTGGCTTTGGCGAACGACGCGGCGAAACTGGAGGCATGGGCGTTATCGAAGTCCGAGGGCATGCAATGGGCGATGCAGCGACTCGCCGAGCTCGACAAAAAGCGTTATGCGAACGTCCTTGAAACGTTCGCGACCCAGCCCGACGCAAAATGGGCCCGACAGTTTTTCGACGAACTAGTCAAGGTCGATCCAAAGCGAGCAAGAGCGATCGCCCGCCACATGCCAGCGACCAGGCGAGACGCGCTCGCGATCTCCGCATTCCTAGTTCTTCGTGATGCGGAGGAGCTGCCTGATGAACCCACGCGGCTCTCCAGGATCATAAAGATTCTGGACGACCCGAACACTGGCTGGGAAGATCTGGACCACGTAATCGATCTGCTCGTGCCGAAGGATGCACCGCTGCATTATTCCGGCCGCGAAATCGATCAGGCGCTTGTAAGATTGCTGGACCGCAAGCGGAAGGGTGACGAAGGCAACAACGCTGCGAGATATGCCTGCCGCGCCCTCGCCCGCCGAGGTCGCACGGAGTTTTTCGATCGCATTGCCGCGGAGTTCTCGAAGGATTCAGGTTCAGGATTCGACGAAATTCTAGGAGCACTCACGCAGTTGGCAGAAGCTGATCCTGTCCGCTTCAACCCCCAGCTGACCAAAATCGTGAGACCTCATCTCGCCGCAACCAACAATAGCCTGACCGCGCTTTTCTGGACGATCTGGGCCGCGGACCTCCGCGAGCTCCAGCCAGATTTGCGGCGCCTCGCGACTCAAAACGCGGAGGAGATTGAGAATCGCAAGGCTCTTAGCTCCGGCGGCGACGTTACAAATGTCACGGGACGATTTCATTTCGCGCGCAAGATCGTCAGTCTTTGGAGCGAACCTGATTCCTTCACCCGTGCCCGTCTGCTCATCGCCTTTGCAGTCGCAGAGCCATATAGCTTCGTCAGAGATGACGCGCCTGAACGTGCCGCGCGCATGAAAGCAGAAATGCTTCGCGCTTCGAATGACTTGTCGCCGGAAGCGAGGCTGCAGCTAGCGACGATGGTAGAGCGCGTTGATGCAAATCCAACCCACGACAATCCCAAGCATCCGGAGGATGAAATTCGCCACGAGATAACGGCATTTGCCCGCGAGGCGTTTCGACTTTGACGGATGTCCCATCCTTTGTTCATGGATCACGATCCATATTCGTAACTTACGGCTACGGTGCGCCGAAACCTGACCAGCGCGACGGTGAAAAAAATGGTCCGATGCCAGCGACCTCGTCTCTCTCTGCGGATGAAGCTGTCTCCAACACCGGCGCCAAACCACATCGCCTTCCATGCGGCCGCTTTCACGACGCCGCCGAGATCGCTCTCGCGTCGGCATCCCTACCATCATGATGTTCGTGCAAAGCTTCCATGGCATTCAGCCACAACAAAATCGAAGACACAAAAGAAGAACATCTCGAACTGGCTGTAACCGCCTTCGATAAGCTGGCGGACAAAGCCATGAGCTGGATCTAGCAAGACTCTAAAAATTCTATCGAATTCCTCCGGCGAAAGCGCTAAACAGGAAAGTTCATCTAAAAGAGGAGCACTATGCCGACACTCGCAACTACTGTTGATGGTCTCAAGCTGCCGAATCCGTTTGTCATCGGATCGGGGCCGCCCGGGACTAACCTGAACGTCATTACGCGCGCTTTCCGAGAAGGCTGGGGCGCGGTCATCGCGAAAACGGTCAGCCTCGATTCCTCGAAAGTCGTCAACGTCGCGCCGCGTTATGCGAAGTTTCACGCGCTCGATAAAAAAGACGTGATCGGTTGGGAAAACATTGAGCTTATCAGCGACCGGCCGTTCAACATCTGGCTCGACGAATTCAAGAAGTGCAAGGACCAGCATCCCGACGGCATCCTGATCGCGTCGATCATGGAAGAGTATAGTCGCGATGCTTGGATCGAAATCGTGGAGCGCTGCGAAGACGCCGGCATCGATTCGTTCGAGCTGAACTTCTCCTGCCCGCACGGATTGCCGGAGCGGAAAATGGGCGCGGCCATGGGCGAGAACCCGGAGATCGTCGAGGAGGTTTGCGGCTGGGTTATGTCGGCGGCGAAGAAACCGGTCTGGGCGAAAATGACGCCGAACGTGACGCGCATCGCCGAGCCGAGCCGAGCCGCGTTCCGCGGCGGCTGTCAGGGCGTGAGCGCGATTAATACGATCCGGAGCATCATGAGCGTGAATCTCGATACGCTGCGGCCCGAGCCAACGGTCGAGGGATTCACCACGCCCGGCGGCTACTCGGGAAAAGCGGTGCGGCCGATCGCGCTCCGGATGGTGATGGAGATCGCGACGATGATCCGGAGCGAATTCCCCGGGCGCACTCTGTCGGGACTCGGCGGGATCGAGACCGGCGAAGATGCGGCCCAGTTCATCTTACTCGGAGCGGACACGGTGCAGGTCTGCACCGGCGTGATGAAATTCGGCTACGAATCGGTGAAGCGAATGTGTGACGAACTTCTCGCCTTCATGGAGAAACATAAGTTCGAGACCCTGGAGGATTTCAAAGGCAAGAGCCTCGATTATTTCACGACGCACCGCGAGCTGGTCCGGATGCAAGGCCAGCGCAAGGCGAAGGAGAAGGCCGCGGCTGCGGAAAAAGCTGCCGCCGCCGAAGCGCCGAAGAAGATGGTGGCGGCCGACGGCGAGTGGAGCGGCGACGAGTTCGTAAAACAATCGGATGCGCTGGCGCGGGGATGAAGAAAGTGACGAGTGACATGTGACCAGTGACAAGTTAGGAACCGCTATGTCCGCCAACCCGTCACTCGTCACTCGTCACTCGTCACTTACCCCGTGCCCCATTTTCATCGGCGGTGAGTGGCGGAACGTTTCCAACGTCGCGACGTCGCCGGTATTTAATCCATCACGCGGCGAGACGATCGCGGAAGTCCCAATGGGCGGCGCTGAGATGGTGGATGAAGCCGTGGAAGCAGCAGCAGCGGCATTTCCCGCCTGGCGTGAAACGCCGGCGGTGGAACGGGCGCGGGTGTTCTTCCGTTACCGCCAGCTCGTCGAGGAGAATTTCGATCGGATCTGCCAGAGCGTAACGCGCGAACATGGGAAGACGCTGGCCGAAGCGCGGGGCAGCACCTATCGCGGTATCGAAAATATCGAATACGCGTGCGGCGTTCCGACGCTCCTCTTCGGCGACACGCTGGAGAACCTGGCGCGTGGGGTCGATTGCGAGACGTTGAATCAACCGCTCGGCGTTTGCGTCGGAATCACGCCGTTCAACTTCCCCGCGATGGTGCCGATGTGGATGTTTCCGCTCGCGATCGCCTGCGGAAATACGTTCGTGCTCAAACCGAGCGAGAAAGTTCCCCTGACTGTCGTGCTCCTGATCGAGCTGCTGGAAAAGGCAGGCCTGCCAAAAGGCGTGCTCAACCTTGTCCACGGCGGACGCGATTGCGTGGATGCGCTCCTGACTCATCCGAAAGTGAAAGCGATCTCGTTCGTCGGCTCGTCGCCGGTGGCAAAATACATTTTCGAAACCGGAACGCGTCACGGCAAACGGGTCCAGGCAAATGGCGGCGCGAAAAATTACATCATCATCATGCCGGACGCGGACGTGTCCCAGACCGTGGACGCACTTTCGACCGCGGCATTCGGCTGCGCCGGCGAACGCTGCATGGCGGGCTCGACCGCCATCGCGGTTGGGGCAGCGGCTGACCGCGTGCTGCCTTCGCTCGTCGAAGCCGCGCGTGCCATCAAAGTCGGACCGACCGACGTTCCCACGCAACCCGACATGGGTCCCGTGATCACCGCGCAGCACCGCGATCGCGTCATGAGTCTGCTCGCGACCGGCGAGAAAGAGGGCGCAAAAATTATCGCCGATGGCCGGGGCATCCGCGTGGCCGATGCTCCCAACGGATTTTACCTCGGCGCAACCATTGTCGATCAAGTGCAAAACGAAATGACGCTGGCGCGCGAAGAAGTTTTCGGCCCCGTCCTGAACGTGATGCGAATGGAAGATCTCGATCACGCGATCGAAGTCGCGAATCGATCCGCCTACGGCAACGGCACCGCGATCTTTACCAACTCAGGCAAGGCCGCGCGCGAATTCAAACATCGGGTGAAGGCCGGCATGGTTGGGATCAACGTCGGCGTGCCGGCGACGATGGCGATGTTCCCCTTCACCGGCTGGGACGATTCCTTCTATGGCGATCTGCACATTCAGGGAAAAGAAGGCGTGCAGTTTTATACGCAGCAGAAAGTGGTAACGAGCCGCTGGTTTGGGGATGGCGTCGGAGATGTTTGGAAGAAGTAAAGAAAGTGACGTGTGACAAGTGACGAGTGACGTGTTTTTGGCTAGAACGTCGCAATGGAAAAGAAAACCCAGAACTACAAAGATCTCGTCGTTTGGCAGAAAGGGATTGAGCTGGCCAAGGCCATTTATCGGTTAACAGGCAAGTTCCCCAGCGAGGAGAAATTCGGGCTCGTCTCGCAAATGCGCCGCGCCACGATATCAATCCCGTCGAACATTGCGGAAGGGCAGGCCCGCCATACCACGGGCGAATTCATTCAGTTCATCTCGCATGCTGAGGGCTCAGTCGCAGAACTCGAAACTCAACTGATCCTCAGCCTCGAACTCGGGTTTGCCAGCGCCGAATCCGCAAAGACATCATTCGGTTTGCTCGATGATATCCGCCGCATGCTCAACGGCCTCCGCCGAAAGTTAAGCGGCGCTTCTTAAACTCGTCACACGTCACTCGTCACACGTCACTTTCTTCCATGTCACTTCTCATAAAAGGCGGCGAAATCGTCACGGGCAGTGAGCATTACCTCGCGGACATCTACTGCGAACACGAGCGGATCACCCACATCGATCGCAACATCGATCCGCCCGCCGGCGCGGAAGTGATCAATGCGAGCGGGAAGTATGTCTTTCCCGGGTTCATCGATCCGCATGTCCACATCTATCTGCCGTTCATGGGGACGTTCTCGAAGGACACTTACGAGACCGCGAGCAAAGCGGCGCTAGTCGGCGGGACGACGACGATGATCGAGATGGTTTGTCCGGCGCGCGACATGAGTGCGGCGGAAGGCTTTCGCCTTTGGCAGGAACAAGCGGCGGGCAAATCGGCGTGTGATTACACCTATCACATGGGCGTCACTCGCTTCGATGAAGAGAATGCGGCGCAACTGCGCGAGATTGTTGCGGCCGGCATTAGCTCCTTCAAAATCTTCCTCGCTTACAAAGGCGCGTTCGGGATCGATGACGCGGAGCTCTATCAAACCTTGAAGTTGGCGAAGGAGCTGGGCGTGATCGTGACCGCGCATTGCGAAAACGAAACCCTCGTTGCGGAACGCCAGAAGGAATTGCTAGCCGCCGGAAAGACCGGGCCGGAGCAACACCACGA
This sequence comes from Verrucomicrobiota bacterium, assembly GCA_041167325.1. Classification (GTDB taxonomy): domain Bacteria; phylum Verrucomicrobiota; class Verrucomicrobiia; order Chthoniobacterales; family UBA10450; genus AV80. The sequence continues at coordinate 175,469 of JBEEHH010000018.1, read as the reverse complement.
AAGCCGGCCGCCGCGGGTGGAAGCGGAAGGCGTGCATCATTTGATGACGTTCGCTGAACTGACCGGAGCGCATGTTTATATCGTCCACCTGAGCTGCGATGAAGCGTTGCGCGAGGCGCTCAAGGCCAGGCATCGCGGCGTGAACGTGACCATCGAGACCCTGATTCAATACCTGGTGCTCGATAAAACTTATGCGGAGCGTCCGGACTTCGAGGGCGCGAAATTCGTCATGTCACCGCCGTTGCGCGACAAGAGCAATCAACCGGTTCTTTGGAATGGATTGAGCAGCGGAGAGATTCAAACGCTCGCCACCGATCACGCGCCGTTCGATTTCAAAACGCAAAAGCCGATGGGCCGCGACGATTTCACCAAAATTCCGAACGGCATTCCATCGCTCGAAGATCGGGTGAACCTGCTCTTCACCCACGGGGTGAAAACCGGCCGGCTCGATTTGCAGACATTCGTCAATGTCGCCAGCACGAATGCCGCAAAGACCTTTGGATTGTTTCCGCGCAAAGGCGCGATTCAGATCGGAGCCGATGCCGACCTCGTCATCTACGATCCGGAATATCGAGGCAAGATTTCCGCGAAGACGCAGTTGATGAATGTCGATTACAGCGCGTTCGAAGGCTGGGAAATCGAAGGCCGGCCCAGCCTGGTCACGGTCCGCGGGGAAATCGCGGCGCGTGATGGGAAGTTTGTCGGCACGACCGGCCGTGGCCAAATGCTGAAGCGCGAGCCTACGCATTTCTAAAACTCCTGCTCCTGATCTTGATCATGCTCTTGATCGTCTTCGAAACTGCGATCTTTAGATCAGGAGCAAGATCACGAGCATGAGCATGAGTAAAGACAGCAGCCTCTACAACGAAGACCTCGCGCCGGTACCGCCGGAGCGCCGGACCTGGGGCGTCGCGAGTTATGCGGCGCTCTGGATTTCGATGTCGGCCTGTATCCCGACTTACATGCTCGCCTCGTCGCTGATCGGCGGCGGGATGAATTGGTGGCAGGCGATCATGACGATCTTTCTCGGCAACCTCATCGTCGTCGTCCCGATGATCTTGAACGCACACGCCGGGACGCGTTACGGAATTCCGTTCCCGGTATTTTGTCGCGCGTCGTTCGGCACGTTCGGCGCGAATGTGCCGGCGCTGATGCGCGCCTTTGTCGCGTGCGGCTGGTTCGGGATTCAAACCTGGATCGGTGGAAACGCGATCTACAAAATTTGCTCGGTCTTCTGGCCGTCGATGGCCGCGGCGGATATGCCGAACGCGCTCGGCATCAACCTTCCCCAATTCCTTTGCTTTCTCTTTTTCTGGGGCATCAACATGTTCGTCGTTTACAAGGGGATTAATTCGATCCGCATTTTGTTGAACATCAAGGCGCCGTTGCTCATCGCGCTCGGTTTGCTTTTGCTCTGGTGGGCTTATCGCAACGCTGGCGGCTTCGGGCCGATTCTGTCGCAACCTTCCGCTTTCGATCCGGGCCAGCCGAAGGCCGGTAAATTTTTCGCGTTCTTCGTTCCGGCGCTCACCGGCATGATCGGCTTTTGGGCCACGCTCTCGCTCAATATCCCCGACTTCTCCCGCTACGCGCGCTCGCAACGCGACCAGATTGTCGGGCAAGCGCTCGGGCTTCCGCTGACGATGGCGCTTTACGCTTTCATCGGCGTCGCCGTGACTTCTGCGACCACGATCATCTACGGTCAAACGATCTGGGACCCCGTCGATGTCCTGACGCGTTTCACAAATCCGGTGGTGCTGGTGGTAGCGATGCTCGCACTTTGCATCGCAACTTTGGCGACAAATATCGCGGCTAACGTCGTCAGCCCGGCCAACGATTTCTCGAATCTCGCGCCGCATCGCATTTCGTTTCGACTCGGCGGGTTGATCACCGGATTGATCGGCATCGTGATGATGCCATGGAAACTGGTGGCCGATCCGTCCGGTTACATTTTCACCTGGCTGGTTGGTTACAGTGCGCTCCTCGGGCCGATCGGCGGAATCATGATCGCGGATTATTTCGTCTGGCGGCGGAGGCAGCTCGACGTCGAAGATCTTTATCGCGCCGATGGCCGGTACCGCTTCAGCAACGGAGTAAATATTGTGGCGATGATATCGCTCCTCCTGGCGATCCTGCCGAACCTGCCCGGCTTTCTCGTGAACGTGAAACTTCTCGACGCCGCGAACACGCCGCGATTTTTCGTCGCGCTTTACGATTACGCGTGGTTCGTTGGCTTCGCGATCGCCTTTGGCGTATATCTCGCGCTGCTCTATTCCTTCAATGGAGGGCGGGGCTCTGCGACGCCGACGACGGGCTCGCAGGAACTCGCCCCTCCATCAGCTTGAAAACGAACTATGAAAATTCCTGAACTACCACCATTCGAACATCGCCCGCAGAAATACGCCGGCCCGTCCGCCGATGAGGTGCTTCGGCTTCGCAAGGAATTCCTCAATCCGGGAATTTTTCTCTACTACAAGAAGCCGATCATGCTCGTGGAAGGGAAAATGCAGTACGTCTGGGATGAAACCGGACGGCGATATCTCGACGCGCTCGGCGGAATTGTGACGGTCAGCGTCGGGCATTGCCATCCGGAGGTGGTCGCCGCAGCGCACGCTCAAAACGAATTGCTCCAGCATTCCACTACGATCTATCTGCATCCGAACATCGCGGAGTACGGCAGGAAGCTCGCCTCGAAAATGCCCGGCGATTTGAAGGTTTGTTACTTCGTTAATTCAGGTTCGGAAGCGAACGATCTCGCGCTCCTCATGGCGCGCGCCTACACCAGCAATTACGATGTGATCGCACTCCGCAACGCCTATCACGGCGGGAATGCGTCGGGGATGGGATTGACGGCGCATCATACCTGGAAATTTAACGTCCCGCACAGCTTCGGCGTCCATCACGCGATCACGCCCGATCCGTATCGCGGAATCTGGGGCCGCAACGATCCGGATGCGGGAAAAAACTACGCGGCCGATGTGAAGAATCTCATCGATTACGCGACGCCGGGACAGGTCGCTGCTTTTATCGCCGAGTCGATCCAGGGCGTGGGCGGCTGCGTGGTTTTTCCGGATGGATACTTGAAGCACACCTACGAACACATCCGCGCGGCAGGCGGAGTCTGCATCGCTGATGAAGTGCAGGCGGGCTTCGGCCGGACGGGAACACACTATTGGGGTTTTGAAACCCAGGGCGTGATCCCGGATATTGTTTGCATGGCGAAAGGGATCGGCAACGGCGCGCCACTCGGCGCGGTCGTCACGACGCCGAAAATTGCCGCTGCTTTGGGGCAGCGAATTCACTTCAACACTTTCGGTGGCAATCCAGTGGTCTGCGCGCAAGGCATGGCGGTTCTCGACGTGATCGACCGCGAGAAATTGCAGGAGAATTCTCTTTCCATCGGCAACCACCTTATCGCGGGCCTGAACCGGCTGAAGGAAAAGCATAGCGTCATCGGAGATGTCCGCGGCAAAGGTTTGATGCTCGGAATTGAGCTGGTGAAAGATCGCGCGACGAAAGAGCCGGCGAAGGCGGAATGCGCGCAGGTCCTGGAGACGTGTAAGGAGATGGGCCTGCTGCTCGGCAAGGGCGGGCTTCAGGGACAAACCATCCGGTTCTCTCCACCGATGTGCGTGACAAAAGCGGACGCTGATTTTCTGCTCGAGGTTTTGGATCAGGCATTTGCGGGGTTGTAGGCGCGCAGTTGTCATCCCGAGCCGCAAAGTCGGCGAGGGACCTCCCCATAGCAGTTCGGGCACGCTACCTAACAAGACGTGTGGATTGCAGTTGCGAGGTCCCTCGGCGCGCTGCGCCAGCCTCGGGATGACATGCTCGGGAGTCGGTTATTCTAGCGATGACGCCAGACTGAAGCCGGCGACGAGTTCCTGACGCGGAGCGATCTCCTGAATCCCTTCCTTCTTCTCGAAGGCGCGCTGCTCGTGATGATCGGTCAGGCCCCAGCACGGTTCGACGCAGAGAAAGGGGCCGCCGTCCGACCAAAGCGTTAGATACGGCACACCGGTCAGATCGAGAACGACGGTCCGTCCTGATGGCGGGTCCGAATAGGTGAAGATCCGATCGGGAACGTCCAGCAATTCGAGAATGAAAGAGCCTTGCAGTTTCTCCTTCGGGAACGGCATCTCGCCTCCCTCGAACCGAATGTCCTCCGTCTCCCCGCTCAGATAATTGTCGGGTGAGAAATGACGACGATAAAGTCCTGCCGGCATTTCGAAGTGGAATGAATCGAACGACTTCGCGGCGAATCCCGGATGCAAACCGAAACCGACATGCGCGGTCAATTCCGGTTCATCGTTCCTGAACCTAAAGGAGACGCGCACACCCTCGTCTTCGATTCGATAGGTCAGATCGAGCGAGACCTTGAGCGGATATTCGGTCGCCGAAAAATCTTCCGGCGTGATGCGGTATGTCAGTTCGTTGTCGCGATTCGATTCCACTCGATGCCACACCTTGCCGCGCAAAAAACTATGCGTGCCGCCGCGAATTTCATTTTCTCGGTAAAGCGCCCGCTCGTTCTTGATGCGGTGCAGATAGTAACCCATCACCGTCGCGTGATTGGCCCAGCCTTTCTCCGGCTTCGCCAGCTCATTATCGCGATTTAGAAAACCGATCCATTCGCCAGCCGAGTTTCGCCTGGCGATGCTGATCAGTTCCGCGCCGACCTGTGAGACGATGAGACGAAGTCCGTTCGCTTCATCGGTCAGAACATCGAGCTGCCGATCGCCCCGGTTCTCTTCGCGTCGCGAGAACACGGATTACGGGAACAACCCGCGGGCGTGTTTCGCTTTCATCACGCGCTCGACTCCGATCGCCATCGCCGCGGTCCGATGCGAAATCCTGTGCGCTTTGGCGCGCCGGATCACCTGGGTGAACGAATGTTCCAGAATGCGGAAAAGTTTGTCGGTCACTTCCGTCTCGGTCCACATGAACGCCTGTAAACCCTGGACCCATTCGAAATAGGAAACGATCACGCCCCCCGCATTGCAGAGAATATCGGGAATAACGAAGAGCTCGTCCCAGCGCTCGTTCAGGATCAGATCCGCCTCGGGTGTGGTCGGGCCATTTGCGCCTTCGGCCAGAATCCGGCATTTCAGTTTCGCCGCATTGCCGGCGTTGATCACGCGATCGACCGCGGATGGCACCAGCACGTCACAAGGCATGATGAGCATTTCGTTGGGATCGATCCGGTCGGCTTCATCGAACGCGCGCAAGTTTCCCTTCTTGATGACGTGCTGCTCGGCTTTCGCGACATCGATGCCCTTGGGATTATAAAGCGCCACGGTCGCGTCGCTGATGCCGACAACTTTCACGCCGGTCTTAAGCGCGAGCGATAACGCGGCGACGGAACCGACATTGCCGAACCCCTGAATGATCGCAGTGCAATTCTCCGGATTCAGTTTCAACATGTCCATCGCGCGCTCGATCAAGTACACGACGCCGCGCCCGGTCGCCTCGCGCCGGCCTTCGGTGCCGCCGATCGAGACCGGTTTGCCGGTCACGATTTCGTTCACGCAATAACCTTGATAGACGGAATACGTGTCCATGAACCAAGCCATGACTTGTTCGTTCGTGCCCATGTCCGGACCCATGATGTCGGTGTGCGGGCCGACGAACGGAATCATTTCCTGCATGTAACGGCGCGAGACCGCTTCGAGCTCGTTGCGCGAAAGCTTTTGCGGATCGCACGCGACGCCGCCTTTCGCGCCGCCGTAGGGCAAATTCGCGAGCGCGCATTTCCAGCTCATCCACATGGCGAGCGCAGCGGTTTCGCCCATGGAAAGATCCGGCGAGAAACGCGTGCCGCCCTTAGTCGGGCCCAGCGTCAGGTGATGTTGGACGCGATAGCCCTGGAAAGTCTGGGTGCTGCCGTCATCCATGTGCACCGGCAGCGTCACGGCCATGGCGCGCTTCGGCAGCATGAGCCGCTCGCGATCGTTGACCTCGATCTGCAAGTAATCGGCGATGACCTGGAACTGGTCGCAGGCCATCTGGAAGACCTCGTCGTTGTAGATGCTCATAAAGAGAAGCCGGAAGTTAAATGCGCCGGGCGTGAAATTCAGGTGCTATTTGCGCCGGAGAAAAGAAGGCGTCAAATCGAATTGATGGGAGTCGACGTGGCGAATGGGTTGGATCGGGCGCTCCGTCGCGCGATGTTAACCATTGGACCACAGGCGCGACTATTGCCATCGAGCGACGGAGCGCTCGACCCACCTCGCCTCGACTGAGCGAGGCGGCTACAGTAAAGAAAGCAGACGCAATGAAAACAAACCGCAAAATGCGGATCGAGACGCTGGCGGTGCATGCGGGTCATGCCGTCGATTCGGCCACTGGTGCGGTCGCGACGCCGATCCATTTATCGACGACGTTCGAGCGGGACGCGCAGGGCGGTTACCCGCACGGATACGTTTATGGCCGCAGCGCGAACCCAACCCGGCATGCGCTCGAAGAAGCGCTCGCGGCTCTAGAAGGCGGCGAGGATGCGGCTGCGTTCGGCTCGGGATTGGCGGCTTCGAGCGCGGTCCTGCAAGCGCTGGCACCCGGCGATCACGTCATCGCGCCGACGGATGTTTATCACGGAATGACGAAGCTGTTGCGCGAGGTTTACATGCGCTGGGGTCTCGAGGTGAGCTTCGTGGACATGTCGATCCTCGAAGAGATCAAGCGGGCGGTGCAGCCGCGCACGAAATTGCTTTGGGTGGAGACGCCGTCGAATCCGCTGCTCAAGATTACCGACATCTCCCGGGTGGCGGAGATCGCTCATGGTGCCGGCGCGATCTGCGTTTGCGATAATACCTGGGCGCCGATCGTGCAGCGGCCGCTCGACCTTGGCGCTGATGTGGTCGTTCATGCGACGACGAAATATTTCGGCGGCCACAGCGATGTGACTGGCGGGGTGGTGATCGCAAAAACGAAGAGCGAGTTTTTTGAGCGCGTGCGCGAAATCCAAACGACTTGCGGCGCGGTCCCCTCGCCTTTCGATTGCTGGCTGATCCTGCGCGGGATGCGCTCGCTGCCGTGGCGGATCCGCGCGCATTCGGAGAACGCGCTCCAGGTCGCGACCTGGCTGGCGGATCATCCGCGTGTGGAATCGGTTCATTATCCTGGACTCGCGTCGCATGCCGGTCACGAAATCGCGGCGCGGCAGATGAGCGCTTTCAGCGGAATGCTGTCGTTCGAGGTAAAAGGCGGTGGCGAAGCCGCGCTCGGCGTCGCGGCGAAGACGGAAATCTTTATTCGCGCGACGAGCCTGGGGGGCGTCGAGAGTTTGATCGAGCATCGCGCCTCGATCAAAGGCGAGGACCCACGTACGCCGCAGGGGTTGCTCCGGCTTTCCATCGGGCTCGAGCATCCGGACGATCTGATCGAAGATCTAGCGGGTGCGATGTCGGATTGACGCGCTGATCCGCGATGTCATCCCGAGCCGCGCAGACGGCGAGGGACCTCACTCGCAGTCCAGATTAGCTTGCGCCTCTACCGTGCCACTGCCTTGGGAGCTCTTGCGCAAGCTGGCTAACTACCGCTTTGTAAGGTCCCTCGCCCTCTGCGCGGCTCGGGATGACAAGCAAGAAACGACGCGCTAAGAACGCAATCGGCTAAGCCGTCCCCGCACAAGCAAGACCACATCGCGCAGCTCGGCGACGTGCAGAACGTAAGCGGCTCCGAAGAATGCGCTGCCGCCCACGGCAATCGTGATCAGCAAGCCAAACACTTTCCGCCATGCGCTTGTTCCCACCTGCGAAAAGAAAACGAAATGTTGCGCGAGCAGACAAATGCCGGCTAGCAGCGCGCCGGCCACCAGCAGCTTCCCGAGCGTCTTGATCATCGTGCCCGTTTCGAGCCGGCCCGCATAACGGCGCATCATGACGTAGAGAAGAATGAAGTTCGTCACCGCCACCACGCTCGTCGAAAGCGCGAGTCCTCGATGGCCGAGCTCGAGATGAAACGTGAGAAACCAATTTAGACAAAAATTCACCGCGATCGATCCAAGGCTGACCAGCATCGGCAGATTCCGTTTCTCGATCGCGTAGAAGGCCGGCGCCAAGACCTTGACCGCCGAGTATCCCACAAGTCCGATCGCGTAAAAGCGCAACGCTTCCGCCGTGTGGGCCGTTGCCACGGCCGTGAACCTTCCGTGTTGATAAATCAGAGCAATGATCGGCTCCGCCAGAATAACGAGGCCGATCGCGGACGGGATCGTGAGCAGCATCACAAGCCGGAGGGCATGCGCCAGTGCGCCCCGAAATTCCGTGGTGTTGCCGACGGCGGCGCTGCGCGAAATCAGCGGCAGCGTCACGGTTGCCACCGCGACACCGAAAATTCCGAGAGGCAATTGCATGAGACGAAAAGCGATGTTCAGCCAGCTCACGGCGCCATCCTCCAGGTAGGAGGCGAACATGCTGTTGATCAGGACGTTCACCTGCACGGCGCTCGCCGCGATCACGGCCGGCCCCATTAGTTGTAAAACTTTCCGGACTCCTTCGTCGCGCCAGTTGAAATCCGGCCGGAGAATGAATCCGATTTTGAAGAGCGAAGGGATCTGCACGGCGAGTTGAAGAAATCCGCCGATCAAAGTTCCCAAGGCCAGCCCGATGAGCGCGCGCGTGCCAAAGGCCGGATCAAGCCACCATCCGAGGGTCACACCGCCGACGATGGAACCGACGTTGAAAAAACTCGATGCCATCGCCGGAACGCCGAAGACGTGTTTTGCGTTCAGCATCCCCATGGCGAGCGCGGCGAGCGACACCATCAGAATGAAGGGATACATGATGCGCGCGAGCACAACGGTGAGCGCGGCCTTCTCGGCGTCGAATCCGGGAGCGAGCAAAGCGACCAGGACCGGCGCGAGCGCGACGCCGAGCAGAGTAACGGCGCTCATGAAGACAGCCGTGAGCGTGGCGATCTTGTTCGCGAGCTTCCACGCGGATTCGTCGCCTTCCGCGGCGATCTTCTTCGAAAAAGTCGTGACGAATGCGGTGGAGAGAGCGCCTTCCGCGAACAGGTCCCGCAGCATGTTCGGCGCGCGGAACGCGGTCAGAAACGCATCCATGTTCCGGCTCGCGCCGAAGAGCGACGCGATGATCATTTCCCGGAGCAGACCTAAAATGCGGCTGCACAAGATGGCGATGCCGACGATGCCGGTGGCACGCGTACTGACGCGTTGGTTGGGACTCGCGGGCTCTGTCACGGACGCAACAGAACAGCGGAGTCAGGATTTACGAAAGGGAAATGTCGAGATGCTCTTCTGTAGCCGTCGCCCTGCGGGCGACGCGAATTTTGCGTGGGACGCGCTGCGCCGCGTCGCCCACAGGGCGACGGCTACAGAAGAGTGAATTAAGGTTCGAGGCCCCTCTGCTTCGGCACGAGGAAACGCTGATAAACAAACGATGCGACGATCAGGATAATCGCGACGCCGATAAACGCGCCGATGCGATAGAGCTTGTCGAGGCTGTTGAGATCGTGGAGGAAAAGTTTAGCGAGCGTGATCACGAGGAGCGCCACTCCGGAGTATCGCACCCAGCGCGTTTTCTGCCGCATGCCGATCAAAAGCAGGGCGAAGGCATAAAGCGCCCAGGCGATCGAGTAGGTCATGTCGCGGGCAAAGTTGCCCGAGAACGAAAAGGTCAGGGTCGGCCCGATGGAGAAATAATCGGCGATCTCGATGTTCAGGAGCAGAAAGGTGAGGATCGCGCCTAACGAGTAGAGAAGAGTTGGGGACGAACGTTCGAAAGCCGAGTGGCGCGCCGCCCGGAAGAGCCAGGCGCCGAGAAAGAGACAGAGGATTGTGATCCCGTAGGCGTAAAGGTACCAGTTCCAGATCGGCGTGGCGGTGCGCCGGTGATATTCGAGCACGGCAGGATTCAGCGCGAGCCGGACGAAGGCGATGCAAAGCAAACCCACACCCACGTAACGCAAGCCGCGGTTCGGGACACTCCGGAACAACCAGACTAGCGCCAGACCTTCCAAGGCCCAGCCCAGCGTGATCCATTCACGATCGAATTGAATGGGAAAGATGAGGCTGATAAAAAAGAGCGCGGCTCCTCCCTGCCACGCGAGGCGCGCATCACCGGACGCAGGGTCGGCCTGCCTTTTCTTGACCAGGAAAAATGTGCCCATGGCGTACGGCGCCGCGAAAGCGGCCGGAAGGAATCCGTCGCGAAAATTGGGAAACGTCGCGGAGATGATCTCGTAGATCAGCCAAAAATGTAGCGGCCCGGCGAGCGCGCCGACCGCCCACGGTAACGGCTTGCGCTCCTCGTTCGAGAAAAATGGATAGCCGAGAAAGATCAGGAAAAAGGCGAGCTGCCAGCCAAGCGCGAGGGCTGCGTAAGTATTGGTGAAATGCAGCGTCTGCCATTCGCGTTCGATCGCCCAGGTGAAACCGAGCGCGATCAGCGCGATCCAGCTGGTGCGCGAGACGACGCCAAGCGCGAGCAGAAGCACCGCGAGAAAAAAGGCCGTGATGAAGAACGGCGTTGGATTCACGATCGCCAGCTTCGCCATCGCGATCAGCAAAAGAAGAAATGGCATTGAAGCCGCGAGCGCGGGAATGTTGCGACGAACATTCTGCGAATCGGGGAAAAACCTTCGGCCCGCGAAAAGCGCGATGGCGAAGAAGAAAGTGCCGGAGCCGGCGGCCACGGTCAGAAAGCCCAGGAGATCGATCTCGGGCGGCGCGACCGAAATCCAGAATCCTGCAGCGGTAATGGTCGCGAGCAACGCGATTACAATTGCCGGGAGCGAACGGCGGATGAATGCGACGGCAATCGCGATCACATCGAGAAGAAGAACGCAGACCCAGACTGCGGACGACGTCTTGTTGCCCAAGACGCACATCCAGATCAAGGCGAGCGGCAGGAGCGGAACATAGCTTTGCCACGTTGTGGTTACGGGATCGGCTGTGGCGGGTTTCGGGCGTAAGGCGAAGCTCGCATGAAGAAGCGCGAAGACGACGTAACCGCCGAGGGCCCACCACAGAAGCGCGTCCGCCAGATAATTTTCCGTCCAGGCCGCCAGGAAAAAAAAGAGGGCGGCCCCGCTGATGGCTGCGAGCGGAGTCCATTTCGTAAACAAGACGGGGAGAAGGAGCAGGCCGGCTTCGGCGGCGAAGGCAAAGGTGAAAAGGAATCCAGGACGGTGACCTAATTCAGGATAAGTCAGGAGACAGAAGGCCCACACGATTGCGGCGAAACCCATGGTGACGGCCGCTCGCGCGGTCCAGTTCTGCGGCGGATTTTCTCGGCGTGGCAACGCGAAGATCGCGAGGAATTGCGCTTCGAAACCAAGAAAGACCGCGAAAGCAATATTCGCTTTCGAAGGATCGAAAAATCGCGCCGCCCAACCAAACTCGATCAACGCGGTGCCAGCCGCCGCAAGCATGACGAGGTAATCCCAGCGCTTTCGCAGGGCGACGGCGGCGACGCCCACATTCAGCACTGCGATGTAGCCAAAGAGAGCGGTCGGATTATCCACCCCGGTCGAGAGAAGAACGGGCGTGAGAAATCCGCCGAGGAGCCCGAGAACCACGATCACCTGCGCGTTCATGCGCACCGCCAGGAAGAACGCTCCCGCCGTCACTATCGCCATCGAAATGAAGGCCGGCGCCAATTCGATCAGATTATAAAAGACGTGGGCCGCAAAAATATTTCCGTAGAGCACCAGGACACCCGTGGCGCAGAGACTTTGTCCTGAAACGCGGTAGCGCCGCGTCGCCGTCAGCCAACCGGTACCGATGAGACCGAGTCCCAGGACCGTCCCGATGGTCACGCGCATCGCGGGCGTGATGAGGTTGTTCTCGAAGGAATATTTCACGAGAAACACGATCCCGAGAAAAAGAACGAACCCGCCGATCCAGGCGAAAAGTTTTACGCCGAGAAATGCTTCCCAATCGATTGGCTTCTTGAGCGATGGAGCTGACGGTATCGGAGGCGGTCTTAATGGCGGGCGTGCGATGACCGGGAAACCCGGTCGCGCGGGTTCTGGGATTGGCGGCGGCATGGGCGCCGCAGCCTTTGGCGCGGAGAAAACCGCGGGCGCAGTTGTTTGCGGCGCAGACGGCCTGACTTCTAAAGGCGTGGCGCGCGACTCCAGTTCGCCGACGCGGCGCACGAGATGGCGGACGGCTGACTTCAACTTGTGCAATTCAATCGCACCGAAGACCAGCAGGGCCACCGGCGCGACTACCACCAAAATGCCAAGGCAGATGAATGTTCCTTCCACGAGTTCCTCCGAATTGCGGCCCTAAGACGACCGGCTGTTTACCACTTGTGAGCAGGCTTGTTCATAATCCAGTCGGGCAATCGAGAAATTCCCACGGCAAACCGAAGCGGTCCGAGAGGTGCGCGGCGAGAGCTTTCACCCCAAGAGTCTCGGTCGCGTAATGACCGCCGAGCAGAAGGTTGATCCCCAGCTCATCCGCGGCCACAGCGGCCCAATGCGGCGCTTCGCCGGTGATGAAGGTGTCGATGCCTTTCCGGGCCACGTCGTAGATATCGGAACCGGCGCCGCCGGTGATCAGGCCGATGGTTCGCGTGGTTTCAGGGCCGGCGGAAAACATTCGCACGCCCCCGCCTAACGAGTGCTCGAGCTTGCTCGCAAGATCCGTCCGCGAAATCTCCGCGTTCACTTTCAGCCCGACGGGCTGGCCTTTCACTTCGAAGAATGGCTCAGCGTTTTCAAATCCCAACGCCCCGGCGAGCTGCGCGTTGTTCCCCAGGACCGAGTGGACATCGAGAGGCAGATGGGCGCTGTAGATCGCGAGGTCTTGTTGGAAGGCGCGCTCGATCAGGCGGCGCCGCCCGCCGGTGAGCGGTTGCAGGCCCGGCCAGAAGAGACCGTGATGCACGATCAGCAAATTAATGCCGCGCTTGATGGCCGCGTCGATCGCGCGCGTGGAGGCATCGACGGCCGCGCCGATTTTCGTGGCCGCGCCGGAATTCTCCAACTGCAAACCGTTTAGCGCATTGGGCCAATCACCGATCTCGCGAATGCGGAGATGCTCATCCGCGTAAGAAACTATCTGAGCAAGCGAAACCACGCGCGCATTCTGAGTAAGGCGCTAGAAGAATGCAATGTCGCCCCTCGTTCCCAAGCTGGAGCTTGGGAACGAGAAGTTGCAGGCGCAGAAAGAGGCGTTGAGTTTGCTTGACGAAATCTTTCCGTGTTGTGACCGTTAGTCGCTCGACCGATTGAGTTACCCAGGAGGAAATCTTTGGAATACACCGACGCGCCTACTTCCGAACCGCCCGTCTCGGCGGACACGATGTCCTGTCCGCTCTGCGGACATATCCTGCCCAAAGATGCGGAGGCGTGCGACCGCTGCGATTGGGTGCGCGCGCCCGACACCGACACGGCCGAAGGCAAAGCGAGCGATCTGGTGGCCGTGATGTTGAGCGTGGTTCCGGGGCTCGGACATGTTTACAAAGGTTACAAAATGCTCGGCCTCCTTTTCGTGATCGGTGCGTTCGGCGCGATTCTCCTCGGCGCGCTGGCGGCGACCGCGACTGCGGGGTTCGGACTCGCGTTGATCCCGATCTACTGGTTTGCGGTCATGTTCCATGTCTATGGAGTAGAAGACCGCGTCGCGCCCGCGACGAAAGACGACGGCGAAGAATACTAGGCCTCGCCAAGAAACCAGGTCAGGCCGCCGTTGGCCGGATCTACCTGCGCCGCCGGATACTGCCGATCGCCCGCGAGCACTTTTTCGAGAAGCGCGACGTTCTTGTTCGCATTCACCAGGAAACAAATGTGCCGGGCCTGGTTGATAAGCGGAAAGGTGAACGTGATCCGCCAGGTGTTGAATTTCGGGACGAAGTTGGCCACGACTTTTCTCGTTTTCTCCTCCAGCGCCGCCGTTCCCGGAAACAACGAGGCGGTGTGTCCATCGTCGCCCATTCCGAGCAGGATCAAGTCGTGGCGGTAAATCATTTCGGCACGCTGCGCCGCGAGCAGATCGAGGCCATCCTGATATTCCTGCGCCGCAATCTGCGGATCGATTTCGCCGCGAATGCGCGCAATCGATTTCTCTGGCACCGCCGCGAGGACGAAAAGCGATTCGCGCGCCATCCGGAAATTACTTTGTTCGTCGTTAGGCGGCACGCAACGCTCGTCGCCAAAAGTGAAAAACACCCGGTCCCACGGAAGCTCCCGCCCAATCCTCGCCAGCTCGGTATAAATGGGCCGCGGCGTGTTTCCGCCCGAAAGCGCTATCCGAAATTGCTCCCGCTCGGCCAATGCCGCACGGGCGTGCTGAAGAATAAATTCCGCGGCGTCGCGCACGAAATTTGTCGAACGAATGACGTCGCGATGCATGCGAGCTCGAGCGTTATTTTTCGCGGAAGATGATGCGCGCCTTGGTCAAATCGTACGGAGAAAGCTCCACCTCCACCTTGTCGCCTGGCACGATCCGGATGAAATGCTTGCGCATCTTACCCGAGATATGGGCGAGGACAGTGCGCTGGCCCGGCAGCTCGACGCGAAACATGGTCCCCGGCAGCACCTGCGTCACCGTTCCTTCCGTCACGATCTGCTCTTCCTTCGGCACGAGGGAATCATAGCGAAAAAAGATGCGCGACTCAACTCTGTTAACCGCTTCGACGCACGCCAATCTCTCGAGACGAAATCCGTCATCTCGCCAAGCGAACGCCACGCGCGAATCCAGAGCGAAACGATTGGCTCTGCAGGCTCATGCGGCAATTTCATCGTGCACCCATTCACATTCAATCGAATGTCCTTATGAAATGAGTTCCAAGCCCAAAGCGCCAGAGATCTGTCCGGTTTGCGGCGAGACCGTCCCGCGCAACGCGTTGGCTTGTCCGGAATGTGGGGCCGATCACAATTCGGGCTGGCGAGAGGACGCGGATATGTACGCCGGTCTGGATTTGCCGGACCCGGATTTCGACTACAACGAATTTGTGCGCGCCGAGTTCGGATCGTCGTGGAAGCCCGCCGGAATCAAAACGCTTTGGTGGATCACCGCCATTCTGATTGTTGTCGGCTCCGCGGTTTTTTATTTTCTCGCGGCCTAACGAAGCTTTCCGCCTACACCGCGTCGCGGATCAATTGCCAGACGCGCGTCAGATGTTCTTCGGTGGTGAGCACGTTTCCCAAGCCAAGACGCATCACAATGCGGCCGCGCAATTTTGTCTGCGTTAAGTAGGCGTTGCCAGAGGCGTTGATGCTGGCCACGGTTTCGCTGTTCTTTCGATCCGCCGCTTTGTCATCGGCATTCTTGAGACGAAAACAAACGACGCCCATCATGACCGGCGCGGAGAGTTCAAAGCGCGCGTCTTCCTGCACCCACGAGGCGAAAAGCTGAGCCAGCCGAAGATGTTCGCGAATGCGCGCGGCCATGCCTTCGCGGCCGAACGCCCGCCATACGACCCACGCCTTGAGCGCGCGGAACCGGCGGCCCAGTTGGACGCCGTAGTCCATGTAGTTGATTTCGGCGCCGGCGGGATCGCGCAGGTGGAGGTATTCGGGCACGAGAGTGAAGAGGCGGCGCAACCGTTCGATATCGCGCACATAGAGCGCGCTGAAATCGAACGGCACAAAAAGCATTTTATGCGGGTTGATCACGAGCGAATCCGCTTCGGCCCAGCCGTCGGTTATCTTTTTATGCTCGGGCAGAAGCGCGAGGCCGCCGCCGTAGGCCGCATCGATGTGCAGCCACATCTGATATTCAGCGCAGACCGCCGCGATTTCGCGCACCGGATCGACGCTCGCGGTGGAAGTGGTCCCGACCGTCGCGACGACCGCCAAAGGTTTGAAGCCGCGCCGGAGATCCGCCGCCACCGCTTCGCGCAACGTCGCTACGTTCATCCGGAACTGCGAATCGCTCGCCAACCTCCTCACATTATGCTCGCCGAGCCCGAGTGCGATCGCCCCTTTATCGACCGAGCTATGGGCCTGATCGGAAACGTAGATGCGAAAGATCGGCAATTCGGAGCGGCCCGAAAGCCCGAGAGTGCGAACCGAAGTGCTGGCCTCTTCTCGCGCCACCGCGAGGGCGTGCATGGTCGAGATGGAGGCGGTGTCGTAAACCACCCCGGAAAAATCATCCGGCAATCCAAGCCATTGCCGCAGCCAATCGAGCACGAGCGTCTCCAGCTCGGTCGCGGCGGGTGCAGTGCGCCAGGTCATGGCGTTGACGTTCAGCGCCGCGGTGATCATTTCGGCGAGAATGCCGGGGCTGGTGGTGGTGCAACCAAAATAGCTCATGAATTGCGGATGCGCCCAATGCGCCACTCCCGGGA
This sequence comes from Verrucomicrobiota bacterium, assembly GCA_041167325.1. Classification (GTDB taxonomy): domain Bacteria; phylum Verrucomicrobiota; class Verrucomicrobiia; order Chthoniobacterales; family UBA10450; genus AV80. The sequence continues at coordinate 159,201 of JBEEHH010000018.1, read as the reverse complement.
CGATGATCCGGTCGATGTCCGCAAAAATCTCTTCGAGCGAACTGCTGGATTCCGGTGGAGCCGCTTCCAACTGCGCAAGCACTGCGCCCGGCTTGGCGTTCGGTGCGATCGGACGCTTCTCGATATTTTCGCGATAATCCGCGATCCAATCCGCGATCTCGTGCAGATGCTTCCGGAAAACATCCGGCGGGATATCGCCAAGCGCCGGAATGGAATTGGGGGTCTTGGATTTCATTCGTTAGGTTGCCGAGCGGCGGCTTCCGCGGCCATCCGGCCACCGCTGATCCAATCGCGTCCGATCCCTTTCGACAAGATTTTGTCGCCGAACGGATATCCACCGTGCGCGAAATGCCAATAGACCGCCCAATAGGTGCTGAGTGTCCGGTCGAGAATCCAGAGCGGCGCGAACAAACAAACGGACGCTGGGAAATATTCGGCGGCGGTTCCGCGAAGACGCCCGGACGCAGCCAGAAGCATCGCGCTCATCGCAACGGCGGCCGCATAGGAGAAAAATCCCGTGAGACCCGCGGTAAAACCGACCAGGATTGCGACCAAGGGAAGTCCAAGAAAAAGCGCGGTCTTGCTCCGCAGGCCAAAATCTTCGTAGGCCTGCCGAGGCCGTTGCTCGATCCATTTCCCGACGCGAGGCGGACGTTTCCGCACGAGCAAATTCGTTGCGTAGCAGATGCGAGCGCCTTCGCGCGCGAAGTGACGAATGATCTCTTCGTTGTCGAACAAGACATCGCCGTCGTAGTGCCCGACCCGCCGCATCGTCGCGCGGCGAAAGGCGCAGGTGCCGGGATAGTCCGCGGTCCGCAAGGTCGCGCGATTGATCAGCATGCGCGCTGCTTCCATCCGCGCCCACCAGGGCAAAGGCGAAAGAAAATTCTGCGGACGCACTACTTCGAAGTCATCGAGAAGTTCGCAAACGCGCTCGATCTGCGCCGGCGCGTAGCGAATGTCGTCGTCCGCGAGGATGATCTTTTCCGCCGCCGCGAGATTCACGCCGGTGTGAATGCCGTTCACTTTGTCGTTGAGGTAACCGAACGAGCGATCGACTTTTTCGTGGCGGCAGAGGGAACACCACGCGTCTTGATTTTGTTGAAACACGGGCGGCGGCGATCCATCGATCACGAGGACATCACAATCAGCGTCGTTGAGAGTGTGAAAATACGCGGCGAACTCTACCGCTTCCGTCGCGGAGAAATTGCTCCGGCGGATGGGTAGAAGGTAAGTGCAGGGTTTCATGTCTTCTGTAGCGGCGATCTATGACCGCCGGATCGTGATGCAAACGCGCGCTTCTTCCGCCGAAGACGGCGGTCATAGACCGCCGCTACAAAATTAGAACGCGAAGCCAAAGCTGAAATGGAAAGCCCCCACATCTTCTCCGGCGCGGCGGTCGGGATTGAAACCATAATCAAGACGCACCGGACCGATCGGCAATTTGTAGCGAAGCCCCACACCCACTGCGTAACGCATATCATCGAGACCGGCTGTGACGCGCGCGAACGGATCGGTTGAGTTCGGGAGCAAATTGCCCGCGTCAAAAAAGACGGCGCCGAGAATTTCGCCATAAACCGGGAAGGTGTATTCGACATTGAACACCGTGAAAAATTCGCCGCCAATAGAATGGTCGTGATTGTGCGGCCCGAGGTCGCGCTCGGCAAAGCTGCGCACAGTGTTGTTGCCGCCGTTGAAAAATCGTTCGTCGATCGGAATTTCCGCGGGCGATGTCCCGTTGCTATCCAGGCTGTGGATGATTCCCGCGCGCGCGCCCAGCGCCAGCAGAGTGCGCCGGTCCGGAAACCCCGGCTTCGGCTCGTGCCCGATAGGCAAGAAATAGGTAAACCGCCCGGTGCTCCGGATAAAATCGACGTTGCTCCCGAAAGCGCCGGTGGCGAAATCAATCGTATGATCGATGACCAGGCCGCGGCTTGGATTCACTTTGCTGTCGCGGAGGTCGAGCGTCTGGGTGAGGCCGATTGAGCTGACGAAATACGAAGTGCGGCCAAGAAGTTTCGGATCAATATCGGCGCTGGTGACATCGACATGCCGCCCGGAAAGCACGAGGCCGACTTCGTATTGTTTCGTGATCTGGCGGGTGAAATCGATGCGCAGTCCGGTTTCGAACTTGGCGTAGCCGTCGAAATCAAAAGTCAGCGCGGAGAGCTTCGCTTTGAACCCGAAGTCGGTGTCGAAGAAGTACGGATCCTCCCAGAGAATTTCCCATTTGTAGCCGCGACCAGACCATTCGGCCAACGTCGAGATCGACCTGCCATAACCAAACAGATCGCGATCGCGAAAACTCGCACCGACAATCGGGCCGGTATAGGAGCCGTACCCGAGGGCGAAACCGAATTCCTTGCTCTTGGCTTCTTCGGCGGAAATATCGAGCCGCAAGGCGTCACCGCCGATCGGTGTCGGCTTGATCTGGAGCACCGTGAACAGGCCCGACTTCATCAACTCGCGGAACTTCTCGTCCACGATCTCGGGGCTGTAGGTCTTCCCGCTGAATTTGCTGAATCGTCTCGAGATGTAACTCGGCCGCAGTCGATTCAGGCCGGTCACCGTCACGCCATCGAAATGGTAAAGCCGTCCGGGCGTGATCGAGACCAGCACCGGCACCCGGCCATTTTGCGCCGCCGGCGGGTTGCCGATCGCGTCCACTTTCACTTCGTAATAACCGCGCGCCCGATAATAGGTCTGCAACCGCCGTGGAATATCGGAGACGCGTCCATCGGTGTACGGTTGTTCGACGAGATCGACCATCTGGCCTTGCAACGCCTCCGATCCATAAATCGTCTCGCCCGAGAAAGTGATCTGGCCGAAAGAATATTGGCGGCCTTCGGTGATGGGAATCGTGGCATCCACCCGCGAGCCATCGTCGGCGTAATGGTAGATCGGCTTCTCGACTGTCGCGTCCAGGTAGCCATTCGCGATGTAGAGACGATGAACGAGGTCCGCGCCTTCCTCTACATCCGAGGCAACGAACGGAAGTTTTTTCTGAAGGCTTGAATAACGTTCACGCGTCGGGCCGACCGCGTAATCGAACAAAATTTCCGCCGGCTGGTTTTGGTTGCCGACAAAATTCACGAGGCCAAGCGTGACGAGCGGGCCTTCGTTAATGTCGAGCCGTAAGCGATCGCCCGATTCGATCGCGTAACGCACGCTGACCTTGGCGTAGCCGTGTTTGCGGTAAAACAGCTCGAGAAAAAACGCCGCGTCATCGCCGCGCGCCGCGGTGAGTCCGTACTCGTCGATCGTGGTGATCTGCTCCTTCAATTGGGAGCGGAGCTCTTTCTCGTTAAAGGCCGCCTGGCCGCGGAACTCGATCACACTCGTGTGCTGCGCTTTTCTTTCCTGCTGCCTGGCCACGACGCGCTCGGCCTTGTCCTTCTCCTCCGGCTTCGGGACCTTCACCGCCGTTTGCGCGAAAGCGCTGCTCATCGCAAAAGCGAAGGCCAGACAAGCGAGCTGTTTGGGCAGACGAAGGCTCATCTCATTTGAATCGGATCAAATACTTCACCATGCCGCGAAAATCTCCGCCGACCTCGAGATCGCCGATTAGCACAAACTGTTCGTTTAACTTCAGCCGCGCCGTCGCCGTTTGCTGGCCGGTGCGCGGATCGACATTGCCCACATCCACCTGCAAACGATCGAACATCGAGTTGCTTTTGGTCGGCTCGCCCTTCTTGAAAACTTTTCGGTAAAGCTGCTGCACGAGCAACATAGCCGCGCGGCCCGCCAGGACACTGTTGTTGCCGACCAATTCCTGGCGCGTCGTTCCGGTCGCCAGGAGCGAAATGATTTCTTCCTGCGGCAACGGCGGCTCGCTGCTGAAAACGGCCTCGGGCGCAAGCGACGTGCCGTAAACGTAAACGTGCACGGTGTAATCGCGGATCAGCGACGTCCCCTGCAAATCGATCTTCGGGTTGAATGAATCGCTCGGATCGAAATAGAGAAGGCCGGACGAAATCTCGAGCCGGCTGAATGGCAGCGTCGCCTCGACATTCTCCAGCCGGACCACGCCTTGCAGCGCGGGTCGGAGGCCGGTGCCGGTCAAATGCAAATCCACGAGGGCGCCGCCATTCGCGAGATTTCCGCGAATCAGAAATGGATCCTTGGTTTTGACGGCCACGTCGAATTTCCAATCGCGAATGGGTGGTTGCGGGACCGAATAATCGGGCCGGTCGGAAGGCGGCTGCGGCGCAGGGCGGCCCGGCAGACCGATTGGAATCAGGTCGATGTTTTTGAGCAGAGAACTGTTCGTTAGGGCGACGCTGCCGGTGACCGTGGCGCTCTTGAGCGGACCGGTGACTTTCACGTCCGCATCCGCCCGCGCAGTCAACCGATCGTTGCGAGCCACGAGCACGCTCTGGGCTTTGAGCTGAAAATCGAGATTCGGCTCGGTGAGTTTCGGAAATGTGACCTGCCCGGAAACGGTGAACGGGCCGCCCGCGAGATCGCCATTGAAGCGTTCGAAATGCAGCGTGTCTCCGGCGAAGGTCATGCGCGAATGAAACCCGCTCACGGACGGCAGGGTCGTGTTCGTGAAGCGCGCCATGTTGATGGTGATATCGCCCGCGCCACTGAGCTCCGGCTTCGCGATGGTGCCGTTGATGTTCACATCGAGCGCGAGATCGCCGTCGAGCTGCGTGATGCCAGGCAGAAATTGGCGGAGGAAATTCACCGAGCTGCGTGGCAACTGCACCTTCGCGTTCAACGGCGTCTCCTCATCGAATTTTTTCTCCGCGATGATTTTCGATACGTCGAAAGGAATGTTTCCCGTGATCAACACCGGTTGAATCTTCGTTTGCTGCAAACGGCCATTGAAAGCGAGCTGATTGTTTTGCAGCTCGGCCACGAGATCGAATGTGGCCGGCTCGAGCTTGGGATACTCCGCGCTGTGGAGATCGCGCATGTTCACATCAAGGCGGCCGATGACCTGCGCGAGCGTTCCGTTCGCGTCGAGCTTCACGTTGAGCAATCCGGTGCCGAGCGGCGGCGCACCGAGATCCGCGAATAGCTTCTTCAGGTCGAGATTCTCGGATTGGAAAGTCACGAGCACTTTCCCGTCGGAAGGAAAGAGCGGCCGGTCGCTCCCGAGGTTTTTCCAGACGAACGGCAGCGACACGTAACCAGCCGCATATTTCGCCTGGCCCTGGTCGATCTGGATCTTGCTGATCTCGAGGGTTGAATCTTTCGCGGTCAGATTGGCCTGGAAATCCATCTTGTCGCTGCCGAGAAAAATCGTCGGCACGTTCAGGCCTTCGGGAGAATAATCGGCGTCGATGTTCGCCTGGAGCGCGCGGAGGTTCGCGTAGCGGCCTTTCTCCAGCGTCAGTTTCAGTTTGCCGGAATTCTTGAATTCCGCCGCGTCCCCGCTGCCTTCCCAATCGACCGCGAGCGAGCCGCCGACGTCGTTGTTGTTGCCAAACGCGGCGAGGATCGGTTTCAGGCGGGCGAGATCGGCCACGTTCGCCGAGAGCTTGCCGCTGTAATGGCGCGGCCAATCGAGCGAGATAATCCCGTTGCCGGCTATGTAATCGGCCTCGTTCAATTTCGCGGTGAAATCATTCAGAAAAACAACGTTGCGCGAGATGATGGCCTGCGCGCTGATTTCCGGAATGTTGACGCGCCGGAACTTCAGATTCGATCCGTAAACCGAGAGCTGGCCGTTCGCCTTCCCGTTGGTCACGGTCACTTCGCCCGAAACCTGAAGCGGACCGGTGATTCGGTTCGGCGAATTCGCGGGCCAAAAATCGCCCATCTCGATTGCGCCTAACGATACCTTGAAGCCCGACGGCTGCGTCAGCAATTGGGCCAGATCGTCCGGCAAACGATAATGGCCGGAAGCCGTCATCGTGTTCTCTTTTCGAACCGCGGCGAAACGCTCGACCGTTACATTAGGACCATCGCTGGTGATATCGGCCGTGGCCGAATCGAACAAATTTTCGCCCGAATGCCCGTCCGTCATCTCGAGACGAATTTGGGAGCGCAAATCAGCGTAATACATCTTGCGCTCGTTTGTCGGCGGCATCTGCTTGCTCGCCTTCACCGTTCCGGTCACCTGCGCGGCGCTCAAGTCGCCGTAGGCGATCGGCCCGCCGCTGAGAGCCAGATCGGCGCGGAGCACGGCGTCCGTGATTTCGGCCGTGCCTGTGAGATTGATGCTTCCCACTACCGGCTGCGGAAATCGGGCGGTCAACGATTGCAAATCAGGAAGCGATCCGCTGATCTCGAAACGGGCGGGTGAGCGGCCAAACTCTCGGATGTGGTTCGGGAGATCGGTCGTCCCCTTCAGCGCGATCTTGTTCGCGCCATTGGTCGCTTCGGCTGCTTCCAGCGTCGCCACCCCGTTGCGCGCGCTGGCATTCAAAACGACATGATCGAAGAAAAAGTTCTCCTGCCGCAGATTGTCGATCTCAGCCTGGACGGATCCATTCCAGGTCCGCGGCACCTCGACTGTGCCGTCGGCTTCAATCTTCAGATGGCGCACATCGCCCGCCAGAAATTCCGGCGGTCGCCCGACATATCCGCGCAGCGTGTCGAGCGACACGCTTTCCGCGACCATCCGCAGCTTCATGTTTACGGAATGCGCCGTTTCCTTGAGGCCGAGCGAGCCGGCGATGGTGCCGCCGGCCAAGGAAGCGTCGAGCACCATCTCCAGCGATCCTGCCGCAATGTGGGACGCATCGAATGCAATCAGCCGAAACTGGTTTCCTTCGTCGAGCACCAGCCCGCTGATAACCAGGTTCTTGTTCGTGTAAGAAGTCGTTGCCGCAACGTTCCGCCAGGCATCGGCATTCGGAACCTGAAGGATCGCCGCGCGCAATTCTCCAGGACTCTTTGGATCGAGGCCCACATCAAAATGTTCAAGAACGAAGTCCGGCTTCTCGGCGACGACCGAGCGAACGAGCAGGTTCGCATCGGAAATGGAAAGACGTTCCGGGAAGATCGGAAACAATTTCATCGGCTGGTCCGGCGGCGGGATCTTCGGTTTCAAGGAAGCCTTCGCCGGATCAAAAACGATGCGCGCCCGGCGCACTTCCGCGTTCTTCAGCACTTCTGTTCTGCCGTACCACATCCAATCCCACAGGCTGTAATCCGCCCGGATGTAATCGACGTCGATCGACTCCACGATCGTCGGCCCGATCGGCGCCACGTGGAGATTTTTGACGACGAAGCTGGTGAAGATCGTGCCTTCAAGAACGCAATCGATCTTCAGGTTTGCCCTGGCGGCGTAACGGTCGGCTACCGCTCGGCCGACGCGGAAGAGAATCGGCCGGTGGAAAATCAGGACCAGCGCGAGCAGGACCAGGAATGCCCGCACGATCCGGCGCCGCCACGGCCGGCGAGGTTTGCTCAGGGTCTGCCGCTCTTCATCCACGAGGGCGGTAATGTATTTCCACGAGGGTAAAGAGCAACCGTGGGAGGCATCTCGAATATTTTGCGACCGGTGCGCAAACCGGAGCCGTATCTCCGGTTAAATACGCAATGAAGGGAAATCTATTCGCAAGGGATAATGCGAAGTCATTCGAAGCCGCGCCCAACTCGTTCGCGGCGGAAGTCCAAGAGGCATTCCGGCAATTCGTTTTCCGGCTGGAGTTTCCGTGTCTTGGAGCGAAGGCCGCCTTCAATTCGGATTCCTATATCCTCCGAACCTACGGCGAGCTGGGAAGCCGCGATTCCACAGCCGAACTTTCGGCCGATCTTTGCGCCTTCACGCGATCCGACGTCTTGCAGGCCAGCGAGTACGCCACCTTCGTGGCAATTTTCCAAGGGCCGCAAGATTTGGATGAGATGCAATTCGAGGAACTCCTGTGGCAACAACTGCGCGCGCTCCATCGAATGGACGCCGCCAGCTTCGATTGGGACCCAAGCGTCGCTTCCGACCCGGGCGATCCGCATTTTTCTTTCAGCTTCGCTGGGCAGGCGGTTTATGTGATCGGCATGCACGCGAATAGCTCGCGGGAGGCTCGCCGGTTCCCCTCGCCGGCTCTCGTTTTCAATCCGCACGAACAATTTGTGCGCCTCCGCCAAGAGGGAAAGTGGAAACGAATGCAGGAAACGATCCGGACGCGCGATCGGGAATTGCAAGGCACGATCAATCCGATGTTGAGCGATTTCGGCGAGAGATCGGAAGCCCGCCAGTATTCCGGACGCGCCGTCGATGATGATTGGCGGGCGCCGTTTAAGGCAGTCGAACGCAAGTGTCCGTTCGCTCATTGAATAAGAAACAAGGAGCGGCGTTTACAAACCGCCGTTTGTTAAGTCGGCGGTTTGTAAACCGCCGCTCCTTGGTATCGCATGATCAACCGCCTTGAATCCCAAACAGGCACTGCCTTCGAGCTGCGAGCCGGCCAGCTCCTTCGCGTTATCGATCTCGAGGGCGAACAAGTCGCGGATCTGATTGCGTTCAGCCGCGCGGACAATGCCGAATGGCTTTCGTCCGGGCGCAGCATCGATTACGCAAACCGGATTTATCTGACCAAGGGCGACCTTCTCTACTCAAACCGCAGCCGGCCGATGTTCACAATCGTGGAAGACGATGTGGGCCGGCACGACTTCCTGCTCACGCCGTGCAGCCCTGAAACGTTTCAGATCATTTACAAAGAGGCGCGCTATCATCCGAGCTGTTTCGAAAACCTCTCCGCGAATCTGGCGCGTTTCAGGATCGCGCCCGATTCGATTCCTACGACATTCAACATCTTCATGAACGTCGAGATCGACGCGAACGGCGCGCTAAAGATCCTGGCGCCGCGATCGAAAGCCGGCGATTCGATTGTCTTGCGCGCGGAAATGGATTTGATCGTGGGCCTGACCGCCTGCTCCGCAGAGATGTCGAATAATTACCGGTTCAAGCCGATCGCGTTCGAGATCAGCTAAAGCCTCAAGGAGCGGCGGTCTCCAGACCGCCGACCTTTCGGTCGGCGGTTTGTAAACCGCCGTTCCTTGATTGATGCTTCCCGCTCGCGCATGAACCCTGAGAAACTTTTCGCTTACCTCGAGGGAAACTTGCCGGAGCCGGAACGGGCCCAGCTCGAAAAACAACTGGCAGCCGATGTTCAACTGCAACGCGAGCTCGCCATCGCCAGAGAAATGCATCGCCGTTCCCGCGGCTCACGCGAGGTCCTGGGAGAAAGCGACGAGCCGGAAATTCCAACGCCTGCGAAACCACTCGGCCGCCGGGTTGCGATCGCATTTTTTCTCCTCGTTCTCCTCAACGTCTTCGTCGGCATTGGATTCATCGTCGGAAAGAAGAGAGACAAATCCGTGGATTGGCGCACCGTGGAAGCCGCCACCCGCAAACAGCTCGAGTCTTCCCTCCAACAATCAGCGGACACGACCTTTCCCGCGCCCACCATCGCGGAGGAAATTCAGCTTCCGGCTCCAGCGTCGGAACGGAATGCAATCGCCGATCATGTGATCTCGCTGGCCCGGCTGGCCGGTGGTTCCGCGGTGAAAGCGCCGGCAGATGAGAAAGGCATCAGCGTCGTCGTCGATCTCCCAGCGGATCGCGCCGATGAGTTTCGACGCTCGCTCGCGCCACTCGCACCCGCCGATTATTCGCCGGCGGCCGTCTCGAAACCGGTTTCTCCCGGCCAACACACCATCATGCAAGTGCGCGTCGGCGACCCTTCGCCTTCGCCTACTCCGTGACGGCGAAGGTAAATGATCGCGATCACGTTTGCCCTGCCGGCGGAAAGTTCTGAGTTCGTCAGGTTGCTGGAGAAACCGGTCCTGAATTCTCGCGAGGGCGTTGAAAGCATTCGCGGCCGGCTTCATGGAAAATCCGTGGCGGTCGTCCACATCGGAGTCGGACGAAAGATTTGCTGCCACCGGATGGAGGTCCTTCTCCGCCGGGAGCGGTTCGAATATTTGATCAGCGCGGGCTTCGCCGGCGCGCTCGAGAAAGATCTTCGCATTGGCGACTTGCTCATCGCCGAAAATTTCTCGAGCCCGGCATTTTTGCGTTCGCCTCATCTCAATCTGGCGGACGATGGGATTTTTCTCGGCAAACTCCTGACGGCTTCCGGCGTGATTGCATCGAACGCGGAGCGCGAACAGCTCGCCAAAGAAACGGGCGCTGTGGCAGCCGATATGGAAACAGAATTCATCGCGGACGCGTGCGCGGAAATTGAGCTACCCATCCTTTCGCTGCGCGCGATTAGCGACACACTGGCGGAACCGTTTCCGGCGCCGCCGCACATATTATTTGATGTCGACAAACAGAGAACCGATTTCGCCCGGCTCGCGTTTTATTTGGCAGCGCACCCAGGTGCGATCTCGCGGCTGAACTCATTCCGACAGCGCGTGGCGGTTGCGCGAACGAATCTTACTGCAACCCTCGATAAGATTATGCGCGCTGATCTTCTGTAGCCGCTTCGCTATGCGAAGCGCGCGACCGGCGTCTTCCGCAGAAACGACCTGCGCGCCGACCCTTCGCATAGCAAAGCGGCTACAGGGTGGCCGGTTCCACATGGACCAGCACATCGGCAATCCGCGAATCCGTTTGTTTGATCGCGTCCTTCACCTGATGCGCGATGTGATGGCCGTCGCGCACGGAGATTCCGCCTTCCACCCCGACGTGGAGATCGACGTAAAACGAGAAACCCATCTTGCGGACCAGGCATTTTTCCACCTCGAGAACTCCGGGCACTGAGCTCGCTGCGCGTTTGATGAGAGCGATGATTTCTCCGCGCGGCGCCGTGTCCATCATCTCGTGAAGCGCCGGGAAAAGAAGACGATATCCGTTCGCCGCGATGATTCCGCAGGCAAAAAGCGCGGCCCAATCATCCGCGCTTTGCCAGCTCTCTCCGCCGACCAACGCAATCGAAATCCCGACGAACGCGGCCGCCGAGGTCAAGGCATCACTGCGATGGTGCCAGGCATCGGTTTGGACGGCGGTACTTTGCACATCTTTGCCGAGGCGAATGACGGACCGGAAAAGAAATTCCTTCACCACGATGACAACGACAAGAACGACGAGCGTGAATGGCGCAGGCGCGTGATGCGGCGTCAGGATTTCGCGAACACTCTGAATTGCGAGACCGATCGCCGCGATGATGACACCGGCGGCTACGACACCCGCGGCTATCGGCTCGGCTTTGCCATGGCCGTAAGGATGGGTCGCGTCCGGCGGGCGGGCGGCGAATTTTAGTCCGCCCCAGATCACGGCGGAACCGGCAATGTCGAGGGCGGATTCAATTCCGTCCGCGATCAAAACATAGGAGTTGCCGAGCAGACCGGCGGTAATTTTTGCCGCCGCGAGGACAACGTTTACCAGCATGCCCGCCAACGCGACCCGGGCGCCGGTTTGCATATTGCTGGCGGGATCGTTGGATGTAGGATGAAAACCCTGCGGCATCATGAGCAAGACGTTTAAGGCCGCGATCTACGAAACGCACGGAAATCCTGCGGAGGTGCTGCGGATCGTCGAGCAGCCCTGGCCCTCGCCCAAAGCCGATGAAGCGGTGGTAAAGATGTCGGCAGCGCCGATCAACCCGGCGGACTTGAACGCAATCGAGGGGAAGTATCCGGTGCGACCGGCGTTACCCGCCACGCCGGGAATGGAAGGGGCGGGCGTCGTCGTGGAAGTGGGCTCAGGCGTGCGGAATTTGTCGGTAGGCACACAGGTGATTTTGCCTCACGGCTTCGGAACCTGGCGGGAGGCGTGCGCCGTTGCGGCGAGCAAACTGATCGCGATACCCGCGGGAATCGGACCGGTGCAGGCAGCGATGTTGAAGGTCAACCCGATCACCGCGTGGCGGATGTTGCATGATTTTGTTTCCCTCAAGCCAGGCGATTGGGTGATTCAGAACGCGGGGAATTCGGCGGCCGGACAATGCGTGATTCAAATCGCGCGCGAATTGGGATACAGGACGGTGAACGTCGTGCGACGGCCGGAACTGCTGGAAGAGCTGCGCGCGTTGGGCGGCGACGTTGTGCTCGTGGATGGCGAGAATCTCCGCAATGAAGTGGCGACCGCGACGGCGAGAAAACCGATCCGCCTGGCGCTGAATGCAGTCGGCGGTGAAAACGCATTGCGGGTCGCGAAGACCCTCGCGGCGGACGGCACGATGGTGACCTACGGCGCGATGAGTTTGCAACCGCTCTGCATTCCTAATGGCATGTTGATTTTTAAGAACCTGCGCTTCACGGGATTTTGGGTTAACAAATGGTACGACGCCGCCACGCCGGAGCAGCGCGCGGAAACGTTCGCGCCGCTTTTTGAAATGGCGCAGCGGGGATTGCTGCAGACGAAGGTGGAGAAAACGTATCCGCTGGAGGAAGCGAACGCCGCCATCGCGCACGCCTCGCAAAACAAGCGGAGCGGGAAGATTGTTTTCGCGTTCTAGTTGATCGCCGAGCGCACTCCGCCGCTGTCATCCCGAGCCGCGCAGACGACGAGGGACCTCACGTGCGCTCTATCGCTTTCGCGCCAGAACTGGCGTGTTCACAAGGTCACGCCCGACGCTTTCAAGATAGCGAAATTCTCAGTTGTGAGGTCCCTCGCCGTTTGCGCGGCTCGGGATGACATGCATGTGAATCGCAACCTAATGGCGTGCGCTACCCAGACGCAGGCGACTGCTGCGGCGCCTCTTCGCGTTTCGGCTGGCGCTTCAAGAGCGTGATCTGCTTGATCCGCGCGGAATCCGAGGGACTCCAGGTCGCCACCTCGGGATCGTCCTTGAAAGCATTGTGCACCAGGCGGCGCTCGTAGGAATTCATCGGCTCGAGTTGCAGCGAACGTCCGGAGATGCGGACGCGCTCCGCCAGTTCCCGCACCCGTTGTACGATCCGATCTTCGCGCATCGAACGGTAATGCTCGCAATCCACGATCACTTTCGGCGCGTCCTTGTCCTTGGATTGAATCAGCCGGTTGAGCAAAAACTGGATCGCTTCCAGGGTCTCGCCATCGCGGCCGATCAGCGTCTGGCTTTCCTCCATGTAAATCTGGAGGGTCGGGTTGCCGCCTTCGCTCTGGGTCTCGTCGATCTGCACGACGAAACCGAGATAGCCGAGGATCGTGTCGAGTAATTCCTTGGGCGTCATGGTCGTCCTTTGCGCGAGCGCTTGCCTGCCGGCGCAACTTTCTCCAGGACCGGCACGGGCAGTTTCCGGTTCTGATAAAGCTGCAGAATCGTGAACAGGTTCTGCGTCGTGTAATACAATGCCAGCGCCGCCGCGAAATTGTAACAGAAAAATAAAAAGATCAGCGGCATGAACATCATGACCTTTTGCTGGGTTGAATCGCCGGTCTTGGGGGTCATCCGCATGAGCCACAAATTCGTCGCACCCATGATTATGGGCAGGATGTTAATCGGCAATCCGGAGCCGTTCCCGATAATCGGAATCCAACCCAGGGCCGGGATGGTGAAGAGCGTATCGGGCTGGGAAAGATCGTGCACCCAAAGGAAGCGCGCGTTCCGCAATTCCGCCGCCTGCCCGAGCATGCTGAACAAACCGAAGAAGATCGGAATCTGAATCATCATCGGCAAACAACCGCCGACCGGATTCACGCCGTGCTCTTTGTAGAGCTTCATGACTTCCTGGTTCATCTTGGTCGGATCGTCTTTGTATTTTTCTTTCAGCGCCTGCATTTTCGGCGCCAGCGCCGACATCTTGCGCATCGATTTGTTCGCTTTGTTCTGGAGCGGCCAGAGCACGCCTTTGACGCACGCGGTCAGCAACACGATTGAGAACCCGTAATTGCCGATCCAGCTGTGGATCAGGTTCATGAAATTGAGCAGGAACTGGCTGACGAGCTTGAACCATCCGAAGTTCATTATCTCGGCTTCGTTATGTTCGAGTTTCGCCAGGCGGTTATAAAGCTTTGGGCCGACGTAAAGTTGGAAACGCAACGAAACGGTTTGTCCCGGCTGAACTTGGAATCCAGGCATGCCCATCGCTCCCTCGAGCCCGAGTAAATTCGGACCTTCCGTCTGCTTGATGTCGAAAGGGCGGGCCCAAAGCTCGACGACCTTCGCGCTAAGAGGCGTGATCAGGTCGGTGAAGAATTGATTCGTCATTCCGGCCCACTCCGCGTTGTTGACCTTTTCGCGGTAGAACGGTTTCGCCTCGCGTTTCTGCACGCCGATCAACGGATAGCTTTGCGCGGGGAACCAGTTCACGTCGATGCCGTTCGCGCTGCCATTTACAGACCAAGCCAGTCGGGTGTACGTGGACATGTCCCTGGGATGGAGGGGACGCGTCGAGCCAAGCGTGATGAAATACCCCGCGTTGGTGTAGGGCTGAGCGCCGTCGTTCCGGAAATCGACGTCCATTTCCGCGACGAAGTTGTCTTTTTTCTCGCTGGTCGCGGGGAAGAAGAACTTCTTCCGCACCGTTATCCCTTCCGGAGTCTTGCGCTCGAATTGCACGCTGCCGTCGTCCTGACGCGCCATCGCGAACTCGACCAGAGCCGGCGTTTCTGGCTGCTCGACGATAGCCCCGATCGGCAAGCGGTCTGGCCCATTCAAGATGACATGCTGGCCGTTCTCCGCGACGTGATTGAGCAGGATCGCTTCGCTGATCGCACCGCCCCGATTCGTCAGATGAAATTCGATATCGGAATTGCGAATCGTCTCCGATTTCTCGGCGACAACGGGAACGGACTCCGACGGCGGCGTCGTCGCGGTCGCGGCGAGAGCGGGACTACTAGCGGGCGTGGCCGACGAAGGAGTCGCGGAGGCCGCATCGGCTACGCTCGGCGTTGGCGAAGCTGCGGCCGTGACTGGCGCGCGCGGCGGAGCATGAGTGGCGGAATAGATCTGCCATCCCACGAGCCCGAGAACGCAAAGCGTAATGGCAATCCATGCTTGTCGATCCATAAGAGGCGCCCGCTGGGCTATTCACAGGCGAGGTGATTTGAATGTGGAAGCGGCACGGGATCGTGTCCTCCCCCACCCCACGGATGGCAACGTCCCAACCGGCGCAAACCGAGCCATGTCCCGCGAAAGAAGCCGTGCTTTTCGAGCGCCTCCAAAAAGTAAACCGAACAGGTCGGCTCAAAGCGGCAACCCGAGCCCGGTCCGCCGAGGAACGAGAGGACGGGCGAGAGCAGCAGTTGATATCCGCGAATGAAAAAACGCGCGAGAAAAAGCATCAGGGCGCTAGGATAGAAGCGCGCTCCGCGAGGCGCAACCACTCATCTTTCAGCTCGCGATAGCTGGCACGGGACGCGGCGGAACGCGCGACGACCACAAACCAAAAACCTTCCCGCAGCCGGGCCTGTTGCGTGCGCACGATGTCCCGCAGCCGGCGACGAACGCGGTTCCGCACGACCGCGCCGCCGATTCGTTTCGAAGTGACGAAACCGGCGCGCCATGACTTCTCTTCGTTGTGGGCGAAGACGCCCAGCACGAGCAGCCGACCAGCCTGCGTGGTCCCTTCGGATTTTACTCGACCAAACTCCACCGGGAGCACCAGCCGCTTCGTTTTCGGAAAAGTAAGAACGCGTTCCCGATCTCCCATCCCTTCTTTTACTGTAGCCGCCTCGCTATGCGAGGCGTTTGATCGTACGATGCCGATATCCGTACAGCAAAAGTCTTCCGGCGGATCTGCCGCGGGAAGACTTTCGAATTAGAGAGCCGGTCCGGTTACGGGCTCGGGCTGGAAGTTGTCGTGGTCGTAGTGGACGATGACGAACTCGGAGGTGTTGAGGTGGTAGTGGTGTTCGTGTTCGTCGTTGTGTTCGTCTTCTCTTTCTCCTTAACGACGGTGGAAGCAGGATTCACCACGGTGGTGTTGTTTTCAGTTTTCTTCTCGGCCGGCGCGGGAGATGTGGGAGCGACAACGTCGGTTTTTTGTTCGCAGGCTCCGAGAAGCGCGGCGCTGGCCAGAATGCAGATTAATTTTTTCATAGTGTTGGATTGGTTGCCCATCTTGGGACTATGCCTGAATCGAACCGAAATAAGTTTTCGGCCTTGCCGAAGTTGAACTTTCGCAGGCGTTTGCCCGGCGCTAGAACGGCGGCTCGTACTTCAGCCCGTGTGCTTCCGCCACCGCGGCATAAGTGATTTTGCCGTCGCGGGTATTGATCCCGCCCGTGAGCGCTGTCACTTTCTTGCACGCCCCCTCGAGGCCGAGATCGGCGAGCAATTCCACATAGCGCGCCGTGGCGTTGCTCAGCGCCTGCGTCGACGTCCGGGCGTATGCGCCCGGCATGTTCGCGACGCAGTAATGCGTCACTTCCTCTTCGACATAAATCGGCTCTTCGTGCGTGGTGGCGCGAGATGTCTCGGCGCAACCACCCTGATCGATGGCAATGTCCACAAACACGCTGCCCGGCCGCATTTTCTTTAACATGGCCCGCGTGATTAGCTTCGGCGCCTTTGCGCCAGGAACGAGCACCGCGCCGATCAACAGGTCGGTTCTCGGCATCAGCTCTGTCAGGTTCGCTTCGTTCGAATAGAGCGTCTTCACGTTTGGCATCGTCAAATCGAGGAAACGCATCCGCTCGCCATCCACTTCGAGAATGATCACGTCCGCTTTCAATCCGAGCGCCATCCGCGCCGCGTTGACGCCCGAAGTTCCTCCGCCGATCACGACCACCCGGCCGGGCAAAACCCCAGGCACGCCGCCTAACAAGACGCCATTGCCGCCATTATGTTTGGCCAGGTAATACGCGCCCATGACCACCGACATCCGTCCCGCGATCTCGCTCATCGGCTCGAGCAGCGGCAACTTATTGCCGATTTGAATCGTCTCGTAGGCGACACCCGTCACGCCCGACTTCACCAGCGCGTCCGTCAGCGATCTGCTCGCGGCGAGGTGCAGATAGGTGAAAAGGATCTGTTCTTTTCGCAGAAGACCGTACTCCGGCGGCAACGGCTCCTTGACCTTCACGATCATTTCCGCCTGCGCGAAGACCTGCTCCGCGCCATCGATCATCTTCGCGCCGGCGCCAATGTAATCCTCGTCCGAATAACCGGAGCCGACGCCCGCGCTTTTCTGCACCAGAACGGTGTGCCCTTTCCGCGTCAGGGTTGTTGCGGTCGAGGGGATAAGCCCCACGCGGTGCTCTTGCTGTTTAATTTCTTTCGGAACGCCGATGATCATTTCGGAGAGAGTGACAAGTGCTGAGTGACAAGTGACAAGCTAAAAAATGCGACCCGTGACTAGATTTTCTCGTCACTCGTCACATGTCACTCGTCACTTCCTTCAATTCAATGACGGATCGTCCGGCGCGGCCGCGAGCATTTTGTACCACGGGCCGAGACCGCGCATGATCTCAAACCAGAGCTTCGGCAAGCGACCGGGCGCGAGCGCTTCGCGCGTCGGCTTCTGCAGAATCCACGCTTTTTGTTTCATCTCCGCTTCGAGCTGCCCCGCACTCCAGCCGGCGTAACCGACAAAGGCCCGGATCGCAGTGGGATCTTCATCGACGAGCTCATGCGCCTCATCGACGCCGACGTTGTGATTCAGCTTCAATCCCTCGCCCGCCTGCCATTCAAACGCGGCGAACATCAATTGATTCTTGCCGACCGGGCCGCCAAGAAATACCGGCACGTCCGCGAGTCCATCCGGCGGGGTCTCGTTCACCAAATCGGCCACCTGCTTATCCAGCGGGCGATTGAGAATGACGCCGAGCGCGCCATCAGTCGCATCGTGCGAGGAAATGAAGAGGACGGCGCGCCGAAAATTCGGGTCGAGCATGTTCGGGTGGGCGACTAAAAGCGAACCCGCCAGGCTAAGCGGCATGCCATCACCGAGATTACGCATGAAAAAACTAGAAGCCGCCGCGCCCTCTTGCGCAAGCCCTTTCAGGGAAGGGCGTGCTCGCCGTTGGAGGGCGGAGCTCTGCGACGCCGCTGCTGGTCGCAATCCCGCGGCCTCGCAGAGCTCGGCCCTCCATAAAGAGGAAAAATGCCTGTGCTATCTGCGGATCAGTTGCCGCTCCCGCAATTCAAACACAGGTCCATCGATTTCGTTCTCCCGCCATTGCATCGTTGTCGCCGTGACGAATTTCTGCGATCCCGCCGGCAAATGCTCAAGGAGCGCATTGCGGCGGACCGGATCCAGTTCGCCGAAGATATCGTCAATTAAAAGCAACGGCGGCTCGCCTTCTTCCATCAGGAATATTTTCGCCTGCGCAATCTTCAAGGCGAGCGCGACCGTGCGTTGCTGACCTTCGGACGCGTATTGGTTCGCCGGTTTCGCCTCGACGATCAGTTCGATGTCGTCCCGGTGCGGGCCGACGATCGTCTGGCGAAGGCGCAATTCCTGCGCGTGCGAATTCTCCAGGTCGCGCGCGAAATCGTCACCGTTGCCGGGCGAGAAACGCAGCGCCAGGGTTTCGCCCGTGCCACTGATCTCGCGATGGGCGGCCGTCGCCAAGGGCGCGAGGCGTTCGACCAGTCGTGCCCGCATTGCCCCTAACTTCGCGCCGTGTTCGAGCAGCGGCGGATCGTAGGCCGCGAGTTCGCGCAAGCGTGGATGCGGCGATTTCAGCAGCGCGTTTCGCGAGCGCAAAGCGCGTTCGTAGGCGCGCAAAGTCGGCCGGTAAAGCGGATCGATCTGGGTCGCGAGAAAATCGAGATAACGCCGGCGCGCCTCGGAGGATCCGCGGACGAGCTCGATGTCCGTGTTCGCGAACGAAACCACGCGCGCGAGCCGGAGGTATTCATCCAGCGGCCGTTGTTCGATGTGATCGAGCGACACTTTCCGGCGTAACGCGCTGTAGCGAAACTCGAGGAGATGATGCTCGCGATGGCCGGAGACCGCGAAAGATTTTTGGCCGAAGCGAATGATCGGCGCGAGGGTCGAGCTGCGTTGTGATTGGAGGCGCAGGAGAACGCACGCCGCTTCGAGGATCGATGTCTTGCCCTGCCCGTTTCGCCCGATGAAAAAGTTGAAACCGGGAGCGAACTCGACGGCCAGCGTTTCGAAACAGCGAAAATTTCGCAGCTGTAGTTCGGCGAGCATGATTTATCGAATTACCATTCAACGAAGCAGCGTGTCATCCCGAGGCTGGCGAAGCGCGCCGAGGGATCTCACAGTTGCAATTTGCGCCACACAAAAAACATCACATCTCCGCTGCCGGGAACGCATTGTTGTTTCGCGAAAGCGCTTGAGCGCCTGCGAGGGGCCCTCGCCGTCTGCGCGGCTCGGGATAACACGCTTCTTCCGAACTCACAGATTAATCAGCTCCAGCTTGCTCGTCATCTGCGCAGGGATCCGCTTCTTGTGAAAATAAACGCCGCTGATCGGCGTAATGTCAGCCGGAGTAAGTCCGACGGCCGCGCCGATAAAGTTATGGTTGCAAAAAACTCCATTAGTCGCGTCGAGGCCAATCCATCCCGCGCCCGGCAGGTAAACTTCGGTCCAGGCATGCAACGAACCTTCCGCGCGTTTCGTTTCCGAATCGCTCTCGCGCAAATAACCGCTCGTTAGGCGCGCCGCGAATCCGATCTGGCGCAGAATCTCCGCGAGCAAGACCGCCACATCGCGGCAGGCGCCGCGACCCAGCAGCAGTGTTTCCGCCGGCGAAAGTGCGGCCCCTTCTTCCCGCCGCTCGTAACCGATGCATTCGTGCAACAACCGCGTCAGCTCGACCAGGGTTTTGACGGTATCGCGCCGTTTTCGGCTGGTGGGGGGCTCCCAGCCCGGCACCATCAATCGTTCCTTGACCTGCCTTTCGCGATAGGGCGCGAGGAGGCGCGCGACCGCCGCATCGTACTCGAACGGGCTTTCCACCGCGCCGCTTTCCAAAATAAAATGGAACGGATCTTTTTCATCGAGGTCCAGATTGATCGCGAGCCGGAACTCCAACTCCTTCGAGCGCTCGGGAAAGAAACAGGAGGCCACCGTGTTTTCGAAAACATCGCGCGAATAGCGGATCGTTGCTTTCGGCGCCGCGTGGAAATCGAGGCGACGCACCCGGCTGAAGCGATCGCTTCGCGGAAAGAGCCGCACGTCATGGGGCGAGAAGCCGACCGCGTCCTCATAGCGGTAGGTCGTTTGATAGCGGAGCCCGAGTTTCATTAGGCCAACGTATTGCAGACCGCCGCGGCCGTCGCATAAGATATCCGTAGAAGTACTGTAAAAAAATAGTTTGCAGGGGTGCACGATGTGCACTAAAACGTGCGCAGGGAAAAAAGACGTTCTGGGGGGAACAGCCGCCCTTCATGTCCATCGGACGTGGGGGGCGGTACTTTTTTGGGGGTATGCGTTCATGAATCGGGATTCGCTTTCATCTCGCCGAAAATTTTCCTGGCCGCTCGCCTTTACTCTCATGGCGCTGATCGCCGCCGCCGTGGTCACGCTGATTTTTGTTCGCCTGGAAAGCTGGCCGGCGCGCACCGCGCGGCAAAGCACGGCTGAAGTCGAGCGCGTCGCTCGCGACGTGCGCGATGCATTTGTGGAAGTAGCGCAGCTTCAACCGCGCATCACGATCAATAACCGGGTCTATGTTGAGCGAACGACTGCGACGGCTCAGTTGACAATTCTTTCGCGGCAGATCGAGGTCGAACATGAATTCCTCCACACCTGGGCCGCGAGCACAAAGCGCGTGAAACTCCACGGCACATTCACGGCGAAAGCCGGCTTCGATTTGCAGCACGACGTCGCGGTCGATTTGCGCCCGGATGAAATCCTGATCAGCCTGCCGCACGCGATAGTCCTCGGCGTGGAGCAAAAACAAATCGAGGTG
Source organism: Verrucomicrobiota bacterium (assembly GCA_041167325.1). GTDB lineage: Bacteria > Verrucomicrobiota > Verrucomicrobiia > Chthoniobacterales > UBA10450 > AV80. The sequence continues at coordinate 138,542 of JBEEHH010000018.1, read as the reverse complement.
CTCGCCTTCGAGAACGGATTTTGGAATCGGATCTCCGCCGCAGATCTCGAAGGTCAGCTCGCGGTCCTTCCGGAATTAGCGCGACAGAAAGCTGGCGAAAGCGGCGTCTTGGCCGAAGCGGAGACGGCGTTACAAAAGCAGCTCGACGATCGGATCCACGCCGGACGGCCGTTGCATCTGAATTTCCAGACGGCGCCGGCGAAAGAATAGGCTTTTCTGTAGCGGCGGTCTATGACTGCCGAAGTCACCTGCCACCGCAGCCTGGTTCGGCGGTCATAGACCGCCGCTACAGGGTCAAATCAAGAGAAGCCGCTTTCCGCTTCCCCGGTTTCCGGCTAAAGCATTGAGCCGCAATGCGCTTCAAAAGACTTCTGATGCTGTCCGGCGGAGCGCTCATTATCGCCGCCATCCTCACGATTTTTCTCGCGCCGTTCGCAGTCGCTAGCGGATTACGACTTTGGATGGCACACATCGCGCGGCAGGAAAGATTGGAAATCCAACTGGGAGAAATCGAAGCCCCGTTCCTGCGCCCTGTTGTCGTCCACAACCTTCGCATCACCAGTGACTCAACGGCGCCGTTTCGAATCGAGGCCACGACGCCGCGCCTGGAATTCACTTTGAATCTCGCGGCCGTTTTCACCGCATCACGCGGCCGTATCCTCCGCACGCTCTCGGCCGATGCGATCACGGTCGATGTCCGCCGAAATTTGCGAGCGACCGCCCCCTCGCAGCCGTTTGCCTGGCACGTCCTGGAGGACCTTCTGGCCGATAATTTCAAATTCTCCGGCGTCGCCCTTCACGTCGAGAACGGAAACACGATCGTCGATCTGCAGCAGGGCGCGCTTTCGGGCTCGCAGATGGAAACGGGCGTTTTTAGCGCGGGCGCAATTACAATTTCGTCGCCATCGTTCCGCAAAACTTTTTCCCAACTGCGCGGCGCGACTTCGTGGCAGGAGAGCCGGCTCACAATCGGCGCCGTTACCCTGATGCGCGGAGTCGATCTCGATGCGATCACCATCGATCTCTCTCAAATCGGCCAGAGCCGGATCGGATTGGAAATGAACATCGACGCGTTCGGCGGCAAACTTCGCGCCAGTGTCTCGAGTGACGATCAGGGTGAGAGACGGACGTGGGACGCGGCCGGGAGCGCGTCGGAAATTTCGCTCGCGCAAATGTCCGACGCACTGGAGTGGACGAACCGCGCGAGCGGCTCACTGCGGGCCAGCAAGTTCACCTTCCGCGGCGAAGCGACCGATCTTCGCCACGCTACCGCGGCCATTTGGGCGGAAGTGACTGGACTGACCTGGCGTGACCGCACGGCGGACACGATGATGGTCGGCGCTTCGCTCCATAATCGCGAGGTGCAGATCGAGCAGCTTTACGTTAAGCAACGCAACAATCAGCTCACGCTCAGCGGCGAGTTCGGTTTGCCGGAGCGATGGACCGATCTGCTCAATCCCGATTTTCGTTGTGATGTCTCCGCTTCCCTCAACGACCTCGGCGATTTCGCGCGGCTCTTCGGCCAAAGCCCATCCGCCTTTGCCGGCAAGATCGCGATCAACGGCAGCATCAACGCCCGCGAACGAAAACTCGGCGGCGCCCTTGCCGTGTCCGGCGATTCGCTCGTCCTCTTTCGCGCGCCGGTTGAATCGCTGACCGCAAAGCTGAGTTTCAAAGAATCGCGGCTCGAGATTGAGCAATTCGAGCTGACCAAGAACGCCGATTCGTTCCGCGGCCAGGCCACCATCGATCTGACCGGCGAGCGGCTTTACTCCGGCAACTTCACCAGCTCGGTCGCGAATGTCGCTGAATACGCGTCTTTGGTTCCGGACCCGTTCGCGGGATTCGACGGGGGGCTCGAGCTGAATTGGACTGGCCACGGAACCAGTTCGGCGCACTCCGGCACTTTTGGCCTCCGCGGACACGGCCTTCATCGGCAACAATCAGCCCTCCTCCCTTTCGACGCCGAATTCGAAGGCGACTATGTGCCCGGCAATATCTTCTTTCGCCAATTCCATCTCTCGAATCCGCGTGCCGAGCTCAGTGCGTTCGTCACCATCGCCAAAGATTATTTCCAACTGCAAACGCTGCGTTTGGCTTTGAATGGCAAGCCGAAATTGCAGGGGAACATTTTCCTTCCGCTCTCCGTCTCGAAAATTCTCGCGCAAAACAATTGGCTCGCCGGCTGGAGCGACGACGCGAAGTTCGATGTCGATGTGACGCTCGAACCGACTGATCTGGCCGAGCTTGCCGGCGCGACGACAACCCCCTCCGGTACCTCGGGCCAGGTAGCTGGCAGGATCGAACTCTATGGAACGCCTGCATCTCTCGAAGGCAAATCGGACCTTCACGCGCACGATCTCGTTTTGGAAAATGAACCGCGGCTCTCAGCCGATCTCGAAGCCCGCCTCGTGCTCGGATCCCTCAGCGTGAAGGCAAGCGCGACTACCTCCGGTTCTGATTCGGTCAGGCTTGAAGGAACAACTGCCCTTCATCTCGAAAAAACGGAATCGAGCTACGGTTTGAAATCCGACGGGCCGCTCTCGGCGACGTTGAGTTTTCCCGCGATCTTCCTGGCAAGGCTGCCGCACTATCTTTCGCGCGGAATCTTCCACGACGGAATCCTGAGCGGACAGCTCGGGCTGTCCGATTCGTTAGGCCATCCCCGCATGCTGGGCGATCTCCAATTGATCAACGGAAAATTTGGCGTCGGCGCCTCGCTCTCGACGCGGGTGACCCTTAAAGGGCAAACCGGGACGATCGACTTCGCGCAGCTCAAACAGAGCGGCGGTCAGTTTTCCGGAGCCGGAGAAATCGATTTCCGCGACCTATCGGAGATGGCGGTGAAACTTCTTCCGAGCATGCCGCTGCTCGACTCGGGTTCGCTGGAAACCGGAGATTGTGTTGCCGGCATCGAATTCTCAGGCGTTCCGGTTCGCGCCGCGCCGTTCCAGTTTGTCCGTCAAATTGATTTTCGCGGAAGCCTTTTTTCTTCGGCTTGGACGATCGCTTTGAGTCCTGAACCCGCCAACGATCCTCTCGATGCCCCAATCAGTTCGCCTCGAGTGTTTCCATTTTGTTCCGAAGATCGATCGAAAGGAAAAACCCTGACACTTCGAGCGGCGCCCGGTTCCTTCCCGTGATAGAGCCCCGCTAATTGTCATCCTGAGGCTGGCGCAGCGCGCCGAGGGACCTCGCAACTGCAAACTCCTCATGCTGAAAAGCCGGGCGTGACTTGACGCACACGCTTGTTGTAGCCCAAAAGCGATTGAGCGCTTGTGAGGTCCCTCGCCGTCTGCGCGGCTCGGGATGACCCGCGGTTAATTCGCCATTTCTTGTTGCTGCAACCACGGCGCGAGTTTTTCCCGCAGATCCGGCGTCAAATTCACTCGCAGCGTCAGGCCGGCATCCATCTGCAGCGATTCACCGCCGGACCGACCAAACACCAATCTCACCGGACACGCGCCCGGTGATGTCGCCAGAAGCGATTGGACTTGTCGAAATTCGTCCGCGCCCGCCGCTGGTGAGAAATACAAAACAAGCGGCGCTGATTCTGCGGCGTGACCATTGCCATTGGATTCGTTAGGCAAACGCGCCTGGGTATCGGACGCGCTCAGGATCTTCGCCTTCTGCGCGACCGCCCGCAGCGCGTCGTCCCGTTTATCGAGCGTGCCCTGCACCGCGAGAACGCGCCCGAGCACGAGCGCGTCGGAAAGCTTCACGTAAACTTCATTCCACAAAACAACTTCGAGCGTCGCCGTCAGATCTTCGAGCCAGACCACCGCAAACGGTTTGCCCTCTTTCTTGGTGAACTTCTTGTCCACTTGCACGATCGCGCCGCCAATCCGGAACGCGGCGCGGTCCGGCAATTCGTTCAGCGAGGCGATCGTCTGATATCCTCCTTCGGAAAGAACGGCGGCATACGCATCGAGCGGATGTCCCGTGACATAAAAGCCGAGGAGCTCCTTTTCGTACGACATTTTCTCGTGCTCGGTCCACGGAACAACGCGGCGGCTGGTTGGTTTGGGGGCCGGTGGCGGCAGATCGTCGAAGAGCGAGACCTGTCCGCTCGCCCGGTCTTTGTGCGAGGTCGCCGCCGCGGCCAGCGATTCATCGATGCAGCCAAACAATTCCGCACGCTCGCGGCCGAGGAAATCGAACGCACCGCATTTCACGAGGCTCTCGAGCATCTTGCGATTCGCGATCCGCGAATCGAGGCGTCGGCAAAAATCTTCCAGAGAAGTGAACTCTTCCCTCGCCTCTCGCTCCTGGATCGCCAGCTCCATCGCGCCCTGGCCGACATTCTTGATCGCCGCCAGGCCGTAGCGGATCGCGTTTGCTTCCCCTTGTAGCGGCGATCTCTGACCGCCCTCCCCTTCTTCTTCCGGAGGTTTCGACGCGCTGTCAGATTCCTTTCGGCGGTCATAGACCGCCGCTACAGAAGAAACTTCCGGGCTGAATTTCAGGCCGCTCCGGTTCACATCCGGCGGCAGGATCGGAATCCCCATCCGCTTGCACTCGCCGACGAACGTCGAAATTTTGTCGGTGTTATTGATTTCGTTGCTCAACAAACCGGCCATGAATTCCACGGGGTAATTCGCTTTCAGATAAGCGGTCTGATAACTGATCAACCCATAGGCCGCGCTGTGGCTCTTGTTGAATCCGTAGCCGGCGAATTTTTCCAGCAAATCGAAAATCGAATTCGCCTTTTTCTCCGGGATTTTGTTTTCGCGCGCGCAACCCTCGATGAAATTCGCGCGCTCCTTCGCCATCTTCTCCTTGTCCTTTTTACCCATGGCGCGCCGGAGCAGATCGGCCTGGCCTAACGAGTAGCCGGCCAGCCGGCTCGCCGCGGCCATGACCTGTTCCTGGTAAATCATGACGCCGTAGGTGTCGGCGCAGACTTCCTCCAGCAGCGGATGCTCGTATCTGATTTTCGCGAGGCCTTTCTTCCGTTTGATGTAATCGGGAATCAGGTCCATCGGGCCAGGCCGGTAGAGCGCGCTCAAGGCGATGATGTCGTCGATCGCTTTGAAATCGAATTGCTTGCAGAAACCGGTCATGCCGCCTTCCAACTGGAAGATGCCGATGGTTTCGGCGCGGTTCAGCAGCGCAAACGTGGCCGCGTCATCAATCGGAATTTGTGTCAGCGAGAAATCCGGGATGCGCTGGCGAATGAGTTCCTCGGCATCGTGCAGGACCGTCAGCGTTCGCAGACCGAGGAAATCCATCTTGAGCAAGCCGAGATCGTTCAGCGGACCCATCGGATATTGGGTGATGACTTCCTTTTCCTTCGGGTCGCGCCGGAGCGGGACGTATTCCGAAAGATCGCGATCGCCGATCACAATGCCGGCCGCATGCACTCCGAAATTTCGCGAGCGGCCTTCGAGCAGGATCGCGTGGTCCCACAATTGTTTGGTGGCCGGTTCGGTCTCGATCGCGCGCCGCAGTTCAGGATTCGCCAGGGCCGATTCGGCCAGCGTGATGTTTTGCTGGCCGGGTCCCGCCGGGATCATGCGCGCGAGGCGATCGGCTTCGCCATAGGAAAGTCCGATCACCCGACCAACGTCGCGCACGGCGCTTTTCGCATTCATCTTGTTGAAGGTGACAATCTGCGAAACGCGGCGGTCGCCATATTTTTGCCGGACGTAATCGAGCACTTCGCCGCGGCGCTCTTTGCAGAAATCCACGTCGATGTCCGGCGGCGACACTCGTTCCGGATTTAGAAAGCGTTCGAAGATTAGCCCGAACTGCAATGGATCGATGTCGGTGATTCCAAGCACGTAGGCCACGAGCGAACCGGCGGCCGAGCCACGGCCTGGCCCCACTGGAATCCCTCGCTGCTTCGCGAAGTGAATGAAGTCCCAGACGATGAGGAAATAACTGACGAAGCCGGCCTTTTCGAGAACGTCGACTTCGTAGTCGAGCCGCTTGATCAATTCGGCATCGGTCCCAGAGCGCTCACCGAAGCGCTCGTGCAAACCCTGGTAACAAAGTTCGCGCAGATAGGCTTCGCGGGTCTTGCCTTCCGCTACCGGATACTCGGGATATTTCGAAACGCCGAACTCCAGCTTGAGGTTGCACCGCGCGGCGATCTCGAGCGTGTTCGAAATCGCCGACGGATGGTCGGGGAAAAGCGCGCGCATCTCATCGGCCGATTTGAAATAAAGTTCCGGTGTGTACCGCATCCGGCGCTCGTCATGCACCATTTTGCCGGTGCCGATGCAGACCATCACGTCATGGGTTTCGTGGTGGCTCCGCTCCAGAAAGTGCACGTCGTTCGCCGCGACCAGGCCGAGCCCGAATTCCTCCGCGAGGCGCGGCAGCATCTGGTTGCACTTGTGCTGGGCCTCGATTCCGTGGTCGTGCATTTCCAGGAAAAAATTCTCGGCGCCGAGAATGTCGCGAAATTCCGCCACGCTTTGCCGCGCCTTGGTGAGATTGTCGGACTGGATCGCCATGTTGATCTCGCCCTTGAGGCAACCGCTCAATCCGATCAGGCCCGTCGAGTGCGCCGCGAGAAGTTCCTTGTCGATCCGCGGCTTGTAATGGAAGCCGTCGAGGTGCGCGGTGGAAATGAGCTTCACCAGATTGCGATAACCGGCTTCGTCTTTCGCGAGGAGGGTGAAATGGTAGGCGGCGTCACGCTGATTATTCGGCCGGTCGTTGATCGATCCCGGCGCCATGTAGGCCTCGCAGCCGATGATCGGTTTGATGCCCGCTTTCTCCGCCTCCTGGTAAAACTCGATCGCGCCGTGGAGATTTCCGTGGTCCGTGATCGCGACCGCCGGCATTTCAAACGCGGCCGCTTTTTTCATCAACTCCTTCGTCCGGACCAAGCCATCGAGGAATGAATATTCCGTGTGGAGATGGAGGTGAACGAAGGAATCGGAAGGCATCCGACCGCATTATAAACGGCGCATCCGACGCGGCAAATTTACGAGGGGAAGCGCGCCATCGCGCACATACTATCGGTGTCATCCCGAGCCGCGCAGACGGCGAGGGACCTCACAAACAAAGCGCCGATTAGCTTGCGCACCACGGCGTCACCGGCTTGATCGACGCTCCCTTGGCGCAAGCAAGCACGCGCACTTTTGTGATATCCCTCGCCGTCTGCGCGGCTCGGGATGACAAATAAAATTTCGGTGTTGCACGTTTTCGGCGGCGTTGCTATGAGAGCACGTGCGGCGATTCACCGAAACGAATTTCAGGGCGCGCAGGAGTTTCGGAATTCCGCGCCCCAACGTTTTTGCGATTGAAAAATAGCTACTTGCCGCCACTCCACTTCTCATGAAAAAACTCGAAGCGATCATCAAGCCGTTCAAACTCGAGGAAGTGAAGGAAGCCCTGGCCGAGCTCGGTATCGAGGGCATGACGGTGACGGAAGTAAAAGGCTTCGGGCGCCAGAAAGGCCACACTGAGATTTACCGCGGTAGCGAATACACCGTCGATTTTTTGCCCAAGGTGAAAGTCGAAGTCGTGCTCGCCGACGATATGGTCGACAAGGCGGTGAGCGTCGTCGTTGCCGCGGCCAAGACCGGCAAGATCGGCGACGGGAAAGTTTTCGTGCTTCCGGTAGAACACGCCGTGCGCATTCGCACGGAAGAAATCGGCGAAAAAGCGGTGTGACGGAATCACGCCACTTTCGCCTCGCCTCTCAGACCACCACTGCCTCGACCCCGCCTCTCGCGGGCCCGCCATTTTGCGAGTAACGACTTACCGATTTCCCGCTCCTCTGAACCCTGAAATTCGAACCCTGATTCCTTAACCATGGCCAAAGACAAAGACAAAACCCCATCCGACGTCAGCAAAATGATCAAGGACCACGACGTGAAACTCGTGGACTTCAAGTTCACCGATCTGCCGGGCTCCTGGCAGCACTTCACCACGACTCTCACCGAGTACAACGAAGAGATCTTCACTGACGGCCTCGGGTTTGACGGCTCGAGCATTCGCGGTTGGCGCGCCATCAACGCGAGCGACATGCTCGTAATTCCCGATGCGAGCACGGCCTGGATCGATGTCTTCAATGCCGAGCCGACGCTCAGTCTCATTTGCACCATCGTCGATCCGATCACCCGCGAGCCGTACGATCGCGACCCGCGCGGCGTTGCCGAAAAAGCGGAGGCGTATCTGCAAAGCACCGGCATCGCGGACACGGCGTTCTTTGGACCCGAAGCCGAGTTCTTCATTTTCGACGAAGTCCGCTACAGCTACGCGGGGAATTCTTCCTTTCATCTGGTCGATAGCGCGGAAGGCCATTGGAACAGCGCGCGCGAAGAATTTCCGAATCTCGGTTACAAGATTCGCGCGAAGGAAGGCTACTTCCCCGTCGGGCCGGCCGATAGTTTGCAGGACATCCGCAACGAAATGTGCCTCGAGTTGGAGAAAGCCGGCATTCCGATCGAGCGGCAACACCACGAAGTCGCAACCGCGGGCCAGGCCGAGATCGATATCCGTTTCGCGCCGATGAAGCAGATGAGCGACTGGATGCAGTATTACAAATACATCGTTCGGAACGTCGCGAAGAGACACAACAAAAGCGTCACGTTCATGCCGAAGCCGCTCTTCGGCGACAACGGCTCCGGCATGCATACCCACATGTCGCTCTGGAAGGATGGCAAACCGCTCTTTGCGGGGAACGGTTACGCTGGGTTAAGCGAAATGGCGCTCTTCTTCATCGGCGGAATTCTGCGGCACGCGCCCGCGCTGACCTGCATCACCAATCCCACCACCAACAGTTACAAGCGTCTCGTGCCCGGATTCGAAGCGCCGGTCAATCTCGCCTACTCCGCGCGCAATCGCTCCGCCGCGATCCGCATTCCCACCTACTCCGCGAATCCGAAAGCGAAACGAATCGAGTTCCGCACTCCGGATCCCGCGGCGAACCCTTACATCGCCTTCTCCGCGCTCTTGCTAGCAGGCCTCGATGGAATCCAAAGCCGCATCGATCCCGGCGATCCGCTCGATAAGAATCTTTACGAACTTCCGCCCGAAGAACTCGCCAACGTCCCGAGCGTTCCCGATTCGCTGAGCGGCGCGATCAAGGCCTTGAGTGAAGACCACGGCTTCCTGCTCAAAGGCGACGTCTTCAACGAAGACTTCGTCGCGAACTGGATCGAGATGAAACAAAAGGAATACGACGCCCTTCGTCTTCGTCCGCATCCGTACGAGTTCGCGATGTACTACGACGTGTAGCTCGGAGCTCCGCGACCTAACGACTTATCGCGACTCTGGAGTGGGCTCGACGCCTAGCCGCGTCAATGCGCGCAGGATGAGTTGGAAGTTCGCTTCTGCGTCGCCTTGGTAGAGAGCGATGTGCTGGATGCCGGCGAGCTGGTAGCGCATGGCGGACGGCGTTTCTACTGGATCGAGCTGGAGCGGCAGAATTGGTTTCCGCTCGTCGCACGCGAGTGACACTTCGCGGATGACGTGGGGCGAGCCGAACGACGAGGCGGAACCGAAGAGCACGCAAACCTTGGCCCGCCGGATTGCATCGGAGATTTCTTGCGCCCAGAGCGTGGCGCCGTCGATGCCACCTTGATCGATCCAGACGCTGAGTCCTGCGGCGCGCAACCGGTCAGCGATTGGGAGGACGCGTTTCTCATCGCGGCGCGAGTAGCTCAGGAACAAATCAATAGCGGCGCCATCACCGACGGGGCTGCCCGGCGCGACAGAGCGAGAGAGCGCAACCCGCTTTCGCTTTTGCAACCAGCGACAAAGCATCGCGACCAAACCAAGCGCAGTCAGTGCAGCTGCGATGGCCGCGACGGGAAGTCGCCAGGGCGAGCTGGCAGTAGCGGCTCCCACATCGACCTGGATGACGCGGTCGAAGGTCCGGATCACGCGCGGACGTTCCTTATCGTCGAAGCGGATGATGGCGTTGAGCGTGAGATGCAAGCTCTGCTGGCCGGATTGCCGCGGCCGGATCTCCCATTTCCATTCCGTCGGCTCCGTGCGGCTGACCATTTGCGGCGCCTCTGGCGTGATCGGCTGAATATCGAAGGCAGAGCCGACCAGCTTCGCTTCCATCATCCCGGAAATCTGGATGCGGGCCGACTCTATCTTTACCGGCTCGGTCGTCTGTTCGCGGATGGCGTTGGTCAATTGCTCGGCCGTATGCGCCGGACTGATGAGCAAATGAATGAGCGCCGTTTGTTCCAGCCGAAGCTTCTCCGGAACCTCAAATGCCATCTGGCCCCAATCCAGTTTCTTCAGGGCTGTATCGACCTCTTCGAGAGAACTCGCGGGTTTAGGGGCGACACTTGGTGAAGGCGCCACTCGGCCGTGACCAGATCGAAGGTTGAGATTGGGTGTCCCGGGAGCAATGGTTGCTGACGCTGCCGAGGAAGGCGCCGGCGCAGGTGGTCGCATGGCCATCTGACCGTCGGCGCTCTGCCTTTCTGCTTCCTGCCGCGCCCTTTGTAGCTGTGCTCTTTCGAGTTTCTCTCTCTCAGCGGACGAATCTGACGGGCCTTCCGGTTTCGTTTCGGATGCTGCCGAATCCCTGATCTCTGCCGATAACGGCGCCGACCGGGACCACTGGACCAGCCGCAAATAGCCAAAGACAGCGATCAGCGCGAGAAAGGAAACTATGCCTGCCGTGATCGCCAGTCGTCTTTTCATCGAAATGCCGCACACGACTAGCCGTCGCGTCTCTTTCTCTTATCGTTTTGCCGGCTACATGGTCAATAGAAGTCCAGCGTCATTGCCGATTTTCGCCATGACAACGCGCGCCATTTTCGCAATGCTCGCGTTCCGCTTCATGCGATCGGATTCATGCGTAAGGTAAACATCAAGGACATTCCCGAAGACTCCTGGTCGTCACCGAAGGGAAAGTTTGCCGGCGCAAGCAAGGGACTTTCGGAAGCGCTGGGCCGAAAACCATTTTCGACCGATCTGAAGGACCGGCATCCGTTTGATGTCGAGCTCAACCGGATCCCGCCGGGGAAGACTGCCTATCCGTATCACTCCCACAGTGCGCAATGGGAGTTCTATTATGTTCTCTCGGGCAAAGGCCTCGTGCGAGATAAGGATGGGACGACGCCGATCGAACTCGGGGACGCGTTTCTCTTCCCGCCGGAAGAACCTCACACCTTCGCTAACGATGGGGTCGAAGATCTCCTCATTCTCATTGTGGCCGATAACCCGACCGGCGAGTCAGCCTACTATCCCGATAGCAAGAAGTGGCTGGTCCGCTCGCCCGAACGCAGACTTATACGCGGCGAATCGCTCGACTACTACGATGGCGAGGAATAAGACCATCCGGAAAGGAGTTCGCAAGGCGGCGAAAGCTAACGCGCGCCGCGTTCGCTACAGCGTAGCCGTAAGTCTGGATGGCTTCATCGCGGGGCCAAACGGCGAGCACGACTGGATCATCATGGATCCTTCGTTAGACTTTGGAGCGCTCTTCAAACAATTCGACACCTTATTGATGGGACGGCGAACGTTCGAGATGGCGCGACAGGCAGGCCGCGACACGATGCCCGGAATGCAGACGATCGTGTTCTCTCGCACCCTGCGGCAAGCTGATTACCCAAAGGTTGTCGTCACGAACAATGTCGCTGAGACAATATCGCCGCTGAGAGAGAAACCGGGCAAGGACATCTGGCTCTTTGGCGGCGGCGAGCTTTTCCGAAGCCTGCTGGACGCGGGATTGGTCGATACCATCGAGCTAGCGGTAATTCCGATTCTTCTTGGCCGGGGCGTGCCGTTACTTCCGGCAGGCAGGCGCTCGCCCGTCTTGGAACTTACCGAGACCAAGGCCCTGCCGACTGGAATCGTCCTGCTGAGTTATGCGGTCCCGAACAACCGCAAACCAAAGCGCTGAGAGCGGCTGTCATTATTCTGCAATCGATGAAGCGCCTACTTCCGTTCCCGGTGTTGTTCGCCTTGGCGCTGACCTTTGTCTCCCTGCTGCCCTTGTACATCGAACGGACAATGACGCACATCATGTTCGCCGACGGAAGCGGTGGAACTGTCGAGTGGGGCAGGAAGGTCTGCACACTTAGGACTTTCTTTTCGGACTACCGCTACTTTCGCCACAACCCGCACCCTGAGCTGTGGATCGCGATGAACATCCTCCTGGCTCTTAGCTACGCCTTGATAATTGCCCTTCTCCTAAGTCGGCTTTTTAACCGCGGGCCGAAGCAGACCTAGAACCCGCCGAGCTGCCGGAACCACTGAAGAGCAAGGCGTACCTCCGACATTTTCAACTGGTGCCCGCCTGCGAACCGTTCCAGGCGCACTCGCTTGAAGCCGGTACGTCCGAGCGAGAGCCTGACTTGATCGGAGAGCGCGGGCGTCGCGATCGGGTCGAGATTACCGCTGCTAATCCAGATGGGTGTATTAAGAAAATCTCCGCCGGGATGATAATCTTTGTAGGCCGCGCTGAGCCGGTCGTCATTAATCCCGGAGAGGAAGAAGCCTTTAAGGTTTACTTTGTGCGCCAACATCGAGCCCATGAAGCCGCTCCGTTTTGCGCCGCCGGAAAAGCCGGCAAAGACTACCGGCCACTTGGCTGACTGCGGCCAGTCTTTGCGGATAGCTTCCAAGGCCGCTGCTAACATCGCGAGCCGCCAGGGTGTCGAATCGACATGCGCCGAAATCGTCGCGTCCGAACCGAGCACGACATAGCCTTCGGCCATCGCCGGCCGTCGATACCAATCTGTGTCCATGACGCTCGTGCGACGGAAATCGCTCGTAGAAGTAACGATCAGCAACGGCCAGGTGCGGGAGGGATCGAAGCCGGGCGGAAATATCAGGACGGCACGGCCAGTCTCGACGCGCGGGTTGCCGCCTTGGGCAGCGATATCCTGAAAATATTTCGCAACGGGAAATTGAATCTCCACGGTTGCACCGCCTTGGACTGGCTTACCGGCGAGAGTCGCGGCTTGGCTTACGTCGAGAAGAAAAAACCAGACGAATCCGGGAATCAGGAGACGCATCATTTTCGTCATCCTGTAAACAAGGAACGGCGGTTTGCAACCGCCGACTGATTCTTGCAGCCGCTTCGCTGACGGCGGTTGTAAACCGCCGCTCCTTGGTTGCCGCAGAGCGTCACAATCTTCGGAAAGTAGCGTTGGCTTGGACCAGATCGCCGTCAGGCGCATGCACGATGTTCGACAAGCCGCATAACTTGAAGCCACGACCGGAAAGAAATTCGTTCAGGTCCCAAAAAAGCCAGGCACCGGCATAGAGCGGCTCAAAGAAGACTTCGATGTAAATAACGCGCACGCGATCGAGCACCTGTTCTCCGCCGGTTAGGACCAGGCGCTCGGCGCCCTGGAGGTCGAGCTTCAGCAAATCCACCGACTCCAGTGCCTGTTCTTCCATCAAGGCGGGCAGTGTCATGGTCGGAACCCGAATCGTGCGATCGACTTCGAGATCGCGCGAAAACCATTTTGAATTTCGCGAGTCAATCGCGAGCAACGAGCTCGATGCTTCCGAGCGGTTGATCTCGAATTGCGCCTCGCCATTCGTGTCGGAAAGCGCAGCCGAGACGACCGAGAAACGAGGATCGGTCGCATATTTCGCGCGCAACTTCTGCGCGAGCGCGGGAATCGCCTCGACTAAAACGAGCCGCTCGGGTTGATGCAATTGCAGGAAAGCGTCCGTAAAAGAGCCGCGATTCGCCCCGCCATCGATCACCGAGCGATAGGTCAGGTGCGGAAGATGGCGCAGATTACGGAAGGCGCGGCGGTATTGTTTATCAAAGAGCGATCGGAGTTCCTGCCGAAGAACTGTCAGACGGGAGACTTTGGTGTCGGAACGAGCTTTCATTTCCTGCGACCGAGCTGTCGAACTGTTACATAACAGCCGTCGGCGCGTCATCAGGAATTACCTTGCAACTTGCTGCGATGGGCAGATGCTTTGCCTCGTATGAGCTTCATGGCGAGTTTCATGAATGTCGGCGGGCCTGATCTGATCATCATCCTTTTGATCATTCTGGTTCTCTTCGGCGCGAAGAAATTGCCGGACTTGGCGCGAGGCATGGGCCAGGCGATCAAGGAATTCCAGAAGGCGAAGGACGAGTTCAACGACGAGCTGCATACCGCCGGCAAGACTGAGGCGAAACCTGACGTTCGCACACCCGCCGCTACCGTTCCCCGGATCGAGAACCAGCCTGCGGCTTCCGCGGAGGTTCGGCCGGAGGATCAAGTCCGTCCCGTGAACCCGGATCGGACCGACCGCATCTAGTTGAAGAGACGGAGTCCGTCCCGTCCCTGCTATTTGACGGCAGGCAAACCTTGCGACACAATCGCGGCTCGCGTTCGCCCCAATCTCGAACGCGCTTATTCACACGCTCGCCATGCCTGACACAGATCTTCGCACCCAGATAAAAGAAATGCTGGTGAAGAACCTGATGCTCCAAACGACTGCGGCGGAGATTGGCGATGATCTCCCGCTCTTCGGACCCGGTGGTTTGGGCCTGGATTCCATCGACGCGCTCGAACTCGTCGTGAGCATGGAAAAGACTTTCGGAGTGGGCGTCCCGAATTCCGAAGTCGCGGCCAAGGCGCTTCGGACCGTGAACACGATCCACGATTATATCCTCGAGAAACGCGCTGCAGCGTAGGTCTTACGTCGCCGTCTCGGATAGATTGATTGCGTCGATGAGCTGACGGAAGCGGCCGAAGGCGCGGCGATGTGGAGTCAGGATGAGACGCGGTAGGTCCCAGATTTCGGGCTCGTTCTTTTCCTGGCGTAACGCGCTGCCCTGCACAATCTCGCCCGTCAGCACGATATCGGAAAATTTCTGGTTCAATTCCACCACAGCTTTGTCTGAAAGCTTCCGGGCGATGCGGATGACGAGCTGTTCGCCGACCCAGCGCGATGATTGATAAACGCTGTAGAACAGGAGGATTTCGCGGACCGCTTCCTCGACGTTGCTCACGATCTTGAAAAAGTGGAAATCCTCCGTGCCGATGTATCCGAACTTCAACAAGTGTTCGGTGAGAAACTTCATCCAGGTTTCCCAGTAAGTGCCGCCCGGTTTGTCGAGCAACACCATCGGAATGATGCGCGCCTTGCCGGTTTGCATCAGAGTCAGGACTTCGAAGCCTTCGTCCATCGTGCCGAAGCCGCCCGGGAAAAGCGCGAAGGCGTGCGTCTCTTTCACGAAGTTGAGTTTGCGGGTGAAAAAGTAATTGAAGTTGATCAGCTTCGGATCGCCTTCGATGACCGGATTCGCGCGCTGCTCAAAGGGCAGCCGGATGTTGAGGCCAAAACCATGTTCGCGGCCGGCGCCACGTTGGGCCGCGCCCATGATGCCGTCTCCGCCGCCGGTGATCACCATGTAATCGTGCGTCACCATCGTCCGCGCGAATTCCTCGGCCACTTCGTATTGCGCTTCACTGGGCGGCGTCCGCGCCGAACCGAAAACGCAGACTTTGCGGTACTTCCGATAGGACGAGAAAATTTTCGCCGCGAACCGCATTTCCTTTAGCGACCGGTTCATCAGCTTCAGGTCGCCGGTACCCATCCTGTCCCGCGCCATCTTCAGCGCAGTGATGATCATCTCCTCGATCAGTTCCGGAGATTTCTCCGCGCCCCAGTCTGCTACGAGCTGACGCACCCGCGCATCGAAGGGCGGGTCGATCGATGATTGGCGACGCGTCGGCTGATCATGTGTCGCTCCCGCAGTAAAATCTTCCACCGCGAACCTTCCACCGGGCCCCTTGGTTCTGCACGCGAAAAATGGTGAAGCCAGAGGGGGGCGATAGGCGAAGTGAATCAAACTCTTTTTCCGATTGTCCGGCCACGATCCACGATTAATGTCAGGGAGATGTTCCCCGCTTCGCCATCGGGCTGTGATAGACGGAAAATATCCGTCTTTAAATACGGATTTTTCCGGCCCAATTCTCGTTAGATGACTCCGCGTTATATCGTCACGGCGCTGTTTTTCACATGTGGCTTCGCATCTCCGGTTTTAGCTGAATCGTTGCCCGAGAACTGCGTGATTCTTTCGGAATCCGAGGGCCACAATCTTGTCTCGCAATGTTCACGCGCCGGTCCAGATGGCGTAACTGCGTTCTGGACTCCCTCCGTGGCGCAAGTGTTGGACGTTGAGAAGCGCCTGCCGGCGCTGCTCAAGACAAGCGGCCACAAGGTTCATCTAGCAGACTCGGGCAGGCAGTACATCGGAGTCACTTCACGGGGTCGACGATTGATTTACATAAACGCTTTCCAGGAAAGCATGGCCGTCGCACTTGAAACAAATTGGAGGAAAAAGGCTTTCACTATTTGCGACGGCGGAGATGCCTTTTGGGGGGTAGCGTTCGATCCGAACACAGGCCACTTTCTTTATCTCGGATTCAACGGTATACCGTGAATACCCGTCATCTAACCATGCGATGGAGCGAACCGCGGACCGCTGTACGCTCCACTTTTGAGATGGCTTCCACACCTTTACTCCGAGCAACGCGCGCCCTCGTCCGCCGTCGCTCATCTTGTTCTCGTTAGGCTTATGCGCATCGCACGGCTCATCTTTGCCCTTATCGCCCTGGCGACTGGTATCGCCTCCGCCGCAGTGTCCGAGCTCGGCACGTTCGTCGAGTTCGTTCCACAGACTCAGCGTGACAGCAATCAGTTTGGCTACGGACTTGTCGCTTTTGTACTTCAGCAGACTGACCCTGACGACATTCGGCCGACTTTTATTACACATTCCGCCGATGAGTTTATTCGTCGTTTTCAGCAGCTCCCTGCTTCGATACGGGAGCACGGCATCTGGATCACACTTGCCGAGAAAGATCCGTATTCAGCTGACGAGAAGACCGTGCTTCGAACACTTGAAGCCGGATGCAAGCAACACGCCATTCCGATGTTCATCCGCACTGGAATGCGGACGGAGTCGTGGCAACAAGTTAGTGGCAAACCTCAATGATAGGTCTAACCATGCGATGGCCTGCATTACGACATCAAGTCGCCGAGAATTTGATCGATGTAACGGATCGGCAGCGAGTAATGGCCGGCGCCTTCTATGAGGTGAAATTCACAAATCGGCAGACGCTCGGCCACATGCCCGGCCAGTCGCGGCGCGAAGGTGCGGTCTTTGGTGCCATGCCACAGAGCGACCGGCACGCGAACGTCCTCGAGCGAAAATCCCCAGGGCGTCGCGTAAATTTCGGCGTCGGTCATCACCCCGGCGGCGGCGGATCGCCAGGCCTGGCGGGCGCTTTCAAAGCAAACCTCGAAAGCGCGCGATTCGCGCAGAACATTCGCGTCGCATGGCTGGAGAAACTTGAGCAACAGAGGGCGCAGCCGGATCGGCATCCGCATCGCGACAAACGGCCGCGCCAGATGAAAGAGGCCTTTCAGCAATGCCGGCCGTTTCTCACGCAGCATCAACATGCGGCGGTGGATCGGCAGCAGGCCATCGCGATCCGTTAGTTCATCCAGTGGTGGCGCGCCGCTCGCTACCGCAATCGCCTCAACCCGCTCTGGCAGCATCCAGGCGGCCGCGTAGGCATAGGGCGCTCCCCCGGAAATCGCAAGCAGCTTGAATTTGTCGATCTGCAAATGCTCGGCGAGTTCGCGCAGCAACGGCGGCCAATCCAGCAGCGTGCGTCTAGGATGGAATTTCGAATCGCGAATTCCCGGGCGATCCGGCGAGATAATGCGCAGGCCGAGTTTTCTCGCCGTTTCATCCGTCACCTCCGCCATGGTGCGCGAGCTGGGCCAGCCGTGACAAAAAAAGATCGGCGCGCCCGCTGGATCGCCGTATTCGCAGAAAGCGACCGCCGCGCCGTTTTCCCGCCGGAAAATCTGGGCCTCGCCTTTCATGTTGTAACACTAACGAACGTGAGAATTAATTGTAGGGCGTCTGTGCCAGACGTCGCGAATGGTGGCGTTTCACAGAAACGCCCTACCAGGAAATGCCGAACTCCTGGAGTCCCATGCATTTGATTGCTTCTCCTCCCAACCAGATTGATAATAATGATGCGAACGCTGGGCATCCGCGTTTCGTATTAAGGGTATGAACGATAATTCGCATCCAGCGACCGGAAAAATCTCAGTGCATGGTGATGGCGTGGGCGTGCCCTCTCCCGATGCCGTCGAGAAACGAGCCCGCGAAATCGCACTGATCGCTGAACGCGATCCCGATGAGTTCACGGACGCGGATTGGGATCAGGCCCGAAGGGAATTACTCGGCACTCTGGAGTCCGGCGCACCTGAGGAAACCGACGATAATGCGGAAGTCGTCGAGGAATGGAACGTCGTGGCCTCCTCAAAGGGACATCGCGCACCTCGCGTCGAAGATGAAGAAAATCTCGGCGAGCATCTGGTGGCGGATGGAATCGAAGAAGCCGCGCACGATCAGATGGTCGAAGCCCGCAAGGAAGAGCTCGAGCAGGAAGACTGACTCGTGAAAGCGACAGCAACGGCCCTGGCCGAGGCAGCGCACGGTCAGAGCGAAGGTCATCCGGCGGCGCAGACTTCGAGCGCTCGCTCCGCGGATCTGATCGAGCGATTTCGTCAGGTCCGCGATTTCAGCACGCGTCTTTGCCGCACCCTCGAGCCGGAAGATTACGTCGTGCAATCGATGCCGGACGTGAGCCCGACGAAATGGCATCTCGCACACACGAGTTGGTTTTTCGAGACTTTCGTCGTGAAGGTCTGGATGCAACGCTATCGCTCGGAGGTGCCGCAATACGCCTACCTTTTCAATTCGTATTACAACGCTGCCGGCGACATGCATCGCCGCGATCTCCGCGGGTTGATCTCGCGGCCCACCGTCGCTGAAACCTATCGCTTCCGGGAATCGATCGATGACTGCGTGATCAAATTGCTCGAGGAGGCCGACGAAGCGCTCCTCTCGGAAATCGAACCGGTCCTCACCCTCGGCCTCCATCACGAGCAACAGCACCAGGAATTGCTCGTCACCGACATCAAGCATGTCTTCTCGCAGAACCCGCTCTATCCGGTCTTTCAGCCTCACGCCACGGAACCGGAGATTGGGAAAGTAACGGCACAGCATTTCGTCGAGTTTGATGAAGCGACCATTCTTATCGGCCACGACGGCGCCGCATTTTCCTACGACAACGAAGGCCCGCGGCACCGCGCCCTCGTTCCCACCTTTTCGCTCTCGAATCGCGTCATCACCAATGGCGAGTACCTCGCCTTCATGGAAGCGGGCGGATATGCGCGCCCGGAATTCTGGCTTTCGCTCGGATGGACCACCGTGAACGAGCAACATTGGAACGCCCCGCTTTATTGGCAGCAACGTGATGGCGCGTGGTGGAATTTCACCCTCTCCGGGTTTCGGCCCGTCAACGAATCCGAACCGGTCACGCACGTGAGCTATTTCGAAGCGGACGCCTACGCGAATTGGGACGGCGCGCGGCTTCCGACGGAGTTTGAATGGGAACACGCGGCGTCCGGTCTGCCAATCGAGGGAAACTTCGTCGACGAACAGCGCTTTCATCCCGCGCGCGCTCCCGCCTTAAATGGCGAAAACGCGCTTCACCAAATGTTTGGCGATGTTTGGGAATGGACCCGCAGCGCCTATCTCCCCTACCCCGGCTATCGCGCCGTCCCCGGCGCGCTCGGCGAATACAACGGCAAGTTCATGTGCAATCAAATGGTCCTTCGCGGAGGATCGTGCGCCACTTCGCGCAGTCACATTCGCCCCACCTACCGAAATTTTTTCCAACCGGAAAAGCGCTGGCAATTCACCGGCATCCGGCTCGCGCGCGATCTCTCATGAGCGGCGTCCCCGGCCAGGTCAACGTGCTCGATCTCGAGCCGGTCAGTGAGGATTTTCTGGTCGAAGTCCTGGCCGGGCTCTCCAGTTCGCCGCGCTCGCTCCCGTGCAAATTTTTTTACGATGAGCGCGGCGCGGAGTTGTTCCAAAAAATCTGTGAGCTGCCGGAATATTACATCACTCGCACGGAAACTGAGCTCCTGCGGCGGCATGGCCGCGAAATGGCGGAATCGATCGGCGCTAATGCCGAGCTGATTGGGTTCGGCACCGGCGCCGGCGTGAAAACGCGGATGTTGCTCGAGCACCTCGAAAACCCGATCGCCTACGTCCCAGTCGATATTTCCAAGCAGCGCCTGACGGATTCCGCTGCTGAGTTGAGCCGCGCCATGCCCGCGCTCGATATCCTGCCGGTTTGCGCCGATTATCTTCAGCCGCTCCAACTGCCGAAATCGCTTCGCAAGCCGGATCACGTCGCTGTTTATTTTCCCGGCTCCACGATTGGAAATCTGGAACCGGAAATCGCCGCGGATTTTCTGCGGCGGGTTTGCCGCCTTTGCGGAAAGAGCGGCGGCTTGATCATCGGCGTCGATCTCCAGAAAGACCGCGCTGTTCTGGAAGCGGCTTACAACGACAGCGCCGGCGTCACGGCCGAATTCAATTTGAATCTGCTCGTCCGCGCAAATCGCGAGCTCGGTGCAGACTTCGATCTCCCGCTCTGGCGGCACCAGGCGATTTACGACGAGGGTCACGGCCGGATCGAGATGCATCTGGTCAGCGAAGCGGACCAGACCGTTCATGTCGGCGGCCAGGAATTCTATTTTTCGCGCGTCGAAAAAATCGTGACGGAGTTTTCCTACAAGTACACGCAAGAAGCTTTCACTCGCTTGGCCGTGTCGGCCGGCTTCCGTCTCGCGCGAGTCTGGACCGATCCGCAGCAGTGGTTTGCCGTTTTCCATTTCACGATCGTGTAGTTCTTCTGTAGCCGCCGCCCTATGGGCGGCGCCGGGACTTGGATAGGACGTCAAGCTCACGCTTCGCACAGCGAAGCGGCTACAGCAGCGGAAGAATAAATCTTCGCGGAGCTCTAAAGCTCGACTAGAAGCAGATTGTGAACGGGCTCGTTCAGCTTCACGGCGTCGGCAAGCTCTACGGCGATGCGACCGCGCTTCATCCCACCGACCTCTCTTTCCCGCTCGGACAAACCACTGTTCTGATCGGCCCCAGCGGTTGCGGTAAATCGACGCTTCTGCGTTTGATCATCGGCCTGCTCGAACCGGATGGCGGAACGATTGAGTTCGACGGTGAACCGATCACTCCGGCGAACGTCGGCCAGCTTCGTCGCCGGATTGGTTACGTGATTCAAGACGGCGGTTTGTTCCCGCATCTCACCGCGCGCAAAAATGTGCTCCTCATGCCGACGCATTTGAAACGCCCGGCAATCGAGATGAATCAGCGCCTGACAGAGCTCTGCGCTTTGACGCGCTTTCCGCAGACGGGTCTGGATCGTTATCCCATCGAACTTTCCGGCGGCCAGCGTCAACGCATCAGTCTTATGCGCGCGCTCGCGCTTTCGCCGGAGTTGCTCCTGCTCGACGAACCGCTCGGCGCGCTCGATCCGCTGGTCCGGGCCGCCTTGCAAAAGGATCTGCGAGAAATTTTTTCACGGCTCAAACAAACCGCGATTCTCGTCACCCACGATTTGGCTGAAGCCGCTTATCTCGCTAATCAAATCGTGCTGATGAACGAGGGGCGCGTCGTGCAGATCGGGACGCTGGAAGATCTGCGCACGAAACCGGCGAGTGATTTCGTTACCGAGTTCATCAATGCCCAGAGAGGACTCGCCGTACTATGAGGAGCCAACCAAGGAGCGGCGGTTTACAAACCGCCGACCGTTTTCAAAGGGCGGTTTGGAAAGCGCCCCTCCTTGGATTGCTTGCGACGCTCTGCGCTTTTCCTTCTCTCGCAGCCGAGCCACTCCTCGTCGGTTCCAAAAAATTCACCGAGTCGTATGTCCTCGCCGAGATCGCGAAGCGCGCGATGGAAGATGCCGGGATCGCGACGGAGCATCGTCAGGGGATGGGCGGCACAATCATTCTTTGGGAAGCCCTGCGCACGGACCAGATCGCATTTTATCCCGAGTACACCGGGACCATCGGTGAAGAAATCCTCAAAACATCGCCGACGACATCAGTCAGCGAGATCCAAACTCAGCTCGAGAAATCCGGAGTCGGAATGACCGGTGAGCTGGGCTTCAACAATACCTATGCGCTGGTCATGCAACGGGCCGTGGCCGAGCGCCTGCAAATTCGTAAAATCAGCGATCTGCGGAACCATCCGGAGCTGAAGTTCGGATTGACCCACGAATTTCTCGATCGACGGGACGGTTGGCAGCCGCTCGCGCAAAGGTATCGACTCCCAACCCAGAATGTCTCGGGCATCGATCACGGCCTTGGCTACGGCGCACTGCGGAAGGGCTCGATCGACATTAAAGACGCCTACTCAACTGACGCGAAGATCGGCGAGAACGATCTGGTCGTCTTGGAAGACGATCTTCAATTCTTCCCGCAGTACAAAGCCGTCTTTCTTTATCGGTTAACGTTGCCGCCAAAAGCAATTTCGGTTTTGCGGAAGCTCGAAGGAACGCTCGATGAAGCCCGGATGATTCGGTTGAACGCCGAGGCCGAGCGAACCAAAAACTATGCGCGCGCCGCCGATCTTTATTTTCAAAACAGTGCATCGGCGCAGCCACTTCGAACCGGCGAAACTTTTACGCATAAGCTCGTCCGCTGGACCACGCGTCACCTCGAGTTGGCCGGTATTTCGCTTTTGCTTTCCATCATCGTGGGGATACCACTCGGGATCGCAGCCAGCCGCGGCGGCGCACTCGGCCAGGCGATCCTCGCTGTGACCGGCGCTGTGCAAACGATTCCGTCGCTGGCGCTCCTCGCTTTGCTCGTCCCGGTTCCATTTTTCGGAATCAGCCCGCGCACCGCGATCGCCGCGCTGTTTCTTTACGGACTGCTTCCGATTGTTCGCAATACCGCGACTGGTTTGCAGGACATCGCGCAGCCCGTTCGCGAATCCGCGATCGCGCTCGGCCTCGAACCCTCCGCGCGGCTCTGGAAAATTTACCTGCCGATCGCATCGCGCACGATCCTGGGCGGAATAAAGACCAGCGCAGTCATTAACATCGGCACCGCCACCCTTGCAGCGCTCATTGGCGCCGGCGGTCTCGGCGAACCGATCTTGAGCGGCCTGAACTTGAACGATCACGCCACCATTCTCCAAGGCGCAATTCCCGCCGCCGCCCTCGCTCTGCTGGTGCAATGGAGTTTTGATCTGCTCGACCGCGTCTTGATCCCCAAGGGTCTGCGTTTATAAAGTCGAATGGCGATCGCATCGATCAATCCCGCCACGGGCGAAACGCTCAAGGAGTTTAGCGCCCTCGATTCGGCGCAAATCGAAAAGAAGCTCGCCAAGGCCGCGCACGCTTTCGAGCGGTATCGCAGGACCTCGTTCGCTGAACGCGCCGCACGGCTCACGGCCGCGGCTGACCTTCTCGAAGGGGCCCAGCAGCAACTCGCGCGCGTCATCACGCTCGAGATGGGAAAGCTGTTGCGCGGCGCAACCGATGAAATTCTGAAATGCGCGAAGGGTTGCCGCTTCTATGCGGAGAAGGCGGAAAGTTTCCTCTCCGACACGGCGGTCCCAACCGAGGCGAAGCGAAGTTATGTTCGTTACGAACCGATCGGGGCCGTACTCGCGATCATGCCGTGGAATTTTCCTTTCTGGCAGGTCTTTCGCTTTGCGGCGCCCACTTTGATGGCGGGCAACGTTTGCCTGCTCAAACACGCGGCGAACGTTCCGCAATGCGCGCTGGCGATTGAAGATATTTTTCGGCGCGCCGGATTCGAAGAGGGCGTTTTCCAGACATTGCTCATCGAGACGGACCAGACGCGCAGCCTGATTGACGATGCGCGCGTGAAGGCAGTGACGCTGACCGGCAGCGAGCGCGCCGGCAGTGAAGTAGCGAGCGCCGCCGCGCGCCAGATCAAGAAGAGCGTTCTCGAATTGGGCGGAAGCGATCCGTTTATCGTGATGCCGAGCGCCGACTTCGAGGCGGCCAACACAACCGGCATCACCGCGCGCACACTCAACACCGGCCAATCGTGCATCGCCGCCAAGCGCTTCGTTCTTTCAGATCAAATTTACGATCGCTTCGTCGCGCAATTTGCGGAACGGATGCGCTCGCTTCGAGTGGGCGATCCGTTCGACGCTGCGACGGAGATCGGGCCGCTCGCGACCGAAGCGATCTTGCGCGGGGTCGATAAGCAGGTGCAGGATTCCATCGCCGCGGGCGCGAAATTACTCACGGGCGGAAAGCGAATAGACCGCCCCGGATTTTTCTATGAGCCTACCGTCCTCACGGATATTCCGCGCGATTCGCCCGCCTATCGTGAAGAGGTCTTCGGCCCGGTGGCGTCGTTCTTTCGGGTGGCTGACGCGCCGGAAGCGATCAGAATTGCGAACGACAGTTCGTTTGGTTTGGGCGCGAGCGCGTGGACGAACGATGCGGCTGAACAGGAACTTTTCGCCGCCGAGTTGGAAACTGGCATGGTGTTTATCAATGGCATGGTGGCCTCCGATCCACGGTTGCCTTTTGGCGGAGCGAAACGCTCCGGATTCGGACGTGAACTGGGCGTGGAAGGGATCCGCGAGTTTGTAAACATCAAGACGGTATCGATCGCGTAACGGCGATCGATGAGCTCCAACGCTGATTCCTGATTTTGGGGTGAGAGGATCTGCACTACGGCCCGCCACGGTCGTAAATTTCCACGAGGCCATTTCCGCTGGTGCCGTGCACGCCGGAAAGGGTGGCGGTGTATTGTCCCGGCGCCAGGGTCGCGGCAATGGCGGACTCCTTCGGATTGGAAGGCGCGAAACCAGCCCCGCTGATCTCCGCAGCTTGCGCCGAGTCGTCCTGCCAGTCGTCATTCGCTCGGATGAGAGTGCCATTTTGGGTTCGCAGCTCCAGCATCGGATCCTGCAGCGGGTCCGGAACGTTAAACGCGCTGAGGCTGGGGCCGCGGCCGCGGACAATGATGCGATCGTTGCCTTGATTGTTACCCAGGATAAAGCCCGCAATCACAACATTGTTGCCGATCCCAACGTAGGCCCGGGTGCCGAGGTTTCCGAGCTTCGAACCGGCCGCTGTGTCGAGGTCAAAGACTTCGACCAGGGCGATGCCAAACTGGGGTGTGCCTGCCCTTCCTCTCACGATGGCCGTGTAATTTCCGGCAGGCAACGTCGCGTCAATCGCTGATTCCAGATCGTTCTCCGGCGGCAAACCGTCCGCTCTGATTTGGGTCTCCTGTGTATCCTTCCAGTCGTTATTAGTTATGACGAGAGTCCCCGGACCATGGACCTCCAGAGTCGGATCGGGCAGCAATTGAGCGGACGTGAATCCGAACTTGGTCAACGATGGGCCAAGGGCCCGAATGATCACATGCTTGGGAACGCTTCCTGTGATGATGAAGCCTCCGATTCCGGCATTATCACCCGTGTCCACTCGCATGCGGGTCGACAGGTTCTGGGCCTGCGCTGCGGGTGTTGCCGTCGGAGTCGCGGTTGGTGTAGCCGTCGGAGTCGCGGTTGGCGTGGCTGTCGGAGTCGCAGTCGGTGTTGCCGTCGGAGTCGCGGTTGGCGTGGCTGTTGGTGTTGCGGTTGGCGTCGCCGTCGGTGTTGCGGTTGGCGTCGCCGTCGGTGTTGCGGTTGGAGTCGCCGTCGGTGTTGGTGTTGGACTTCCCGAGCAGGCGCCAGGTCCGGCGGTGTTATCTATGAAGCCCGCGACTGTGCCACTGAACTGCGAGGAGGCTGTCGTTCCCGTCGTATTCACCACCACCACGAAGTTATGCAGCGCGGGCACCGTGAACGAGTAGGTCGCTTTGTCGACCGTGGTCCCCAGGCCGCTGATACCAGTGTCGCCAAGGTAGTTCGTGGAGATGTTAGTCGGATCGTATACCTGGTCGTAGGCGACGCTTTCGATGTCCCCTGGACCACCGAGGGCCGCATTGATTGTCACTGTGTAGCAACGAGCCGCGCCGCTGGTGTTAGTAAAGGTGTACGTTTTGTAATAGTGCGTTCCCGCAAAACCGCCGCCCGGGCTCGCCTTACCGGAGCAGGTGCTCGGGCGGCCGTCGCGGCCGATGCGATCGGCCTGAGTCAAATCACTCGTCGTGAGAGTGTGGGGCGCGATTGGTTGATCTGGACCCCCGGCACACGTCGGGACGGTGAACGCAATCGACTTCGTTCCGCTCGCGTAAGTGAGGTTGAGGGAAAGCGCGATCTGGGTGCCGCAGCCGAATGTACTCGCGAGCGAGATCTTGAACGGCGTCGTGTTCGTGCCGCTCGCGTCGATCGCCTTGTCTGAATAGCTAGAGTCCGCATCGATAATGGTGACGCCGGGAGTCGTTGTCGTGAGCTTGGCAGAAATCGCCGTCTCTTTCGCGCAGCCGTTGTTCTTGACGCCGAGGTTCACTTTCACGCATTCAGCCCGATTAACGATGCCGTTGTTGTTGCCGAGCGAATCGTCAATCGTGACGCCGTTCGCCTCGAGTTTCGATGTGCCGGTCATCGCGAAGTTCTGGGTAACCGTTCCGCCGCCCGACGGTGCGACCGTTGCCGAAGCAGGCGACGCCGAGGCGCAGTTGCGGGCCGCGTCTGCGGCAGTGGCGGTGTAGGTGCCAGCCGGAACGAGGATGGTGTAGACACCGCTGGCATTACTGGCGCCGGCGTAGCCGTTGCTCAACGCCACCCTTACCCCAGAAATCGGAGCACCTGTCTCAGCCGAAGTGATTGTGCCGGTGACTCTGCCGTACAAATTCGCGGCCGAGACGCAGGATGGGAACTTGTAACTGGCGATACGCGTAGACCAGTTGAAGGCCCCGTTAGTCTTTAGATACTCGTTCGTATAATAGAAGGTGCACTGATCGATCGGGTCGAGTGTCATGGCGCTGTAGTCGCCCCAGCGATTCCCGGCGTTCCCTACCTGAACACCAAGGCCTGCCTGCATTTCCGTCTCGGCTCCCATCGTGCCCAGAGGAAGATCAGTAGCCAGACGGCCGGTGAGGTAGATGCCGGGCTTGACGGCCGTGCTCGATTTGCTGTAGCCGAGCGCGATGTTGCCATCCTTGTCCATCGCGATCGAAGGCAGCCAGCGGTAGCTGGTATCCGGATCGTAGGTGCCGGATTGGAAAAGCGTCGGTTGGGTCGTCGAGCTTCCCGCGTTCCGGAATTCGAACCACTCTACAGCTCCGTGATTCGCGTCGCTCCCGGTGCTCGGACCACTGACAACGAGCGATTCCTGCGGCGCGGCTTGCGTGCCGTTGTTGCGGTAAGCCAAACGATACATCAGGTGGTTGGCAATGTTGTCGAGATAGTCCAATCCGACTGCTGGTGCAGGCTGCGGCACGCAGTCGCGAGCCGGAGAGGCTTGGCCGCTGACGCACGGTGCGCTGCCGACACCCTCTTGGATGGGAACACCCTGTAGCGCAACCATCGTTGGAGCCGGGTCCCATGTCACCTTCACGCGAGCCGAGTCGGTGAGGTCAAAGAGCGCCGCGTCAGGCCCGAGGACAAACTCTGCTGCGCCGGCAGGCGGAGGAGTCAAACTGTCAAGATCGGCAGGCAGAAGTCCGTATTGCTGTCCAAGATCCACGCTTTGCATCCGAGCCGCGAGACCAGCGATCATTTTCTCCCGTTCGAATACGTAAACGCGAGCAACAATAAATGCGCCGGGGAGCGCGGCCGGCACTTCGATGGGCGACGGGCTGAACACATGCGCGCTCATGTAGTAACCATCGGGCCACACCCCCGTGTGGGGGTAATCGATGAAGTTAACCGGGTCAGTTACGAAGTCGTACAGGTAGTACTCGCCCGTCGCGTCCGACGTCGTGGACACAGCGATGCACTGGTGGGAGTAACCACCGGCTGGTCCGCCGACGACGAACTGGGAGAGAACCCAGCGGCCGGCGAGGATGTCGTACGATACGACAGGGTCGCCGTCATTGTGTGAGGCGCAAAGACCGCCCAGCGCCTGGAAGAGCGTATTACCTGCAGCGGGACCGTACTCGAGGGCACCGGTGGTTTTGTTGAAGACCGCAAAGCTGGTGTTGTTCCATTGCACGTATTGCGTTGCGCCGACGCGGCCGTTTACGTCCGGGGGATTACTGGAAGGGCTGAATCCAGCGAGTCCCACACCGACGCCATCGAAGTTGAGGCCGGTCGAAGTTGGTGCCGAGGTGAGCGATCCCGCAACGGTCTGAATCGGCGCGTTCGAGCCGCCACTTTGTGTCGGAGGCTTGGGAGGAATCGGTTCCAGATGATAATTCTTCGCGACCGTCTCCGGATCAATCGGCGGCATGTCCCGCAACTTCCCGGTGCGAACTGCCGTGACCGGACGCAGATCGCTTGGCGGGCCGCTATACGGAGTAGCGGGCGCCGCTTGCGATGTTATGGGCGGTTGCTCTGCCGGATTTTTGTCGAGTTTTACCGCGCCACCGCTAGTGGCGGCGCGCTTTGATGGTGACGCTATCCCGAAAGTAGATGCCAGCCGCGTCAACCAGCGGGACGAATCAGTCGTTTCTCTTTTGCCGTCGCGCGGCTGCGCGACCGATACGAAGGCGAGCAGAGTGAGCATCCCTGCCGTGAGGCACAGGAGAGATGCGATAAGGGCCCGCAAGTTAGAAAAGGCAGCACAGCGGAAACTTTTTATTTTCATTGCTGAGGATCTCCGAAGACGAGTCACCAAACCGCCTACCCGCCGGGTTGTGAGGCACAGAATGGGTTCGTTTTCGCGCAATCAGCCGGGTGTATGTTTGCGAAGGGCGCGCCAAAACCTTTGCTCTCAAAGCAGGCCACGTGGGGGAGCTTCGCCCGCAATTCGTTTACCGAGCCTCAGGCCGGCAGCCGAATACGAGAGGATCATTCGAGATCCGCGCGATCAAATTCGGCGGCGCGCCACGCTTTGCCGCGGCGCTTGTAGGTGATCTTCACCCGATACGTTTGTTCGCCCGATGGCGTCCGCGCGCTCAGGATTTCGCGTCGTTGTTCCGGTGAAATCCAGGCCGTCAGGCCACCGGCAATCCTTTCGCCCCCGCCTGGCTTGAACGACACACGGATAGTCACCAAAACGATACACGTATCGCCCGAGCAAGAGATTCGCTCCGTCTTCATCTGCCGAAACGCCAGCACCTCCGCGCCTTCGGCAGGACATCCGGGGCAGTCGGCCCTCGGTGTTTGCGCGGGAACAACTTTGGTGGAGCGAATGAAAGCCACGCAGTCCTCACCGATCTCGTCTTCGTGCGGCTGCAGCTCGTCTTCTGCAACCTCCGACTCGGGCGCGCGCGTCGCTTCCGGGGTGCTTGAATGCTTCTCGCGATCAGGCGCAGACTTCTCGGAGCAAGATGCGATGATGATGCCCACAGCAAGGATGAGGGCGGCGCGACGAATGCCCATGCGCGGCTGATCCATTAAGAAATATCGCGCGAACTAATATCCCGCCGCCTGCCCGTCCTTGCGGCTTTCGCTCGCGCCGACGTAAACACGCTGGCCGTCGTGCATCTCAACTTTGATCGCCTGATAGCCGCCATACCCCCCCACATCGAAACGAACATCGTGGCCCTTCTTCTTTAACTCGCGCACGGTTTCGTACGGCACGCCGCTCTCGACATTCAGATAGCCGCCGGTTTCCGTCAGCTTTTCTCCAGTCGGCTCACTATCGCCTTCATGTTGCCAGCGCGATGCGTCGCCGGCTTCCTGCACGCCCATGCCGAAGTCGATCAAATTGGTCAACACCTGCACATGCCCCTGCGGCTGCATCCCTCCACCCATCACGCCGAACGCGAGCCATGGCTTTTGGTCCTTCATGACGAACCCGGGGATGATGGTGTGGAATGGTCGCTTGCCCGGCGCGTATGCATTCGCGTGGCCGGCCTCCATCGAAAACAATTCACCGCGATCCTGGAACATGAAGCCGAGTCCGGGAACGACGATGCCGCTCCCCATCCCGCGATAATTGCTTTGGATCAGGCTGACCATGTTGCCCTCGTCATCCGCGGTGCACATGTAGATCGTGTCGCCATCCTTCAGCGCGGGGTTGCCGGGCGCGACTTTGCGCGCGGCGCGCTCCGGATCGATCAACTTCCGGCGCTCGGCGGCGTACGGTTTCGAAAGCAAACCGGACAGCGGGATTTTCGAGAACGCCGGATCGGCATAAAACTTTGCGCGATCGGCCCAGGCGATTTTCTTCGCTTCGACCATCGCGTGTAGCGCAGCCGCGGAATTGAAACCCATCGCGCCCAGATCGAAGCTCTCCAGCATGTTTAGCATCTGAAGCGTCGCGATGCCCTGGCCGTTTGGCGGCAATTCGAAAACGTCGTAGCCGCGATAGTTCACCGAGACTGGATCGACCCAGGTGGAGGTATGTTTTTCAAAATCCACTTTCCGCAGGTAACCACCGTTTGCCTGCATGAACGCATCGATCTTGTCCGCGATCTCGCCTTTGTAATAAGCATCGCGTCCTTTTTCTCCGATCAGGCGCAGCGTTTTTGCCAGCGCCGGATTCTTGAAGATGTCGCCTTTTGCCGGCGTCCGCCCTTTGCCATCGACCGTATAGGTTTCGAGAAACGCTCCGGGCAAATTCTTGTAAAGCTCCGGCCCGAAGTGCCAGTAAAACGCAATTAGCTCGGTCACCGGAAAACCTTCCTCGGCATAATTCGCTGCCGGCCTCAGGTCGTCACTCAGGTTGAGTTTGCCAAATTTCTTATGCAGCTCGCTCCATGCATCCACTGTTCCAGGCACACTGATTGGGAGCATGCCGCGCGGTGGAATGGTTTCGCGTTTCAGCTTCGCCAGCTCCGCCTTCATTTGCTCGTAACTTAGTCCGAGCGGCGAGCGTCCGCTGCCGTTCAAGCCGTAGAGTTTATTCTCCTTAGCGCTGTAAACGATCGCGAAGAGATCGCCACCGATACCGTTCGAAACTGGCTCCATCAAACCCAGAGTCGCGTTGGCCGCGATCGCGGCGTCGATCGCGTTGCCGCCGCGTTTTAGAATATCGAGACCCACCTGGGTCGCGAGCGGCACGCTCGTGCATACCATTCCGTGACGCGCGATGATTTCGGACCGAGTCGCGAATGGTTTGCCGGTGATTCGATCGATTTGCGCGAAGAGCGGTGAGACCGCGAATACGAACAGCGAGGCAAAAAAAACGAATCGGCTCATAAGGTAAACTATCCATCTCAGTGAGCACCAGACAAGCATGTCATCCCGAGTCGCGCAGACGACGAGGGACCTCGCAACTGCAATGCCGATTAGCTTGCACCTTAACCATGTCATCGCCTCCGACGATTCGGCTTTCGCGCAAGCCCGCGTGCGACCGCTTGTGAGGTCCTCGGGATGACAGGCGTGCGAGATCTTATTCGTAGCGCAACGCCGTGACCGGATCCAACCGTGCCGCGCGATAGGCCGGGAGGAAGGCGAAGATGCAGCAGATCAGAAATGCGCCGAGGCAAATAATGGCGACATCCCGCGGAATCACTTCGGCCGGGATTTGCGAGAACTGGTAAACCTGTTTCGGAAAGACTTCGATGTGGGCGGTGGTAGCGAGCCAGTGACTGAACTCGTTTCGGTAGCGCACCAGCGTCATGCCCAGACCCAGTCCAGCCAGCGTCCCAAACAACCCGACGATGATGCCCTGACCGAGAAAAACGCAGACGATCTGCGTAATGTTGGCGCCGATCGCTTTCATGATGCCGATGTCGCGCGTCTTTTGCACCGTCACGGTAATGAGCGTGTTCATGATCCCGAACGCCGCCACGACCACGATAAAGAAGAGGAGGAAAAACATCACGGTGCGTTCCAAACGCACGGCCTCGAAAAACTGGTTGTTCATGTCGATCCAGGTTTGCGCGTATTGCGGTGGCTGAAGAAACCGCTCGATCTCGTGCTTCACCCGATCCGCGCCGTAGGGATCATCTGTCTTGACCGTGATGCCGTGAAGCGAGTCGCCGAGGCCGTAGAGTTCCTGCCCGACGTAAATCGGCACGAGGAGGAACTCCGAGTCGTGCAGGTAATGGCCAGTCTCGAAGATGCCGGTGACAGTCAGTTCTTTGGGTAAGATGACGTCGCGCAATTTATCGATCGCCTTGCGTTCATCCTGGCCCTTCGATTTCTCCAACTCTTTCAAGCCATCGAGGACGTCCCCGAGATTGCCCGGCGAATAAACCGTCAACTTATCGCCCACAGTAACATGGAGTTTGCGCGCCAATTCCGCACCGATGACTGCCGATTCTCCCTCCAAATCGAGCGCGCCTTTCTTAATGAACCTTTTCAGCTCGACGACTTTTTCTTCCTCGACCGGATCGATCCCGCGAATCATTGGGGCGAGCCGCTGATTTTGGAACTCGACGATCACCGGCCCTTGCACGTAAGGCGCGGTACCGACTACACCGGGCGTGTTGCGGATCTTTACCGTGAGATCACGCCAATCGCGCAAAACGTCCTCGGTGCTGACAAGAATATGCGCGTCCCAATCGACCACCTTCTGCCGCAGCTCGCGATCGAACCCGGTCATGACCGAAATGACGACGATGAGAACGGTGACGCCGAGCATGACGCCCACCATGGAGATAAGCGTGATGATCGAAACGAAGGTGCGCTTCGGTTTGAGATAACGAAGGGCGAGAAAAAAGCTGAACGGTAGTTTCAAAGCGCGTGCGCTTTCAGCTCTTCGAGCGTGACAAATTCAATCACGGAGGAGTGCGTGGCTTCGAGATCGACCGGCGCGGCGCGCCCGCGATCGAGCGCGGCTTTCCATCGCGTGACGCAGACGCACCAACGGTCTCCCGGTTTGAGTCCGGGAAAACCCCATTGGGGCATCGGCGTCACAAGATCGTTCCCGTCGAGCACCGAAAAATCGAGGAACTCCTCAGTGACCTCGACGCAGACGGTGTGAAGCCCGAGATCTTCCGGGCCGGTGCGGCAATAGCCGTCGCGATAAAATCCCGTTATTGGATCGCGGCAACAGCAGCGGAGCTCGGTGCCGAGAACGTTCGTAGGCATTGCGAATGGTAGCACAGCTTCGACGCAGTTCCGAAAGTCTGCGCTCCCCAACAAAAAGCGGCGCGTTGAGCATTGAAAGTCGGTGCGCGAGATTCCATCAATGAAGCGAGAAAAAAAGATCGTGGCGTACTGGCTTTGTCCGGACGAGCCGATGCAAACTTATTTCGCCACGCTGATCAACGATCTCGCGACGAAGTTCGACGCCCCCGTCTTCGACCCGCACGTCACGCTGTATGTAGCCGACGCAGCAAATGAAAATCCCGGCGCCGTTCTCGAGCCGGTCCTGATAGATCGCGGGCCGTACCGCCTGGCGGTCCGCAGGGTCGATCACTCGGAGAAATTTACCAAAACGGTTTTCGTACAATTTGAGCCGGACACCGAATTAGCACGCCTAAGCTCGGATTTGCGACGCGCCTCGGCCGTTCAAAACGATTACGAACTGAACCCTCACCTCAGCTTGATTTACAGGACGATGGACAGTGAAACCAAACGCGAGATCGCCGATTCAATCAGCCTTCCATTCGCAAGGGTCGCTTTCGATCTGGTGAGGGCGGTGATCAGCCCAGCCGAGATCAAGTCGCCCGACGACGTTGAAGCGTGGCGTATTGTCGCCGAGAAAAAACTTTCCGGATGAAAACCAAAATTTTCGGCCAGCATGATGCAGCGACGATCGCGCAGATCGATCGATGCGTTGCGGCCGGCGGCGAACGCGCGGTTTTGTGCGCCGATGGCCACAAAGGCTACGCGCAGCCGATCGGCGGCGTGCTCGCCTACACCGACAAGATCTCGCTCTCCGGCGTCGGCTTCGACATCGCCTGCGGCAACCTCGCGATCCGCACCGACGCCACGCGAGCGCAAATCGCCCCGGCGATGGAAGAAATCATGAACGACGTCGTGCGCGATATTTCGTTTGGTGTGGGACGAACAAGCAGAACGCGAATCGACCATGAATTGTTCGAGGATCCAAGCTGGAGCCTGACGCCATTGCAGGAATTGAAGCAAAGCGCGTCCGCTCAGCTCGGCACCGTCGGCGGCGGCAATCATTACGTCGATATCTTCGCCGACGAAGCCGACCGAATCTGGGTGGGCGTGCACTTCGGTTCGCGCGGTTTGGGACACAAAACGGCAACTTATTTTCTCAAAGCGGCCGGTGGAAAAGATGGAATGGACGTTCCGCCGACGGTGGTCTCCGATGCTTCGCCGCTCGGCGAGGATTACATTTCCGCGATGAGGCTGGCGGGTCGCTATGCCTACGCGGGCCGGGAAGCGGTGGCCAGGCATGTCGTGCGGGGAATTTTGCGAGCGACTGCGTTGGAGGAAGTTCACAACCATCACAACTTCGCCTGGCAGGAGGAACACGAAGGCCGGCGCTACTGGGTGGTGCGGAAAGGCGCGACGCCGGCATTTCCCGGACAAAAAGGTTTCGTCGGCGGAAGCATGGGCGATGACGCCGTCATCATCGAAGGGGTCGATTCCGCGACTTCTCGCGAAGCGCTTTTCTCCACGGTGCACGGCGCCGGGCGAATCATGTCGCGCACGGCGGCGAAGGGAAAGTTTGTGAAGGTGGGAGGAAAACGAGTCCGCACGGAAGGCCTCGTCCGGCACGACGAGATGATGAAATGGATCGCCGAGAAAGGTGTGGTGCTGCGCGGCGGCGATCTCGATGAAGCGCCGCAAGCGTACCGGCGATTGCCGGAGGTGCTCGCCGCGCACGCCGGAACGATCCGGATCTTGCACACGCTGACTCCGCTGGGCGTGGCGATGGCGGGCAAAAACATCGTCGATCCGTACAAGGATTAGCGAATGCCGCGCGAGCAATGGTCATCCCGAGCCGCCGCAGACGGCGAGGGACCTCACGATCGGTCGCGCGCTAGCTTGCGCAGGAGCCGCATCATCGAAAGCGATGGCATGGTTAAAGCGCAAGCCAATCAGCGTTGCAGTTGAGAGGTCCTTCATCGTCTGCGCGATTCAGGATGACAGCTTCTCGCGCCAACCGTTAATTCGCTGAGTGGACACTATCGTCGGCATCGATCTCGGCACTACCAACTCGCTCATCGGCGTGATGGACGCGGGCTTTCCGATCTTGATCGCGGACGCAAATGGAGCGCGCTTGACCCCATCGGTCGTCCATTTTCCGGCCGGAGGTGAAGCTCTGGTTGGGCAGCCGGCATCTCGTATGCGCGCGCTTAAGCCGGCGCAAACAATCTACTCCGTCAAACGCTTCATGGGATTGCGGGGAGACGAGCTGCTCCCAGAGGACGTCGATGTTTCCTATGCGATTGAGCGCCGAAAAGGACAACCGGTTAGGCTTGCCGTGAACGGGCAATCTTATTCGCCCGAAGAAATTTCCGCCTTGATTCTGCGAAAGCTCAAGGCCGACGCGGAGCGCGCACTGGGCGATTCAGTTTCGCGCGCGGTCATCACCGTGCCGGCATATTTCAACGACGCGCAGCGAGGCGCGACGAAGCGCGCGGGTGAGCGCGCCGGTTTCGTCGTCGAGCGGATCGTGAACGAGCCGACGGCCGCGGCGCTCGCCTACGGTCTCGACAAACTCAAGATCCGCTCGAAGATCGCCGTTTACGATTTGGGCGGCGGCACCTTCGATATCTCGATCCTCGAATTGAACAACGGCGTTTTCGAAGTGCTCGCGACAAACGGCAACACGCGCCTCGGTGGCGACGACATCGACAACGCCATTATCGGGTACCTCCGCGAGAAAGGGTTTGATACCGGCAAACCTGAAGCGATGGCGCGGCTGCGCGAGGCGGCGATCGATGCGAAGCATCGGCTTTCCAGCGCGGACAAGGTCGAGATCGACATTCCGTTTTTCGACGGCGGCCAGAACTTTTCCTGCATTCTTTCCCGGGAAGAACTCGAGCGGCTGAGCCGGCCGGTAATCGAACGGACGCGGGCGCACTGCCGACGCTCCCTGGCGGATGCGAAGCTTGAGCCGGCCGATCTCGACGAAGTTATTCTTGTCGGCGGCATGACTCGCATGCCGCTGGTAAGGAGAATGGTTGCCGAGATTTTCGAACGCGAGCCGAACATTTCGCAGAATCCCGATGAAGCCGTCGCCATCGGCGCTACGATTCAGGCCGGCATTCTGTCGGGAGCGGTGCGCGACGTGGTGCTGTTGGACGTGACACCGCTGTCGTTAGGCATCGAAACGTTTGGCGGGTTGATGAACGTGATCATCCCGCGCAACTCGACGATTCCGATCAAAGCCGGCGAGATGTTTACGACTGCGGTCAACAACCAGCAGTCGATGTCGATCAGCGTGCTTCAGGGCGAGCGGGAAATGGCGCGGGACAATTGGCCGCTCGGTAAGTTCGAGATCGAATTTCAAGCCGCGCCAAAAGGTGTGGCCCGAGTCGGCGTCCAATTCGAGATCGATGCGAACGGGATTCTTCACGTGCTCGCGCGCGACACGAAAACCGGCGCCGAGAAAACCGTAGAGATCAACAGTGCGGTCGATGTTTCGGATGAAGCGGTTGAGGCGATGATCTCGGAGTCGCTCGATCACGCGTTCGAAGACATGAGCGAACGTGTCTGGACCGAAGCGAAACTGAAGGCGGAGGAGATGCTCGGGGCGGTAGAGGCAGCGTTTGAGCAGGTGGGCGATTCGATCGATCCCGCAGAGAGAGAAAAAATTCAGGCCGCCGCCGGACAGGTGCGTGAAGCGCTGGACACAAGTGACGCCAGGAAATTGCAGGCCGTAAACGCCGTGCTCGATGACGCGACGCAAGAGCTGGCTGCAATGCTCGTGGAAAAAGCGATGCGGGCGGTATCGTGAATTCTGAATTAGGGCGTCGGTGACGGCTTCGGACTTGGCGTTGTCGCGCTGGTTTTGACAAGCGCTTCTTCGAGGAGCTTCTTTTCCTCCGGGAAAATCGGTCCGGCTTGCGCGGCGGCGATGTACTCCTGCGCGGCCGCGATCTGGTTCTCATCGAGAAACAAGATCGCCGCGTAAACGGAGGCGTGCGGATCGTGAACTCCTTCCGCCGGCAGTTTTTTTATGACCTCGATGCCATCGGCGGTCCGGCCGAGTCCATAGAGGGAAAACGCGTAAGTCATCGCGGCGTTGATGTCCTCCGGAGCGCGATCGTAAGTCTCCTTCGCGACGCGATGGCCCTCGGCCGGATTCTGGTCGACCAGCAGAGCCAGCCGGGCGTAATTCGCCGCGGCCCCGATTTCGTTGGGCGAACTTTCATGCAAACGCTGGGCGATCCGATAAAGATTCGGAAGATCGTTGTTCGCGCGATAGATCTTGAAAAGGGCATCGAGCGCTTCGCGACGGGTCGGCGCGTTCTTCGAGACCCGCAGCCAAAGCTGCTCGGCCTCCGCCGGCAAATTCCATTTCGAGGCGAGACGCCCGAGAATCAGTTCGCGATCGGTTCTATCGGCGGCGGCCCGTTCCGCCGAATGCCAGAGCGAGGAAAATTCCGCGTCGGAGGATGTTTGGCGCGATTGCTTTGAACTGTAAGCCTGGTACGCGAGCCGGAGATATTCCGAATCGCCCCAGGTGCCGCTGCGCGTCCAGCGCTTCAATCGCGACCAGTTCTTCGCTTCCGCAAAAGCATCCGCAATCGCGATCGCGGGCGGCGGATTGGTTGTCGTCTCGGACGGAAGCTTATCCATCCACTTGAGCACTTCGGCGCCGAGCCCATTCTTGTTCAGCCAATCCATCAGGAGGGCGAGATCCGAAGGGTCGCGAGCCGCGACGGGCTTCACCTTCTCGAGGAGCGCGCCGAATTTCTGCTGGTTAAGTTTCCGATAAAATTCGAGGCAGAGAAGATAATCGGAGAAAGTAACCTGCTGACTCATCTGCAAGTCTTGCGCGAGAGTATCGGCGCTCTCCAAATCGTTTCGCTGCACGGCATCACTGAGCAGGGCGCGGAGCGATCCGGCGCGGAAAGCCGCCAGCTTGCTCAACCGCTCCAGGACTTTGCGCGCTTCGTCGCTTTTTTCCGGGGCGGATGAGCGAATGCGAAGGACGGCGAGGTTGAATTGGTAGAGATCGTTTGCCGGCTCCTGGCTGACCGCAGCCGCGAAATGCTGTTCGACCTCCGCATCGTTGCCTTGCGCACGCGCGAGCCAGCCGGCGACCACATGGTAGGCGGCGCGGTCGCGTTGCGCGGGCGGGACGTTCTCCAGCGCTCGGCGGGCGGGATCGAGCTGAC
Organism: Verrucomicrobiota bacterium; assembly: GCA_041167325.1. Taxonomy (GTDB): domain Bacteria; phylum Verrucomicrobiota; class Verrucomicrobiia; order Chthoniobacterales; family UBA10450; genus AV80. The sequence goes on along the minus strand of JBEEHH010000018.1, from coordinate 100,538 downwards.
CGAAGCGCAATGCCGCCGAAGCGAGATTGAGCTGGCTATCAAGATTTCCCGGTTCCAACCGCGCGATCTGCGCGCGCCACGCCACCGTCTCGGGCCGGTTCTGTTTCTCGCTTGCTTCCGCCAGAACATAAAATGCCGGCAACGAATCATGGCGGATCTGCAAAACCTCACGCGCGGCCCGGGTCGCGCCGTCAAAATCATCTTTCGCCAGCATCGTGGAGGCGTCTCTGAGAAGGCGCGATTCGCGCCAGCCGCGATACGCGCGCGGGCCGAAAGTCAGCAAGCCGAGGCCAAAGCCGAACCCGAGCAACAACGCGACGATACAGATCGCGATCCGGGCCGGCGTAAAAGTGAAGCGTCCGCCCCGGGCCGTTTTTACCCGGCGTTTGCGTCGGCGTCGAACGTGTTGTGACATGGCGCAATTTTTCTATGCCTGCGCGCAGGGACGAATGCAACTGTCCCGATGCGCTAAGATGCGCCGCTCCGTTAGGCTTGAGCCGCGCTCTCCGACCGTTTGACCACTGGCACTTCCTCGATGGCGTCCGCCACTTTCTCGCGCAGGCGCCGGCCCCAGACGTACCGCGCCAGCAGTACTTTCGCGGTCGCGGTCAAAGGAACGGCGAGGATCGGTCCGAGTAAACCGCCGATCAGCAAACCCCAAATGAAGATGGAAACGATCACGGTCATCGGATGCAAGCCGACGGAATTCCCCACGATGCGCGGCGCGATCAGGACCGCCTCGAGATTTTGCACGACCAAAAAAATCCCGGTCACGATGAGCGGATGAGTCCAGTCTCCCCATTGGCCGGCGGCGATGAGGACCGCCGGGACCCAGCAGAGAACGATGCCGATATAAGGGATCATCGTCAGGACGACGACGAGGAGGCCGATGAGCGGCGCGAAATTCAATCCGCAAAGAAAAAGCGCCGTGCCGATGAGGCAGCCATCGATCAGGCAGACGAGAAGCTGGCCGCGAAAATAGGCAATGATGTAATTGTTGATCTGCGAAATCACCGCAGCCACTTCATTTTTCAGCGGCGAATTGCGGAGCGGGAGATACTCGCGCCAGCGGCGCTCGATGGCCGGGCTTTCCTTGAGCAGAAAGAAAAGATAGATCGGCACCATGACGAGGCTGAGGAGGAAGCCGGTCACACCCAGGAAGCCGCCGATGCTCTGCTTCAAAAGCGACCAGATTTTTTCGCTGATGTAAGGCAGTTGTCGCTCCAGGTTCGGCAATTGTTTCTGCACCCAGGCCTGGATGCGCTGGCGATCGGCGGTAGTAAATTTTTCCGGCGCGGGTCCGATTTGGTCCACAGTCGCGGGCGATTCAGCCGGAGTCGCTTCGACTGAAACGCTGTCCGGTACCGGTGATGGTGACGGCGAAGCGGTGGTCCGGCGCGCAGGAGTAGGTGCGGCGAAGAGCCAGTTCAGCAAGGTGGAAGTAGATTTCTGTTTCGAGCCGGGGACGCCAAAGGTGTGATCGTACTTGTAAATGAGATCGACGATACTATCGCGCGCCTTTTGCGTGTACTGCGGCAGTTCGCGACCCACGTTTGCGGCCTGCATGGAAATGACCGGCGCGAGCCAGGCAATGAGTGCGCCGATCGAAAGAAAGGCGATCGCAAAAAGGGAGAGCACCGCTTTCGTTCGGCCAAGGCCCTGCTCGCACATTTTTGCGACAAGCGGATCGAGCAGATAGGCCAGGATGGCCGCGATCGCGACCGGAATCAGGATCGGTTGCAGGAAACCAATGAGGTTCGCGGCCACCCAGACCACGGTGCAACCGATGGTGATGAGGACGACAATGAAGACGGCGGTGAGCGCCGCCCACATCGTCTTGCGCTGCCATGCCGTGGGATATTTGGTCATTTCAGCTTCAACGATTGATCTTCGCCGGCGGGCCCTTGCTGATTGTGGTTTTGGTTTTCTCTATCTTCTCAGCGAGTAATTTATTTTCCGGCGCCAGCGCGATCGCCTTCTGCCAGTAGTCGAGCGCCTGCGAAACACGATTCAGTTTTGAATAGGTATCGCCAATGTGTTCGAAGACGACGGGATCGTGGCGGGTGAGGTTTTGCGCCGCGCGCAGCAATTCGCCCAGAGCCTCTTCGTATTTGGCCTTGCGATAATGGACCCAGCCGAGGCTGTCGAGATATGCTCCGTTGTTCGGATCGAATTGCAGGGCGCGGCCGATCATTTCCTCCGCTTCGTCGAGGTGCATGTTGTGCTCGGCCCACATGAAGCCGACGTAATTACAGGCTTCGGCCGCGTTCGCTGGATCGAGCGAGATGGATTTCTTGAATAAATCGGCGGCCTTATCGTAAAGGCCGGCCTGGTCCGCCGCCGCGCCGTAATCGAAATAAAAGCGGGCGTTGAGAACTTCCTCGTTTTCGCCCTGGGCCTCGTTGAGCGCTTCTTCAAAGATCACGACAGCCTCTTGCGAGTGCTTTGCTTCCCGCAATGCGATCGCCAAAAAGTAGGTGAATTCCGGCGCGCTCGGAAAACGGCGCCGCGCTTCCGTGAGAATCTTGACCGCGCGTTCGCTTTCCTTCAGCGGCGCGATCAGTAATTCCGCCAGACGGAGATAGGTGTTGGCGCGGCTGGGGTTGATCAACAAGCTTTGCTCGTAATTCGTCGCCGCTCTGGCGAATTCCGACTTGGCCTGCTCCGGCTGATTAGCACGTTCGAGGGCGCGTCCACTTTCATCAAGGAGCTGCGCGAGGAGATCGTAGGGTTGATATCTTTCCGGATGCAGTTTGATGATTTCCTGCAACATCTCGATCGCCTTTCCTCGCTGATTTGTCAGGACGAATCCGGTGGCCAGTTTCTCGCGCGCGTTGGCGTCGTCCGGCTGCAGCTCGACGACCTTGAGATAAAGAGGAATCGCTTCGGCGATCTGCTGCGAAGCCGCATAATAATCGGCGACATCCTTGAGCACGGCCGAATCTTCGCCGGCACGCTCGACCGCTTTCTCGAAGAAACCGTTTACACGTTTGATGTCTTCCGGTTTCGGCTCGGTTTCCGATTTGAAAATGATCGAAGCATAGAGTTTCCCCAGGCGGATCCAGAACGAGGGATCATCGCTCTTCACCCGGGCGGCGCGGTCCAGAGCCATGACCGCTTTTTCCGGCGCGCCGGCCACGAGCTCTATTTCGTATAGACGCTGATAGGCCTCAAAATTCTGCGGATCGAGGACGATGGCTTGGTTCGCGTACTTTAGCGCCTGGTCAGTTTTCTTGAGATACTTCGCGTAGATGAACGAAAGTTGCAGATAGGGGGCGGGCTCTTTCGGCTTTGCTTTGATTGCGTCTTTCAACACGTCGATCGCGCGCGGGAAATCTTCTTGGCGGCTCAATAACGCGGCGACGCGCAGAGCCAGTTCGGCCTGGCCGGGATCCACGTTCAAGACTTTCTGATACGCGGCGAGCGCCTTTTCCATCTCGGCGTTTTCTTCCAAACGCGCGCCTTCCACGAAATCGGCCAGCGCATCAGCCTTGCGTGCGTTCGCCGGGTCGAGTGACAAGTCTTTCGCGGGAACGAGCAAAAAGGAATCGTCCTGGCCAGTCGCCGCCTTTTTCGAGGACGCAGTTTTCGTCGCCACTTCTGTCGGCGCCGGCGAAACTGCCGGAACGCGGGCAGAAACAAAATCGCCCAGGGAAAAAATTGTTCCGCAAAGGAGAAAACGGAGGAACACGCTGCTCCAGTTCTTCCCGGGAATCATTTCGACGACTCTAAGGGCAGCGGTCGTAGCGTGCAAACCAGGGCGGGATGCCTAACGAGATGTCGGTTACGATTTGTAACGCAAACGTTTCTTATGGCGATTCTCCTTCATGCGCTTGCGGCGCTTGTGTTTGGAGATCTTCGCTTTTCGACGTTTCTTCAGGGAGCCCATAGAGATTTGATTAGCATGCCGGATTCCCGGAGCGCAACGCAAGCACCGGATGCGGACATCCGCAACAGACTTCTTTCGTCACGGCGCGGCCTCAGCGAGCGCCTTCTGCACGATCGCGACGTGCTCCTCCGGCTTGACCTTGCGGAAAATCGCCGAGATACGCCCTGTTCTATCGATCACGAAAGTGCTGCGCTCCGCGCCCATATATTTTTTGCCGTACATGCTTTTTTCCACCCAAACGCCGTAAGCGGTAACGATCTTTTTCTCCGGATCGGAGAGAAGCGGAAACGGGAGCTGATACTTGGCGATGAATTTCGCATGGCTCGCAGGTGAGTCGACGCTGATCCCGAAAATAGACGCTTGTGCTCCGAGTTCATTCCAGTTATCGCGCAAACCGCAGGCTTGGACTGTGCATCCCGGCGTGTCGTCTTTGGGATAAAAATAGAGGATAAGCGGCGATCCGCGAAAATCGCCGAGCGAAACGTCGGTGCCAGCGCCGTACTGGTCTCCGACAGCGGTCGCCCGAAAATCCGGCGCACGATCACCCACCCTTAATTGGACAGGATCCATTTTCATCGCTCGAAAATAATGATCAGAATGCCGACAGCACAAAGCAAGACGCCCATCAACGCGCTTTCGTATTTTTCCAACAGACCCAGTTTCATTTTGCTCAGACCCAGCAGGGTAAGGGACGTAAAAATCATCATGCCCGTAACTGTCGCGACGGAGAGGACCGCGGTGAGGACGGCAAATCCAGCCCAACCGTAGCGAATGCCGGAAACATAGAAGGGCACAAACCCTTCGCAGGGCGAAAAAGTCAGGAACGCCAGCAAACTCAGAATCGCGGCCCGATCCGAGGTCCGACGCGGCTTGTAGGCCGGCGGATCTTCGTGCTCGTGATCATGGACATGCCCGTGACCTTGTTCATGCAAATGCTCATGAGGATAATGGAAGTGCACATGTCCTTTTCCGAGCGCCTGGCGAAAAAGATAATAGAGGCCAAAAAGTAAAAGCGCCCCTCCAGCGATCCGTGGAAACCATCCCCCGATCGTGTCGCTGATCGCGGCGCCAAATAGAGTAATTGCCAAACCGAGCGCAGCCGTTACGAGCACATGCCCGGTGCCGGCTAATGCGGTCACTGCAATTGTTTTCGCCGCACTCCATCTTTGCACGCGCGCCGTTAAAACAAAAGGAAGCCAATGGGTGGGAATGGCGGCATGAAAAAACGCCACCCCAAAACCCGTGATAGCAATGGCGGTGAGAACGGTTTGGTCCATCGCAGCTGTCGAAGAATACGCAGATTCGAACCGAAACCGGAATGGCTAATAACGTCGCCTCGAGAGGTTAGGATGAAAGTGCGTGAGAAAAGAAAGCATTAGCCGCGGCACAATCACGAATGTCGGGCTGACAGGATTCGAACCTGCGACCTTTCGCACCCGAGGCGAACGCTCTACCAAGCTGAGCCACAGCCCGAACTGGGCACCGTGATCGTACCGACGCGGTGCCGCAGTTATCTCGCTTAATTCACCCGCGGTGGCAAGACGAATCCTGAGAACCTACGGTTTATCCAAGGCTTGAATGTTCGGTTCTCGTTTCCGCGCTCGCAACTGACGCCGATGATCCCATCTCCTAAATGGGGGGCCGTTGTGCGAACCTAGCGCGGCATGGCTCTTAAAAAACTCTGGCAAGAGATTCGCCCACTTTCGCCGGGCTAAGCCTCCCCCAAATGATTTTCTAGGAGAATTCTTTCACTCTTGCGAAACTCTCACGCGAGAGAAAACAAGCTCGCAAAAACGAGAATTACCGGCACGTTAAATGCTCCTTTTTTATAATTACCATAACGGCGCCGCTCATGAAATATTCAGCCAAATCGATTACCGGCACCACGCTAGCGGAAGCCTTGGTTGCGGTTGTTTTGCTGGCTACCTTCTTCGCGGCAATTTTTGAGCTCAACGCGATTTGTCTTCGCTACATCGATGCCACCAAAGAGTCAGTCGCGGCTCTTCAAAGCGTGCAAGACCGCGCAGAGATGTTACGAAATCTTTCGTTTACGGACCTGACCAAGACATCGGTCGTCCAAGGACTGATGGCGAATCCCCCCAACGCCGCTCCGTTCGCCCAAAAAACGACCGAGATCGTCAAGATCTCCGCTTACCCGACCCCCAACGGAATAACGCAGTTCACGCGTCTCCCTAATGGAACGGTCACCGCCGATTCAGTGGCGACCGATCTCGGGACGACGCTGGTCAAAGTCGATGTTGTGGATACATGGATCATGACCCTCGGCGGACGATCCAAAAGCGAGCAGACCACCAACATCCTCTCGAACGGAACAAAAAAATGAAACAGACATGCTCGTTCAGAAACCGCGGTTTTACCTTGAACGAAATGATGATCGCGCTCGCCGTGAGCGCCGTGGTTATGGGGGTAACGATCACCTCCTCCGCTTCCCTCCAGAAAAGCTTCAACGCGATCGACAGCTACTTTACGACGCACATGCAGCAAATCCGCATCGTCGATTATCTCAGCCGCGACGTTAAACGAGGGCTCGTTGTCACGACCTCATTGGATCTTCAGACCGTCACGATCTCGATACCGAACTACATAATCCAGCCCGGCGATCCGGAAGCGATCGCGAACCCGGCGATAGTGGGTTCCCCGCGGACGCCGACGATCGTAAACACGCCGAGCGGCCCACAGGTAAACTATGGGAACACCAACAGCACGGTCGTTTATTCCATCAACGGCTTGTCTATCCTGCGCAGCGAAAACGGCGTCGTCACCACCATCGCCTCGAGCACGGATCAGCTCGTGCCGCAGACGACCGACGTTGAACTCGCGAACACCGAGTACACAAAAACGAGCATAACCTTTCAGCCGATTTTCACTTCGGGCGGGGCCGTGGCCAGGCGAAGTGGGACCACAGTTTATTCCACGGCATACCTGCGAAACAAACGGCGCGGCTAACCGGCACGCTCCATCGGAAAGGCGAGCATGAAGATCGAAAAATGTTCAACCGAAGAAGGCAACGTCCTCATCTGCGCGCTGTGCACCGTCCTGATTATTTCGCTGATCGGTTCCAATGTTCTGCTCAATTGCACGACGCGTTTCAACGTCGCGTCCAGCCAGGTTCGCAGTTGGAAGGAATCGCTCTTTGCCGCGGAGGCCGGCGGGGATATTGCCTACGCCGAGATCAGGAAGACAGTCCTCGATCCGACGCACGCCTTTAATGGCTGGACGAATTCCGGCCCGATCCACGCGAGTCCGATTACCACCCTCGGCACCAATCAGCTCGTCACCAGCGCGGTAGTGGACGTGTTTTACAACGATCCCGCAACGGGCAATCCGTGGTACCGCTCCAGGGCGAAAGGGACCGCTCCGGTGATGGGATTGCACCGAACCGGCATGGACGATCGCATGGGTGTCGGCAGCCGCGGCGATAGTCTCTTGCGCAAGATCGATTTCAATACCGATCATTTCATCGCGACCTACGGGCCGAACGGCGACGGACTTGCCAAGGCCATCGTTCCAGTCCCGAACGCTCAGATCACGCGGCGGATCGAACAGATCCACGCGCCCATCACCCCCTTTGAAGCCGCCATTAAATGCACCGGCACGTTTTACGGTCTCGGCTCGGCGGCGATGGTGGACAGCTTCAACTCGAAAAACGGTTCGTATTATTTCGCCGCCAATAATCCGGCCGATCCGCATTTTGCCGACGCGCGAAGCGGTTCGGTCCAAATTGGCACGGCCGTCATGCAAGTGAACGGAATGCTCTATGGAAACGTCAGCACAAACGGCGGAACCATCCGGCCCTCCCAATACATCACGGGAACGATTGACAATAATGTCCCCTTCACCGTGCCCCCCTACAAGATGCCAATCGATTTTCCCGCGCCCCAACCCTCCCCAACCAGCGTCACCTCAACGGTAAGTCTCACTCCGCCGGTCGCCGGGACCGCTGCGGTGCCGAATTATTACCTGTTGTCGTCGCTCTCTGGAAAACTGATCATTAATCCTTTCGGAGGCGCGCAAACCTATGTCGCGATCCATGTCACGAACGACATGACGGCGCACATCGACGTGAAGCCTAACGTCCACGTGAAGATTTTCTTCGACGGCAACATGGATGTGAAGGGCCGCGATATCGACAACGAGAGCGGGCTCGCGGCCAATCTCCAGTATTACGCGATCAGTCCGCCAGACCCCGCGACGCCGCAATTCATTCACATCGATCCGCCAGGAAATTTTGCCGCGACCTTTTATGCGCCGAGCGCCGACGTCGTGCTGCACGGAAACCCCGACTTAACGGGAGCGATCGTGTGCAAGACCTTCTACGGAAACGGCAACACGAGCTGGCATTACGACCGCGCTCTCGACACCGAAGGCGATGCGGTCGATTACCGTATCGCCAGCTACGTGGAAGACATTCGTTAGGTTAGTTCAGCCACAGCCGGCCACCGGCTGCGGTGTTAGCCGATAATTGGCAGGCGGCGAGACGAATTCCGAAGTCAGATTCGTCGAGCGGGGCCGACCCGGGCCGAGGCACGCATGCTGCTATAATTTCCATATAATGCGCCTGCGTATTCCCGGCGAATCCGGCTCGACTCTCGCGGAACTGATGATCGCTGCGGTCATCCTCGGCGTGTTTTTTACCGGCATCTTCGAGGTAAGCGCGATCTGCCTGCGCTATATTTCATCGAGCAAGGAAAACATCAGTTCGATCGAGTGCGTTCAGGATCGCATCGAACAAATGCGTGGAACGGATTTTACAAGTTTACTCGATGAAACCTACATGAAGGTTGTCCCTACCCCGCCACCTGCGTTTCCGGTCCCTACTCCCCAACAGCGTCGCAACCTCTCAACCCCTTCAAATGCTTCTGTGCTCGCGCAGCAGGCTACGGAAGTAGTGACAATCAGCACATACAGCGGCACGGGGGCAACGACTCCAAAAGTCACCTATACGCGCGCTGCCGGAGCGCAAATTGTCACCACCCCTTTCTCCGATGTAAATGTGGCTCCCACGGCCGTTTGGTCCGGAGGCGCGAGCTTTCCTGCGACGACTACGACGGTGCAAGTGGATGTCACCTACTCTTGGACCGCCGTCCTTGGCGGCCGATTCCGTTCTGAAACGAGTTCCACCATTATTTCAGCGGGCTCAAAGAAATGAGACTCAACGCCGTTCGCGAAACCGCCTTTACCTTGGGCGAAATGATGGTCTCCACAGCCGTCACTTCGCTTCTCTTCGCCGCGCTCTACACCGGAGCCAGCGCCCTGAACCGCAGCTATGCCGCCGCGGACGATTACTTCTCCACGCACCTTCAACAGATTCGAATCATCGATTACCTCGCGCGCGATGTGAAACGTAGTTTCAGCGTCACGGTTTCTTCGGATCTCAAGACGGTAACCTGCATTATGCCCGACTACGTGATCAAAACGGGCGATCCGGAAGCAGTTTCGGATGCCAGCACTGTGGGAAAGCGCCGCACGCCGGTGGTGTCCGGACCACCCTATAAGGCTGTGGTCGACTACGGCGCCAGGAACACGCGAACACTTCTGGACGGTAAGATCGTTGCCGGAACGCTCACCAAGCTGACCTCCAACACGGCGTTGTTTAGCGCCTCAGACATCGGAAACCCGGTTAGCGGAACGGGCATCACAGCCGGCAGTACGATCACGGCCTTCATCGATTTAAAGAACGTCACGCTCTCCGCCGCGGGAACGGCAGGCACGGGCAAAGTTTTCACCGTGTTCGGCGATGGAAACCGCACCGTGATGGATGCTGCCACCACGAACGCCTCCGCCACGCTCATATCAAACACGGCGTATTTCACCGCAGCGGACGTTGGAAAACCGGTGGTGGGGACAAGCATCGTGGCCGGAACCACGATCTCCTCTGTCACGAATTCGACTACTGCCGTCATGTCGCAAAGCGCCAATGCTACCATCCTCAATTCTAGCGTGACTATTGGCGGCACCGTTGTCGTTTACACCGTAAGTGGCAACACCATTACGAGAACGGAAAATGGCGCTCTTACCACGATTGCCTCCAGTACCGACCAGCTCCTCCCCAACACAACCGACTGGCAATTGTCGAATACCGAATACACCCAGACCACCGTAACCTTTCAGCCAATCTTCAACCTTGGCGGTAGTCAGCAGCACAAGGACGCGCAAAAAGCCGGAACCACCGTTTTCTCTACGGCCTACCTTCGTAACAAGCGACGAGGCAATTAGAACCAAAGGAAATAAACCGTATGAAATCGATGTTCCATGTTCGATCCCACCAAGAAAGCGGCAGCGTTCTCATGTGTGTCTTGGGCGTAGTCACGGTTCTCTCGCTGGTGGCAGCAAATCTCCTCCTGAACTCCACCACTCGCTACAATACTACCGCCAAGCAGGTGAAAGGATGGAAAGAAGCTCTGGTTGCCGCCGAGGGGGGCGCCGATCTCGCATTTGCCGAGGTTCGGCTGAATGGGCTTGATTCCACCAAGGGTTTTGCCACTACGGGCAACTGGACCGCTCTGCCGACGAACTCCTGGGAGATCGGCTACGCCAAGCCCGGCCCAGCCTTCGGTGCCAACAACAGCTTACATGCGAAGGTCACCGTGGATAAGTTTCAGGCGCTGGAAGGCAAATCGGTGACTGATCCCACCGCAATATGCTATTACCGGATTCGTTCTATTGGGACCGTTGATCTCGGGGGGTTTTCGCGTGCCGGCATGGACGATCGCATGAACGCGCTCACCAAGGGGGATAGTCTCCTGCGCAAAATCGATTTCAATTACAACCACTTCCTGAACACCTATGGCTATGGGGACGCTTTGCCGACCGACGCCCCCACCGTCGCCAATGGAAAGGGCACCAATGCGACCGTAAGCAAGCCGCAGATTTCCCGTCGCGTGGAATTGATTGCCATCCCGGTGATGCCTATCGAGGGCGCCGTGAAAACCAATGGTGGGGCCTACAGTTTCCCCGTCATCGACAGCTTCGATTCCCAGTACGGTGCTTATCCCGGGCCTACTCCCAGCTCAGCGCCCTACAACACCGCTTCAAACCAAGCAAACGTCGTTGACGGCAGTTCCACTTTCAGCGGCACCGTCTATGGCAGCGTGACGACAAACGGTGGCAGCGCGAGCAGCAGCTCAGTCACAGGCGTAATTGACAACAACGTTCCCGTCGCCCCCGTGGCCAATATGAAGTATACGCCAGGGGTTTACGAAACGAACCCTGGTAACACGATCACACCTCCAGCGCGAGCCATTGCGGCACCGCCGCAAGTGCCTCCGGATTATCGGCAGCAGACCGTTTTTTGGTATCACTATACCTCGATCAGCGGCCTAACGATCAATCCAGCCCCGGCCCTATATGCGACTGGTCTTCCTGCCGGGGGCATCATCGAGACTACAGTCAATATCGTGTGCGACGGAGACGTCGATGGCCTCACCGTTAACCGCGGTGCACTGGCTCGAATTTATTTTAGCGGGAACGTCAAAGGCAAAGCTAATACCTACGATAACAACAACGCCGATGGCATCCAGGTCATTGGCATTACCGCCAACCCGGTGGTCGATGAGAGCTATCGCACCGTGGCTGATGCTACCACGACGGCCGCCTCTAAGAATATCACTTCGGCCACCGCCAGCTTCACCGCGTCGGATGTGGGATTGGCCGTGGTTGGCGCGAACATTCCGGCGGGTGCCACGATTGCGACGGTGACCAGTGCCACCACTGCGACCATTTCGGTAAACGCAACCGCCACCGGCATCAACGGCGCCTTGACCGTCATGCTGGGATATGAGGCTTCGCCGAACCCCAGCCGAGCGGACCATCTCTGGTTTTACGGTGAGGGAACAAACCAGACCATCACTCTTGCGTCGGCCGCACCTTCCACCCTTTATGCCGGGTGGTATGCGCCGAACGCGGACTGGTCAACGCAGGGCAATCCTGATTTCGTCGGAGCGGCCGTAGTGAAAAGTTTTTCGGGGAACGGTAATAATAGCTTCCATTACGACCTCCAACTCGCCAGCAGTAGCATACCGCTCGACTATCGCGTCGGCAGCTTTATCGAAGACGTTCGTTAGGCGGGGAGAAGATTTTTCTCCCGAGGGGCGCGTTGTGCGCCAACAAATCGGTTGACAGCGACTTCCGCCGCCCGCAAAGTCAAAATTCTCTTTTCGCTGCCGATGCTTGCGTCAAACCTCATTCCACCAGTCGTTTCCGGCAGCACGCCCACCATTCTTCAGTTCCCGACGGAAACCACCCGCGCCGTTCGTTCCTTGCGAAATATGACATCTCAACTCCTGCAGGAAGCAGCTCTAGTGATCCCGAATCAGCAATTGCTGATCAACGTCGTCTCCCGCCGCGTTCGTCAGCTGGGATTAGGCCACCGTCCCCTCGTCGAAGCGACCCCTCGCTCCTCGCTCACCGACATCGCTCTCCGAGAAATCATCGCCGGCAAACTCACCTACGAGTTGGCCCCCGAGAAACCTCCGGCCGACGGCGCCGCCAAGTAGCACAGGCATCTTGCCCGTGGAGCCAACGGGCGTCTCGCCTGTTTTCGAAATGTTCTTGCCACTGCCCTGAACCATGGCGAGCGAGACCATCCTCAATCGCAAAGCGCTTCGCGATTTCCACATCCTCGAGCGCTACGAAGCCGGCATCGAGCTCAAGGGCAGCGAGGTCAAATCGATCCGGGCCGGCAAAGCGAATATCGGCGACGCCTTCGTGCGCATCGAGAAAGGACAGGCCTTTCTTTATAACGCCGACATCCAGCCGTACGCGCAGGCCAGCATTGAAATCCCGCCGCCGAAACGCGTGCGCCGGTTGCTCCTCCATAAGCAGGAGATCGACAAACTTTATGGTCTCACCGCGATCGCGGGCCGCGCCCTTGTCGTTCTGAGCCTCTATTGGAAAAATGGAAAAGTGAAATCCGAGATCGGCGTGGCGCAGGGGAAGGTCGCGCACGACAAGCGCGCCGATTTGAAAAAGCGCGCCACCGACCGCGAGACGGAACGCGAAGTCGCCCGCTTCAACCGCCGCCACGGGTAGGAGAAGTGACGAGTGACATGTGACGTGTGACGTGTTCGGGAACGCGATTCGTCGCTTTCGAAGTTCCTGCTGGTCACCCGCCTCGATTTTCCACTTGTCACTCGTCCCATGTCACTCGTCACTCTCTCCCGAATGTCCCGGCAGCGATCACCTCTCTTCGTTCTCTTCCTCACGGTCTTCGTCGACCTGATCGGCTTCGGCATCATCATTCCCGTCCTTCCCCTGTATGCCGAAAACTTTCACGCCTCGCCGATCGCGATCGGCTGGCTCACCGGAATTTATTCCGGCATGCAAATTATCTTCACCCCGATCCTCGGAAAACTTTCCGATCGTTTCGGACGCCGCCCCGTTTTGCTTGTCAGCATCGCCGGGACCGCGGTCGGCTTTGCCCTGATGGGGATGGCGCACTCGCTGACGCTTCTTTTTGTCGCGCGCATTCTGGCCGGGATCACCGGCGGGAACATCTCCATTCCGCAGGCCTACATCGCGGACGTGACCGCGCCGGAAAAACGCTCACACGCCATGGGAATGATCGGCGCCGCGTTTGGTCTCGGCTTCACCTTCGGTCCACTTATCGGCGGCCAGATGAGCCTCATTTCCTACAGCGCGCCGTTCTTCTTCGCGGCCGGACTCGCGGTCGCTAATGCGTTGCTCATCTATTTCCTCCTGCCGGAAAGCCTTTCGCGGGAACATCGCGCGAAACCCCACGAGCGAGCCAGCTTCGCCGAGGTTTTTCGCCATGGCCGCGGCGCCATGTTTGCCATCGTGATCGCGACCTATTTTTTTCTTATCGCCGGGTTCTCCATCATGACGACGCTCTTCGCGCTCTTCACCGAAAAGCGATTCGGTTACGACGCCCACGCCAATGGTTATCTGTTCGGTTTCATCGGCATCGTTGCCGTCATCGTCCAAGGCGGTCTGATCGGCCGGTTGATCAAGATCTTCGGCGAAGTCGCCTTGACGCGAACCGGCATGGTCTTGACCACGCTCTCACTCATCCTGCTGCCGTTTAGCAATAATCTCATCCTCATCCTGCTCGTCTGTGCCGGACTCGCCGCCGGCAGTGGCTTTGCCAGCCCACCGTTGAGCGGACTCGCGTCCCAAATGGTTGAGCGCACCTGGCAAGGCCGCGCCCTCGGCGTGATGCAATCCGCCGGGAGCACGGGGCGACTGCTCGGTCCGCTCCTCGGCGGTTGGCTGCTGATGTTCGATCTAAAAAAGCCGCTGACTGAATATGGCCGTACTCCATTTCTCGTTGGCGCATTTCTTTGTTTCATCGGCGCGCTCCTTGCCTTTTGCGTGAAGAAGCCGGCGAAAGATCATCCGACCGAAGATCTCGCTCTCCTGTAGCCGCCGCCCTGTGGGCGGCGTGGGAGCGGCCTCAGCGCCCGACTGGTCGCCGCGAACATCCACTCTCGCGCTTCGCACAGCGAAGCGGCTACAGAACCACCGATGCGAAGTCGCGCGATTCACATGCGATGAGCGCGAAACGGCTCTTCGTCAGCATCGAGCTTCCGTACAACATGGCGGAACAGCTAGCCGGATTAGATCCGCACCTGCGCGGCGTCCGCTGGCTCGCGCCCGAGCAAATGCATTTGACGCTGAGTTTTCTTGGCAACGTGCCGGGAGATGTCGAAGAAAAGCTGAAGGAAAATCTCGGCGCGATCGAGTGGAAAGCATTCTTCCTTCCCCTCACCGGCCTCGGCGCGTTTCCGGGCAGGGGCCGGCCCAACGTCATTTGGATCGGAGTCGGCAGCGGCCATCCGCACTTGTTTCAGTTGCACAAACGCGTCCAAGAAGCCGCCCTCGCCGCCGGTCTCGAACCGGACCTGCGCGCGTTCCATCCCCACGTCACCATCGCGCGCTGCCGCGACGTTTCGCCCGAAACGATTCGCCCTTTCCTCAAAGCCCACGCCAGTTTCGACGCCGGGATGGTTCACGTTGAATCCTTCTGCCTGAATTCGAGCGAGCTAACGCCGGCTGGTTCGGTTTACACGCGAGAGCTCGTCGTTCGCTTCAAGTAGCGCGCGTTTCCAGTTTGCGAAGCGACGTGACCAACCTATTCGAGCCTAACGAGACCCAAGATAGCACTCCGAAAACTTTCGGAGTTCGCTCCAGCGCCTGGTTAGGCCATATCGTGTTCTGTCGAAATCGGCCGCGTTAGAAGAACCCGCGGAGAAACGCCGCCGCTTCATCCGAGATGCCGACAATCTTGTTCGTTGCCTGACGATAGAATTTGAAATTGAGCTCGGTCTCGGGTCGACCGTCGTTCCAGTCTGAAAACATTCTGAGTTCGCTCCTCCCCAGGCGCCGCTTTGCCGGCGCGGTGCGCCTGATGGCGAGGCTGACGCGCGGCGTTTGCCGGGCGATCCCGCGTTTCTTTGCGATCGTTTTGGCCGCCGTGACGACGCCGCTCGCGATGAGACCTGGCCCGCCTTCGTTCTCACTCGCGAAGACGAAGATCATATTGCCTTTGGCGATGTGCCTGCCACCATACATCGTTTTCTGCGCGCTGAACGCGAAAGTCTCCGCCCACGGTTCGCTAACCTCGGCTTTGATCGCGAACATCATCTCCTCACCTCGCACCATTAATTTCCATGGCCGTCCATGGGGCTAGGCCTAACGAGAATAAGATGAGCTGCGCCGGGCGAGGGCGAGCTAGCTGCGGGTAGAAGTATTTTAGTCATGTTAAAGCTGGATAGTACGACGGCCCGGCGTCAGCTCCATCGCATGGTTAGGCCTTTATCGGTAATGCGACAAAAGTAAGACTTTGCCATCGCTTTGCCGGATCTTGAGAACAGCCGCTCCTCCAACAGCTCCCCGTGGAATCGATCCCATTACAGTCCACACGCCGCGCTTTAGTGTCGCATGATATGGCTTCTCCCTCGCAATGTGATCGGCGCCATATATCGGCGACCAGAGCTTGATCGCGATATTAATCGCAGCGGCCTCTGTCGGGACTGGCCCTTGATCGGGCCACGATCGAGGCATCGCAGGTGCAGCCCATAAGGAAACGCTTCCGATGAACACAACCGCGAGAGCAGCGCAGATTTTCGGGAGCGCGTTCATGGGCCTAACGAGAACAAGATGAGCGACGGCGGACGAGCGCACGCGTGGCTCGTGGTGAAGATATGGAAGCCATCTCACAATGTGGACACAAACCGGTCCGCCGTTCGCTCCATCGCATGGTTAGGCGCGGGTCGCATTTGAACGTAGGTAAGAGACAAAAGCGGAGCATGCAGCGAGCATAAACTTTGCGTCTGCATAAGTTAGATTGGACTCGTCCAGCAACGAGTGACGTATTCCAGACGCGTCGCTCGTGAAGCCGTAGAGCGCCAAAAAAGATTTTTGCAGGGCGGGGTGGAGGTCGGGAATCTTCTTCAGCGCATCTCCAAGTGTGACGGTTTTCAGACCAGTGACTATGCGACAAGTGGCCTCAACCGCAGAAATAGATTCCTTGATGGAGTTTCTGTAATCTGGACTCTTGCGATCGCTCAGCATTGCAAGAGCGGACCGAATGTGAGCACGAACGGGCGCATCTGGATGCTCCAACGCCTCCTCAATAGCTTTAATCTCGTTCGTGTCTGTTATCCCGACAACTTCGTTGCCGACGATGCGATACGCAGCGTTCTCGGTTTCGAGGACCTGATTGAGCCACTGGATTGCCGTCTCATCGAGAAATGTGCCGCTATCCTGAAGAAGGAACTCTAGAAAGTTGTATGCCTCAAACCACTTGCCTTTAAAGAAGTGCTCTTTGAATACATCATATGCTCCCTTTCGGTTGTAGCCTTGCTCTTGAAATGTCGGAAGGTGGTCCATATCGCCCTTAAAGTAGTGGAACCAAACCCTCTTGGTGATTGCGTTAATGCGCTCGCTGTCCTGGGAGTAGCCGTAATTATAGGGTGTCCAGCGGTCCCACATCGAGATGGAAAGCACGTTCCATAGTGCGGTTCGCAGCGTGTCGTCGATCCGCTCCCGTTGAAAGGCACGTTCAATCTGCGTGTAGCCGTATCGATCGGAAAACTTTGGCATAGCGTCGTGCTAGCCGCCTAACGAAACCTAAGATCAGCGACCGCAGGCGAGGGCGCGCGTCGCTGGTGGTTGAATGTGGAAGTCATCGAAAACAAGAACGCGGAGCGGCCGGCGGTTCGCTGCATCGCCTGGTTAGGCCTATTTTGGTGGTGCATGCGGGCGCGTAAATGAGGTGACCACATCCGGGTGAGACAAAAACGAGACACCGAAAAACGTGAAAGCAGCGATCCAACACAACGTAGAGAGGTCCTCGAAGCGCATTGAGCGGCGGGACACCGCCGCCTGCTCAGGAGTAAGATCGGAGAACGACACCGGTGAGACGATGCGGATAAGATACCAGACTGTCATGGTGACGCCTACGGTCGCGACCGCGATCAGAAGTGTGCGTCTCGCCCAGTCGCGACCCGTCGCGAGTGGATAGACGGCTGCGAGAAGCACTGCGGCAGCCAGTAAGGCATGCCGGTCGAATGCAATCCAACTTGCCAGCGGGTACCCACCACCTCCGAAGGTGAGGCGCGCGGATCCGAAGATGCCAGACATGGCCAGACCGGCGACGAGCGTCGCTACTATCTTGGGCCATGGTCGCGTTGGATGCCGCATAGGCCTAACGAGAATTAGATGACAGTTTGGGAGATAGGCGAAAAGTTTTTCGTCTATCTCGGGATTTTTCGCCTATTTCGGAGACGGTGCGTTCAACTGGGGAGAGCTCCACGACCAAATGCTATTGATCTCCAGCGTACCTGACAATCCCAAACGATCACGCCACCATTTCTAATGGGGCGAGATCGATTCTATACGTCGCGACAGGAGAGCGGCGTGGCGACGTGCTCCAGTGATTTGCGCTCGGCGTCAACGCCGAGGAAGGCTTCGACGATCGCGCCGAGAATCATCAGGGCGGCGGCGACGAGATAACCGATCAGCAGCGCGGTTTTCGAGCCGGTGCCGATAATCCAGCCGAAGAGAATCGGCGCCCCTACCCCGCCGGCCAGGGTTCCGAAGGCGTAGAAGATCGCGATGGCGAGGGCGCGAATCTCGAGTGGGAAAATTTCGCTGACGGTGAGATACGCGGAGCTCGCGGCGGCGGAGGCGACAAAGAAGATGATCATCCAGGCGATCGTTTGCGTTTGCGCGGTCAGCATTCCGGCGTGGAAAAGCCAGCCGGTCAGGGCGAGAAGGATGCCGGAGAGCGCGTAGGTGGCGGTGATCATTTTCCGGCGGCCGATGGTGTCGAAGAGATGTCCGAGGACGATCGGCCCCAGCACATTTCCGAGCGCGAACGGGAGCAGATAGCCGCCGACCTTTTGCGCAGGCACATCGTAGAAGCGCATTAGGACCAAGCCGTAGGTGAAGAAGATGGCGTTATAGAAAAACGCCTGCGTCAGCATGAGGACGAAGCCGAGAACCGAACGACGCCGATGTTCGTGCACGATGGTGTGCCAGATCTGATGCCACGGCGTATGCGTGCGCGTCCGGACGCGAGTCGGCGGGTCATCGCTGTCGCTGTAGCGGCGGTCTATGACCGCCGAATCAGTCACTCCGAAAAGACGGCGGTCATAGACCGCCGCTACAGCACATGCCTTTTCGACTTCATCGAGAATGCGTTCCGCCTCGGCCTGGCGTCCGTGGATCAAAAGCCAGCGCGGGCTTTCCGGAATCCAGCGGCGAAAAAAGATCACGACTAGGCCGAGGACTGCGCCAATTCCAAAGGCGAGGCGCCAGCCGAGCCAGACGGGCAGGTAGCGCGCGTCAAGCAGCACGATGGTCGCGCCCGCGCCCATGGCGGCGCCGACCCAATAGGAGCCGTTGATCGTCAAATCAACACGGCCACGGACGCGCGCCGGGATTAGCTCATCGATCGCCGAATTGATCGCCGCGTATTCGCCGCCGATGCCGGCGCCGGTTAGGGCGCGGAAGAATGCGTAGCTCGCGAAACTCCATGAGAACGCCGTTAGCGCTGTCGCGGCGAGATAGACAGCAACCGTGATGAAAAATAATTTCTTCCGGCCGAGCCGGTCGGTCCCATATCCGAAGAACAGCGCGCCGATGACGGCGCCCGCGAGATAGAAGGTGGCGCTCGCTCCGACTTGCGCGTCCGTGAGGCCGAGCGTTTCGCGATGGGTGAGAATGCCGCCGAGAGAACCTGCCAGCGTTACCTCGAGCCCGTCGAGAATCCAGGTCGCGCCGAGCGCGCCGACGATGAGCCAATGCCAGCGGCTCCATGGCATCCGGTCGAGCCGCGCCGGCACATACGATTCAATCCATTCGCCCGCCATGTTGTTCCGCAAGTATCTTGAAGCGCTCGAATTCGAATCCTCGTGCCCAAGCTCCAGCTTGGGTACGGCGGTTATCTGCGAAGCTTTGCTTCGTAAGCGCCGATGCGAGGCCCAACGTTGTTACGGATCTGAACGACCGTGGCGCTGGTGAAGCAGAGCTTCGAAGACAAGTGCGTTCCCGAGCTGGAGCTTGGGAACGAGGGCGTGACATGTGGTGCTGGCGGATCGGGATCAGACCGCGCGAGTCTTGATGTTGATCTCCGATGTCAGCGTTCGATGGACGGGACATTTGTCGGCCATTTCGAGCAGCTTCGCCTGTTGCTCCGCGGTGAGCGATCCCTCGAGGTGAACATCGCGTTCGATCCGGTCGATCTTTCCGATTTTCGTCTCGCACTCGGCGCAATCGACAGCGTGGATCTTCGAATGCCGCAAAGAAACCGTCACACTTTCCAGCGGCCACTGTTTCCGTCGCGCGTAGAGCGCGATCGTCATCGACGTGCACGAGCCTAACGACGCCAGCAAAACATCGTAGGGAGAAGGGCCCGTGTCGGTCCCGCCGAAAGCGATTGGTTCGTCAACCGACAGGCGATGCGCGCCGATATGGATTTCCTGGGCGAACCCGGAGGCGTTTCCGCGAACAATCACGTTGGCGTCCGCGGCGTCGGGAATCTTAGCGGTCGTAGTTTCGTTACTCATTGCTTTCCAAGATGGCAGGCCTGATCACCATCCGACAAGCAAAAGGAAGCTCGCGGTCGAACACTTTGAATTGACTTCCTTCTCTCTCCTGCTCACAAACGTGGCGTGAAAAATCCAACCGCGCTATCGCGTCGGGGATTCGCGAAACTTCTGGGCGCGGGTGCTGCCTACGCGGCGCTGAGGCCGACGCTTGGACTTTCGGAATCCACTCCAAGTCCCACAGAAACGAAGCCGTCAGATGTCGTTCGCCTGAGCTCGAACGAAAATCCTTACGGCCCATCTCCCGCCGCGCTCAAAGCCATGACCGCGGCTTTTGCCCTGGCTTGGAAATACCCGGACGAAACTCAGGAGGAACTCGTCGATGCGCTGGCAAAGCTGAATCAGGTTTCCAAAGATCAAATCCTGCCCGGCGCTGGCTCGGGCGAAATTCTAAAAGTCGCGGTGGCAGCTTTTACGGGAGCGGACAGAAAGCTCGTCGTCGGTGATCCGACATTTGAAGCGGCCGCAGGACACGCAAAGGCGAGCCACGCCGAGGTGGTGAAAGTAAAGCTGAACTCAAGTTACGGCCATGACCTGCCGAAAATGCTGGATGTGCCGAATACCGGGCTCCATTACATTTGCAATCCGAACAATCCCACGGCGAGCATCACGCCCAAGGCTGAGCTGCGCGCGTTTCTCGCCAAGGTTCCAAAGCAAACGATCGTGCTGGTGGACGAGGCTTATCACCATTTCGTCGAGAGTTCGGATTATGAGAGCGTGATTCCGCTGGTGAAGGATTATCCGAACCTGATCGTCGCCCGCACGTTTTCGAAAATCTACGGCATGGCGGGTCTGCGTTTAGGCTATTGCGTGGCGCGGTCGGAGAACATCGAGCTCATGCGCGCGCAGCAATCGTGGGACAGCGTCAGCATCATGGCGATCGTCGCGGCCCGGGCCAGTCTCGAGGACAATGCGCAGGTCGAGCAGGGCCGGAGCAAGAACACCGAAGTAAGAAGATACGTTTACGGTGAACTGGATAAGTTGCGCTTCACCTACATTCCTTCACACGCGAACTTCATGATGATCGACATGCGCCGCGAAGTGAAACCGCTGATTGCGGCGTTTCGCGAGCGTAAGGTCCAGGTAGGCCGCCTCTTTCCGCCGCTGCCGAACTTTATGCGCGTTACCATCGGCACGAAGCCCCAGATGGAACGGTTCGTTGCCGCCTTCAAGGAAGTCGCGGTGTAGGCACATGCTTATCCGATGCGCGACGTCACTGTAGCCACGGCGCTGTGTGCCGTACGCCCGCGTCTCACAGAGACGCGGCTACAACGGATCATATCCAATAAATAGCTCTTAGTAAGATCGCCCGCGAATAAGCTCGGTGAAGACGCCGCGGTCGGTCTTTAGTCGAAAAGGCAGGCTCAGCTTCTTCTTGCCATCGATCGTCTGGAAGACCGCGAAGTGCAGGTGAGGCGCGCTCGCGAATCCTGTCTTGCCCGATAGCCCGATGGGCTGGCCGACTTTTACCTCATCACCGATGTGGACCAGAGCTCCATCGGTTTGCAGGTGGTGGTAATCGGCGAACGTTCCATCGACGTGCTTAATGATGATGTAGTTGCCGAGAGGTTTGAATTTCAGATCGGTCCCGCTGAAGGTTGAGTCCTGTCTGACACCCACCACGCGTCCTTCGCGCGCGGCACAAACGGTTGTTCCTTCAGGCACGGTCCAGTCAACCGCATTCTCGCTGCCCGAGCCGTCGAAATGACTGTAGCTGCCGTGCGGACCCTGCATGACAACATAGCGGCCGGGCGGGAGAGGCATGGCATAATCGGCGTCATTAGTCGTCGAAGCGCGCCGCGCGCCGAGCTGCCAGTAGTAGTGATAGTTATATCGCCACGGCAGCGCCATGTCCGTCCGGCGGAAGGTAGCGAGGACGAAGGAGCTCCGGCCCGCTGCATCCACCGTGAAAGGTAACGGGCGTGACGAGGTCACGTTCTTCAGCTTCGCTTCCAGAGTGATGGTGAACTCGCGCGTGTAGTCGCTCTTAATGGTCAGCGTGGTGATGCCTCCATCGTTG
This sequence comes from Verrucomicrobiota bacterium, assembly GCA_041167325.1. Lineage (GTDB taxonomy): Bacteria > Verrucomicrobiota > Verrucomicrobiia > Chthoniobacterales > UBA10450 > AV80. The sequence goes on along the minus strand of JBEEHH010000018.1, from coordinate 78,538 downwards.
TTCGTAACAAGGTGAAAGCCGGTGTGATCATCTTCGGCGCCTAATACCTGGCGCGACAGAAGCACCAGGAGCGCAACGATGATGGCGCGGCTATTCCTCCGCAGCCTAACTCTGATCTGCTCCTTTAAATCGAAAGCTCTGTCAGCCTGTTTGTTCATCATGCGGTGTTGTGCATAGCAGTCAGGCATGGCCGGGGCAATAGCGCGGTTGGGCGGTGATCCGAGAGCTATCTTATTACCTGCGTTCGCCTGCTTCCAGCTCCAATGCCTTTTGCAAATGCACCGCGGCTTCATCGTCTCTGCCCATGCGTTGCAGGGCGCGACCGAGATTGTTGTGAGCCGTCACATAGTTTGGATTGATTTCCAGAGCCCGGTGGTAATGAGCGAGCGCTTCTTCCATCCGGCCAAGCTGGACCAGAACGTTACCCAGATTGTTGTGGGCGGCCGCGTAGTCCGGATTAATTTCCAGCGCCTGATTGAATTGATCGTTCGCTTCCTCGATGCGCCCGGCATGAAGAAGGACGTTGCCCAGGTTGTAGTGGGACGGAGCATTCTTCGGATTGAGTTCCACTACCCGGCGGAACGCCGCGATGGCCTCGTCCATCCTGCCCATTTGAGTAAGGGCCTTCCCCAGCTCGTTCTGCGTTTCGGCGTCATTCGGATTCAGTTGCACCGCTACCTGATAATGAGCGATAGCCTCCTCCAGACGGCCTGCCTGAAAGAGAGAAGCGCCAACCTTGCGAGCGATCCGTGGTTCGAGCTCCAGCGCTTTCTCATAGGCAACCGTCGCTTCGTCGGCTCGCCCGGCCCGCAAGAGCGCGTTACCCAGATTGAAGCAGGCTTCCGCAAATTTGGGATTGAGTTCCAGGGCCTTCTTGTACGCGGTTATGGCCTCATCCAAATGGCCAGCCTGGACAAGAAGGATACCTGAATTGTTGTAAGCCATCCAGCTCGCGGGGTTTTCTGAGATGGTTGCCTTCCAAAGCGTGTCGAGGTCGGAGTAGACGGCACATTGCCGCCAGGTTTTCGCACCGAGCGAGAGGAGAATTACTCCACAGAGCACTGGCAGCAACAATCGCGCGTTCTTGCCGAGAGCGTCCAGACCTGTCGTTAGGCCGGCGGCAGCCAGAGCAATGGGTCCGATGCTGGCAATGTATTGGTAATGGTCCGCCACATAGGTATAACGAAAGGTGTAGAGCATGATGAATCCCAGCATCGGGCTGAGTGTGGCTACATAAAAAACCGCGGCGACCTCGGGCCCGCGGCCCAGCCGGCGCCTTGCGAGGTAAATGGCGGCGCCAAGCGCGCCTATCCCGGCCAGCCACAAGAAATCCGACGGCCTGGCCGAGACTGGCCAACTTGGATAGTTAAAGCTCAGGTGCGCCGGCCACAAAAGTTTGCCGGTATAAAAGAAGAGGGCGCGGCTCGCCACGACAATCCGTTCTGGGAACCCGAGCGCAAAAAGTTCCCCCTGTGTTCCCTGATGGTAGCGCTCCCACCAGATCGAGACCAAGCCCATCCCAATACCCAGCGCTACGAACGGAGCGATCTGCGCCCAACGCCGCCAGTCGATCCGCTTTTCTTTCCACCACAAAATCAACACCAAGGCGGCGGGTATCGTGCACGCCGTTGTCTTGCTGAAAAGCGCGAGGGCATAGCAAATCAACGCCAGCGCATACCATCGCCATGTCCAACGCGGCTTCGGTTCCACGAAGTGGGCCCAGCAGAGCAGCGCGAGCAGAAAGAAAAAACCCATCAACACATTCTTGCGTTCCGTAATCCATGCGACCGATTCCACATGGACCGGATGCAAGGCGAAGATCGCTGCCGCCAGCCACGCTCCAGGCACGCGCAAGACCCGGAGTAAGCGCCAGACGAGCAGCGCATTCGCCGCATGGAGCAAGATATTCACGACGTGATAACCGGTGGGATTCAGTCCCCACAGCGCGTGCTCGAAACGAAAGGTGGTGTAAACGAGCGGGAAATATTGCGACGGTGAATCGAAGGAAAACCAAATCCGCTTTAGTCCGTCTGGCGCGGTGAGGAGCTGGTTGCCGGTGACATAAATATCATCGTCCCAGATAAAACCGGCCCGCCACGCGTGCTGGTAAACGAGGATGGTCGCGATCGCCAGGAGCAGCCCCAGGAGCCACTCGCCCGGGAAGCTCGCCGCGGGCAGCGAGGATCCGCTGCGCGATCTTTGCGCCTGGGCGCCGCGCGTCTTTCTTCTATGACGCCGGCTCATCTTTGCGCCCACTAGGCGCGAGAATCGCGTCGCGCATTCCGTGGAGAAGCTTCTTATCCGCAGGAACGATCGTAGCGAGCGCGCCGCGCAAGGTTACCTTCGCGTTTTCGACAAAGTAATACGGGCAGAGACGCACGCGGCCACGCATGGTTTTGATTTCACCGGAGTCATTGTCCCAATAGCGATGATCGAGCAGGCGCGCTTTGTGAAAGCGCTGCATGATGCGCGGCGAGGTGTCGAAGCTCGCGAGCGCTTCACCTAGTTGTTTCTCCCATTCCGTCTGCGGAACATCGGACCCTACAGTGATTCCGCGACTCCCCCACCCCAGCGGCGAAAATCCGCTCACCTTGATCAACAGATCGCGCTCTTTCTGGCTGAGCTTTCCCGCTTCCCGCCAACTGTGGATCTCGAGCCGCGGAATTACGCCGTGTTGCGGCAACGGCGTCGGATCGAGCGGCCAACTGTAGGGAATGACCTCCTGCAATTTCGAAAAATATTTGTCGCCCAGCTCGCGCCGCCAGAACTCGCGCAGCGGCTGCATCCAGAAAAGCGCAAACCACATTTTCTCTTCGAGGTACGGCTTGAACGGCGGGGTGACCCGGATCGCGCCCTCCCCGGTCATGTTCATCAACTCGGAGACGCGGGGCAAATTCGGGAGATCGAACAACTCAAAGAAGCGATAAACATTCCGGCCGGCTACCGGCTGGTAGGTCTCAGCTTCCAGGACGCGCCACTGGAACTCCGGATGCTTTTGGTTCAACTGCGCTGCCATCCAATTCATTTCCGGGCGGTAAGTGGAAGCTTCCTCCGAGATCACAATGTCGCCGCCCTCCGGCAGCAAACTCCGAAATCCATCCAGCATTCCTTCGGCGCCTCCGATCACATCGCTACCGAGCGCGGCGTAAGTTTGATTGAGCCAGCCCGTCAAACCGATCCCACCCGGAACCGAATCGATCTCGGCAATGGTGAAACCGGCGTCCGTCAGAATCAGGTCCGGCCGGATTACCATCGGGAGGTCGTCTCGGAATTGCTTCCGTCGTGAGAACTCGATCAGCTCTGCCGGCTTCCCCGCATCGAGATAAGCAGCAATCCAGGGCGGTTGTTTGCCTTTGATGCTGCGCTGATAAAGCTCGTTACAGGCGCGCTGGAAAACGAAGAGACGATGTCCGAGCTGTTCGAGTTCCTTTTCGAAGGCGCGATCGATCGGAAATGGATCGGGGGAAAGAAGGAAGTCCTTCTCAGCGAAGAGGCCCTCTTTGGGCAAAGAGTTTCGGATCGAGGCGAGTTGGTCGGGATCGGAGTGCATTGGCAGATGAAGAGGAAGGCGCTGCGCGCCTAAAGTCCAACGTCCAACGTCCAACGTCCAACGTCCAACTTCAGAGGAACCGCAAGGCAGGTACCACGCGGATTACGAATGCACCGAGGAATCGCTCTCTCTGCCATTGGACGTTGGACGTTGGACGTTGGACGTTGAGCGTTGGACGTTCCGCCGAAGGCGGCCGCCTACCTCCCGGCTGCCATTTTCTTGAGCGCCATCTTCACAAGCTCCTCCGCCGATTTGATCTCGCCCTCTCTCTCCTGCAGCTCGCGCACGGTCTTATGCGCATCGACCTGCTTATACCCGAGGGCAATCAGCGCCAGGACCGCTTCATTCGCCTGGCTTTGTTCCTCGGTCGGCGCGTGTTCGGCGCTGGCCGCTTCCCAGGCCGCGACGACGCCGAGCTTGTCTTTCAACTCCAGGACAATTCGCTCCGCTGTTTTTTTTCCGAGCCCGCTGATCTTCGAAAGGGATGCGATGTCGGCGTTGACGACGGCGCTTTTGAAATGGCTCACGCTCATCCCGCTCAAGACCGCCAGGGCCAGCTTCGGGCCGATCCCGCTGACGTGGTTTACGAGCAAACGAAAAAGATCGCGCTCGGCCGCGGTCATGAACCCGTAAAGAATGTGGGCGTCTTCGCGCACGTGCAGGTGGGTCAGGATCTGCACCGGTTGACCGGCGGCCGGCAGCTTGTCGTAACTCGAAAGCGGAATGAAAACTTCGTAGCCGACGCCGCCAACGTTCACGATCGCCTGGGTCGGAAGCGCGGAGGCGAGTTTGCCATCGAGGAAAGTGATCATCCGCCCGAATTCCTACCAGACACGTCCCAAACTGCAAACGGCGTCGCGGAAATCACGGCGTCGGTTTCAAGATCATCGTGAGATCGGTGGCCTTGCCTTTGACGAAGGCGACGCCGCGCGCGTTGTAGCTCTTCCATCCCGGCGGAAGTTCCGGGTAGGTTTTCTTTGCCAGCTCCGTCGGCATGATGACAAAGCGCGGGCCCGGGTGCGTCATGAATTTGTCCACCCACTCCGGCGGGAGCCCGCGGAAAAATCCATGGGCGCGTCCACGGAAATACCAGACCACGCTCGGCTCGAAGTAATCGACATTCGCGAAATCCATTTCCGGCAGCAGATCGTTCCGTGATTTCTTGAAAAGTTCGGCGCTCGGAAATGTCCGCGCGACGAGCGGGAACACGAAGAGCGCGGCGCCCAATCCGACGACGAGAGCGGCGACCGCAGCGCGCGGCGCAAATCGAGGAAATCCGCGTAATTCGGGAAGATGCCTGGCCAATAAGAGAGCGAGCAATGGAAAAGCAATCAGGGTGTAATGCGGAAGCTTCGTCTTCACGATGGTCATGAGGATGAAGACGATCGCGATTCCAACGATGAGGTATCGATCGACGGCGTCGCGCTCGCGCCAGAGGCGTTTGGTCAAGGCCGGAAGCTTAATCGACCACGGGAAGAAACTGATGAAAACGGTCCCGAAATAAAACGGCAACGTCAGGAGATAACTTTGCCAGGTTTGGCCGCCGTGGCCTTCCAGGGCGCCGAAACCGCGCTCGATCACGTGCCGTCCGATGCCGACCCAGAAGAATTCGCCTTTCGTCCGAACCAATGCCGGAATGCCCCAGAGCAAGACAATTCCGAGGCTGAATAAAATGCCGGAGGCGAACCAAAACCGGCGATTAAGCGGTTGACCGCGCAGAAAAAATTTCATACTCGCCACCGTGACGAGCGGCATCCATCCGAGCGGGCCTTTGGCTAGGAAGGCGAATGCGAGCGCGACGTAAAAGATGAAGCGCCAGTACCTCCAGGAACGCGGGTCCGCGGATGACGCCGGCGTTCTCAGCAAATCGGCGATCAATTCATAGCCTGCCCAGTAGGCGGCGGTGACAAAGAAAACCAGCCACATATCGGCAACCGCGGCTTTGGCGTGGATGAAGGTTTGGAGACAAAGAGTGAAAATGATCGCCGCCCACCAGCCGAGGCGTTCGCCTCCCAGACGGCCGCCCCATGCGAAAAGCAGGAGCGCGGTCAGCGCCGCCGCAATTCCCGAAGGCAATCGCGCCGCAAAATCGTTCTCGCCGAACACGCGGTAGCTCGCAATCTGCATCCAATAGATGAACGGCGGCTTGTCGAAGCGATACTTGTTATTGAAGTACGGGACGACATAATCGCCTCGCTCGCGCATCTCCCGCGACGCTTCGGCGAAACGGGGCTCGTCGCGGTCGACCAGCGGTATGCTCCAGGTGCCCGCGACGTGAAAAAGCAGGCAGCCGAGAAAGAGCAGAACGAAATTACGGATTGCGGGTGACAGAGCGAAGATTGAAAGATACGCAGGCGTGAAACACAAACGGGAAATTCGGCGATGAAAGCGCTCGCCGCTTTTCGCTGGTGGTATTTATTCTTCTTCGCTGCTGGCCTGGCGCTGCTCGCGAGTTTTTATTTCGATCCGCCGGCGCTGGCTTGGGTCGCGCAGCATCAAGACGCCGGCGCGCGAAGTTTCTTTCGGTCGGTGAGCAAATTTGGCGATTGGTACGAGCACGTCGCGGTCGGATTCATTCTTCTCGGATTGGCCTGGTGGCGCGGGAGCAAGCGCTGGATGCGGATTGTCACGGCGATGATTCTCGCCTGCGCGCTGGCCGGCGTCGCCGCTCGCGCGGTCAAAATATCCACGGGCCGGCCGCGACCAGCGGCGGAAACGGAAACAAGCGCGATTTGGAACGGCCCCAGTTTGAAAGCGCGTTACAACGCGTTCCCCTCCGGGCATACCGCCGCGTCCACCGCATTTTTCGCGACGCTGGCTTTGGTGAGCTGGCGGATTGGCGCCGGGTGCCTGGTCATTCCGCTGCTGATCGGTTTTTCCAGAATGTATGTGGCGGCGCACCATCTTTCGGACGTTGTGGCCGGCGCTGTCCTGGGTTTGCTGGCCGCGTATCTCATTGTGCGCTGGAGATTGCGGGAGCGGCCGGAACCTCAGCCAGGTCAACGACGGAAATCGTCGAGCGAAATCGGCGGAAGATAATTTTCTCGCTCTTCCCGTTTCCACCACGCGCCGGTCGCGCGGTGCTCACTCGATGTCGTGAAGCGATAATCATAAAGCGTGGCGCGGATGTACCGCGGCGGATCTTTCGGGAATGGATTGCGCGCGAGGAGGCGGGTCACCTCGGGATTATTTTTAAGCAGAGATTCCAGGAAACGGACGAACCAGGGATTGTGCCGGTAAGTTCCCAGCGCGGCGAACCACATCTGCCAGTCGAGCCGCGGCTGATGCGGCGCGGCCCACTGCGGCGGTTGATTCAAGTCGCCCGGCTTCCACCTGAATTCATACGCGAGCCATTCCGTTCCGTCGGCGCTGCCTTCCACGATGATCTCCGGGCGTGATTTCGTCATGACGCGGAACAAGCCGTAGCCGTTCACGATTCGGAATGGCTCGATGTAGTTGTAAAGCGTCGCGATGGGGCGCGGCCATTCGCTTGCCGGCTTGATCGACGAGTAAAGAAACATCGCGTTAATGGGAAGCGTGAGAACCAGGACGACGATCCCAGCGATTGGAGGGCGAAGCTCCCGCGACGCCGACATAGGTCTCGCAGGACTTCGACCCTCCATTCGCAAAAACCTGTCGTCGAAGAGCAACAGGCAGAGCGCAATCGTGAGAAGATTGAAGAAGCAATAGTTCCCCGTGGCCGCGATCGCGATTTGGAGGAAGACCAGGAAACCAGCCGCGATGTGTCGGAGCCGCCGAGGCGCCCAAATGAAAAATGGGCCGATGATTTCGACGATAAGGCAGAACGCGACCGAGAATTTCTTGAACCACTCCGGATGTTGGTCCGACCACCAGCCGATAACCGTCGGCAGCGGTTGCGTCCAGTAATGGTAATCGAGCGCGGTCAGGTTCCACCATGAGTCGTCGCCGCTGGTCAGTTTCACGACTCCGGATATCAACATTAATTTGAAGAGAAGAAGCTTGAGAAGGAAATGGCCCGTGCCGGAGATCGGTCGGTCGCTCGCTCTCGTTAGGCGCCAGCAGAATGGCGCGAAAAAAATGGCCAGGAAACCGGTCTCGAGCAGGAGAATGTCCCATTGAAAGCTGAGGAAAGTTTGGCCGGCGATGGTGAGCGACAGGTATAAAACAAAGAGCAAAATCAGCGAAAGGCGCGGGACGACGCCAGCGACCACCAAGATGGAGACGACTGCACCGGCGCCGCAGAGAAAATGGAGGAACGCGTTGCTCGAGTTGAACCAGCAGAGCGTCGGCAAAAGAAACCAGGCGGCAGCGCCGAGTTGATCGCGCGCGGCGGGCAGAAACTCCGCGACCGGCAGGATTCCCCGCGCGCCGATCAATCCATCTACCTGCATCCAGAGGGAGAGAAAAGCGATCAGGTAGATGCCGCCGAGAGAGCGCAGAAACAATTCACGGGCGCCGAAATAAGTTGGCCGGCGAACATCCGCGCCCCAGAGCAGGCGAGTGAAAAAGGAAGCGATCATCCGATTCGCCGCGACAAATCGGTAGGCAGTTTCGGTGACGAGCGCGAACCCCGGAACATGCTCGTAACACCAGACCAGCCAATGCCGGCCGCGGCTTTGGCCTAACGAGCGGAAGACCGCCGCCGCTCCCCGGCTAACGCTTCCATCGGTTGCGATGAAATGGACGGCCTCTTCGAAAGCTTTGCGTGGAATCTCGGGAAAGCGTTCCGCGGCTTCCTGAAACGGCACGTACTCGACCGAATCTCCCGTCATTTCGCGCCAGCGCTCGATCCAGCGGCGGCAGAAATGGCAGTTGCCGTCGAAGATCAGGAGCGGCTTGAAGGGCGCGTCGCGGACGGAGCGTTCAGTCGCGTCAGACATCAATGTCCAACGTCCAACGTCCAACGTTCAACGTCCAACGGCAGAATCCTGTAGCGGCGGTCTATGACCGCCGAATGCTGCACGAATGGTCTGGGGTCGGCGGTTATAGACCGCCGCTACAGGGAGAACTCCGCCCAGACCGGCGCGTGATCGGACGGCTCTTTGCCTTTGCGCATCTCGCGCTCGATCCCGGCGGCGGTGCAATGTGGCGCCAGGGATTTGCTGGCGAGAATTGCATCGATCCGCAGCCCGCGGTTTTTCGGAAACGCGAGCATCCGGTAGTCCCACCAACTAAAGAGACCAGTCTCGGAATGATGGAGCCGCAAAGTATCGGCCAGACCGGTCGCGCATAATTGATCGAACGCCGCGCGCTCACCGTCGGAGCACATGATGGCGCCACGCCATAAGTCGGGGTCGTACACGTCCTCGTCCTTCGGCGCGACGTTGAAATCTCCGCAGACCACAAGGTTTCCATTGGCGCCTTGATCTGCGCGCAGGCAATTACGCAGGCGCGCATACCACCGGAGCTTGTAATCGTACGCGGGCGAACCGACCGCCTGGCCATTTGGTGCGTAGATCGAATAGACGCGAACCGCGCCGACGGTCGCAGCGATCACGCGCGCCTGCGGATCCACTTCTTCATCGCAGAGCGCCGCTCGCACTTCTTGCGGCGCGGTGCGCGACAGAATGGCGACACCGTTATAAGATTTCTGGCCGTGAAACGCGGAATGATATCCGGCCGAGCGCAAATCGAGCTCTGGGAATTGTTCGTCGGTACATTTCGTTTCCTGAAGACAGACGATGTCCGGCTGGGTCACGGCCAACCATGAAAGGAGACGTTCCTGCCGCTTTCGCAGTGAATTGATGTTCCAGGAAACGATGCGCATTTCTTTGTAGCGGCGGTCTATGACCGCCGTCCCCATTTTCCCAGGATAAAGAGTTCGGCGGTCATAGACCGCCGCTACAATTCCAACTCCACCCCCGGCTTCGGCACAATCACTTCCGATCCCGGCAACGCCGCGACCAGCTGGGCGTGCGTCCATGCCACCGCGGCAGGATCGCCATGCACCAGCACGATCTTTTTCGGCGCGAGCCGCTTCACGTAGCGAACGATGGATTCTCGCGACGCATGGGCGCTGAACTGGAATTGCTCGATCTGGCAACGCAGCGGTTGGGACGGCTCGTCCGGATCGAGCGAGACCAGCTCTCCCGGCTGAGCAGCCTTGAGAATTCCAGCGGGCGATTCCGGGTCGGCATAACCGACGAAGAAAATCGAGTGCTCCGGATTTTCTATGACGCGCCGCGCAAATGTGTTCGACAACGTTTTCGGCGTCATCATCCCACTGGAGAGCGCGTAGATTCGCCCCGGACGCGCGGGCGAATCGTGGATGTTCTGGCCGTTGAGGACGAAGGGCGCGACTTCCTCGAGAAGTTGCAACCGGGGCAGAAGCCTTCGCGTGGTCAGCGCCCGTCGATCGTAAATCTCGGTCATCTTCACGCTCAGACCGCCGATGTAGATCGGAAACTGGCCGAGCAATTTTTCCCGCCGGAATTTGTAGATCATCCCGAGCGCTTCCTGCGTTTTACCCAGGGCAAAGACCGGCATGAGAATGCAGCCGCCGCGACTGAAAGCGCGTTCGATCGCACCAGCCAGGCGTTTTTCCTCGGCTTCGCGCGTGAATCCTTCCGGCAACGGGCTGTCGCCGCGGGTCGTTTCAATGATCAAGACATCGACGCCGGATTCCGGAAACGCCGCGCCCTGCGTCACCGTTTGATCGTCGAAGTTCACATCGCCGCTGTAGAAAATCGTGCGGCCTTCAGCGCGGATCAGAACACCCGCGGCGCCGAGGACGTGGCCCGCATCGACGAACTCCACCGTCAGTCCGCCCTTTTCGTTCGGCCGCGCCCGCTCACCGGCCAAAGTAAATGGCTGGCGAAACGGACAGGATTGCCAGCGGTCGCTGGCCCGATCGGTTTCGCGATGCGTGAAGAGCGGATACATCACGACGCCAAGTTCCTCGCGTTGGCGGGTCATGACATTGACGGAATTATGCAGGAGCGCGCTGCCGATTTCCGCCGTCGCCTCCGTCATGAAAATCCGCGCGTTCGGCTGCCGCCGCATCAATACCGGCAGAGTGCCGATGTGATCGAGATGGGCATGGGAAACAATGATCGCGTCGAGCTGGCGATCGCCGAGAACCTGGAGATTTGGCAGCGCTTCTTCGCCTTCTTCCTTCGGATGCATCCCGCAATCGAGGACAAAGCGCTGACCAGCCGCCTCCAGGTAATAGGTGTTGGCGCCGATCTCGGTGCGGCGCGTGAGATTGATGAACTTCACAGCGCTGAAGATGGCCGTGGCCGCCTAACAAGAGCAATCGCAAACTTCTGCCCGTTGATCGCGGAGGCTGAATCCAAGGAAGGGCGATTTCTAAATCGCCCTCGGCGGTTGAAAACCGCCGCTCCTTGTGGGGAAGCGCATCGCGTCCTACAGCAACTGCTCAAACATTCGCATCCAGTTTCGGAAGAGAATCTTCTCGATCTCTTCGTCGCTGAATCCGCGCTCGATCAAGCGCCGCGTCACATTACGGCTGTCGGCATGGCTCGAGAGATCAGGAATGAAATGGGCGTGCGTGAATTTCTTCTGAAACGCTTCCTGCTCAGCCGGACTCCATTGCCGGTAGATGAACTGGAAGAAATCGAAGCCGATCGCAACGCCATCGATTCCGATCAGGTCGCGGACATGCTCGATGTGATCGACGTAGCGGTCGATCGTCGCTTCTTCCTTGCGCGGACTGACCAGGACCGCGTTGATGCCAATTACGCCGCCGCGTTCACCGACCATTTTGATTTGCTCGTCGCTGAGGTTGCGCTCGATGTTGTAATACCGGCGCGCGTTGGTATGCGAAACGATCAGCGGCCTGGTGGTGATCTCGAAGATCTGGTCGAATCCCGCCGGACTGATGTGAGCGAGATCGATCATCAGGCCGAGCGCTTCGCATTCCCGCACCAGGTCGCGTCCGAAACCGGTGAGGCCGTCGCGGGGCGAGCCGGTTTCGGCAAAAATGGCGCCATCTCCCGCGGCGTTGCGGCGGATGTGGGTCAGGCCGATGGATCGGACGCCGAGTTCGTAAAAGACGCGGAGCAGATCGAGGTCGGCGCCCAATGGCTCGACGCCTTCCATCGTAATCACGATCGCGATTCTTCCGTCGGCGCGGGCCTGCGAAATATCCGAATGACTCTTACAAATCGCGAAGCGGTCCGATCGATCGACTTCCGCATAGAGCCGCGCGATCTGATCCAGCGCCACTCGCAAACCCATTTCCGGCAGGTAACGGTCCTCGAGATAGATCGCCGCGCCGATGACGCCGACGCCACCTGCCTCGAGGTCCGGCAGGAAATCCGTGACGAGCAGGTTTGGGCGCGCACGCCGCTCGTACAGATCCATCAACAGATCGAAATGCAGATCGACGAGACCGTGACTGTGTAGGCGATCGATCCGCGCTTCGATTTCTGGATTGGAAATAGCCACTTTACGCAATCGGCGGCGGAATGACCGTGACATCGGGCCGAATGGCGCGATAGCGATGCGGGATCACGATTGAAATCAGCACCAGCAGCCAGATTGCGCCCAAAGGCAAACAACCCGGAAGCCAGATGAGGAACCGGGAGACGATAGCGAGCGCGATCAGGCAATAAGCCGCCGTGAAAGCGATCGCGACGAGGACGAGATCGACTCGCGAAATATCGCGCAGCTTCACCACCGCCGCCGAGGCCAGGAGGAGAATGATGCAATCAAAAATCCAATGGACGCGATGGACATAACCGTTTGTTTGGATCGTGGCGATGGTGGCAGCGAAGACGTCCGGGGGCGAAAGTGGATTGGCCGGGGTGCGCGCCAGAATGATGTTGTCGCGCATCGATACGAAATCCTTGCCCGCTTGCTGGCCGGAATCGCGTTGTTGCGCCGCCAGGAGCAGATCGTTCAAACCGATCCGGCGCGCCCTCGCCGCGGCATTCGGCGAAATCAGGAGAGTGCCGTCCGAACGGATCGGGATCTTGCGCCCTTGCGGCAGGGAAATGTGCGAATCCAGATCGATCGCGACTTCAGACGGCGTCACGCGCAGCCAAAGAAGGATCGCTTCCAGCGCGAACGACGGGATGACTTCGCCGCGGTAACGAAAGAGCAACGGGACATGGATTCCATCGGAAATTTCGTCGGGAAGATTCACGAATCCCGCCGTGGCGATCAGCCGCATTTCTTCGCTCGGCTGCCGGCCGATGCCGGAAAATTCCACCAGATCGCCGCGCTTTCCCGTGACCTGGCTGAAGCCCGGGATTTCGGGGCCGGGCGCATCCGGATCGGGCGTGGCGGTTAATTCGGCGGCAAGAAGCAGGCGCGGCACGCGCATCGCCTGATCGATGAAAACCTGTTCCTGGTCCTTGTCGCGCTCGCGCCATTTCAAAATATTTTCAAACGCGACCACGGTGGGTTGAAAGGCCAGAGCCGACTGAAGAAAAAGCGCGAACTCCAGAGGCGACACGACGCTCGCGCCGGCGTGAGGCGAAGTCTCGGCGGCTTCTTTGGCCGCATTCTTTTCCATCAACGAATCATGCCCAATCTCAACGACGGTGAGCGGCGCCGCGGGTCCCTGCGGATCGGCATTTTTCAAAAGCCATCGCAAAAAAAACTCTTCCGATTGCTCCAGCCGCTGCTCGCGCAGAAACAAAACCCCGAGCAGCAAAACCACCAGCATGAGCCAAAGAGTTCTCTGCATTGCGGCAGAAGTGAAACTGGGAAAGGGACGAGTGACAAGTGAAAGCTGGAACCGGCACCGTCCACGTGCCGGTCGAGCTTCAGCTCGATTCTCCCCCAACGGCCCCGCGATTGCGGGGGCAGGCCGTCTCCAATTCCAGACCAAAGTTTACACCGGCGCTTACCATCGCTTAGGGTTATGGAATCCAACCTGATCCACAAACAACCGACCGGAGCTACCGCCTCGCTTTCATCGGAGCGGGTAAACTCGCCGGCTCGGTTATCCGCGGTTTGTTGCGCGCGAATTTCTGCCTGCCCGGAGAGATCATCGCGAGCGAGCCCGACGGAAAGTTGCGCTCGGCCCTGCAGGAAGCCGGCGTCGCCGTCACGACGGATAACCTGAGAGCCGCGCACTCAGCTGAAACAATTCTGATCGGCGTCAAGCCGGCCGTGGTGATCACGGTCGTTGGTGAGATCGCGCCAGTCACGGAAAACAAACTCGTGATCTCACTCGCAGCCGGCGTCCGCGTTCGCAATATGGAGCCTGTGTCGAACGCGCGGTTGATGCGAGCGATGACGAACACGCCGACTGCGATCCGGCGCGGTGCGACGGCAGTCGCTCGGGGCACGCGGACAAGCACCGACGATATCTTACGGGCGAAGACGATCTTCGACGCGGTTGGCGTGACGGTCGAAGTCGATGAGGAGTTAATCGATGCCGTGACCGCTCTCTCCGGCAGCGGCCCAGCTTTTGTCTACACAATTATCGAAGCGTTAGCCAATGGCGGCGTCGCCACCGGTTTGCCCGCGGCGGTTGCGACAATCCTCGCGACGCACACGGTTCTTGGCGCGGCGCAGTTGGCGGTCGAGACCGGCAAATCTCCGGAAGAACTCCGGCAAATGGTGGTGACGCCGGGCGGGACCACGGCCGCCGGTTTGGCTGCGATGGAGGAACTCCGGACTTCGCAGGGATTGATCGCCGCCGTGCAAGCCGCAGCGGCGCGCGGGGAGGAAATGTCGCGAGAGTTTGCTAGGTAAAAGGCAGCGCCGCCCGCATCGCGTCGAGGGGCGCCTTTCGGTTGAACCAGATTTCGAGCGCGAGCGCTCCTTGATGGAGCAACATCGACAATCCGGTAGCGGCGCGCGCGCCAGCTTCGATCGCGGCGGAAACAAACGCGGTTTGGCCGTTCGAATAAATCGTATCGTAAATCATCAGGTGCGGCGCGAGCAACCGTGCCGAGATCGGTGCGGCGTCGACACGCTTTAATCCGAGCGGGGTCGCGTTCACGACCAGATCGACATTGGCGATCTGAAATCGAAGGGCAGTTTCGTCCAACGGAATGGCTTGCAGACGCGCGACCGGTCCCAAAACTCTCGCCTCCTCAAAGAACGGCCGCAGTTCGTCCGAAAGCTGTTTTGCTTTCTCGAAATCGCGATTGGCGATGACGAGCCGTTCGCAGTTTTCTTTCGCACATTGCAGCGCAATCGCCCGCGCCGCGCCGCCGGCACCCAGAATCAGCACGCGAAGATCGCGCAGATCGACCGAGAACTCTTCGCGGATCGCTCGAGAGAATCCCTTCCCGTCGGTATTGAAGCCGCGCAGTTTTCCATCGTCGATCTTAATGATATTGACGGCGCCGATCTGGCGCGCGGTTTCATCGACCTCATCCATCAGTTTGAAAGCCGCGATCTTGTGAGGAACGGTTAGGTTCACGCCGACAAAATCTAGCTTTGGCAATAACGCGAGGGCCGTGGGCAATTCGTTCGATTGAATTTCGAAGCGGGCATAGCGCATTTTGAGGCCGCACTTCTCCAAGGCGGCATTCTGCATTTGCGGGGAAAGCGAATGCGCAACCGGGTCGCCGAAAACGCCGAGGCGGACCGGCAATTTAACTTTCGGCTTCCAGCTTTCCAGATCGGCGAGTGTGTAAACTTCTTTCACGAGGTTGCGAAGATTGTGCCTCAAGGAGCGGCGGTTTGTAAACCGCCGCTCCTTGGGTTTGCGGCTACGCGCGTTCGTCTGCTACTGTCGCGCACGAAGATGACCACGCCGAACGAGAACGAGCCAGCCGCGCCATCGGACTTTATTCGCGATGTTGTGGCGGAGGATCTCCGATCAGGGAAGCACACAAGTATCTGCACGCGTTTTCCGCCGGAACCGAATGGCTACCTTCACATTGGCCATGCCAAATCGATTTGTCTCAACTTCGGAATCGCCCGGGAGTTTGGCGGGAAATGCAACGTCCGGATGGACGACACCAACCCGACGAAGGAAGAGACCGAATACGTCGATTCGATCATGTTCGACGTGAAATGGCTCATCGCTGGCTGGGCCGACGAACACATCGGGCAGGCCCCCTGTTACGCCTCCGATTACTTCGATCAGTTCTACGAATATGCGGCGGAGCTCGTGCGCAAAGGCAAAGCCTACGTTTGCGATATGTCGGCGGAAGAGACTGATGAATATCGACGCCTCGGCAAAGAGTGCCCGTCTCGCAATCGATCCATGGCCGAAAATCTCGACCTGCTCGCGCGCATGAAAGCCGGCGAATTTCCGGATGGCGCGCGGACGCTCCGGGCCCGCATCGACATGAGCTCGCCCAACATGTGGCTGCGCGATCCGGTTCTCTATCGCATCCGCCACGCCGAGCATCATCATACCGGCAACAAATGGTGCATCTATCCGATGTACGATTTCGCGCACACCCTGAGCGATTACATCGAGGGCATCACCCATTCCGTCTGCACGCTCGAATTCGAGGTCCACCGGCCGCTCTACGATTGGCTGCTCGACTCGCTCGACCTGCCGCGTCCGATTCCGCACCAGTACGAGTTCGCGCGACTGAACATCAACTACACCGTCATGAGCAAACGCAAGCTCCTCCAGCTCGTGAACGATGGGCTCGTCAAAGGCTGGGACGATCCGCGGATGCCGACGATCTCCGGACTGCGGCGGCGCGGCCTGACGGCGAATTCGATCCGCACGTTCGCTTACAACATCGGAATCACGAAATATCCGAGCCTGACGGATATCGCGGTGCTGGAGCATACGGTCCGCGAGGAATTCAATCGAACCGCGCCGCGTCGTCTTGCTGCGCTCCGACCGGTGAAAGTTGTGATCGCGAACTATCCGGCAGGGCAAGTCGAAGAACTCGACGCCGTGAATAATCCAGAGGATCCCACGGCCGGCTCACGCAAGATTCCATTCAGCCGCGAGCTGTTCATCGACAGCGCCGATTTTACCGAAACCCCGCCGCCGAAGTATTTCCGCCTGAAACCCGGCGGCGAAGTGCGATTGAAATACGCTTACATCATCAAGTGCGACGAAGTCGTGAAGGATGCAGCGGGCAATGTGACCGAGCTTCGCTGCACGGCCGATCTCGACAGCAAATCGGGCGGCGCCACTTCGAGCCGCAAAGTCAAAGGGACGATTCACTGGGTCAGCGCTTCGCATGCGATCGACGCCGAGGTGCGTCTCTACGATCGGCTTTTCACCGTGCCGGAGCCCGATGCCGATGGCGATTTCAAGTCGTTCTTGAATCCACATTCACTCGAAACCGTCATCGCAAAGTGCGAACCATCGCTGGCCGATGCTGCGCCGGATACGCGCTATCAGTTCGAGCGGCTTGGTTACTTCGTGCTCGATCCCAATTCAAAGCCCGGAGACGTTGTCTTCAATCGTACGATCACATTGAAGGATACTTGGGCGAAGGAAGCGAAGAAGCGCTAGAACGCGTGTCATCCCGAGGCTGGCGAAGCGCGCCGAGGACCTCACAAGCGGCAGGATCAGCTTACTTGCGGCTGCTCCCCCCGCTCGTGCGACGACCGTCTTTTTGCGCATGCTGATTCACGCTTCGACTGTGAGGTCCCTCGCCGTCTGATGCGGCTCGGGATGACAGCGCGTTCCTAGAAACTCGCCAGCGCGCGATCCAGGCGGGCGAGGACTTTTTCTTTCCCAAGGATTTCCAGGAGATGATAGAGACTCGGTCCGGCGTTGTTGCCGGTGACGGCGAGACGCGTTGGATGGACCAACGCGCCGACTTTGACGCCGAGCTGCGCGGCCGTCGCCTTCAAGGCCTGCTCCAGATTTGCCGCGCCAAAATCTTCGAGAGCGGCAAACGCTTCCCGAACCGCAAGGAGGCGCGGCTTGTTCTCGGCCACGAAATGTTTCGCGACCCCTTCGGCAGCATAGTCGAAGTCGTTCTTGAAATAGAAACCGGAGTAGCCGGGTAGCTCGCTGAAGATTTTGAATTTCCCTTTGCAGGTCTCAAGTGCGGCGCGGACATAATCAGCCGGGAATTTGGAGAGATCGAAACCGGCTTTCTTCAGAGCCTCCGCAGCGAGTTGCTGAAAGCGTTCGTCGTCGAGCTCGCGCACGTATTCGCCGTTCAACCACGTGCATTTGTCGAGGTCGAACGCCGCGTTCTTGCGGTGGACCTTCTCGAGCTCGAACAAACGGACAACTTCTTCGATGTCGATTTTCTCGCGGTTGTCCTTCGGCGACCAGCCGAGCAGGCAGAGATAATTGCAGACAGCTTCCGGCAGGTAGCCGCTCTCGATGTAAGTGATGAGGCTCGCGCCCTGATCGCGCTTGCTCATCTTGGAGCCGTCCTTGTTCAGGATGAGCGGGATGTGGGCAAAACGCGGCGGCAATGCGCCGAACGCGCGGTAGAGCTGCACGTGTTTCGGTGTGTTCGAAAGATGATCTTCGCCGCGAATGACGTGCGAGATCTTCATCTCGATGTCGTCGATCACATTCACGAAATGGAAAATCCAGGAGCCATCCGGGCGGCGAATCGTCATGTCGGGATTTGTCTCGGCGCTCGTCATATCGAATTCGATCTGGCCGCAAATCACGTCATCGACCGTGACTTTTTCGCGGGCGAAACGAAAACGGACCGCGCCTTGGTCATCGTAAACGCGGTCGGCGGCTCGGAGTTTCTCCAGGTAGTTTTGATAAATGGCTTCGCGCTCGCTCTGAAAATAAGGACCGAAGTCGCCGCCGACTTCCGGGCCCTCATCCCAATTCAGACCAAGCCAGCGCAGGCCCTCGTAGATCGCGCGCGCGGCTTCTTCGGTGTTCCGGGCGCGATCGGTGTCTTCGACGCGGAGAACAAGAGTGCCGCCGGTGTGTTTCGCGTAGAGCCAGTTGAACAGTGCCGTGCGCGCGCCGCCGATGTGGAGATAACCGGTAGGCGACGGAGCGAAGCGGACGCGAACATCTGAATTCATGCGGTCCAGACCTTAGCCACAGATGAACACGGATGAAACAGGGATCGGATGCTTCCGTAGCCGCTTCGCTGTGCGAAGCGGAAGGGCGGATATTGAATCAAAGTCGATCTCGAGCCGCCCACAGGGCGGCTGCTACAGAAGCCCCTTACTCGATGAAAATTTTTCCGGCGCGCCGGCGGGCATGCAGATCGCCGGGTAAATTCGTCTTGGCGATTTTCGTTTCGGGCTCGAGCAACGCGCGGACGCGTTCGATCGTTTCAAAATCCAGATC
The DNA here is from genome assembly GCA_041167325.1 of Verrucomicrobiota bacterium. Classification (GTDB taxonomy): domain Bacteria; phylum Verrucomicrobiota; class Verrucomicrobiia; order Chthoniobacterales; family UBA10450; genus AV80. The sequence continues at coordinate 59,870 of JBEEHH010000018.1, read as the reverse complement.
TTCGACGCCGCGCGCGCGCAGCCATTGTTGGATGACGCGACGCTGCAAGGCGCGCGGTTGCGAGCGCAGTGCTGTCACACCTAACTCGGCAGCTTCGGTTTGCTTCGGATCGATCAGCCCCTCCAGCCACCCGGCTTCATCCGCGGCGATTGTGGCCGCCCGCCAGAGAGTGCCGCGCACTTCGCGGCCGAGCTGCTTTTCGATGTAAGGAATGATTCGGCGCCGTACCCGATTGCGCGCCGGACCGAGGGTCTGGTTGGTTGAATCCTCGCGAAATTCGAGCCGGTTCGCTTTTACATACGCGTCAATCTCGTCGCGCCAGACACCGAGGAGCGGACGAACAATTTGCAGATCGACTCTTGATACTTTGCGCGCCGCGACTTCACGCATACCGCGAAAACCTGCCGGGCCGGCGCCGCGAAACAGATTCATGAGGAACGTCTCGACGAGATCATCGGCGTGATGCGCCAAAAAAATCACGCGGCAACGGCGGCGACGCGCGATCCGGGCAAAAAATTCGTAGCGCGCATTGCGTCCGGCGGTCTCGATTGATTGCCGGGTTCGCGCTGCCATCGCGCGCACATCTGCGCTATCGATCTCGCATTCGAGTTTGTGCTGGCGCGCGAGCCGTCGGACAAATGCCGCGTCCGACCGACTCGCGCTTCCACGCAATCCATGATCGAGATGGCAGACAATCAGTTTTCGGTAGCCGAGCGAGAGGAGCCAATGGAGCAGCGCCACGGAATCTCGACCACCGGAAACGCCGATCAGGCAGCGTGAAGTAATAGGAAATCGAGAAATGAATCTGGTGTTCCAATCAACGCCAATTTGTTTGGGGCGCGCCATTGGATTGGAATGTAGAGGCGCTCGCCGCGGCGAGCGCCTGTTTTTTCAGGGCGAATTTGACAATGAATGAACGTTCATTCACCTTCTCCTCCCATGACGCAAATCGTTCCCGAGCCGAGCCTTGACCGGCGCTCTCAAATCCTTGAGGCCGCCATCGTCTGTTTCGCCAAGCAAGGGTTTCACCAGACCAGCATGCAAGATATCAGTGCCGAAGCGGGAATCAGTGTCGGCCTGATCTACCGCTATTTCGTAAGCAAGGAAGCGGTCATCGCGGCAATGGCCGACCGCCACAAGAGCGAGATCCAAGACCTGCTCGAACGCGCCCGTCAGGCACCAACCCTTCTTGAGTCATTGGAAATTCTCTTCACAGCCCATTGTTCGGAAAACTCTCCCAAGGTCTTGTCGGCTTTCGTCGTCGATCTGTATGCGGAGGCTTCGCGAAACCCATCGACCGCCGATCTCGTGCGCGATGTTTTGGAGACAGCCATGGAAGGCGTCACCGATTTGATCGCGCGCTCGCCGGAGGTGAAGGAGGCAGCGACCCACGGACTGAAACCGCACGAACTGGCCGAGCTGATTTTTGCCGTCGCGCGCGGAATGCTAATGCTCGACGTGCTGCAACCGCAGGAGATGACCGCGGCGGAACGGCGCACTCGCCAGCTCGAAGTTACCCGCCGGCTCTGGCGGCTGTTGTTTACGCCCAAAAGTGCAACGGCATCTGTGTGAGCAAAACTTTTCTTAACATCACTTCGCCCGCATCACGATAATGCTAATCATCCTCATCATAGTCGCGAGCGCCGCCGTAATATTATTCGGCTTGCTTGCGTTTCTTCTTCTGCGGCGCTCAAGGCGGCCCGTGCTGGGAATAGTGTTTGCTTTGCTCTGTCTTTTTTTTGTCCTGGCAGACATCAAGTTGCTTCAATTCAACAAAATGATGTCGGCTCCGCCGCCCTTGATGATGACGACGGTGACCAGCGTAGACGTGAAGAACGCGGATTGGCAACCGATGCTGACCGCCGTCGGCTCCATTTCGCCGGTACAAGGCGCGATGATCAGCGCGGAACTCGCAGGCACTGTGGCCGAGATCAATTTTCAGTCCGGAGCTCTGGTGAAGAAGGGCGAGGTCCTATTGAAGCTGGACGCGTCTGCCGAAGAAGCGCAGTTGCGTTCGGCGACGGCTGACGCCGAGCTGGCGAAGAATGATCTCGATCGCGCGCGCGGGCTGGCGGAGCGCAAGGTGATCTCCGCCGCAGAGTTCGATGCGGCTCAATCCAAATACGCGCAGAAGAAGGGCGCGGTCGACAACATGCAATCGGTCATCGACAAAAAGCAAATTCGCGCTCCCTTTGATGGGACCGCGGGAATTCGCGCCGTCAATCCCGGTCAAATGGTCAAGGTCGGCGATCCATTGGTTTCGTTGCAGGCGCTTGGTCAGGTCTTTGTCGATTTCTCTTTGCCGCAGCAACAGCTGGTCGATGTGAAAACCGGTTTGCCAGTGAAGGTGACGACCGACGCCGTTCCCGATCGCGAATTTGAGGGAACGCTGACGGCTGTTAACTCTTCGATCGATCCTGCGACGCGCAATGTCTCGCTGCAAGCTACGCTGGATAACCAGGACAATGCGCTGCGCGCCGGAATGTTCGGTCGAGTGAAGGTGCTGCTGCCACAAAAACATCCCACTCTTTTCATTCCGGCAACGGCCGTTTCGTACGCGCCCTTCGGGAACTCGGTCTTCGTGATCGAAAAGAAAACCGATGAGAAGACGAAACAGGAGAACCTGGTTTTGCGCCAGCAGTTCATTCGCACGGGAGAGACTCGCGGCGATTTCGTCGCGGTCACCGACGGTTTGAAAGCGAATGAACAGGTCGTCAGTTCCGGCGTCTTCAAGTTGCGCAACGGAATGAACATTGTGGTCGATAACAAGCTGGCGCCAAGGGCCGAACTGAATCCGAAACCAGCGGACTCGTGATGAGAAATGTCGAAGCGCGAATGTCGAATGACGAAACAATTTCCGAAACCCGAATGACCGAAACGGCGCTGAGCCATCCACTCGTTTTCGGACTCGAATTTCGTCCTTCGGACTTCCTTCGTCATTCGTCATTCGTCATTCGTCATTCCGATCGCAGATCGTCATGAAGACCTTTACCGATCTTTTCATCCGACGCCCGGTTCTCGCGTTGGTCGTGAGCCTCGTCATCCTGATCGCGGGGTTACAGGCGATCTCGTCGCTCAACGTCCGGCAATATCCGCGGAGCGACATTGCCTCGGTCACCGTCACGACGGTCTACGTCGGCGCCAGCGCGGAGCTGGTGCGCGGATTTATTACCACGCCCCTTGAGCGCGCGATCGCGGCGGCGGACGGCATCGATTACCTGCAATCGCAGAGCTCGCAGAGTGTCTCGACGATCACGGCGCGGCTCAAATTGAATTACGATTCGAACAAAGCCCTCTCCGAGATCAGCTCGAAGGTGAATCAGGTGCGCGGTGACCTGCCCCCGGAAGCGGAGATTCCTGTCATTAACATCGCGTCGGCCGATTCCCAATTTGCTTCCTGTTACCTAAGTTTCACTTCGGATATTCTGAAGGCGAATGAGATCACCGATTATCTCACCCGCATCGTTCAGCCCCGCCTCACGGCCCTCGGCGGCGTCCAGCGCGCGGATATCCTCGGCGGGCGCACCTTTGCCATGCGCATCTGGCTTAAGCCGGAACAAATGGCGGCTCTCAACGTCAGCCCGGCGCAGGTCCGCAAGGCGCTCGGGAATAATAATTTTCTCTCCGCTCTCGGGAGCACGAAGGGTGCGCTCGTCCAGGTAAACCTGACGGCAAACACCGACCTGCACACGGTCGAAGATTTCAAGAATCTCGTCGTCCGCCAGACGGGAGGAACACTCGTTAGGCTAGGCGACATCGCGGACATCGTGCTTGGCGCGGAAGATTACAACGCCGAGGTCCGCTTCTCCGGACAGCGCGCCGTCTTCATGGGCATTTTCGTTTTGCCCAACGCAAACGCGATCGACGTCGTCAAGCGCGTCCGCACGGAGATGGACCAAATCCAACGCGAGCTGCCCACCGGCATGGAAGGGCGCATTGCCTACGACGGCACGGCCTATATCAACACCGCCATCAAGGACGTCTTCCATACGCTGATGGAGACGCTCCTTATCGTGATGCTCGTCATTTACCTTTTCCTCGGTTCGTGGCGCTCCGTCATCATCCCGATCGTCGCGATCCCGATCTCACTCATCGGCGCTGTTTTCCTCATGCAGATCTTCGGGTTCACCGTGAATCTCCTCACGCTGCTCGCGATCGTGCTCTCCGTCGGTCTCGTCGTCGATGATGCCATCGTGGTGGTGGAGAATGTTGAGCGACACATCCGCGAAGGATTGTCGCCGCTCAACGCCGCCTTGAAAGGGGCGCGCGAACTCATCGGCCCCATCATCGCGATGACGATCACGCTTGCGGCCGTTTACATTCCGATTGGAATTCAGGGTGGGTTGACCGGCACGCTTTTCCGCGAATTCGCGTTTACCCTGGCGGGAGCGGTCACCATTTCCGGGATCGTCGCGCTTACGCTTTCACCGGTGATGACCGCGAGATTCCTCCGGGCCGGAGACGAGGAGCGCGGCTTTGCCGGCAAGGTGAATCACACCTTCGACCGCCTGCGCGAATGGTACGGCCGAAAGCTGGATGCGACTTTGCGCGCGCGGCCTGCGGTTTACACGGGTTGGATCGGGCTCACCATCATTGCCGCGATCATGTTTCTGCTTATGCCTATGTTCGCAGCGAAGGAACTCGCGCCGACGGAAGACCAGGGAGTCATTTTTGGGATCATGACCGCATCGGCCAACTCGACGATTGAACAGACATCTTCCTTCGCTGACGCCGCGGGAAAGGCATTCATGAGTTTCCCGCAAACGGAATTCACGTTTCAGCTCACCTTCCCCAATAGCGGGTTCGCCGGAATGGTGTTCAAACCGTGGGACCAGCGAAAGGAAACCGCTTTTGACTTGCTCCCGCAGGTGCAGGCAAAACTGGGCACGATCCCGGGCATTGAAATATTTCCCGTCATGCCTCCTGCCCTCCCCGGTGGCGGAACTTTTCCGGTCGAGATCGTGTTGCTATCGACCGAAGAACCGGAGCGCATGCTGGAATTTGCCAAACAGATTCAGATGAAGGCGATGCAGAGCGGCGCGTTTTTCTTTCCGCCCATCATCGACACCAAGATCGATCAGCCGCAGGCGGAAGTCGTCCTCGATCATGACAAGGTAGCGGCGCTCGGCCTGAATCTTCAGGACGTCGGTGCGGATCTTTCGGCGATGTTCGGCGGAAATTATGTCAATCGTTTCAACATCTCCGGCCGCGCTTACAAGGTGATCCCGCAGATCAAGCGCGTGGAACGATTGAATCCAAATCAGTTAAACGACGTTTACGTCACCGGGCCAAATGGAAAACTCATTCCGCTCAGTACGGTCGCGACGATTCGCGAGAAGACCGTGCCGCGCTCGTTGAATCGGTTGCAACAATTAAACGCGGTTACGATCAGCGGCGCGTCGCGGTTGCCGCTCGACCAGGCGCTCAAACTGTTCGAAGCCGAGGCCGCGCGCATCCTGCCCAAGGGTTACACGGTCGATTACACCGGTGAATCGCGTCAGCTCCGCGTGGAAGGCGACAAATTCCTCCCCGCTTTCGGGCTGGCTGTGACCTTGATTTTTCTAGTTCTCGCCGCGCAGTTCAACAGTTTCCGCGATCCGTTCATCATCCTCCTCGGCTCGGTGCCGCTCGCACTTTTCGGCGCCATGATTTTCATGTTCGAGAAATCGGGGAACCCAAACCTGAAATTTTTCACGAACGGGTGGACGACCAGTTTTAACATTTACTCGCAGGTCGGCCTGGTCACGCTGGTGGGCCTGATCTCCAAAAACGGCATTCTGATTGTCGAGTTCGCGAACAAGCTGCAACAAACCGGGCTCAGCAAAGTCGCCGCGGTCGCGGAAGCGGCGCGGGTGCGGCTGCGGCCCATCTTGATGACGACGATCGCGACCGTCGCCGGTCACATGCCGCTGGTCTTCGTGACGGGCGCGGGCGCTAAAGCGCGAAACTCGATCGGTTTGGTCCTCGTCGGCGGGATGACGATCGGCACCATCTTCACGCTTTTCATCGTGCCGTCCCTTTATGTGCTGATCGCGAAGACGCACAACGAAGGCCGCGAGGACGAAATCGAGGCAGAGCCAGAGCCGGAGATTTCCTCTGTGACTTCCGATAGGCACGAGCTTCCCGAGCCCGCCCTCGCGCGCGACGGCGATCTCGATTGGCGCCCGGCGTAAGTTTTCTGTAGCAGCCGCCCTGCGGGCGGCTCGAGATCGGCGATGAATTCCGAACCCTCACGCTTCCCACAGGGAAGCGGCTACAGAAGATTTGTATCAGCGCTTTTTGGGATGCGGCTTCTCGACTTTGGTCTCGACGATCGGGACGGCGTGGTCGCTCGGCTTGACCCGACGGCCGGCCCGATTCGCATAGACCTGAGTAAACTCCGCGCCGAACAACAAAATCTGCGATGAATAATAAATCCAGAGCAACAAGGTGATCAGCGAGCTTGCCGCGCCATAGGCGGACGCCGCCGATCCGCTCCCGAGATAAAGCCCGAGCGCCCATTTGCCAAGACCGAAGAACAGCGCCGTCATCACGGCGCCGATCCAGACATCGCGCCACCGGATTTTTGCATCCGGCAGAAACTTGTAGATCATCGCGAAGAGCAGCACCACGACGGCGAAATCGAAGATGAGATAAACTGCGATCGCAATGGCCAGGCCTCCCGGCAACGCCGCCTGAACATAGTGACTGAAGCCTTTCAAGAGCGCTTCGATCGTCAGCGAAACGAGGAGGAGAAAGCAAGTGCCGCCGAGCATCGCGAAGGAGACAAAGCGCGCCCGGAGAAAACCTTTTATCCCCAATCCAGGTTTCGCTTTCACGCCCCAAATCGTATTCAACGCATCCTGGAGCTGACCAAAGACGCCGCTGGCGCCAAAAAGCGCCAACGCGATTCCGATCACGGTGGCAGTTGTGCTTTTGCCGGGCTCCGAGGCGGTCTTGGCGATATCGGTCACCACCTGCACCGCGCTCTTATCGAGGAAGTAACTCATCTGCTCGGTGACCTTGCTCCACGCGCCGGCCGGATCATCGCGAAACAGGACGCCGATGATCGCGAGCAAAACCAGCACAAGCGGCGCGAGCGAGAAGACCGTGTAATACGCGAGCGCAGCCCCTAGTTGCGGTGCCTTATCATCCAGCCATTCCTGACCGGTTTGCTTTAATAAACTGAAAGCGTTGCGGAAAAAAGACGGGCGCCTGGCCATAGCAAATGTTCAGAGAGCAATCGCATTGCGGCGAGAGAAAGGCCGTTCTTGTTATTCGCGCGATTTTTGCAGGCGGCTCCGCAGCGATTCTTTCTGGGTAGCGCGCGCGTTGGCGATGACGTCTCGTCATCGCGGACTTTTCGAAAGCCTGTTTTGGCGAGATGCCAAAACCAACTCGCGAGACGCGCGCGCTACCCGGACGGAGAATCCCCGCAACGCATCAATCCAGCTTGCCTCGTTGATGCGTTTAAAGGCTATGGAGTGGATGCAACATCTTCAGTGGCCCGCGATGGGTGCGACGCTTCTTTCCGCCTGGCTCGTCGCGGCGCAATCGAAAACAAAACGCCAATGGGGCTTCTGGATTTTCCTGCTCAGCAACGTGCTCTGGGTCGGCTGGGGCTGGCACGATCACGCCTACGCGCTCATCGTGCTGCAATTCGGCCTCGCGATCTTGAACATCCGCGGCGTCGCGAAAAACGAACGCACGTGACTGCTACGCCATCCGAGGCTCGCCGAGCTTCTCCCACTCGACTGTCAATCGCTGGAGATCAGCGGTAACGGCCAGTAGCTCACGGTTCAGTTGGGTCGCTGCGCCACCGCGCTCATAGGTCTCGGGCTTTTCTAGCTCTTCAGTCAGTTCCTTCTGGCGGCCTTCGAGATTCAGGATCTGCATTTCCAAATCGCGCACTCGTTTCTCGTGATCGCGCTTGCTCTTCGCTTCGGCTTTGCGTTCCTCGGCCGCGGCGCGTCGCTGCTCGCGAGTTTCGCGCATCCCCGGCGCGTTTCGCGCAACCGGCGCCGCGCCATTGCCGGGTTGAAAATTCTGCAATTTTTCTCCGCTCGTGAGCGCAGCGCGCGCGGAGGTCGCTCGCGATTTATCCAGGTAATAATCGTAGTCGCCGGCATAAGGCGTGAGTTTCCCGGCGTTGATATGCAACACGGTCTTCGCCACGGCTCGGATGAAGTAAACATCGTGGCTGATAAAAATCAGCGTGCCCTCGTACTGGGCGAGCGCGCCCACGAGCGCGTCGATGCTGCCGACGTCCAGGTGCGTGGTCGGTTCGTCCATCAAAAGCAGGTTGGGCGGGTCGAGCAATAGCCTAACGAGCGCAAGCCGCGTCTTCTCGCCGCCACTCAGAACAGCGGTCGTCTTGAAGACGTCGTCGCCTCGGAACAGAAAGGAGCCCAGGACCGTGCGCGCGACCTGTTCCGAAACCGGATTCGGCATGTCGCGCGCGGTTTCCAGCACGGTCCGTTTCGGATCGAGCATGTCGGTTCGATACTGAGAAAAATAACCGACCTTTACATTGTGGCCGAGATTGCGATCGCCGGTTTGCACTGGAAGCGCGCCCGCAAGGAGCTTGAGCAAGGTTGACTTGCCCGCGCCGTTAGGACCGACGAGCACAGTTCGTTGTCCCCTCTCCGCTTCGAAATCAAGACCGCGATACACAACCAGATCGCCATAAGCGTGGTCGACCTCCTTGAGCGTGATGACGCGATGCCCGCTGCGCGGCGGCTGCGGGAAACGGAAGTGCACCGTCTTCTCCCGCGAGACGGGCGCCTCGATTTTCTCCATCCGATCGATCTGCTTTAACTTGCTCTGCGCCTGCGACGCTTTGCTCGCCTTGGCGCGGAACCGGTCCGCGAAAAGCTGGAGCGACGCGATTTCTTTCTGCTGGTTCTTGTAGGCGGAGCGCTGCTGCTCTTCGCGGGCCGCCCTTTGCTCCATGTAGCTGTCCCAATTCCCCCGATACCGATTCAGCCGCTTGTGCGCGATCTCGATGATGGAACCAACGAGATGGTTCAGGAACTCCCGGTCGTGCGAGATCATGAGGATCGCGCCGGGATAACTCGTTAGGTATTCCTGGAACCAGACGAGCGACTCGAGATCGAGGTGGTTTGTCGGCTCATCGAGCAGGAGCAAATCCGGCTCCTCCACCAGCAGCCGGGCGAGATGAGCGCGCATGACCCAGCCGCCGCTCAAAGTTTTGGCCGGCCGATCGAAATCCGATTCGCGAAACGCCAGGCCCGACAGAATGCGTTTGGCCTTCGGCTCGATCTCCCAATCGATATGATCGTCAGAAGGCGCGTGAGCTTCGAGCTTGCGTTCTTCGCTCAATCCCGAGCTGGCGGCGTGCGCTACTCTTCCGCAGGCCAATTCCAGAACCGTCTCGTCGCCGGCGGGCGCGTGCTCTTGCGGAAGAAATCCGATCGTGGCCGACTTTTCGATCGAGACTTTGCCTTCGTCCGGGGAGGCTTCCCCAAGAATAAGCGAGAAAAGCGTCGATTTGCCCGCGCCGTTCGGCCCGACCAGCCCGACGCGATCGCCGCGATTTACCTGGAGCGACGCGTCTTCAAAGAGCGTGCGGCCGGCAAAGGCTTTCGAGACTTGTGAAATTGTGAGCATGCGAGCGGCGGCGAATCTCGCGAATCCGCGGCTCCGCGCAAGCTCAGCACGCCATCCTCAATCTCCTGTCCCGCCGTAGTCTTAGCGAAGGCGGATCGCCTACTTCCGCTCATCGTCCCACGCCTTCGAGAGCCGCGCCGTGGGCACGGCGGGAATCGCCAGGCCGCCGGCGGCGTAATGCGACGTATCGTTAAAAAGAGTCAGCCGCGCGCTGACCGCATCCTTGAAATCGACGATATTCAGCGCGGCGGGATTTTGATCCAGGTTATCGCGGTAACGGCGCGGGTCGAATCCAAGCAAGGAGCTTAGGAGCAGACGAATCGTCGCCTTGTGCGAGACGACGAGCACATTCGAGGCGGGATGCGCCCTTACGATATCCATCAGCACCGGCAAGGCGCGAGCGGTGACGGCGAGTCCACTCTCGCCTCCTACCGGTGCAAAAGTGTACGGGTCTTTTTCCCAGGCATCGGCTTCATCCGGAAAAGCCTGCTCGACTTCCTTGCGCGTCATTTGCTCCCAGCGCCCGTGCGAAATTTCGCGGAGACCGTCGCGTTTCTGGATCTCGATCCCGTGCGGTTGCGCCAGGATACTGGCGGTCTCCACCGTCCGGTCGAGTGGGGATGCGTAGATCGCGGTGATGTTTTCGTCGCGCAGCCGGGCGGCAAGCCGGCGCACCTGTTCGCGCCCTTCATCGGAAAGTTGAACATTAGTCGCGCCAGCGAAGCGGTCTTCCGCTGTAAGGACGGTAGCGCCGTGCCTGACCAGAAAAATTCGTGCATGCATAGTTTCAACCGCGCGTCACTCCATGGACTATCTGTCCGCGCTTCAGAGAACAAGGAAAACCACCGACCCTGGCCTTTCCGTTTCCCCAATCCGATATTCCCTCCTGTAATTGGACGTTGAACATTCGGCTTTTCTCTTTCGAGGACCAATGAGTAGAAGCTTCCTAATGCAATCCAAATGTACCGTTTCCTACCACATTGCCGCCAATCAATATGTTGACCGTATACGTTCCGGGTCCGAGCGAGCCTGCGGCTAGATTGTAGACATATTGGCAGTCACTTATCCGGAAATTCGACCCGGTGTCCGATGACAGCAGATATGTGCTTTCGGCGATTGACCCGAGAATCGCGCCTTGGATGCGGGTTAGCGAGATCGTCGCCGCCGGCAACTGGCAGGCCGCGACGCCATTCAAGGTGAGTGTAAACTTAACGGGGACGACCCCGCGCTTAACACTAAATACACTTGACCCATCCGGGTTAATAGGTTGCTGAACTTGCGCGATGTAAGTGGTCTGGATCGCAATGAAATAGGGAATTTGAATGGCCGTTGCGAAAACGCTCACTACACCGCCGGAGGTGATCATGTAGATCTGATTTGTGGCGTCATTCGCCGCGTAGAGGTTACCGCTGCTGTCAAAGGCCAGACCGGACGTCGGCGCGCCACCAGGCAGGCTAGCGAAGAGGCTCACCGCGCCGCTCGGCGTGATTTTGCTGATCTGGCCGTTGTTTTGATCCGACGCAAAGAGGTTCCCGCTGGTATCAAATGCCAGACCGGTAGGGTACGAACCGCCAGGCAGGGTTGCAAAAAGGCTCACCGTGCCTCCTGGCGTGATCTTACTTATCTGGCCGGCGCCAAAATTCGCCGCGTACAAGTTCCCGCTACCATCAAAGGCCAGACCGACAGGGCTGGCAACGGTCGCAAAGAGGCTCACCACTCCTCCTGGCGTAGTCTTGCTGATTTGGCCGGAGTAGATGTTCGCCGCGTACAAGTTCCCGCTGCCGTCGATGGCCAGGCCTGTATTGCCGGAGCTGCTTGGCAGGGTGGCAAAGAGGCTTACCACGCCGCCGGGGGTGATTTTGCTAATCTGGTCGGTGTTGTACGCGACCGCGTACAGGTTGCCGCCGCTGTCAAAGGCCAGACCTTGAGGACTGGAGCTTGCTGGCATCGTCGCAAAGAGAGTCACCGAGCCACTGGAATCGACCTTGTCGATAGCGTCAGTGCCGGTGGAGACGTAGAAGGTCTGCGCCTGCACAGTGGTTGGCGCAGCGTAAACGGCAGTAATCGCGAGCAGAAGTGTGAATAACACGCGAAACAATGGCGGCCGATGGAATGTGGTTTTCGTTATCATATTCTTATTTTTGGGTTGGCTTGGTTGACTGCATTAACTGCAAGCCAGTTCCGCGCGGAACCGGGAACCATCGTCGCAAGGCCCATCAAAGAAGTTCGGCCTCATTCCGGCTGACTCGGGGATCCAGTTGGATCTGGAAATCGCGTAACGCGGCAATCCCAGCGAAGGATCAGCCCCACGGGCCACTTCAGCCCGGCCGAAGATCCGTTGAAACGTCGGATGACGTAATCGGCTTCCTTTTAAGCGACCGCCTAACAGGAAGTCGAGATATAATTTGCGCCAACCGCCAGCCGGCCTCTCGAAGCCTTGGAGCAACGCAAATCGCTGTTGATGCGGAGCGTTGGACGTTGAACGTTAGTTCTCTCGCAGTCCCCGTAGTTCAACGGATAGAACGAGGGTTTCCTAAACCTTAAATGTGGGTTCGATTCCCGCCGGGGACATATTGCGACGCACCTTATGAACGACAACTTACCGGCAATTCATCGTCTGGGTTCGATTGATTCACTCGCGCCCGCTCGCTCACCCTTCGGGCTTCCGTCTATGTCGCGCCGCTTCCGCGGGCTCCATTCCCGCCGGGGACAATTCTAAGTAACCGGGGCACGAAAAGCCGGCGGAGCTGCCGCAAGTTCTCGAAGTTCACGGGCGGTTTCATTTTGGTGAGGCTTTATGCGAGGTGATTATGCCTCCTGAGTCTTACATGGTCGGACCGCGCGAAAAGATGGTCTGCGATGATATCGGTTTGAAGGCGCTGGCGCGTGACTGGGCTGCGTGGCCTGGGACGCCGTCGGACGATCTAATGCACCGCTCGCAGTTCAATCTGTTCCGAGATATCGGTGCAGACTTGTACGGGCGCCCATTCGAGGCGCTGCGATTTGCAATGAATAGAATAGCCCTAGCAGAGCCGAAATTGTCGCTGCCGGTGGGACCCACAACTGCGTCTGGCTTTAGAGAAACGCGCTCACGCCGCGGGAATAAACATCAATCCCTAGCCGTTTGGCTACACCTTTGTTGGGCAATGCCAAAAAGGTGTTTCGCCGCCCCCTTTAATCAGGTAACCTGCCGGTCTCACGCATGGAAAATCTCGACGGGAAAACAATCAAGATTGGCACTCTTCTGTCGCAGCCGTTTTTCTTCAGCATCCCGGAATACCAGCGGCCATTTTCCTGGGTTACTGATAATTTTGATGATCTGATTGATGATCTTCTCGGGGCGGCCAGAGACCAGGACTATTTTCTCGGAACGGTTGTTCTCCACGGCCACGACAAACAGTACGACGTGGTTGACGGTCAACAGCGGCTAGCTTCGCTCCTTATTCTACTGGCGTGCTTGCGCGATTTGATCAGCGACAACGCCTTCAAAATCGGCCTGCAGGACAAGATTTTGCAGCGCGAGAACGTAGTCGATGGGATACCAGAAAAGGTCCGATTAGAGGTTAAGGACCGCCAGTTTTTTCAGGAGATTGTCGTTACCGAAAACGGCACAGTTGCGGCATCCACAAAGACCCCCTTAACCGACCCGCAAAGCCGTTACCTCGATGCCATTTCGGTATTTAGATCAAAATTAGAGGGACTCAAACAGCCCGAGCTCCAGCAACTAGTTAAGTTCCTTAATCAACGTTGCGTGGTGATCTATCTGGCGACTACGACATTCGATGATGCGTTTAAGCTTTTTACTATCGTAAATGACCGCGGAAAGCAGCTCCGGCGCATCGATGTTCTAAAGGCAACGAACATTGCGCCGAACGTCATAAGCAAGCCGAGTGTGCGTGACCGAATCGCAACGGAGTGGGAAACGCTCGAAAATGATCTTGGCGAAGGCAAGTTTGAAGACGTGTTTCATCTGGTCCGTCTCGCGATCCTTAAGGACAAGCCTCAGGGCGATTTGGTCAGCGAATTCGAGAACCGGATATTCGCCGCCAACAAAGTAACGCGGGGCGAGACCTTTTTTAACCTTATCTTCGAGTATGCCAGGCTCTATCAGTCCGTCTTTGAGGATAAGGATATCGTTGCGGCCGAAGCGCCGGAAAGCAATCGGTTTCGCGCTCTGATGCACATAATGATTAGTGAGTTTCGCGCGTCAGAGTGGAAGTCGAGCGTTTTATCTTATGCCAACAAATTCGGTGCAAATGGCCTGTACGATTTCTGCCTGAAGCTCGAAAAGGTATATCTTGGACACTGGGTCAACGGTGTGAGAAAGGATGAGCGTTACGGCGACTATTCGGCCATTCTAGGCACGATTCAAAGTGCGGCCGAACCCAAAGACGTTCTCAAAGCAATTACGTACGATGAGGCCGCCATCAAAGCCGCCGCAGTGACCCAGAACCTGTACAAGGCGGGATTCGGCAAATACTTTCTACTGCGTCTCGAGCTCGTCACTGCTGAACACGACAATATCAGGCAGTTCACGGCGAAGTCGGTAGAGCATGTGTTACCACAGAATCCCAAGTCTACGGGGTATTGGGCGTCCCATCACGATCTCACCAAAATAGATCAATATGTGAACAGCATCGGCAACCTGGTGCTGTTGAGCAAATCAAAGAATTCCGCCGCTCAGAATTTTGATTTCGCCGTGAAGAAAGAGAAATACTTGAAGACTCGCGTAAGCGACTACCCGCGAAGTATTGAAGTGCTTGGGTACTCGGACTGGGACGAGGGCGTGATCGCTAACCGGACAGCGGACGCGAAAGACAAGCTTCTCCAGGATCCTTAAGAGCTCATCATTCGCTTCCGGCGTCAACTTCGCGGAGTCACTATTGGCTCACTCCAGCGTTGTAATCCTGAATGTCATCTCGTAACCTTGGTCAATCGGAGATACAACAATCGGCAGGTCTACGTTCTGAACACCGCCGGCTGGCACATCTAGATATTGGCGGATCAGCAAGATCTTAGGAGGCGGAACTTTGTCTTTTTCCCAAACAACTGGTTCACTCTTGGCTTTTGGCGACAGCCGTGATGCACGAGTGAGAAAATTGTAAGTCGCAATTACTTTCGGACTCGCCTCCTCGCGATCAATTTTTTGCTGCATGATGCCCTTAATATCAGGATCTAGTGACGGCAGCGCATTGAGGAATTCTTCCTGCAACCCTTCATATGATATCGTGCACTCGAAGACTCCAATTCCAGAAATGCGGAAGGTCGAGGTGTTTCGCACGTAACACTGTACAGAAGGTTTCATGTCCCCCCCGTTTTCGGAAGTCCACCCCCGTACTGTTTGGTCTATGATCAAGTGCTTCACACTGCGGCTCGTTTTCTGAAAATAAAGAAATGCGAACAACGCCGAGACCGCGACGGCGAGAAAGCAAAGCGCGATTACAACTACTGTGCGTTTAGACATTTGTGAAACGACCACGAGTGTCCGTGAGCGTTGTCTAGTATGGGCGAAACATACCGCGGACTCACTTTTCCACAACACAACGGAAGCCGATGCCGTCTCGATCTGGAGAATTTGTGTCACCCTGAACTACGGGGACGGCGACTCTTTGTTCGGGCAGAACACTCCAGCGTTCAACATTCAAGGCCCAATCCAGTCGGCACAAAGCGCTCTCGCTCGGGCGCGAAAGTCGAAGCGGCTTTTCTGATTGCAGGCAGGACCCGGCAGGAATTGTCTTATTGCAGGTTGTAGATCTCGATCAGGCCGATCCCGATCCCGCCTTTGCCGGCAAGAATCGCGGTGTACTGGCCCGCTGGCAGCACGGCGAAGATGCCGGACTCTTTCGGATCCGAGAGACCCAGCCCATTCGCGTTGAGCGCCGCTGCGGAGACAGGGTCGCTCTGCCAGTCATCATTCACGATCATGATCGTTCCATTCTGGTTGCGCAGCTCCAGCGTAGGATCGGCCAGCAGCGGGCTTAGATTAAACTGGCTCAGCGATGGCCCCCGGCCGCGCACCGCGATGCGGGTGGGATTGTTGTTCCCGCCCAGAGTGAAGCCGCCGATCATGACCTTGTCGTCTGTCTGGACAAAACCGCGGGTGCTGATGTTACCGAGCTTCGAGTCAGCGCCTGGATTGGTGTCATAGACTTCCACCAGACCGATGCCCGTCGTGCCGAGTTCACCCGTAAGAATCGCAGTGTAGGCTCCAGGGTTGAGCGAGATCACGATGACCGATTCCCGATCGTCCTTCGGTTCGAAGTTAGTGCCCTCGATCAGAGACCGTTGATTGTCTTTCCAGTCCCTGTTCAGAAAGATCAGGTTGTTAGAAGATCCGCGCAATTCCAGTTGGGGATTAAGCAGAAGATCGCTCAAGTTAAAGGAAGCGAGCGAAGGCCCAAGTCCGCGAATGACTACCGACTTGGATGCATTGCCAGTGATGATGAAGCCGCCGATCATGGCCTTGTCGCCAAGCTCTGTCCGCACGCGGGTGGAAATATTCAACGACTGAGCGGGGGTCGGCGTAGCCGTAGGAGTCGGCGACGGCGATGGCTGATTTACGGTAAAGGTCTGGCTAGCCGCAGCGCAGACCGTGCTCACGGGACTATTATTGGCGTCGCCACTGTAACGCGCGACGAAGCTGTAAGTGCCCGGCGCGGCGCCGGTGAACGGATCCGACGTGTAAGTGCCATTGCCGGCAACAGTCTTAACCGACGTGAAGATTGCGGTGGCACAGTTCCCAGGGTTAGGTCCGTGAACGGTGAAGGTAATCGTGCCCGTCGAATTAACTCCGCCGGAAAGGACCGCCGTGTCCGTGAATGCCGATCCCACATTCCCGCTGGTCGGTGAAACCGTGCCGCTGAGCGCCGGGTTGGCCTGGCTTACCGCAATCGTGGTACTCGTGCCGGCGATGGAGCTGTTGCTCGTATCTGTCGCGGTAATGGTCTGATTGCCGACGGTACGAAGCGTTGCGCTGAAGGTGCCTGTGCCATTAGTCAGCGTGCTATTGCCGGGTAAGGTTGCATTAGGATCGGTGCTGGTGAAACGGACCGTGCCTGCGTAGCCCGTCGTCGTGTTGTTGAACTGGTCCAACGCCGTAACCGTAAAGTTGAAGGTGTTGCCTGCGACCGCGTTCGCCGGAGCGCTGACTGCGAAATGAGTCGCCGCCGCAGCGCTCACGGTAATCGTGTTGCTCGTGCCGGTAATGGAGCTGCTTACTGTATCTGTCGCGGTAATGGTTCGGTTACCCACGGTCTTGAGAGTGGCGCTAAAGGTGCCAGTGCCATTTGTTAGCATGCTGTTGGCCGGCAAGACCGCCTGGCTGTCGGTGCTGCTGAACTGCACCGTCCCGGCATAGCCGGTTGCCGTATTGTTGAACTGGTCAAAGGCAGTAACTGTGAAACTAAACGGGCTGCCTGCGACCGCATTCGTTGGAGCGCTTAGTGAGAAACGGGCCGCGGGCCCTGCGCTCACCGTAATTGAGTTGCTGGTGCCTGTAATCGAGTTGCTGGTATCTGTCGCGGTAATGGTTCGGTTACCCAAGGTCTTGAGCGTGGCACTGAAGGTGCCTGTTCCATTCGTTAGCGTGCTGTTAGCCGGCAAGACCGCCTGGCTGTCGGTGCTGCTAAACTGCACCGTGCCCGCATAACCGGTCGCCGTATTATTGAACTGGTCCAAGGCAGTAACCGTGAAGTTAAATGGGCTGCCCGCGGCCGCGTTCGTTGGAGCGCTTACCGAGAAACGAGTCGCCGCCGCTGCACCCACCGTGATCGGGTTGCTGGTGCCTGTAACCGAAGTGCTCGTATCCGTTGCGGTAATGGTCCGGCTACCCGCTGTTTTGAGCGTGGCGGTAAAGCTGCCCGTGCCGTTCGTGATGGTGCTGTTGGCCGGCAGAATGGCCTGGCTATCCGTGCTGGTGAAATGGACCGTGCCTGAATAAGCAGTCACTACGTTATTACCCGAATCCAGCGCCGTGACTGTAAAGTTGAAGGAGGCGCCCGCAGTTGCATTCGTGGGAGCGGTGACGCCGAAATGGGTCACAGCTCCGACGACATTGGTTAGCGAGAAGTTAGCTGGAGTTGCAATCCCGACAACTGTGGCGGCGACCGTGTAGCTTCCGGGAGTGCCATTGGCCGTGAAGGTAGGCGCGGTAGCGACACCATTAGCGCCTGTGACCGCCGTCGCGGTGTTACCGCTCGAGAAGGTGCCGCTCGCTCCACTGGCCGGCGCGGTAAAGGTGACCGAGATACCGCTGACTGGATTCCCCGATTCCGTGACGGTTGCCTTAAGTGCGACAGGGAAGGCGGTGTTAACTGCTACGCTCTGGGGTGTCCCGGCGGTGGCGCTGAAGGAGTAGTTTACTTCCACCGCGCCGATATCGATTGCCTGACCGACCCTGCGCGGGAAGCCAGCCCCTCGCTGATCCGTCGTGAGCGGGTCGTTATTCGCGTCAACGGCCAGGGGATCAAGGGCGGCATCGATGGCAGGGCTGGCGGGCAGAAGGAGATGAGTCGGCGTCGGGCCGCCATAGTTACCGAGCGCTGCGAGGAGCGCGTTGATAGGGTTAGCACTCGTGCCGACATGGTTGCCATTCGTCCCATTAGTTATGCCGGTCTCTCCGGTCCCGTCGCCTATAAGGTTGTAAGAGCTAGTGGAGTTGAAGGGACCATTCAGGTCATCGCGGGTTGTACCCGTCCCGCGGAAGTTTCCGGCAACAATCGTGTTATTCAGGAGAGGGGCGTTGCTCGCAGGGTTGACCGAAATGCCGCCGCCGGTATTAAAACCGGCATTATTCGAATCGCACCGGTTATTCGTGATCGTGCTGTTTGTGACGCTCAGAGTTGAGCCGGGATTACCGTTCATCACGCCGCCGCCGAAGAAAGTTGCGCGGTTGTTCGAGATCGTGCTGTTGATGATTTTGGTAGTGGCGATGTTACCAATGCCACCGCCATTACCCGTGACGATATTGCCGCTGATTGTGCTGTTAGTGACGGTCAGTGTCCCGGAGACGCTCGCGAGCCCGGCGCCTAAACCGGGGTTGGTCGTGTCGCCAGCTTGATTTCCCGAAACAACGAGGCCATCGACGGCCAATGTCCCGGAGTTAAGAATCCCCCCGCCTTGTCCTGCATTCCCATTGCCAAGAGCCGCACCGTTGCTGATCGTCAAACCACTGATCGCCACGTTCGTGTTTACGGCAATCTCAAAGATTCGGAAGTTGGGTGTTCCTCCCGCCGCGCTCCGCATTACCGTCAAGACGTTCGCGCCCGGCCCAGTGATCGTGAGGTTTTTGTTTATGAGCAACTCAGCGGTCGTCAGTGTGATCGGGCTGACGACCTGAGAGTCGTCAAAAATGATCGTGCCGCCGACACAGGCGTCGGCAATGGCCTGGCGCAAAGAACCCGGACCGCTGTTAGCGTTATTCGTGACGACAGGATCGGTATAGCAGGAGACCACAAGTGTGGAAGCCTCGGCGGTATTGTTATTACTGTCGGGGTCGCTCGTGCTAGAGCTCACCAAGGCGGTGTTATTGTAAGTGGTGCCGGCAGGCTCTCCGGACGGAATGTGGCCGACAAGGGTGAATGTGCTGCTGGCTCCCGCCGAGAGGCTGGCGTTCGTGCAGACGATGTTCCCCCCCGATCCGGCTGTGGGAGTAGCGCACGACCAGACCGGTCCCGATGTCTGGGTGAGCGAAACAAAAGTCATGTCCCCAGGCAGGCCGTCGAACAGCTCCGCGTTGGTGGCGACATCCGCGCCGAAGTTGTCGACCTCGATGGAGTAGGTGACGTTAGAATCCGCGAAGGCCTGGCTAGCACTGGCGAACTTCGTCACCGCCATATCAGCGCTGGTTCCAGGGACGGTGGTTCCGGCGCTGGCCGAATTATTTTCGTCCGTTGGATCAAACGTCGAGGTGCTGACGGTTGCCTGATTAGTAAATGTTGTGCCGGCGGCGGTGTTTGGAGGAATGTTCACCACCAGGGTAAAAACGTCGCCGCTCGTAACAGGCAAAGTCGAATAGGAACACGTGACGGGGCCGCCCGAGCCGACACTTGGAGTGGTGCACGTCCAGCCAGCGGGTGAAGAAAGTGAGACGAAGGTGGTGCCGGTCGGCAACGTGTCGGTCAAAGTCGCGTTATCGGCCGAGTCCGGTCCGTTGTTATACACCGTGATGGTGTAAGTGATATCTGAGCCAGCCGACGCCTGATCGGCATTGGCCGTCTTCGTCACAGCCATGTCCGCCTCCTGGGCGGTCGCAGCGGGCAGCCAAACGGAACAGAAGAGGAGGGTAATGCCTATCGCGATGGACGCACGGATCGAAGTTCTCATAAATTCAGGATAATCGCCGCAACTCGGACGATGGGATAGGATGCGAGGCGCACCAAATAAAGTCGAGGAGAAATTCTGTTTCTATCGCAAAAAATCACCGCTCAGTTTCCGAATGTGCAAGAGATCCTTCCACGGGCAACGTTGCCTGATTCAATGAGGATTCAGTTTCGTCGTGGAAAAAAGCTCGACGTCGCAGCCTAACGAGATCAAAACAACACCGATTCCGTTATCCGGCTCTCGACGAATTTTCTGCCAGGCTAAAGCAAGCTTTGGGGGTGGACCTTCGCTTTATGGCGCGTTACGCAATCGACCGATCCACCAATCAAACAAACAAAATGAAAATCAGAACCATGACCAAGACAAAAAAACTCAATCTGGCGCTTGTCGCCTTCCTCGCTCTCGGCGTGGCCGGCCTTTGCTCCGCGCAAACAGCCACCCCCGCGGCCAAAACCAGCACGGCACGAACCAGCCCGACGGCGGCCAAGACCAGTCCGGCGGCTCCACTGACGAGCCCCGCTGTCGCCAGTGCGGACACACCCGCCAGCACGTCGTCGCCGGCCGCCCGAACTGACGTTTACCACGTGCATTTCGTGAAGGCCGCATTCGGAAAAGCCGCTCAATTGGCGCAGGAACTAAAGAAACCGGATCCCAAGGCGCCGATGCCAGGACATTCCATTATCCTTCGCCATCAAGACGGCGACTCCTGGGATTATGCCGTCATCGAGCATCTCGGAACCAAGGCAACCGTCGAAGCTGCCGGAAATCCCCCGCCTCCGGGAACGCGCGACCTGCGTGATTGGCACAACGACACTTTCGTCAACGGCCCTTCGTGGGCTGACTTCACCAAGGCGATGGGACTCGGTGACGACTCGAGCAAGAGCGCGGGCTCAGTGTATGCCGTGTCTGTCTATCGCCCGATCGCAGGACATGACGACCAACTGGAGAAAGAATTGAGCGCGCCGCCCGTCCGGCCCGCCGATACTTCGGCCGGCAACGTCCTGATGCAGCATCTGGAAGGCGGACCGTGGCGCTTTCTGACCATTGCGCGATACGCCTCATGGGCCGATTACGCCACCAATCAGACCAATAGCGTTGCACAGAGTAACAAGAACGAAGGCGGCTGGTTCACCTTGCGCGACCATATGTCGTTCCATACCGACACGCTCACGAACCGCATCGCTCCCTAAGCCATCGCGATCCATTCCGGCCGCCCTTCGGTTCGCAACTGAAGGGCGCGCCGACGGATTGGAGTTCCCGTCTTAGACGTAAACCAGGGAACCGCAACGCCAGCAGGTGAACCACTCCCACCCTTCGGAAACGTAATTGGCGGCGCCGTCGTTCCAACAGGTGTAGGCCATCCGTTTCGACCGCGGCCCGGCCTCGGCTGAATCGGCTTCCGGTTTTTCCATTCCGAGACCGCCTTCTTTGTCGGGTTTCCTGCCAGTTTTCTCCTCAGCCATAAATGATTTCTTCCCTGACCTCCGAGCTCCGATTAGAGCCTGGAGGCCAGGCAAGGAAGTGCAGGGCATGGAACCCTGCTCTTCCGCTACCTGGCTTGAGCCGCTTAGGTGTAATTCAGCGCGCCGCAACGCCAGCAGGTGAACCACTTCCAACTCGGGTCGATGTAGTTGCCTGCGCCGTCGTTGAAGCATGCATAGAGAGCCTGCCGCGAGCGACCACCGGCCTCTGACGCGTCCGCGCCCTTTTCCGTCCCGCCGCCACCCTGATCTTCGGGTTTCTTGCCTGTTTTTTCGTCAGCCATAACTAGCTTACCTTTCTTTCGGTTGTTGTTGTTTTGCGTCGCCGTCACATCACTCGATGCGGCAGCAAATCTTTTCTTTTTATTCCTGGCGCTTCAAGCTCGTTTCTTTCCGCCCCGCCTTGCTTCGCCATCCCTGATTAGACTGGCAGCGCCGCCTTTCTTGCGAACTATTTTCCGGGAGATAATTCATGGTTTAAGGAATCAAACTCGTTGCGACATCCCTGATCAGCCGGGAATCGCGCGCCCGCTTAGGCCGCTCCCTGACATTGCCGGAGGCGGCGCGGCGGAGTGATCGGCTGCTTTCGCTCCTCCCGCCTCTTCAGCGTGATAGAGCTCATAAAATAGACCGCGCTTCGCGAGCAGCTCGTCAGCCGTCCCGCGTTCCTCGATTTTCCCTTCGTCCAAAACGATGAAGTAATCGCAGAACGGCATCAGCCATCGCAAATCATGGTCCACCACCATGACGGTGTGGCCCTTCAGCGCCTGCTGAATCATTTCCAGCATCGCGAATTTCTCCATGTTA
This sequence comes from Verrucomicrobiota bacterium, assembly GCA_041167325.1. Classification (GTDB taxonomy): domain Bacteria; phylum Verrucomicrobiota; class Verrucomicrobiia; order Chthoniobacterales; family UBA10450; genus AV80. Next base: position 37,653 of record JBEEHH010000018.1, on the reverse strand, counting down.
TCCATGCCCACGGTCGGCTCGTCGAGGAACAGGATTGCAGGATCTCGCATCAGGCAACGGGTCAGCGCCAGGAGCTTTCGCTGGCCGCCGGAAAGCCGCCGGCCTCCCGCAAACTCCTCGTCGAGCGGATTGCCTTGCACCCCGGCCTGCAGGATCTTCCACACGCCGGTCCGCTCGCAGATCGCCCGGATTTCTTCGTCAGTCGCGTCTTCCTTGGCCATCTGCATGTTGGCCCGCAGCGTGTCGTAAAAGAACGCCGGAAATTGCGACATCATCGCGATGTGGCCGTAGAGGTTGTCCGCGGCATAATCTCCCACCGGTCGCCCGCCCAGGATCACTTCGCCTTGTTGCGGATCGTAAAACCGCAGCGCCAGCTTGAAGAATGTCGTCTTCCCCTGCCCCATCTTTGCGACGAACCCGGTGATTTTTCCCGGAGGCAACTCGAAGGAAATATCGTCGAAGATTTTTCGCGCGCCGGCTTTGTAGGAAAAGGTCACGTTCTTTGCCGCGAGGGTGTGCTCGACCTCATCCACTTTCACCGTGCCGGATTTTTCTTCGCGGCGGGCCCGGGATTCGAGCATCTCGTTCACCGTCTCGATCCGCGGCCAGGCGCTGCCCGCCATCACGAGATAAGCCGAAAGCGCCCCGATCGGCGCCATCAGTTGCGGCGTCAGCATGAAAATGCTCACGACATTACCGGCGCTCGCCGGGTTGCCGGACTTGACGGCGATAAAGACACCGAACCCAAGCATGACCACCTGGATGAACCAGCTCGGCAACCCATTCACCAGGCCGAGGTACTCCATCGTCAGCGTGTTTTTTATTCGCGATCGCAACAGCGCATCGAGCTGCTTGTCGTGCTTCTTCACAAACATCGGCTCGGCTTCCATCGCCTGGATTTCCTCCGGCGATTGCATCGCGCCGGTCACGAGACTGTTGAGCGAGAGCATCTTTTCCTGCAGGTCCCGCGACACATCACGGACTTTGTTCGACAGCTTGCCGGTCACATAAGGCGACACGAACGCGAAGAGCACGATCGCAATCGGGATTGTGGCTGGCGGAATCACCATGCCGCCAATCTTGAGCTCCGTGCCGTCCCCCATTTTGAAATTGTAGATGATCAAGGCGACCGTCACCCCGAGGATCAAGACCTGCAGGATCATATCGATGCTCACCTGTCGCAGAGTCATCGATGCCTCGACCGTAAATTGGTTCACGACGGCGTTGAGCTCACCTGACTCGTGGGTGTGATAAAACTCCGGCGATTGCCGCAGCAATCGCGCGAAGAGCTGGCTGCGCAACCTGTTGGAAATCGTGAGATCGAGCTTCGTCGAGATCGCTCGCATCGGAATGCCCAGGCTCAGCGCGCCCAATGCACAAAGCGCCCACAAGGCGCACACCACGATCACCCGTTTTTTTGGATTCGCCGGCAGCAGTTTCGAAAAGAAAGACTCTTCCGGCGGGGCGACCTTGGCGTTTGCCGGAGCTGTTGCCGGAACAATCGCAGGCGCGCTTGGGGCCGCGTTTGCATCAGCCCGGCGCTGCGGCCCATCGCCGTTCGTGCTTTGCGCGCCCAGCTCTTTGGTGACCTGGCCCACGAGCTGGGCCATGCCGAGGTTTACACCGCTTTGCACCAGCATCATCAGGCAATACGAGAACGCCAGTAGTCGGCAGTAGCCGATCATCTTCCACCCCATCTTGAAGATCAGGCTCCAATGCACGTCGCTCAGCTTCGCCCCTGAGCCGCCGCGTCCCTTTCGCTTTCCCTCAAAGCCGGCTGGTGGCGGAAGCCCCTGCAACGCACCCGGCGCGACGGCTGAAGCTGCGGCTTGCGCGCCTTGCGCGGTTTGGGGCGCCAGACCTGGCGGTGTGTTTTGCGACGCTTGCGGTGTTTGTCCCGGCGGTGGTTTTCCCTGCATAGGAGCGTCATTGCTAGCAGGGCCTGCCCCGAGCGAGCGAGCTAAATGTTTTCGGGAGAGAAAATGAATTGTAGGGCGTCTGTGTCAGACGCCAATCGCTGGCCGGCGTTTCACAGAAACGCCCTACAAATAAAGAGCTGAGGAAAATTACGACGCGTCGTAACAGTCGAGATACTTGATCCCCGACCCCGTATTGAAAATCACCACCCGTTCGCTCTTCTCGATTTTCCCCGCGGCAAGAAGCGATCGCAACGCCGCGAAACAAGCGGCCCCTTCCGGCGCGACGAAGAGCCCCTCAGCCGCGCCCACTTCCCGCGTCACGCGGATCATCGCTTCATCCTCGACCGCAATCGCGCCGCCGCCCGAAGCGCGCAGCGCTTCGAGCATGAGAAAATCACCAACCGCTTTCGGCACGCGCAATCCGGACGCGACCGTATGCGCATTCGGAAATTCCGCGGCGAATTTTTCGCCCGCCTCAAACGCGCGGACGATCGGCGCGCAGCCGCTCGCCTGCACTGAAAACATTCGTGGCCGCTTCGATCCAATCCAACCCAGCGCCTCCATTTCGTCGAACGCTTTCCACATCCCGATCAATCCCGTGCCGCCGCCCGTCGGATAAAGGATCACGTCCGGCAATGTCCAATCGAGTTGCTCCGCCAGCTCGTATCCGAGAGTTTTTTTCCCCTCGACGCGATACGGCTCCTTCAACGTGGACATGTCGAACCAGCCTTCTGCCGCTTTGCGCCGCGCGATCTCCGCGCCGCAATCGGTGATCAGGCCATCGATCAAAACCACGTGCGCGCCCAGCTCCCGGCACTCGATGATGTTCGCGCGCGGCGTATCGCTCGGCATGAAAACATGCGCCTCGAGACCGGCCCGCGCCGCATAAGCCGCGAGCGCGCCACCGGCATTGCCCGCGCTCGGCACCGCGAGCTTCGTCGCGCCGAGATGTTTCGCCATTGAGACTGCCACCGCCATCCCGCGCGCCTTGAAACTCTGCGTCGGATTCTGCGCTTCGTCTTTCACCCAGAGGTCCGGCATCCCTAGCGCACCACCAAATCGCGCCGCGCGAAGCAATGGCGTCCCGCCTTCGCCTAACGACACTGGCTCAACGTCAGCCGGGAGCGGCAATACCTCGCGATAGCGCCACAACGATTTCTCCCGCGTCGCCAAAGATTCGCGGGTAAGCGTGCGACCCGCCGCCGCCAGATCGTAAATCGGAAGAAGCGGCTTGTGGCAGGCCGTACACAAATTTTGGAGAGTCGCCCATTCGTGCCGAAGCCCGCACGCCGCGCAACTGAGATGCGTCAGGAACATTCAGCAATGGAGCGCATGTTCCGAAAGAAAACAGGACATGATTAACGGGATTTACTGGATTAGGAATTGATCGATCCCGGCAAATTCACTTCTGGAATCCTGTTCAATCCTGTTAATCCTGTCTATTCCTCGACCATGACCGCGCAGACGCCACTTGGCCGCCCCTGGTATCGCCCGTCGCTCACTACCCAGATCTTCATCGGCCTCATCGTCGGCGGCGTCATCGGCTACTTCCGCCCCGATTGGGGGAACGCCGTCTATTTCCTCCGCGACATCTTCCTCAACCTCATCAAGTCCATCATCGCACCGCTGGTCTTCTCCACCATCGTCGTCGGCGTCGCAGGCGGCGGCGCGCTGAAAAAAGTCGGACGCATGGGCGCGAAAGCGCTCATCTATTTCGAGATCGTCACCACCGCCGCGCTCTTCATCGGCCTGGCCGTCGTGAACTTCACCAAGCCCGGCATCGGCGTAACGCTCGCGACCAACAGCACCGACATCGTCAAAACGATCGGCCAATCGCATCCGAAAACGCTGGTCGAAACCGTCGTGCACGCCTTCCCCTCCAGCATCGTGGAAGCCATGGTGCGCGGCGACGTGCTCCAGATCGTCGCGTTCGGCGTCCTCTTCGCCCTCGCCGTTTCCGCCATCGGCGAAAAAGGAAAACCGATCGTGCGCGCGATGGAGAGCCTTTCGCAGGTCATGTTCAAGTTCACTAACTACGTCATGATGTTCGCGCCCATCGGCGTCGGCGCGGCCATGGCGCACACCGTCGGCACGCAAGGTCTCGGCGTCCTCGTCAATCTCGGCAATCTCATCCTCTCGCTCTACCTGGCCCTCATCATTTTCATCGTCCTCGTATTTGGGGCCGTGATCTTCATTACTCGCATCCCGCTCCGGCAATTTGTGCGCGCCGTGCGCGAGCCCGCCGTGCTCGCCTTTGCCACCACCAGCAGCGAATCCGCTTTGCCCAAAGCGATGCAGGCCATGGAACGCTTCGGCGTCCCGCGCCACATCGTGGGCTTCGTCATGCCGACCGGTTACAGCTTTAACCTCGATGGCTCCACACTCTATCTCGCGATGGCCTCCGTCTTCGTCGCCCAAGCCGCCGAAACCACCATGGGCTTTCACATGCCCTTCAGCGCCCAGCTCACCATGATCCTGACTCTTATGCTTACCTCCAAAGGTGTAGCCGCCGTACCGCGCGCCTCGTTAGTTATCCTGCTCGCCACCTTGAACAGCTTTCTCCCCGCCGGCCTCGGCCCCATCGGCGTCGCCGTCATCTTCGGCGTCGACGAGTTAATGGACATGGGCCGCACCTGCGTAAACCTGATCGGCAACTGTCTCGCGACGGTTGTAGTCGCCAGATGGGAGGGCGAGTTCGACGACACCCGCGCCAAAGTCTTCGGTACTCCCGCCGAAGCAGAATTGGATCTCAAATCCGGCGATGTCGCGTTCGCCGAAGCCGCCAGGCAAGACTAGCCTTCTGCGACTCTTCGCTTTAACCTTTCGACCTTGTGTTCTCCCGCCCTGTTTCCTCCTGATGCGCACGTACGGCACGATCGTCAGTGACGTTAGACCTATGAGTGTTCGACGCCTCTTCCTCGGACTGTTGTTTTTCGCGGTCCTCCTAGTCTCGGTTGTGGCGGGCCCATTGGAAGATGGCACCCGAGCATTCGAACAAAACGATTGGGTCCCTGCCCTGATGCTGCTCCAGCCTTTGGCCGACCAGGGGAACGCCCGAGCCCAGTTCATGGTAGGAACCATGTATCTTAATGGCTGGGGTGTGACTCAGGATTTGGAAGCAGGATTGCACTGGATACGTCAGGCGGCCGATCAAGGCGAGGCCGGGGCGCAGTCGGAGCTCGGAAGTGCTTATCTCAACGGTCGCGGGACAAAGCGGGATAATGCCCAGGCAATGAACTGGTTTATCAAAGCAGCCGATCAAGAGGACTCGTTTGCTCAACATTCGATCGGCGAAATGTATGAAAAAGGCCTGGGCGTGCCGAAGAGCCGGGATAAGGCGAAACAGTGGTACGATAAATCACGGAGGCGACCTCAATTGCCGAGCGAAGTGGTCGAAGGTCTGGCCTCCTCTTCCTCGATCATCCTTTACTCCCTTCAACCTTGGGGCGGCCCCGATATTCCTCAGTGGAATTTTCACGGCCACCACGTGCTCGGGCGCGTGAATATGTCACGGGAACAGGCGAAGACAGCCATCGCGGCTCTGAACGCGGCGTTGTCGACCGGAGATGCCAACATCACAGCGATGTGCCTGATCAACCCCCGTCACGCCCTGGCATTCAAAATCGGCGGCGACGCCTATGATATCCTGATCTGTTATGAGTGCGGCCAACTAGAGGCGTTCAAGAATGATCAGTATCTGCCATTCCATGGAATGATCGGTGGAACACCTATTATCCTCAATGGGTTGCTCAAGTCCGCGGGCGTTCCTCTTGCCGATAACTCGGCTGCGCTGAAAAAGAGCTACGCAGAAGAAGCAAAGGTAGCGCTTAAGCTGGCGGAAGAAGGCGATGCGCACGCGCAGGGCGTCATTGCCAAAATGTTCATGAGTGGTCGGGGCGTTAAGAAAGATGAGGCCAAAGGGATTAATTGGCTTCGCAAATCCCTGGCGCTCCCGCCGGACCACCCGGATTTTCAGGTTATTCTGGGTAAGATGTACCTGGATGATCATGATCAGTACCTAAAACACAATTACTCCGAGGCCATGAGGCTGTTTCAGCAAGCTGCCGCTCAAGGCAATGTGGAGGCTCAGTACCAGATCGGGGAGCTTTATGACTTTGGGAACGGAGTTGCCAAGAACCCTGCGGAGGCCATGAAATGGTACCGACAAGCTGCTGAGAATGGATACGCCGTGGCGCAATTTGAAATAGGGGTAAGATATGCGCAGGGGCGGGATGCGAAGCAGGATTACGCGGAAGCGTTGCACTGGCTTCAGAAGGCCGCCGATCAAGGCCACCCCGAGGCCCTCTCCTGGATGGGAACTATGTACGAGGAAGGCTGGGGCGTGCCTAAGGATCAGATGGAGGCTTATTTCTGGAATCGCTTGGCAGTCAAATACAAGACAACCTATGGAAAGCGTGTCGCCTTTCGGGCAACCCCAGAACAGTTCGCTATCCTCGAAAAACGTCTCGCGGACTGGATCGCGGGCCATCCGAAGCCGTCGGTGGAATCACCTTAACATACCGTGGAAAGGCAAAAGAGGTCAGTCCTTAGGATGGAGAGTTTCATTGCATCGCGTAGCCATTGAACTCGTCCGCGAGATTGACGGCGATTCCAAGTTCGCGCACAATCCTAAGGACTGACCCCCATACCACATTCGTTAGACCATTATTATGAAACGCATCATCGAATGGATCACGAAGGCGAACCAGGTGCTCCTTTTCTTCTTTATCATAGGGGCAACGCTTTTGGTCTCGTATCTATTTTACCAAAGACCTCAGTCCTATCAGCCGCCATCGGTTCCGATTGCGCAAACGGAGGTGGAGGCAAAAAAAAGCGTTGTTCAAGACGTTGTCTTTCTTGGCGAGTCCTCGGGAGTTTATGCGCTCGGACTAATGAAGCGCGTGGTAACGGCGGAACAATCTTGGAGCACAAGGCCGACGGCCTACCTGGGCAACGAAGAAACGGCGTATCCGGGTCAGATGGTTAACGTTGTTTTCTCTAGGGGCGATCAACCGCTGAAAACACTTCTCCAACACGACGGTCTTGTCGTATCGCATGAGGTATTCGCCAAGCACGGTTCCGAGAAAATCAAAGCATCGTTGTTTCGTTGCGTCACGGAGGACACTGATGGCAATCACAGGCTCGATGAGAACGATCGAACGGATCTTTACGTGATTTCTGAAGCTCTGGACCGACCAGACCTCGTGGTCAAGGGAGTCACGGAGCATCGAATGATTTCGGCAACGCATCTAGTCGCCAAAACCATAGAATCGAAGGTCATACGGTTTTGGGATATCGATATACAAACGCAGGCGAAGAAAGAGATCGCGTGGAAATGATGGCGCCGCAAACGCTGAAAGGCTGAAAAACTGAAACGCTTAAATCAAAGAGGCAAAAGGGGGCAGTCTTAGAGTCTCGGCATTTTCGTTTGGCATTTTGATCTGAGGTTTGCAATTGGCTTTCGCAAAGGGCTTTCTCGTAGGCATGCGATCCATCATTTCTCTAGTTTAGCCGCGTTTGCTTTCATCGTCCCGACAAGTTCACAAGGTGGATTTCGCCGGTTGTTCCCGGAAGCATAATGGCAAGGATATGACGCGATAAGCATGAGCAATCCCGCAGCACCATTCGTCTTCGATACCAGCACGCGACGATTCTACCATGGCACGCGCGCGGATCTGAAGCCCGGGGACCTACTTCAACCCGGCAATTCCTCCAACTACACCGAGCGGAGGTCGCCTTGGATCTACTTTAGCGAGACCCTGCACGCGGCGACTTGGGGAGCGGAGCTGGCAAAGGGTGAAGGTCCGGGCCGAATCTATCTCGTGGAACCGACCGGCTCGTTTATGGATGACCCCAATCTGACGGACAAGAAGTATCCAGGTAATCCCACGAGGTCGTATCGCTCCCGGGAGCCGCTGCGGGTCGTGAGCGAACACCTGGATTGGCAGGGACACTCCCCGGAGGAAATTCAGGCAATGAAGGACTTTATGGCCGATAAGGAGCCCATCGACGACTGAGCTGCCTTCCGCGCGGACAGAGAAGTCAGGGCAGAGAAGAGACAGGATTAACAGGATTTTACAGGATTGATTTTTTCAAATCCCGTTAATCCTGTTAATCCTGTCTAAAACCCAGACACGAGGCGCGTAGGCAGGTTTGGGATTCTGATCTGAGGCTTGCAATTCGCTCGCGAGAAGGGCTTCCTCACAGGTATGCGATTCATCATTTCTGCAGTTATAGCGGCGTTTGCTTTCATCTTCTGGGCAACCTCCCTCTGGGCGCAGGATCCGGCGGTCGTAAATCCCAAGACGATAAAAGTTAAATTCGAGAACGATCGGGTGCGCGTTCTCGAAGCGGAATTGCCGCCCGGGGTTAAAGAGCAGGTCCATTCGCATCCTGCCTACGTGATTTATGTTCTGACCGGCGGGAAGGTCCGCAACTACGCGGCGGATGGCAAGACCACGGAGGCTGAATTAAAAACCGGCGAAGTGCTTTATCGCGATCCTTTGACCCATGCCGCCGAAAACATCGGCGACACGACGATGCACCTGATCCTCGTAGAGCTTAAGATGGCTCCTTCTCGCTAGGGGGGCAACAGTCGGGGAGGTCAGCGGAGCGCTTGGCCTAAAAAATCGGTGATCGGCGGCGCGTGACCGCGGAGGCTGGCCGGTGCTCCTCCTAAGGGGACGAGATCATCAACGCCGTGCCAAAACAGACGCTGATCGTGGAGGGTTCCCCCGGTTCAGCGGTTTATTTTTGGGGAGCGGTTTTTTTTGTTGAAACTTCAGACGGAAAGCGGCGTAATCACGTTCGGCCCCCTAACAAATGCCGGCCGCTGTGCCGGCAGTAACCACCCAACGAACATGAAAAAACTAATCTGCATAATCCTGGCGTCGTTGCTTGCGAACGTCGCCCTGGGTCAAACGATTGAAGTAACCAACTTAAATTCGAAAGAGTACCAGAAAAAGTTCGATGAACTTACCAAGCAGGGCTTCAGGCCGGTCAAAGTTTGGTCGAAAATACTGGGTGTTTTCGATTATCAGCCAGGGGAGAGCCCTTCATTTGGTTATTGGGCGACGTTCCAAAAAGTGCCCAACTCTCCGCCCTGGGCCGCGTTCCATGGACTCGATGCCGCAGCCTATCAGCAGCAGTTTAACAAATGGACGGCTCAGGGATACATGCCGACGGACATGAACGTGGCCTGTGTGAACGGCGCGGTGCGGTATTGCGTAATTTACGACAAGATCGCCAATCATCCGGCCTGGGTAGCAAAGCACAACATCAACAAGGCAGAATTTGACCGAACCAACACAGATCTGCTGGCGAAAGGCTATAAACGGAAGATCGAGAGTCATTGCTCCGGTCCCGGAGGCTGGGTGTTCGCTGCTCTCTGGCAGAAGTAATTTAGGGGTCGGCCGGAAACTGGCGACCGCGAAAGGGCCAGTCAATGAACCTCGTCGAGAAATTCAGACGGGGTCAGTTCACCACGGCGAATTCGTCTTTCGCGAATCTGTGAAACGCAATCTGTGAATCGCTTGAAGAAATAGGAAGTAGAAACGTTTTTAGGCTATGCGTTTCGCCAGAGGAATAATCATCGTTAGCGCGCTTGCGACGATCCTCGCGATTCCATCTCGCGCGGCGGAGAAGTTGTCGTGGCATCCGAAATTGGTTCACCGGCAAATCGGCGGGGGATGGACACTGGCCGTGGAAGCCGACCGCCGGGATAAGACGTTCTTTCTTTGCGCCCCGGGCAAGACTGACTGCATCTCAACGAAAGAAATAGGATGGAGAAAGCCGTTCATTATCATTCGCGGCGGCAGCCTCGTCACGCGCAGTTACAGCGTTATCGACACAACTGGTGTGAAACACTCGGAGTCGCCCAACTATCTAAAGACCGTTCCTCTATATCCTGCCGCCGCCACCTGGGAGAAGCTCAGCGCCAGCAAACCGCTTTGGTAAGAGAAGCGTCGCCCATTCGTTTGTAGGGCAACCGCGTCGGTGGCCATGGGTCCTGCGTGCGGCAAGCGGTGCGCTTGCCCTACAAGGGTCATTCGCATTCGGAGACGAAAGGAGAGAGAGTCAATCTGTGAATCTCGGCAATGCCACTCGACCTCCGGCCTCTGACCTCCGACCTCCGACCTCCGCATTGTGCTCGCCTTCGCCAGGGGCGACTGATTTGGTTCACTTTTGCTGTGCGGCGTATCGTTAATTTTTCACTCGTGTATCTGGCGGCATACGCCGTCGCCAGCTATCTCGACCTGCAAACGACCCTCCTGGCCTTGCAACGGCCCGGCACGACTGAAGGCAATGTCTATTCAACCAGCGGACATGACTACGTCGCTACGAAAGCGTGGGTAATCACGGCTGCCGGCGCATTGTTCATCGAGGCGTTCCTGCTCTTCGGCGCACTGAACGCGCACCGCGTTTCCGAGCATTGGCTGCGACATCCTATCCGCTCCTTTGCGAAGTTTTATGTCGTATTCTGGTCGCGGCGATGGATGGATCGCTCGCCTTTGCACATGCTCAGCTTTGTCATCGCGTTTGTGCCGCTGCGGTTCCTGGCGGCGGCAAATAATCTAATGATTTACTATTACGGCACAGCGCCGCTGGGCCGGCTCGTCGGTTTCGTATCGCGTCATACCTCGCCAACCGCCGGTTTCTGGCTGGTTATGGGCACGCTCTTTTACCTCTTCGCGTTCGCCTGTTCTCCCATCGCGGCCCGCCTCATCGTCTGGCTTCGATCACGGGACAAGAGCCAGCGAGACCTCTGATCCGCCGAAGGACGGATTCGCCGTGGCGAACCTCCGACCTCTGATCTCTGACCTCTGACCCAAGGCTAGGGTGTCTTAGACGTCGCTGGCGGCGAGGGGCCTGGCTTGGCGCCGGCCCGCTTCAGGAGACTGAACAGATCGCTGTCGGTCGATAACAGCAGAGTGGATTCCTTGGTCAAGACCTTGCGGTAGGTCTCCATGCTTTTGAGGAAGGCATAGAACTCAGCCGCCTGCGCGTTTTGGGTGTAAGCGCGCGCGTAGATCTCCGTCGCTTTCGCATCCGATTCGCCCCGGATTTCCTGCACCCGCCGATAAGCGGTCGATTGGATTTCATTCAAGTCGCGCTCCTTTTGCCCGGCAATGCGGGCCGCTTCGCCTTCGCCCTCGGAACGAAAACGCTGCGCGATCTGCCGCCGCTCGCTGATCATCCGTTGATAGATCCGGTCGAGCACGTCCGGGTTATAGTTCACGCGCCGCAAGCGAAGATCGAGCAGTTCAACCCCGAACTCGGCCAGCTTCACCGCAGCCGCCTTCTTGATTTCCTCCTCGACCTTTAACCGCCCGAATGCAATCGGCGGAAGCACACCGATGGTTCCCATCCCGATAGGACCCGCCTTGAGGCTTTCGTCATGCAACGGTTTGCGGTCCTTGTCGGTCCGCACGATCTCGATCAGGTCGTGCTTGGCAATCGCATTCCGAGTCTCACTGCCCAGGATGTCCTCGAGACGCGACTGGGCGCTCCGTTCATCGCGTAACCGAACGAAGTAAGTCTTTGGATCGGAAATGCGCCAGCGCCCATAGGTATCGACATGGATATAGGTCTTATCTCTGGTCGGGATCGCGACGGTAAGACCGTCCCATTCCAGAAAGCGCTTATCGATCCGGTTCACTTCCTGAATGAAGGGCAGCTTCAGATGCAGTCCTGGTTCTGTCATCGGTTCGCCGATTGGCTTGCCGAATTGGGTAATAATGACCTGCTCGGTTTGATGGACCGTGTAAAAGCACCCCAGGATCGCGCGGAAAAGGAGAAGGATGCCAAAGACGGCAAGTAACCACATGCAGCCGCGCTTGTTCATTTGGCCTCCGGCTTGAGTGAGAGCGGCAGGATCGGCAGAAACTGTTTCATCGAATCGTCGATGATGATCTTCGGCCCCATCGCGGGCAAAACGTCGCCCATGGTCTCGAGGTAAAGTCGCGTCCGGGTAATCTCCGGCGCCTTGATGTATTGCCCGAGCATGGCGTTAAAGGAAGCCACGTCGCCTTCCGCTTCGTTCACGCGCTTGAAGCGATAACCTTCCGCGCCGCGAATCGTCTGGTCGGCCTGGCCACGCGCTCTCGGCACCGCTTCGTTGTAGTCGCCATTGGCAATATTGATCGCGTTCTCGCGATCCTGCTGCGCCCGGTTAACTTCGTTGAATGAGGCCTGGACCTCTCGCGGCGGATTCACGTTCTTCAACTGGACCTGATCGACCCGCACCCCCAGCTTGTAGCGTTTGGCCAGGTCCTGCATCCGCGTCAGGGCCGAGACCTCGATGTCCTGCCGGCCGATGGTGATCACCTCATCCACAGTGCGATCGCCGATGACTTCCCGCATCGCGGCCTCCGATAAATCGCGTAAGGTCTGGGCGGGCGCGCGGACATCGAAAAGATATTCCTTCGGATCATCGATCCGATATTGAACGACCCACTCGACCAGGGCCGCGTTCAGGTCGCCGGTCACCATCGATTTTTCATCGAGCTGTTGCCGGCTGGGCTGATCGGGATTCGAATAACCGGAAGTGTAGAAGCCGAACTCGAGCTTCAACTGCCGGCGGGTCGGAAGGATCGAGATCTCATCGACCCCAAGAGGAATTTTGAAATGGAGCCCGGGCTCGACGGTCTTGAGAAACTTGCCGAAACGAAGCACGACTGCCTCGGACTCGGCCGGCACCGTGTAGTAGGAAGTCCAAAGGACAATGAGAGCCGCCAAGATCAGAACCGCGAGGCCGATCAGCCGCATCGGGGGACGGGGCAGATTGAGATTGATGAGAGCGGGCGGTTGATTATCCATGCAAAAACGGAACCGAGCTGAAGCCGCGGCGGTCGCTCGGGATGTCGAAGCTACCGAATGAAGCGGCAAAGAGAAGCGCAATCTTCGAGGCGCCGCCGGAGGCTCGTCGATTTCGCGATCGCGGCGCGGCAGAAAACTGCTGGTTTACTGACCAAGAAATATTGGCCTTTCGCGCGAAAGTTCGTATTCTTTTTGGCAGAATCATGAAGAGAACATCCGAAGAAGTCGCGAATACCATCGAAGGTTTCGTCGATGGCACCGGACGTCAGTGGGATTGGGATGGGTTCACCTCCATTCGCATCGACGATCCGGAGCTAGAGGCGATCCGGCAACGATGCATCGCGGTGCGCGACGAATTTCCACCTGAGAAGCCCGGCGATTACTGCAGCCCGGCGGGCATGGAGGCCATGCGGAAATTAGCCGGCGAATTGCGCGCCCACGCTGCGGCCTGATTGCCCGACAGTTCGATGCAGCCAGCCGGCCAGAGGCCGGTCCGACTGACGGCTATAGCCATGGGCCGCGCGCGCTTCTTGAACGGGGCGCGATCCCGCGCGGTCTGATTAGCAAATGAAAATGATCGCCGCTCTTGTGGTCGCACTCGTCGCCGCTACGTCTGCCTCTCCTGGGGCCGAGAAACCGTCAATCCCGAATCGGATGATCGATTACCAGGGCTTTCTGGAAAACGCCGCCACGGTCGGCAAGCTCCGAGACAAACACCGCGTGACCGAGGAGGAATTTATTCGCATGGCGAAAGAGCCCAGGACGATCGTGTTCGATGCGCGGAGCGACGCGAAGTTCGCGATGTTTCACATAAAGGGTGCGAAACACCTCTCCCTGCCGGATGTGACCGCGGAAGAACTTGCCAAAGTCATTCCGGAGAAGTCCGCGCGCGTCCTGATCTACTGCAATAACAACTTCGTGAACGAGCCGACCGCGCTGCCGGCGAAGGCGGTGACCGCTTCGCTGAACTTGTACACCTTCAACACGCTTTACAGTTACGGTTACGCCAATGTTTACGAGTTGGGGCCGCTTATCGACGCAAAAAAATCGGCGCTGACATTTGAGGGCTCATTGCAATCCCACGCTAAGTGATCAACCAAGGAACGGTGGTTTGAAACCGCCGACCTCATAAAAACGGCGATTTCAAATCGCCGCTCCTTGAGGCTTTCTCTTTTCCGAACGTCGAGCTAAGAAGACGGGCTGATGGACTACTTCGATGAAGACATGGTTCGGCGCCTCCTGCGCGTCGAGGAACTGATACCGGCGATGCGGCAGACCATGGCGGAGTTCTCCGCGGGTCAATGGAAACAACCTGTGCGCAGCGTTCTGGCACAGCACGGCGGGTTCTTCGGCATCATGCCGGCTTCAGGCGAGGCGATGGGAATCAAGATGGTGACGTTCTATCCGGGTAACGCTGAAACCAACCTGCCTACCCACATGGCGGTCATCGCCTTGTTCGATCCAAGGACCGGCGAACCCATCGCTTTGATGGACGGCCGTTACATTACCGAGATGCGGACGGCAGCAGTCTCCGCCGTGGCAACTGATGCGCTGGCCGCGCCGGATGCGAAGGTCCTGGCGCTGCTTGGCGCGGGCGTGCAGGGACGCGCGCATCTCGAAGTCTTGCGTCATGTCCGCCGCTTCGAAGAGGTCCGCGTCTGGAGCCGCACGAGAGAGCGAACCGAGCGCTTCGCCGACGAGCATGGAGCCAAGGCCATGAGTCTCGAAGATGCAGTTCGTGGTGCGGATGTAATCGTGACTGCTACCAGTGCCCGCGAACCGTTTCTTAAAGGCGCCTGGTTAAAATCTGGCGCACATGTAAACGCAGTCGGCGCCTCGCGGCCCGATTGGCGTGAGCTGGATGACGAAGCCATGGCCAATGTTGTTATCGTAGATTCCTACGAGGGCGCGAAGAACGAAGCCGGCGATGTTATCCTTTCGGGTATCACTCCCTACGCCGAGCTGGGCGAGGTACTTAATGGGACGAAGCCCACGCCAGTCGGCAAGACGACGGTCTTCAAATCGCTGGGCATGGCTGTTGAAGATGTGGCGGCGGCGAAACTGGTTTACGAGGCCGCCAAGGAGCGGCGGTTTTAAACCGCCTACGGGACAAGACGGCGATTGCAAATCGCCGTTCCTTGAAAATAAGCTGTGTTCCCTGCGGCTTGCGCGCTAAAATTCGAGTTCAATGCCTGCTACGCTAGAAGCCGTCCGCCCGATCACGCTCTTCGAAATCCGGGAAGCGCGCAAACGGATCGCCGACACGATTGTGCGCACGCCGCTCGTTCGCCTCGATTTGGGGCCGGGCTATCCCGACATTCGGTTGAAGCTGGAGAATCTTCAGCCGATTAACGCCTACAAACTGCGCGGCGCCGCGAACGCCGTCGCGATGCTTTCCGAATCGGAACGCAAGCGCGGCGTCTGGACCATCAGTGCGGGAAACGCCGGCCAGGGAGTCGCGTATGCAGCCCGGCGATTCGGCGTGCCGAGCACGGTCGTGGCGATCGAAACCGCCCCGGCATCGAAGATCGACCGGATGCGCGCGCTGGGTGCAAAGCTCCTTCCAGTTTCTTACGAGGCCGCTTGGAGAGCTCTCGAGGAGCGCTCCTATCCCGGAGCGGAAGGGACGTTCATTCATCCTTTCGATGACGATAATTTTATCGCGGGCCACGGCACGATGGGCCTGGAGATTCTTGAAGACGCGCCCGATACGGTGGCGGTCATCGCCAGTATAGGAGGTGGCGGACTTATCTCCGGCGTAGGCAGCGCCTTGAAAGCGCTTAAGCCTGACATCAAAGTCTGGGGTGCGGAACCGGAGACGGCGGCGCCCGCGGCGTTGTCGTTCGCCAAGGGATCGCCGCAGGCCTTCAAGGATTGGAAAGCATCATTCGTCGATGGCGCGGGCGGACAAAGTGTCTTTCCCCGCATGTGGGAGCGAATGAACCTGGTTGTGGACGACTACATTGTTGTCAGCCTGGAAGAGACCAGGCAGGCAATGAAACTCATGGCGGAGAAGGCGCGCATCATTTCGGAAGGGGCCGGCGCACTGCCGCTCGCCGCTGCCTTGACCGGGAAAGTAGGCCAGGGTCCGATCGTCGCGATTGTTTCCGGCGGTAACATTGATTTGAAGAAGTTCTGCGAACTAATCGGAGCATCCCTATGAAGACATTGGCTTTCATCATTGCGCTCTTAATCATAGCCATGGGTCTTACAGGCCTCGTCTGCCCAGATTGTCTGGTGCGGATTGGGTATTACTCCTTTACTCCTGTCGGACTCTATGTTGTGGCTGGTCTCCGGGTAGCTATCGGGGTTGTCTTGTTCCTTGCGGCGCCTGCCACCCGCGCGCCAAAGACATTGCGCATCCTTGGCGTCCTGGTTTGCGTTGGCGGAGCAGTCACCGCCTTCCTAACGGCCGAACGTGCGCACGCGATTCTGGATTGGTGGTCCGCCAATGGAACTACGTTCGTTCGGTTCGGAGCGGGCGTTGCCCTCGCCCTGGGCAGCTTCATCGCCTTCGTCACGGCCCCGAGTCGCCGCTAGCCGAAGAAGCTCTCCTTTCCTCGCTATGAAAGACATGACTCAAGGTTCCGTGACGAGACACCTGTTGCATATGTCGGTCTTTCTCGCCGTCAGCATGCTTGTCCAAACTTTGTATCTGTTGGCGGACCTTTATTGGGTCGGCCGCCTCGGGAAAGAAGCTATTGCCGCGGTAGGTTTGTCCGGAAACCTGATGATGGTAGTCGTCGCACTTACCCAGATGCTTGGGGTAGGGACGACAACCGTGATTGCGCAAGCGGCGGGACGCAAAGCGCAGCCGGAAGCGGAGCTGGCCTTTAACCAATCGATTATCCTTTCGCTATTGGTAGCGCTGGCCTTCGGCCTTTGTTCTTTTCCATTTCGACAGCAATACAGCCAGGCCTTGAGTGCCGATGCTCCTACGGCCGTACTGGCCGAGAGTTATCTGCTTTGGTTCATTCCGGCACTGATGCTGCAGTTTCCCCTGGTGTCTCTTGGTTCGGCTTTGCGGGCAACCGGCATCATCAAGCCGGCGGTAGGACTGCAGGTGCTAAGTGTCGTTCTCAACATGGCGCTCGCGCCGTTCCTCATCTTCGGGATTGGGCCGTTTCCAAAACTAGGCGTAGCCGGCGCGGCTCTCGCGACCTTCATCTCCATCCTTATCGCGAACGTTCTGACCATTGTTTATTTCGAACGCAGCTATCGCTACCTGCGCTTTCGCTTCGACCAACTCCGGCCGCGCATGAAGATTTGGTGGTCAATGCTCCGGATCGGCGTGCCGGCGGGAGCGGAGTTTGCCTTGATGGCAGTCTACATCGTTGTCGTCTACGCCATCATCCGTAACTTTGGCGCCGCGGCCCAGGCCGGCTTTGGCGTAGGAATGAGAGTTATGCAGGCGATGTTTTTGCCGGTTATAGCGATCGCTTTCGCCGTCGCCCCGATCGTCGGCCAAAACTTCGGCGGCCGGCGTGCCGATCGCGTCCGCGCTTCCTTCTACTCCGCCCTCGCCATCACGACTGGGACCATGGTTCTGCTAACCATCCTGGCGCAGGCTGCATCCGGCAGCTTCATACGTGGATTTTCGAATGACCCGGGCGTCATAACTGTCGGCAGCGAGTACCTGCAAATCATCTCGCTCAATTTCGTAGCGATGGGAATTGTGTTTACGACCTCGAGCGTCTTCCAGGGCATTGGCAACACCTGGCCGCCTCTTCTCAGTTCGGCCATGCGATTGCTTCTCTTTGCTCTGCCCGCCGCCGTGTGGTCGGGCATGCCGGGATTTCAGATCAAGTACGTCTGGTACTTATCTGTTGGCTCAATCCTGCTCCAAGCCTGCACGAATCTCCTGCTTCTACGCCGCGAGTTTAAAAGGAAGCTAAGGTTTCCCGAAGGCAATCATGTTTCCGATGCTTTGCCCGGGTCAGCTACTGCGGCATAGCGATGCAGGAGGTTGGGCTGAAGATCAGCGGTAGTCTATGGCTACGCTTGACGCAGTAATCGAACAAATCCTGAAGACTCGCACGACGGTTGCGCCGGAGCGAAGTGTTCTCGTAGCCATCACTGGAATTGATGCTTGCGGGAAAGGACATGTCACGGCGCAAATCGAGAGGGCCTTGGGAATTAGAGGTCTTCGAACTGCCAGCATCAAGGTAGATGGCTGGCTGAATCTGCCGGAGAAGCGTTTCGCGCCCACCAGCTCAGGCGAGCATTTCTACCTGAACGCGATTCGATTCGACGAGATGTTTGCGGAGCTGGTCCTGCCGCTGCGTGATCGTCGCTCGCTTCGGCTCGCGATGGACTACGTTGAAGAAACGGCCCGCGAGTATCGGAGACACATCTATGAATTTGCCGACGTGGATGTCATTCTCCTGGAAGGAATCCTTCTTCTGAAAAAGGCGTTTCAGACTTACTACGACTGCTCTGTCTGGATTGATTGCAGTTTCGATACCGCCTTAAAGCGGGCGATATGCCGGGCGCAGGAAGGGTTGCCGCCGGAAGAGACTATCAAGGCCTACCGGACAGTTTATTTCCCAGCGCAAGAGATTCATTTGCAGCGCGACAATCCTAGAAGCGATGCGACCATGCTTTTGAATAATGATCCGCAAGCTTCTAGCGACAGTCAGTCAAGGAGCGGCGGTTTGAAACCGCCTTATTAATGCACGGGCGATTTCAAAAGCACGTTCCCTGATTACTTCGGCACCTCGGGCGCCGGAGCTTCAGCGGGCGCTGTTTTGGTGAGACCGCGTCGCTTCAGCAAGGGGCCGACATCCGGATCGCCGCCGGTGAAGTTGTGAAACAGTTTCAAGGCGTCGTCGCTCCCACCACGAGAGAGAAGCGTCTCGCGGAAATGATCTCCGTTCTCCCGCTTCAAGCCGCCATGCTGCTTGAACCATTCCACGCTGTCGGCATCCAGCACTTCGCTCCAGAGGTATGAGTAATAGCCGGCCGAATAACCGCCCGCGAACGCATGCGAGAAATAGGTCGAGCGATAACGCGGCGGCACCGGCGGATAATCTACGCCCGCCTTCTTCAGCGCGTCGGCCTCGAACGCCAGGGTATCGTCCGGAACTTCGCCCGGTTTCACCTGATGCCACGTTTGATCGAGCAACGATGCCGCGAGATATTCCGTGGTCTTGAAGCCTTGATTGAACTTTTCCGCGGCCAGCACCTTGTCGAGCAGTTCTTTCGGCATTGGCTCGCCGGTCTTGTAATGCTTCGCGTAGTTCTTGAGAATCTCCGGCCAGGTCGCCCACATCTCATTCACCTGTGACGGATACTCGACGAAATCGCGCGGCACGCTTGTCCCGCTGAACCGTGGATACTTCACGTTGGAAAACATTCCGTGTAAGGCATGGCCGAATTCATGAAAAGCGGTCCTGACTTCATCATACGTCAAGAGCGTTGGCTCACCGACGGGCGGCTTCGGGATGTTCAGATGATTCGCGACGACTGGCTTGGTTCCAAGCAGACCGCTCTGTCCGACGTACTGGTTCATCCACGCGCCGCCGCGTTTCGAGGGTCGTGCGTAGTAATCGCCGATGAAAAGCGCGAGCGGTTTGCCGTCCTTATCGAAAACTTCCCAAATGCGCACGTCCGACAGGTAAACTGGAAGGTCTTTGCGTTCTTTGAAGGTAAGACCGTAAAGCTTTCCGGCGGCAAAGAAGACACCGTCGGTAATAACGTGGTTCAGCTCGTAGTACGGTTTCAGCTGTGACTCATCAAAAGCATAGCGGGCTTTGCGCACCTTCTCAGAATAGAAATCCCAGTCGCAGGCCGCGAGTTGGAACCCGCCTTTTTCCTGGTCGATGATCGCCTGGATGTCGGCGCCTTCCTTCTTCGCGTTGGCGACGGCGGCCGGCGCGAGATCGGCGAGCAGTTTGTTCACGGTCGGCACGTCCTTGGCCGTCTGATCTTCGAGCTGGTAGGCGGCGTGGTTCGCATAGCCAAGCAACGTGGCACGTTCCGCTCGCAACTTCGCGGTGCGGCTCACGACCTCCTTATTATCAAACTCGCCGCCATGGCTGTTCCGCGCGAGCGAAGTCTGCATGATTTTCTCGCGCAGCGCGCGGTTCTGGAGCGAAGCGAGCGAAGGCTGCCCGCTCGTATTCAAGAACCGGATCACGAACTTGCCTTCCTTGCCGTCGGTCTTCGCCGCAGCGGCCGCCGCGGAGATTTCGTTCTCGGACAATCCGGCCAGATCTTCGCGCTTATCGACGATGATGGACGCCGCGTTTTTCTCCTTCAGCACGTTTTGCTCGAAGGTCGTCTGGAGCGTCGCCAGCTCTGAATTGATCGCTTTCAGCTTCGTCTTGTCCGCCTCTGAAAGCTTGGCCCCGGCGCGCACGAAATCCTTGTAGTACCGCTCGAGAAGCCATTTCGATTCGGAGTCGAGACCGCTCGCTTCGCGATCGTTGTAAAGGGCCTCGATCCGCGCAAAGAGCGGGCCGTTGAGATGGATCGCGTCGTTATGCGCGGAAAACTTCGGCGCCATTTCCTTTTCGACCTTCTGCAGATTCGGATTGGTGTTGGCCGCGGCGAAGTTCGAGAAAATGCGGCGGGCACGTCCGAGAAGTTTCCCCGAACGCTCCAGCGCCACGATGGTGTTCTCGAAGCTCGGTTTCTCGGTTTGCTTTGCGATCGCGTCCGCTTCCTTTTCTTCCTCGGCGATTCCCTGCTCGAGCGCCGGCTGGAAATGCTCGTCCTTGATCTTGTCGAACGGAGGCAGTTGATAAGGCAGCGTGCTTTCGGTGAGAAGCGGGTTCGCTGTCGCCGTCGCTTTCACATCGGCTTTTGGGCTCGGTGATGGCGACTCCGATTTTGCGGCGTGAGAAGAAGGCACGCAGATCCATCCGAGCGAGACTGTCGCGACGCAAGCGGCGAGTGATAATCGAGTAAACAAAGACGCGGAAGGTAGATCGGAATTTTGCATAAGGTTTGGAGTCGGAAACTCGCGATGCCGTTTGGGCCGGAATAATTCGCGGTAACGCTCACTAGAGCAATCGGAAGCCGCTTGCGCAAGTCGGCGGCTGGCGACCACTTGTCGGAAACAGGAGGCGCTTTTTTCTGACCTGTAGCTGCCCTCTCCTGCTATATGTCGGGTATGTTCCTGCGGCGAAGTCATGACATCTCGCGTCTCGAAGCGTTTAGCGACGCCGTTTTTGCCTTCGCTCTGACTCTGCTCGTCGTCTCCCTCCAAGTCCCCAGAAGTTACGACGAGCTGATGCGTTTGATGATTGGGTTCCCTGCGTTCGCCTGCTGCTTTGGCGTGCTCCTCTGGATTTGGTACGAGCACAATCTTTTCTTTCGGCGGTACGGTTTGCAGGATCCTTACACCGTTTTCCTCAACGGCAACTTGCTCTTCGTCGTCATGTTTTATGTTTACCCGCTCAAGTTCATGTTCGACTCAGGTTTCGCCCACTTCCTTCCCATGGGAAGCCAGGGCGTGGCCCCCATGACGCTGGGACAACTCTCTCGCGCCTCGGCGATTTATGGGATGGGGTTTGTGGCGCTCTTCGTCATGTTCGGATTGCTTTACCGCCATGCTTATCGCAAACGGCACGAACTCGGTCTCCAACCGCTTGAGGTATTCAATGTGAAGTCCTTCGCCGGCCAGCAAATCGTGAGCGCGGTCGTGGGCGTGATCGTGGTCCTGATTGCGGTGGCTCTGCCGCGGCGCTATGCCTTCATTTCACCAATGGCGTTCATTCTGATGTGGCCGGCGCACTGGCTCTATCAAGTGGAGACGCAAAAGAAGCGGAAGGCATTTGAGAGCCAACTGCCGCCCGAGCCTTCGGCAGCGTCCCCTTCGAATTCGTAACATTCGCCATGATCATTTTTCACGATCACCGGTGCGTGGAATATTCGCGGCCGGGCCATCCCGAGCGGCCCGAGAGAATTCGAAAAACAGTTCCAGTGCTCAAGTCCAGGCATCCGGACTGGAAATGGCGAGAGCCGACCGCGGCCACGGATGAAATGTTACTGCGCGCCCACACCAGCGCCCATGTCGATCAGGTAAAAAAGCCCACCGGAGATTTCGATGTGGATACGGCAGCGCATCCCGGAATTTACGAGCATGCCGCGCGAGCAGCGGGCGCGGCCGTAGATGTGGCTCGGGAAGCACTGAAGGGAAATCGCGCTTTTAGTCTGATGCGTCCGCCAGGCCATCACGCCACCCGCGATCGCGCCATGGGTTTTTGTTACTTCAGCAACATCGCCGTGGCTGCGCTCGATGCATTGAAGAATGGCGCCGAACGCGTCGCGATCTGGGATTTCGACGCGCACCACGGCAATGGCACGGAGGATATTGTCGCGAATAATCCGCGGATCTTGTTCGCATCGATCCACCAATTTCCCGGTTATCCGGGAACCGGGACGCGATCCTTCGCGAACATCCATAACTTTCCCGTCGCGCCGATGACACCGCGCGCGCAACACGTCGGGGAAGCGCGGAGCGCACTCGACGCCCTGGTTGCGTTCAAGCCAGCTCTCCTGCTCGTTTCCGCCGGATTCGATGCGTACGCCGGCGATCCAATTACCGAGATGACCCTCGAGCCCGAAGACTTCGAAGCGGTCGGGCAATGGCTGGGCGAGACAAATATTCCGGCTGGCGCAATTCTCGAAGGCGGCTATAGCGATGAACTGCCAGAACTGATCGATGCGTTTTTAAGCGCGTGGGAGGTTGATGCCGGGTAGCGCATGCGTCTCGCGTGCTGGTTGCGGCGTCTCGCCGCAACGAACTTCCCGGGAAGTCCGCGACAACGAGACGTTGTCGCCAACGCGCGAGACGCGCGCGCTACCCAGAACCTAGAATCGCCCCAACCCTCTCCATCACGTCTCCCGTGAGTTGATCGACCAGCTCGCCCGCTTTCATGTTCTCTTTCACCTGCGCCGGTCTTGAGGCGCCGGTGATCACGGAGCTGACGCGCGGGTTCTTCAAACACCACGCCAGCGCCAGCCGCGGCAGAGTCGTTCCAAGATCGCCTGCGACCGCCGCGAGCTTTTTCACTTTGGCCAGCCGCTTCCGCGCTTCCTTCGTTTCAAATTCCTCGCGCAACCACGCGTAATCCTTCAAGGAAATGCGCGTGCCGCCCGGATCGCCGTCGTTGTATTTGCCGGTGAGAAGTCCCGAGGCGAGCGGCGACCAGATCGTGAGGCCTAGCCCAACCGTGTCGTAAAGCGGCGCGAATTCTTTCTCGACCTTTTCCCGGTGAAACATGTTGTATTGCGGTTGTTCCATCGTCGGCGGGACCAGCCGAAGTTCGCGCGCGAGCCGATGCGCCTCCGTGATTCCCGCCGCGCTCCATTCCGACGTTCCCCAGTAAAGCACCTTGCCTTGGGCGACGAGATCGCTCATCGCACGCACGGTTTCTTCGATCGGCGTATCGGGATCGGGCCGATGACAAAAATAGAGATCGAGATAATCGACGCGGAGCCGGCGCAACGCCGCGTGACACGCCTCGATGACGTGCTTGCGGCTGAGCCCTTCCTGGTTGGGAAGATCGCCGCCCCAGAAAACTTTGCTCGAAACCAGAAACGTATCTCTCCCCCACCCGCGCCGTTTCAGGATCCGGCCCATGACGATTTCCGCTTTGCCGCTCGCGTAGGCCTCCGCGTTATCGAAGAAATTGACGCCGGCGTCGTACGCGATCGTCATTAATTTCTCCGCGGTTTTTTCCGCGATCTGCTGCGCGAAGGTGACCCAGGCGCCGAACGAAAGCTCGCTCACCTGCAATCCCGATTTCCCCAGCCGGCGATACTTCATTAGAAATGCTTACCATCTTATTCAAAACTGTCATTGGCATTGCCACGACGGGAAGTGAATAGTGGCCGGGTCATCGGGTCGTAGCACAGCTTGGTAGTGCGCTTGAATGGGGTTCAAGAGGTCCCGGGTTCGAATCCCGGCGGCCCGATTAAAAAAGGATGAAGGATGAAGGCTAAAGGATGAAAAAACGCAGAATTCAAATCTTCATCCCTCATCCTTCATCCTTCATCCTTTTCCCATGTTAAGCGCTGGAATCGTCGGGCTGCCGAATGTGGGCAAATCCACGCTCTTCAACGCCGTCACGCGCACCCGGAAAGCGCAGGCGGCGAACTATCCGTTCTGCACGATCGATCCCAATCTCGGCATCGTCACCGTGCCCGACGCCCGGCTCGAAGCGCTCTCGAAGCTTTCGCATTCGCAAAAAATCATCCCCGCCGCGATCGAGTTCGTGGATATCGCGGGCCTGGTCAAAGGCGCCAGCGCGGGCGAAGGGCTCGGCAATCAATTCCTCAGCCACATCCGAGAGGTGAACGCCATTGTGCAGGTTGTCCGTTGTTTTGAAAACGCGGACATCCACCACGTCAGCGGCACGATCGATCCGATCCGCGACATCGAAGTGATCAACACCGAGCTGGTCCTGGCCGATCTCGCCTCGCTTCAGAAGCGGCACGACCGTTTGCAAAAGGAAGTGCGGGCGGGTTCGAAAACCGCCAAGGCTGAAGTTGCCGTCATCGACAAGCTTCTGCCGCATTTGGATAGCGGAAAGCCCGCGATCACGCTGGAGCTGTCGCCGGAGGAAAAAGAGATCGCTCGCGAATTTTTTCTCTTGAGTTCCAAGCCCACCCTCTTCGCCTGCAACGTCGGGGAGTCCGATCTCGCCGCCATTTCGCAGGAGCTGGGAACAAACGCCGCGTGGCAGCATGTGCGTGCCGTGCAGGAATACGCGCGCAACCACTTCGCAACCGAGGCCGTCGTGATCAGCGCGCAAATCGAAAGCGAGCTGGTGGATTTAAGCGAAGCCGAAGCGCAGGAATATCTGCGCGATCTCGGCGTCGAGGGCAGCGGCGTGAACGCGCTCATTCGCGCGGTCTATCATCTCCTCGGCTTGCGCACTTATTTAACGACGGGCGAAAAGGAAACACGCGCCTGGACGATTCGCGCCGGCGACAAGGCGCCGGCCGCCGCCGGTGTGATCCATTCCGATTTCGAGCGCGGCTTTATCGCGGCCGAGACCGTGCACTTCGACGATCTGGTAACGCTCGGTTCGTTCGCGAAAGCGCGCGAATCAGGAAAACTGCGGATCGAAGGCAAAGATTATGTCGTGAAGGATGGCGACGTAGTCGAGTTCCGCTTCAACGTGTAACTCTACCTCCTCCGCTTCCTCTTCTGTAGCCGCTTCGTTATGCGAAGCGTGGAGAAAGCTTACGATTGTCCCCACGCTGCCCACAGGGCAGCGGCTACAGAAGAAGACAAAAGAGGAAGCGGAAGAGCTACTCGGCGGCGTAGAGAATCCGGCCGCATTGTTCGCAGCTTACGATCTCCTTGCCATTCTTCACCCGGTGCGCCGTTTGCGTCGTCACCTTCATGTGGCACCCGGTGCATACTTCATGTTCGAGTGAGACGACCGCTGCGTCGCCTTTGCTCGTAAAAAGCCGCTCAAACCGGCTCAGTAAATCTTCCTCGATTTTTCCAGATAATTCCGCGCGCTCCGCATTCAATTCATTCAGCCGACCTTCGAGCGTTCCGAACTTCTGTTCCAAATCAGCCATTTGCCGCGCAATCGATTCGCGCCCGCCCGCCGCATTCTTCTCCGCGGCGGCAACTTCGACCTTCGCCTTATCCGCCTGGTCCATCAGTTCGAGTTCCTGGTCTTCGATCTGCCGGATTTCTTTTTCGTAGCGCTCGATCTCGTTGCCCATCGCGCGGAATTCCTCGTTCTTGCGCGTCTCGTATTGCTGCGTCTTCAACCGGTTGATGCTTTCCTGCCGGGTGCCCGCATCGAGCTCGAGCTTCTTGCGGTCCATCTCCAGATGTTGCCCCTTGTGCTTCAACGCCCCTACCGTCTCGGCGATGGCCGCCAGTTGGGCCTCGAGGTTCTGGCGCTGTTGCGGCAGCGTTTTAATCTCGTTCTGGATCTGCCTGATCTTTTGTTGCCGATCTTGAAGGACGAGCAACTGCTCCAGTTCCGCTTGCACGCGCGCATGTTATGGGCGGAGCGAAGTATCGTCAATCGCTCCCGACTTGATTCCGTCGCGCCCGGTAATTCATAGTAGGTGCGGCTTATGGCCCGAACTCGTCTTTTCAAAGATATCCAGCGCGCACTTTGGCTCGCCTGCTGGCTGGAAAGGACGCGCACTGGCACGGCGGAAGCCTTCGAGCGCATGGAGGAAATCCGCTGGAGCCGTCGTCGCTTTCTCAGAACGGCGGCAACCGTCACTGCTGGAGCGGCGCTCGCGCCGATTTTCAAGCAGACGGCGCGCGGCGCGCAGGCACCGAAAATCGTGATCATCGGCGCGGGCACCGCCGGGCTGATCTGCGCGTACCGGCTGCAACAGCGGGGCATTAGCGCGCGCGTGATCGAAGCGAGCACCCGCCCGGGCGGCCGCATGTTCAGCCTGCGCAATTTTTTTCCGGACGATCAGGTCACCGAGCTCGGCGGCGAATACATCGATTCAGGCCACAAAACGATGCGGAGCCTGACGAAAGAACTCGGGCTCACCCTGAACGATCTCGGCGACGAGAAGGCGACGGGCGGTCACACTTATTTTTTCAACAACCGGGTAATCCCGGTGGACGCCGAGTTCATCGAAATATTTCGCCCGATCGGCAAGGCAATCGCAGGCGACCTCAAGCGGATGAAGGTCCGGAAAGATGGCGGGAGCGAGATCAGTTACACGAGTCCGCATGGCCGGGAGATGGATCGCCTCAGCATACCGGAATGGTTTGAGAAGCGCGGCGTGACGGGCCTGCCAGGCAGCATTTTGCGCGCGGCCTACGTCGGCGAATACGGTTTGGAGATCGAGCAGCAAAGCGCGCTCAATTTGCTTCTCACTATCGGCAGCGAACCACCCATCGATGAGTTTCGGATTTTTGGCGAGAGTGACGAGCGGTTTCATATCGCCGAAGGAAACGACAGCGTGCCGGCCCGCCTCGCCCAACGGCTCGACGCAAAAGTCGAATTCGGCGCCCGCCTTGAGGCGATCGCGGCCGAAGGAGATGGATATCGCCTGGCTTTGCGGCGCGACCAGACGAGCACGGAAATAAAAGCGGACATCCTGGTTCTCGCGCTTCCATTTACCATTCTCCGTCAACTCGAGGTGCGGGTGAAATTGCCGGAGGCGAAGCGGAAGGCGATTCAAGAGTTGGGTTATGGGACGAATGCGAAGCTAATCGCGGGCTTTTCGCGGCGGGTCTGGGAGGAAGCGCACAGCACCGGCTACACCTTCACCGATCTGGACTTTCAATGTTGCTGGGAAACGAGCCGCGGGCAGCCCGGAGCTCACGCGATTCTTACCAATTTCGCCGGCGGCAAACTCGGCGAACATCTGAACGACGGTGAGGTGCAGGAGCGCGCTTCTGCTTTCGCTTCACAGGTCGATCGGATCTATCCGGGCACGCTGGACGCGTTCACAAAAAAAGCCGTGCGGCAGCACTGGCCGAGCTCGCCTTTTGTCCTGGGCTCCTACACCTGCTACAAGCCGGGTCAATACTCGACCCTGGCCGATTCCGTCGCGACTCCGGTTGGAAACATGTTCTTCGCGGGCGAGCACACCAGCGTCGACTTCAACGGCTACATGGAAGGCGCCGCCGAAACCGGCGAGCGCGCCGCGAAAGAAGTGCTGGCCAGAATCGGGCGCCGCGTCTGATCCGCCGTACTCTAGGGCTTGGTCGTGCTCGTAGAGCGCGCTGTCTTGTTCAGCTCGGCGATGACCTCTGCGGTGAAGTCCATGCTATCGGGCGAAAATAGAATTGGAGAGAAGCGGTTCAAACTGGCTCCGGACTTATCGAAAACGAGATCCAGGTTCTTGGATTTTCCGCGCTCCAATACGACATCCGTAATTTCCTTCAAAAGGCCTTCGCGCAGCCGGAACATCTGCTGCTCGAGCTGCTGTTCGCGCGTCTGCCGGAACTCATTGATCTCGCGCTCCATGTTCTTGATGTTCGCGATTTTCTCATCGCGTTCCTTGGCTTTGGATGCCTTTGCATCTGCGCTCAGGGCCGGAGCGTCGAGCTGCGCGGTGAGTTTGTTGATTTCTTCGAGCTTTTTCTTGTAGGCGTCCGTCCGTTCATCAAATTCCTTCCTCGCTGCATTCTTCGCGTCATTGAGTTTCGCCTCGGCTTCTTTGGCTTTGCTGTATTCCTTCAGCACCCGCTCCATATCGACTATGCCGATCTTCGTTTCTGCCCGGGTGTCGACGGCGCTGACAAGGCACAGCGCGATGATTGAGAGGTTGGAAAATATGCGCATGGGTCAGCTGGGGTTTCGGCGTCGGATTACGGAGTCCTGGCAAACCCATCTTCGGTGAGGATCGCTCTGACGGGCAGATCGAGGCGCAGGCCGAGTCTCGCCTCACTTGCATTTGCTAAATAAACGCCACTGCTCGTGGAGAAAGCGGCCTGGAGCGACGCCGGTTCATTTGTGTTGAGGTTGAACGGGCCGATCGCAATTTTCCGCGTGAACAGGTCTGCTTCCAAGATTCCTTTGGACTCAAGGTGCGCGTGCGAAGCTTGTGGAGAGCTCTGCGCGTTTCGCCCGGATAGAGTTCCCTCTTTGCCGAAGAACAGAGCTGCCGCGGTGATCATGGCGGAAGCCGCCAATAGCCCGCCGAGGGGCGACCGAAAAAGCCGTAGCCATGTCGCGGCGCCATGGGGCCACCCCCGAATTCCGACACGCATTCCCCCGGTAATTGCAAGCCCGCGCAAATTCGATTCGACGGACGCAGGAATCTCCGGCCGATGCCGAAGCAACTCATCTCGTCTTGTCGCTTCCTCGCGCAGCGCGCGCTCCACTGAAAACTCACGGGCGAGGAAATCCGCCAGGACGGCGCCGCGCGCCGGAGGGAGCACGTGCCCCTCGCTCAACAGCAGGTCGCGCTGTTTCGCCACCCGGCGCAACGCGTTGTCGATTTCGCCAGCTCGATTCATCTCATCCATCAGATTTCGTTAGGTTGAAACGCGCCAGAGTAACGAGCAGCTTCTCTTTGCACCGGGTCAAGCGAGTGCAGACTGTTTTCGGGTTCATGTTTCGCGCTTGGGCGATTTCCCGAAACGTCAGCTCGCCAAAAAAGTGGAGATGAACCAGATCGCGATCAGCTTCCGGCAGTTGGTCTATCGCGCGATGCAGGATCGCAGCCCGGTCATTCTGCGCGGAGGCCTCCGCCGGAGACTTGGCTTCGTCTTTGTGATCGTCGAAGTCGCAAAACGGGACCAACAGCTGCGCACCACGTTTCTTCGCCGAGCATGCGCGGTGGAATGTCGCCGCTTGTCGCACCGCAATGCCGAACAGCCACGCCCGAAACAGCCCTTTTTCTGAAAAAGTGCTGATCGCCCGGATCGCAGCCTGAAGCGATGCCTGCGCGATGTCCTCCGCATCCTGTTGCTCGAACGAATGGTAGAGGCGATGCACGAACGTCACCAGCACGGGCCAGATTTTCGGGAACAGCAAACTCCAGGCAGCGAAGTCTCCCTCCTTGCACCGTCTCCCGAGCGCTTCGATCTCTTCGAATTTCGATGGCGCTGCGATGATGGCCGAGCGCTCGGGAGCGGAATGCGATGCTCCGTTAAGTGGCGTGCGCACGACTTCGCACGGCGTTACGAAACCATTCGGACGCGTTCTCAAGGCCGCGGGTGCGCCGGCAGTCAGCCGGCTCTTAAGGATCAACATCGCTTCCTTTAGACTCTCTCGTTATCATGGCGTTGAGTCGCGCCTTCACTGCGCTCCCTGCAGGTAGGTAGCAATTGCCCCCGGCAATCCTTCAACTTTCTCGAAATTCCGCGCTCGTCTTTGTTAGTACGTCTCGACCGGCGAGCGCTTGCCGTCTTCCGGGCTCCGCTTCGCTGCTTCCTCTTCGCCCAGAACTGCCACCCGCAAATCCCAGATCTCGCGATCGATTTCTTTGAACCTCGCTTCCGAAAATTCGTGCGGAGCGGCCAATTTCGTCTTCGTGTGCGCGACACTTTCAAGCGCTCGCTGAATTTGCGCCGGTGGAAGTTTGCCGAGCGTGTTGTGCACTTCTTCGATCGCTGCCACGCGATGGCAAATCATGACCCAATCATTCCCGGCGTCGATGGCCAGCCGAATTGTTTCCTCAAGGCCGTACTCATTCAGGATCGCGCCCATGTCGAGGTCGTCGGTCATGATCAGACCGTCGAATTGAAATTCTTCCCGCAAGAGATCGGTGACGATCGTTTTTGAAAGCGACGCGGGCCTCTTCGCGGGGTTGAAGGAGGGATACCAGCCGTGGCAGATCATCATGCTGTCAACGGTCGGCGCGAAGTGGCGGAATACCGCGAGCTCTTCTTTGGCCAACTCCGCGCGGCTCCGATCGATTTTCGGCAAATCGTGGTGCGCATCCACGGTTGCCGCCGAGTAGCCGGGGAAATGTTTGCCGCAACTCAAAATGCCTTGCTCGCGCATCGCATCATTAAAGGCGCCGGCCAGCCTAACGACTTGTTCGACGCTCCTGCCGTAACAGCGGCCCCGCAGCGAATTGTCCGCCTCGTCGTCGAAAGAAATGTCGAGGACCGGGCAGAGATCGAGGTTGAATCCGAAGAGACGAAGCAATCGGCCGGTGATTTCTCCATGGCGCCGGACGAGTGGGACGTCGTTGCGATCGCGGAGCTGCTGCGCATTCGGCGGCTCGTTTCCGATCAGCCGCAAGCGCGAGACGCGTCCTCCCTCCTGATCGATCGTGATGATCGGTTCGATGGCGCTGAGGTCGCGCAGATCATCGATCAACTTCCGAAGCTGCGCGGCGCTTCGAATATTGCGGCCGAAAAGAATGAAGCCGCCCGGCTGCACGCGACGAAATAAAGCCGCCGTCTCCGAATCCAGCTCGAAGCCGGGAACGCCCGTAAGGATCAATTGACCCAGTGAATCTCTCTCCATAACGTCACGCTACATTTCATGTTCGCCGCCGGAAACAAACATGGCCCATAGGGCTGTGGCTACAAAAAGCATTCGTTTGAAAAAGATCGGCATCTTCGGCGGCACCTTCGACCCCATCCATCACGGTCATCTGATCCTGGCCCGCGATGCCGTCGAGCAGCTCCAGCTTGAAACCGTATTCTTCGTCCCGGCGGCGCTCTCACCGCACAAACTCGAATGGAAACCCACCGCGTCGGACATTCGCCTGCAAATGGTCCGCACGGCGATCGCCGACGAGCCGCGTTTTGCCTTGGATACCATGGAGCTGGAACGAGGCGCGCCTTCCTACTCGGTCGTGACCGTCGAAGCGTTCCGCGCCCGCGACCGCGATGCGGCGTTCTATTTTTTGGTGGGCGAAGACAACGTCACCCATCTCCACACCTGGCATCGTTTCGCGGAGCTAAGGGAGATGGTGCAATTCATCGTGCTCGATCGCACTGGTCTCGAAACCGAACATGCCTATCCGAGCATCCGCCGCCACGTCGATATTTCCGCGACCGATATTAGAAACAGGGTTGCCAGCGGGCATTCGATTCGTTATCTCGTACCGTCGGCGGTCGAAAAAATCATTCACGACCACCAGCTTTACAGGGAGCCTTAAAAAATCACCGCGGAACAATTAGCCAAAGCGTGCGCGGACTTCGCGGAGAATAAAAAGGCGGAGGACATCGTGATCCTCGACCTCCAGGGAATTTCCACCTTCACCGATTTTTTCGTAATTTGCTCGGGCACGTCGGAGCCGCACCTCAAAGCGATCGCGGGCGAAGTCGAAGGACGGCTAAAAGACGATCACGGCGTGCGGCCCGTGTCGGTGGACGGATTTCCCGCGAGCCAGTGGATCGTGCTCGATTACATGCAAGTGATCGTGCACGTGTTTCACCGCGACAAACGCGAGTTCTACAGCCTCGAAGACTTGTGGGGCGACGCGCCCCGGTTGGCGTGGGAACCGGTAGAAGAACGGCGCTAGCTTTTCCGCGGCGCCAGAATGTTTATGTTCGAATCAGCCGAAGCGTCGAGCCATCAGCTTACTTCGGCGAGGCCGAAGGCGTTGGCTTAACCGGCTTGACTGCAACCGACGGAGATGGCTTCGCTGGCGGCGACGTCGCGGCCGGAGCGCTTGGATTTGGTTTAGCGGGCGCGATGGCAGCGGGTGTGCCTTGCGCAGACGGTGCGGTCGCTGTGTTCTCCGGCGGGACGATGCTCAGCAATTCCAGTTCGAAGATCAGGGTGGAATTGGGGCCGATCTCCTGTGAGCGGGCCCGCTCGCCATAGGCGAGGCTGGAGGGAACGAAGATCTGGTACTTGGAACCAGTCTTCATCAACTGCAACACCTCGGTCCAACCCTTGATCACGCCAGTGACTTTAAACGTCGCCGGGCCGCCGTGTTTCTCGGAATTATCAAACTCAGTGCCGTCTATCAACGTGCCCTTGTAGTTCGTCATCACCGTGTCGGTTTCTTTCGGCGTGGGACCCGTCCCCTCTTTCAGCACTTTGTACTGCAAACCGCTGGCCGTTGTCTTGACGCCATCTTTCTTTTTGTTCTCCGCGAGAAATTTCTCGCCCTCGGCTGCATTCTTCGCTGCAGCGTCTTTAGCGGCAGCCATCTGCTTCTCCGTCGCGTCTTTCTGAAATGCCTCCAACGTTTTCTGGCGCTCTTCTTTGCTCAGAACAGCTTCCTTGCCTGCAAGCCCGTCCTTCATCCCGGCGGACAACGCCTCGGGATTCACGTCGATATTTTGCTGCTTGAAATTCTTACCAGCCTCATAGCCCATACTGTAGCTTGCCTTGTCTTTTTGGTCTTTGAGCTGGGCTTTATCCTGCGCTAAACCAGTGGAAGCTGCGCAAAGGGCGGCGAGACAAATAATGAGACGTTTCATAAGCAGAATGGAGGCAGGCGCGGTTACTATTTCCGATCTGAGCGCCGCGGGAAATGCCATGCTAGAGAAGAAACCTGCGTCGTCAAGAGCGGCGGGCGGCGCGCCGCGGGCCCGCCAGATTGGCCTGGTCATGGCGCTTGTGCTCCTCGCCGGCGGCCATGCTCGGGCCGCCATTAACCTTTCGAAGGCCGAGACGCGGCAGATTGGAAATCGAATCTGGCAAAACGAATGCGGCGGCACTTTGGTCGGACTCACTTCCTGGAATGCCGGAGAGAATTTCGCGTCGCTCGGCATCGGTCACTTTATCTGGTACCCAAAAGGCGTGCGCGGGCCGTTTGACGAAAGCTTTCCAAAGTTCGTCGATTTCGCGGCGGCGCGCGGCTTGCAGTTACCGGAAGTCTTGCGCGCAAAAGACGATTGTCCCTGGAAATCGCGCGCAGAATTCAATCAAGCCAGTCAATCGCCGCCGATGAAACAATTGAGAGAATTCCTCGGGCGCACCGTCGATCTTCAGGCGGAGTTTCTCGTCAACCGTCTGCAACAAGCGTTGCCCAAAATGCTCGCCGAAACCGGCGCCTCGAATGGCGCGCAGGTCCAGGAACGCTTCGACCGCGTGGCCGGTTCAGCAATGGGCTGTTATGCGCTGGTCGATTACGTGAACTTCAAAGGCGAAGGTGTTCTTGCCACGGAGCGTTACGCAGGACAGGGTTGGGGACTGTTACAAGTGCTCCAAGGAATGTCTCAAGAAACCACCGCGCACGAGGCCGTGAAAAGCTTCGCCCAATCCGCCAGGACTGTGTTGAAAAATCGAGTGCGCAATTCGCCTCCCGAGCGGAACGAAGCGCGCTGGCTTCCGGGTTGGCTCAAGCGAATCGACACTTACGTCGGCCGCTAAATTACCGTGACCTCGTTTCTCCTTCGCTCCAGCGTCGCCGCGGCCATCGTTCTTTTCGGTTTCGAAGTCGGGCACGCCCAGATCCCACGGCGCACGGTTCCGCCGAAGCCTTCGCCTTCCGCGCCGGCGAACCAAAACAAAACCCAAGTCCACCCCAAGCCCTCGCCTTCTGCGTCGCCTAATCAGCCCATGAAGAAAGCCAGCGACTTGATCAAAGCCCAGCCGCCAATCACCACCAACGCCGCGGTGCTGCAAAGAGTCACGCCGGATAACGCTCATGTGATCGTTTCCATCACGAAACAGCGCGCCTACCTGATGATCGGAGAAGAAATCGCGATCGACAGTCCGATCTCTTCCGGCAAACGCGGCCACACCACGCCGAACGGAAGTTTCACCGTCCTGGAAAAAGACAAGGACCATCACTCGAGCCTTTACGGTGACTACAAGGATTCGCAGGGCCGGACAGTGCGCGGCGGGATAAGCGCCCGGATTGATTCAGCCCCGAGCGGGACGCATTACGTCGGCGCCTCGATGAAGTGGTTCATGCGCTTGACCGGCGAGGGCGTCGGAATGCACGTGGGGATTTTGCCCGGCTATCCCGCGTCGCACGGCTGTATCCGAATGCCGGAACCCGGCGCCGCGCAGTTCTATTCGCACGTTAAGGTCGGGACACCCGTACGCGTCGATCCTTAGAGCGCTGTCCGACGCAGCATTTCCAACGCGTTCTGTATCGTCAGCTCCTTAAACGTCGGCCGGTCATCGGGGAACAGAAAATTTCTGACGATCGTCGGCGCTCCGTCTTCCGCCAGCGCGATGAAAACTGTCCCTACCGGTTTATCGCTCTTGCCGTCACCCGGCGCGGCGATTCCTGTCGTAGCGAGGGCAAATGTCGTCTTCGCTTCTTTCCGCGCACCTTCCGCCATCGCGCGCGCCACCTCTTCGCTCACCGCTCCGTGTTCTGAAATCGAATGCGGATCGACTCCGAGCAGTCGCGTCTTGGCTTCGTTCGAATAGGTCACGTATCCCGCCAAGAAAACGGCGGAGGCGCCGGGCACATTTGTGATCCGATGCGCGAGATAACCGCCCGTGCAAGATTCCGCCACGGCCAGAGTTTGCTTTCGTTCCGTCAGCAGCTTCACGACTGTCTCTTCGAGACTTCCACCATCGCGCGAGAACACGGCGGCGCCGAGTCTGGCGGTGATGATTGCGTCCGCTCGATTGAGTACCGCCTCATCGCCCATGATCCGCACATCCACTTCTCCTGGCCGGGCGCAATACCCCAGCTCGATCCCCGGGATTTCGAGGAGACGTTCGCCGATCGCCTCCTCCACAAGCGATTCGCCCATCCCCGCGATGCTGTAGGTGCGACGCTGAACGACTGATTCCCGCGAAATAATCTTCCGCAGGATTGGCAGGACCGAATCCTTGAACATCGGATGCAGTTCGCGCGGCGGTCCGGGGAGAAGAAAGAGATGCGGCCGACTTTTTTGCCGATCGCCGATTGCGGCAATGTATAAACCCGGTGCGCTGCCGTTATTGTTTGGCAATACGACCGCGCCTTCGGGCACATCAGCCTGCCGGGCCACTCGATCCGTCAGCCGGAAGCCACGACTTGCGGCGCGGTTTGTAATTGCAGTCATGACAACGGGATCGTGCCACAAAGCCAGTCCGAGAAGCTCGGCGGTAACTTCACGCGTGATATCGTCGGTGGTCGGACCAAGACCACCGGTGACAAAAACGATGTCCGAATCCGCACATGATTCGGCGAGCGCGTCACGGATCGCGGGACCATCCGGCACCGTGATCTGTCGGCTGATGCGCAAGCCAAAGGGAAATATTTCGCGGGCGATGAAGCCGAGATGAGAGTTGAGCACGTCGCCGAGGAGAAGCTCGGTGCCGGTGTTAATGACGATGGTTCGCATTGCGCCATGTCAGGAAAGCCAAGGAGCGACGGTTTACAAACCGCCGAACAAGAAAAAGGGCGGTTTGTAAACCGCCCCTCCTTGTTAAAAATGGAGCGCCGCCGCCTTACGCCGCGTCCTTGTCCTGCTTCTTGCGAATCAGAGGAGGCTTTTTGCCGTCGACGACGGCACGATTGATCGTGACCTCCGCGATATCCTCGCGGCTCGGCACCTCGTACATGATTTCGAGCATGATCCGCTCGAGCATCGAACGCAGCGCCCGTGCGCCAGTGCCTTTGGTGACCGCCTGCGCCGCGAGCGCTTTCAAGGCGTCCTTGGTCACACTCAGTCGCACGCCTTCCATCGAGAAGAGCTTCGTGTACTGCTTGATCATCGCGTTCTTCGTGTCCGTCAGGATCGCGACCATTTCTTCCTCGGTCAGAGCGTCCAGGGCGCTGATCACTGGCAAGCGCCCGATGAATTCCGGAATCATGCCGAAACTGAGCAGATCTTCCGGTTCAACGTGCCGCACGGCTTCTCTCGCCAACGCCGCTTCCACTTCCAAGGTCGGGCTGTTGAATCCCATCGTCCGCTGACCGATGCGTTTCTGCACGATCTTGTCGAGGCCCACAAACGCGCCGCCGCAAATGAAAAGGATCTTCTCCGTGTTGACCTGGATGTACTCCTGGTGCGGATGTTTCCGGCCGCCTTGCGGTGGAACATTGCAGGTGCTGCCTTCGAGAATTTTTAGGAGCGCCTGCTGCACGCCTTCGCCCGAAACGTCGCGCGTGATGCTGACGTTGTCGGTCTTGCGGCCGATCTTGTCGATCTCGTCGATGTAAACAATGCCGATCTCGGCGCGTTTGACGTCGTAATCTGCATTCTGCAACAGGCGCAATATGATGTTCTCGACATCTTCGCCGACATACCCCGCCTCGGTCAGCGTGGTGGCATCGGCAATGCAAAACGGCACATCAAGAATCTTGGCCAGCGTTTTGGCCAGTAAAGTTTTGCCCGAACCGGTTGGACCGACCAGGAGGATGTTACTTTTCTCAATCTCAACCTCGGCCAATGGATCGGGCTGAAACGCGGCGGACGCATCGGCCGGCACCGACGTCTGCATGACCCGCTTGAAATGATTATGCACCGCCACCGACAATGTCTTTTTGGCGACGTCCTGGCCGATCACATATTGATCGAGCGACCGCCGGATTTCCGCCGGTTTGGGCACGCGCATGGTGGACGATTGACGACGCGCGTCCTCATTGAGTTCCTTATCGAGAATGCTCTTGCAGACGTTGATGCAGCTGTCGCAAATGTAGACGCCCGGCCCGGCGATCAACTTACGCACCTCGGCGTGGCTCTTGCCACAGAACGAGCACATAGTGAGGTTCGAGGCGCGTGCCATATTTGAGCCCTTAAATTAGCAGCTTCTATTCCCCAGACTTCCGTGGCAAGGCGGCCTCCGCCACCGCAACGGAACGGTCGGCCGACGGAGACGTCGCGCCGTCGAGCAGCTTCACTTCTTTGCGCGACTTGATCACTTCATCCACCAGCCCATACACCTTCGCTTCCTGGGCCGACATATAATAGTCGCGGTCGGAATCCATCTTCACCTGTTCTTCCGGCTTGCCCGTGTGCTGGGCGATAATTCGAATCAGGCGCTTCTTGAGCTTAAACATGTAATCGACCTGACGCTCCACGTCACTAGCCGCGCCCTGTGCTCCACCTGAAACCTGGTGGATCATGATATCGGAATTCGGGAGCGCGAAACGTTTTCCTTTCGTTCCCGAGCAAAGCAAAACTGCCGCCATGCTCGCCGCCATGCCGAGGCAATAAGTGGTCACGTCACAAGTGAGAAACTGCATCGTGTCGTAAACCGCGAGTCCGGCCGTCACCGAACCGCCCGGCGAGTTAATATAAATATTGATGTCCTTCTTGGAGTCCTCCATTTGGAGAAAAAGCAACTGAGCAATGACCAGGTTGGCGATGTGATCGTCCAAAGCTGTGCCGATGAAAACGATCCGGTCCTTGAGCAGACGCGAGTAGATATCGTAGCTGCGCTCCCCTCGCCCGGTCTGTTCCACCACCATCGGGATCAGCACCGATTGCGACAAATTTTCGTTACGTGAACTCATGATTTTTCTTCTAAAACCGGCGTTTCTACCGCCAATTCGACGCTAACATTGGCCTTCAGGAAATCAAGGGTCTTACCGAGCAGAATCTGTTCCGCCAGTGAATTAAGCTGGTCGTGTTCCTCCAGTTGCTTGCGCATCTTATCGACTGAGATGTCGTAACGCGCGGCCTCCTCTCGAATCC